>CAJIYJ010000005.1 GCA_905181625.1 uncultured Flavobacteriaceae bacterium
ATAAACTATAAAAAATGAAAGGTATTATTTTAGCAGGAGGTAGTGGAACAAGATTATATCCTTTAACAAAGGGGCAGTCTAAACAATTATTGGCGATTCATGATAAGCCAATGATTTATTATCCTCTTTCTGTTTTAATGTTAGCTGGGATAAAAGATATCTTACTAATTTCTACACCATCTGATTTACCTAATTTTAAAAGATTATTTGAAAATGGAAATCATATAGGTCTAAACATTTCCTACGCTGAACAAAAAAATCCTAATGGAATAGCCGAAGCCTTTATTATTGGAGAAAATTTTATTGGAAATGACAATGTTTGCTTAATTCTTGGTGATAATATTTTTTATGGAGGCGGATTTACTAAACTATTAAAAAAAGGTCTAGAAAAGGTTAATAAATCCAATGATGCTCTTGTATTTGGGTATTATGTGAATGATGCGAAAAGATATGGTGTTGTTGAAAATGACCAAAATGGAAATGTTATAAGTATAGAGGAAAAACCCCAACATCCAAAAAGTAATTACGCTGTAGTTGGGCTTTATTTTTATCCTAATTCAGTTGTAGAAATTGCTAAAAAAATATCACCTAGTAATAGAGGAGAACTTGAAATAACAAGTGTTAATCAATTCTATTTAAAAAACAAACAATTAAAAGTTGAACTGTTAGATGATGATTTTACTTGGCTTGATTCAGGTACTCACGAATCAATGCTTGAAGCGTCCAATTATATTCACACAATCGAAAAAAGAAAAGGACTAAAAGTGGCCTGTATTGAAGAAATTGCCTATTTATTAGGTTACATAAGCAAAACAGATCTAATGAAAATAGCAGAGCCTATTCAAAACAATCCCTATGGCAAATATTTAATGGAAAAGGTATTAAAATAATTATGAAATTAAGTAAGAGCCAATATACCTGACTTAGTGATTTGTGAACCAAAAAAATTGAAAGACGAAAGAGGGTTTTTTTGTGAATCATTTAGAAAAGATAGTTTAGAAAATCTTCTAGGACATTCATTGAATTTTTGTCAAGAAAATCTTTCCGAGTCAAAATATGGTGTTTTAAGAGGTTTACACTTTCAAATAGAGCCAAATGCTCAATCCAAATTAGTGAGTGTTGTAAAAGGGAGGATTTTAGATGTTGCAGTAGATATCAGAAAAAATTCTAAATTTTATGGTCAAAGTTTTTCTATTGAATTAGATGATAAAACCAATAAACAACTATTCATTCCAAAAGGATTCGCCCATGGATTTGTTGTTTTATCAAAAACGGCTAGAGTTAGTTATAAAGTAGATAATTACTACAACCCAAAATCTGAAAGAGGCTTGAACTATAACGACCCTTTATTAGAAATTGACTGGAAAATTGATAAAAAATCAATTATTACAAATGAAAAAGATAATAATTATTCTTCTTTTGACTCTGAATTTTTTTTTGAATAACAAATGAAAAATATTCTAATTACAGGATGTCATGGTCAATTAGGCTCTGAATTTAAAAATTTAGAAAAGGAGTTCCCTAATTATAAATTCTTTTTTAGAGATTTAGACCTCGATATAACTCAAAAGAAAAAAGTTGAAGATTTTATAAAAAAAAATAAAATTAATGTCATTTTAAACACAGCAGCTTACACAAATGTCAATAATGCTGAAATTGAAAAAAATAATGCTGACTTAGTGAATGTAGAAGCGGTAAAGAATTTAGTAAACTTATCTGAAAAACATAATTGTAAGTTAATTCACTATTCAACTGACTATGTGTATGACGGGACAAGTAAAACCCCAATTAACGAAAAGTGTTTAGTAAATCCCATTAATTATTATGGAGAATCAAAAAGAAAAGGGGAAATATTTATAGAGAACTCACCTTCAGAATCAATAGTCATTAGAACTTCATGGCTTTACTCAAGATATGGGCATAATTTTGTAAATACTATTATTGAAAAAGCAACAAAAGAAAAAGAAATAAACGTTGTAAATGATCAGTTTGGATGTCCAACTTACGCTAAAGATCTTGCTTGGGATTCCTTGAAGATTTTAGAATCTAACATAAAACTAGATAGTAGAGGTAAAGTTTATAATTATTCCAACTTAGGATCAACCAATTGGAGTGATTTTGCAAAAAAAATAATAGAACAATTAAATATAAAATGTGAAATCAATGAAGTTTCAACTGCTTATTTTAAATCAACTGTGAGACGTCCAGCATATTCTATAACTAATAAAGCATTAATTTCCAGCACTTTTAATTTAAATATCCCCAAATGGGAAGATTCATTAAAAACTTATTTAACTAACTTTAAATTATGAAAAATATTTTAATCACTGGTGGTGCTGGATTTATAGGCTCCCATTTAGTGAAGTTTTTTGTTGAGAATTATCCAAAATATAACATTATTAATTTGGACAGTCTTACTTATGCTGGTAACCTTGACAATTTAAAAGAAATAGAACATAAATCTAATTATAAGTTTATTCAAGAAGATATTTGCAATCATATAAAAATTAAAGAAATATTAAAAAAAGAAAAAATAAATAGTATCATTCATCTAGCAGCAGAATCTCATGTAGACCGTTCTATTACAGATCCATTTTCTTTTGCTAAAACAAATGTTTTAGGGACCTTGTCACTACTAGAAGCTGCAAAAAATTATTGGAACTCTGATTTTAAAAATAAACTTTTTTATCATGTATCAACCGATGAAGTCTATGGTAGTTTAGGGTCTGAAGGGCTCTTTACTGAAAAAACTGCTTATGACCCTCATTCTCCCTACTCTGCGTCAAAAGCTTCTTCTGATCATTTTGTAAGGGCTTTTCATGATACTTACAACCTGCCTATAGTTATTTCCAATTGCTCAAATAATTATGGTCCCAATCAATACCCAGAAAAACTGATTCCTCTATTTATTAATAACATCATAAATAACATCCCAATTCCAATTTATGGAAACGGGAAAAATATAAGAGACTGGCTTTACGTTGAAGATCATATATCTGCCATTGATTTGATATTTCATAAAGCCAAAATCGGTGAAACCTATAATCTTGGAGGAAATAATGAGATTACTAACAATCAAATTGCCAATGTTTTAATTGAAAAACTTGATCAAAAATTAAAAAGAACAAAGGGAGAGTCTTTGAATTTGATAAAGTATGTAGAAGACCGATTAGGTCATGACATGAGATACGCGATCGATAGTTCTAAAATAAAATCTGAATTAAATTGGTTTCCAAAACATAATTTTGAAAATGGAATTGACAAAACAATCGATTGGTATATAAAGAACCTTACTTAAATCCGAAATTAAAACAGGAATAACCTTTAGCGCTTTTGATTTTTTTCATGCAGGCCAGGTGAAATATTTGAAGAAGCAAAGTCAATATGCAATTATTTAATTATAGGATTGCCATTAGATCCTTCAATCGATAGACCAAATAAAAATAAGCTCAATCATTGAAAGATATGTTCAGTTAAGAGCTTGTAAATATATAAATGAAGTAATTTCTTATATTACAGAAGAAGATCTTATTGATGTTTTAAGTAGTTTTAAAATTGATCTAAGAATCATAGTTGAGGAATATAAAGAAAAAGAATTCAACGGTAAAGATTATTGTAAGACAAAAGGAATTGAAATATACTACAATAAATAGTGCATCGGTTTTCTTAAGCTGCATTAATAAATCAAATAGCAAAAAGTCGAAAATTCTAAAAAAAATGGAAATTAATTTTTTCGAAAACTTAGATTTGAGGAAAGCCTTAAAATAGTCATAATTACTATTTTAACATCCATTACTATGCTCCAGTTTTTAAAATAGAATACATCCATTCTAACTCTTTCTCTCATGTCAACTATTCCTGAAATAAAACCTGAAAAGCCTTTGGCTTGTGCAAGACCTGTAATCCCAGGTTTGAAACGATGCCTCTTATTGAATTTATTAATTTTAGACTGGTACTCTTTATTTAAATTAATAGGATGAGGTCTAGGACCAACCACAGACATATCGCCCATTAATACATTTAAAAATTGCGGCATTTCATCTAGTGCTGACAATCTTAAAACCCTCCCAATTTTAGTTAATCTATTATCATTATCATCAGCCCATTTTGAATCTGATTGAGAGTTTACAACCATAGTTCTAAACTTAATACAATTAAAAAATGAGTTCTTGTATCCCTCTCTTTTTTGAATAAAAAATATGGGGCCTTTTGAATTCAGTTTGATTAATAATCCTATAATTGGAATCATCCAAGAAAGAAAAAGCACAGATACGAGTAATGAAAAAATAATATCAAAAGTTCTTTTTAAAATTTGATTATATAGATTATCCAGGGGAAGTTTATTGATGCTGATATATGGAACTGATGAAATTTTAGAAATGAAGAAATTCTTAACATCATAATTAACAAGATCAGGAATAGAATTGACTTTTAAGTTATGTTCATCTGCCTTTTTAACTAAATAATCTTGCTGATTAAAAGAAAGTTTTTCTGAAAAAAATATAATATCATATTTTTTAAATATACTATCATCTAAATCAATTATTTTTCCCTGAAAAGTAATGTTATTTATTTTTTTTGTGACCTTAGAATCGAAAGTAAATAAACCAGATGATCTATAACCAAATTCAGGAAATTTAATTAATTCTTCATACAAATGCACGCCATGAGAATTATATCCCACAATCATACATCTTAAAATATTTCCACCAAATCCTCTGTATTTTTCTAAAACTAAATTCAAGCTCAGTCTATAAGAAAGCATTAAAAAATAAAAAAGAGTAATGGCTATTGCCAGAGTACTAAGTTGAAACTGAAAGTTAAAAAAGAACAAATTGAAAATAGCTATTAAGCCAGAAAAAAAGAAAAGACTTTCTAAAGTGGATTTCACAAGGCTAAGAAGTTCTATTCCTCTCCCTAATACATGAGATCTAAAAATAAGAGACATTACAAACCAAAAGACTATAAATAAATAATTATATACATTCCAAATAGAAAAGGTTAAATAAAGCATCACTTTACTACAAAATAGAATGACAAAAAACTCCCCTAAATAGTAAAGAAATGGAAAATACGTATTAAATCGGGTTTTAAACATATATACAAATATATGCATTCTAAAGCGTATGTTTTAAAATATAAAAAAAACAATTAGTACTTCGGGTGGGAATCGAACCCACACTCTTTACAGAACTGGATTTTGAATCCAGCGCGTCTACCAATTCCGCCACCGAAGCAAGGAGCGCTAAAATATAAAATAATCTGATTAATAAGATATTATACCCTTATAAATTATATATCATAAAATAAATTGCTAAATTTGCCAACCAATTAAGAAAAATGCCTGAAAATAAAACTGAAGCTAAAATTTTTGCCTGTACTCAAAGTACTAAAATAGGTGAAAATATAGCTAAAGCTTATGGATTGAAACTAGGGAAAGTTATTTTTCATCATTTTAGTGATGGAGAATTTCAACCTTCTTTTGAAGAATCCTTAAGAGGAAGTAGAATATTTTTAATTGGCTCTACTAATCCAAGTTCTGATAATTTAATGGAGCTTTTGTTAATGATAGATGCCGCTAAAAGAGCTTCTGCTAGACACATAACTGCTGTAATGCCTTACTTTGGTTGGGCGCGTCAAGATAGAAAAGATAAGCCTAGAGTTCCTATAGGGGCTAAATTAATAGCTAAATTATTAGAAAGCGCAGGTGCCACTAGAATAATTACAATGGATCTTCATGCGGATCAAATTCAAGGATTTTTTGAAAAACCAGTAGATCACTTATATGCTTCTACAATTTTCATTCCCTATCTAGAAAGTTTAAAGTTAGATGACTTAACGATTGCATCCCCGGATATGGGCGGTTCTAAAAGAGCTTACGCCTATTCTAAGTTTTTAAAAAGTGATGTGGTAATATGTTATAAGCAAAGAAAAAAAGCCAATATCATTTCTCATATGGAGCTTATCGGAAATGTTGAAGGTAAAAATGTAGTGCTTGTAGACGACATGGTAGATACGGCCGGCACACTAACAACTGCTGCTGATTTAATGATGGAAAGAGGAGCAAAATCAGTAAGAGCCATATGTACTCATCCTTTATTATCTGGAAAAGCTTATGAAAGAATTGAAAAATCTCAGCTTAAAGAATTAATAGTTTCTGATAGTATTCCAATTAAAAAAGAATCTAATAAAATTAAAGTTTTATCCTCAGCTAGCTTATTTGCTGATGTGATGAAAAATGTTCACAATAATAAATCAATAAACCCATTTTTTATAAAATAATATCATGAAATCAATTACAATTAACGGATCTAAAAGAGAACACGTAGGTAAAGTAGCTACCAAAGCCTTACGTAATGCTGGAAAGGTACCTTGCGTTATATACGGAGGAGAAAACCCGATACATTTTTCAGCAGACGAATTATCATTTTCAAAACTAGTATATACAGGGGATGCCCATACTGTTGTTGTTGTTTTGGATGACGGAAATAAAATAGATGCAGTAATGCAGGATATTCAATTCCATCCAGTTAATGATAAAATTCTACATGTAGATTTTTTCCAACTTCACGAAGGAAAAGAAATCACTATGATTATTCCAGTTAGAATTGAAGGAACTGCTCCAGGGGTTAGAGATACAGGAGGATTACTTTCAAGAAATAAAAGAAAACTGAGTGTTAGAGCTTTACCAAAAAACTTACCTGATTTTCTTTTAGCAGACATCTCTACACTGAACTTAAACGATAGTATTACAGTTACTGATTTATCAGAAGAAACTTTTACAATTCTTCACCCTGAAAATCAAGTTGTATGTCAAGTAAAAATGTCTAGAGCTTCAATGTCTATTGAGGAAACTGACGAAGAGTTAGAGGAAGGAGCTGAAGGTGCAGAAGGAACTGAAGGTGCAGAAGCAAATGCTGAAGGATCTAAAGAAGGTGGAGAAGCAAAGACTGATAGCTAAAAACTTCTTATTATAAAACAAAAGCATTCCTTTTATATTTAATTGGGATGCTTTTTTTATTTTTAATAATTCAAACTAACTCATTGAACTGGCTAGAATTTTTTAAACTAAGATCTAAACCAACTATTGATATGAATAAATTTCTAATTGTTGGAATTGGAAATATCGGTAAAGAATACTTTGAAACAAGACACAATATTGGTTTTGAAGCTTTAGACTATGCTTGTAAGGAGTTTGAAGAGATTTTTTCTACACAGAAATTAGGAGATATTGTTAAATTTAAACTAAAAGGGAAAACATTAATATTATTAAAGCCTAGTACTTATGTTAACTTAAGTGGTAAATCTGTAAGGTTTTGGCTACAAAAAGAAAATATTCCAATTGAAAATCTATTAGTAATTTCTGATGATCTTAATTTAGATTTTGGTGCCATTCGAATAAGAACCAAAGGATCTCATGGAGGACACAATGGACTTAAAGATATTCAAGAAGTCTTAAACACCCCTATTTACAACAGGTTACGCTTTGGAATTGGAGGAGACTTTTCAAAAGGGAGGCAATCAAACTTTGTATTATCTAAATGGTCAAAAAATGAGCAGTCAGAACTAATCACCTTAAGGCCTTTATTTCATCAAATTATTACTAATTATGTTAATAACGGAATAGTGGATACAATGAATAAATTCAATAGCAAATGAAAGTATTCAAAGGAATTGATAAATTCATAATTGAATCGAGCACTATTGTAACTATCGGAACTTTTGACGGAGTTCACAAAGGGCATCAAAAAATATTAAAGAAGCTCGCTAATCAGGCTAATAAATTTAATTTAAAATCTGTTGTTTTAACTTTTTCTCCGCATCCAAGGACAGTCTTAAATCCTACTGCACCACTAGAACTAATCAACACAATTGAAGAAAGAATAAAATCAATATCATACTGCGGTATCGATTATATCATAGTGCACCCATTTGATAAAGCTTTTTCAAATTTATCTGCTGAGGAATTTGTTGATTCTGTATTAGTTAAAAAACTAAATACTAAAAAAATATTAATTGGCTATGACCACAGATTTGGGAAAGGTCGAAAGGCAGGTATTAAAGATTTACAGTTTTTTGGTTCAAAGTATAATTTTGAAGTTATGGAAATTGGAGTAAAAGAAGTGAATAATATTTCTGTAAGCTCTACAAAAATAAGAACATCAATTTCAGAAGGAAATATTAAAAAAGTTTATTCTTATTTAGGATATAACTTCTCGTTAAGCGGTGAGGTAGTTAAAGGAAATGCTATTGGAAGAACCATTGGTTTTCCAACAGCCAACATAAAAATTTCTGATAATAATAAGTTAATTCCAAAAAATGGAGTCTATCTAATCTCATCTATTTTAGACAAAATTCAATATTACGGAATGATGAATATTGGAGTGAAACCAACTTTAAATATTAAAAAACAATCTATAGAAGTTAACTTTTTTAAATTAAAAAAAGATTTATATGGAAAGATTTTAGAGGTGTCTGTATTGCAATTTCTCCGAAATGAAGAAAAATTTAATAATCTTGATGATTTAAAAAATCAAATTAAAATTGATAAGGAAACTTGCTCTACTTTAATTAATGAGCTCAATAAATAGCCTTAAGTTTATATTCTAAATATAATATTCCACTACATTTGTAAAAATTAAAATTCAATGTTACAAGTATCGACTATAAGCGAAAACCTTGAAAAGATCACTAAATCAATGTTAAAAAGGAACATTGACATTAATTCTATTCTTGAAAAAATTATTGAAACTGATAACAACAGACGATCAACGCAGTCTAGTCTAGATAACTCGTTGGCTAGTTCTAATCAATTAGCTAAAGAAATTGGAGAGTTTTTTAAAAGTGGGGAAACAAAAAAAGCAGGAATCTTAAAAGAAAAAGCAGGCTTTTTAAAAAAAGAAAGTAAAAATTTTTCTGAAAAATTATCAAATATCATTAAAGAGCTTAATAATTTACTTTTAGAAGTTCCTAATATTCCTCACGAACTTGTGCCTAGTGGTTCCACTGAAAGTGATAATAAAGAAATTTTTAAATGGGGTTCTATTCCAGAACTAAAAGAAAGTGCATTACCCCATTGGGATTTGGCTTCCAAATATGATATTATTGATTTTGAATTAGGAAATAAAATTACAGGAGCAGGGTTTCCAGTATACAAAGACAAAGGGGCAAAAATACAAAGAGCATTGATTAATTACTTTTTAGACAAAAACACAAAGGCAGGTTATAAAGAGTTTCAAGTACCTATACTTGTGAATGAAGATTCAGGTACTGGAACTGGTCAGCTCCCTGACAAAGAAGGTCAAATGTATTATATTAAAGAAGATAATCTTTATTTAGTGCCTACTGCTGAAGTACCGCTTACCAATATTTTTAGAAATAAAATAATTAAAGCTTCTGAACTACCTATTTGTCTGACAAGTTATACACCTTGTTTTAGAAGAGAAGCTGGCAGTTATGGCTCCCACGTAAGAGGTTTAAATAGACTTCATCAATTTGATAAAGTTGAAATAGTTAGAATTGAAGATCCTGAGAATTCTTACAACGCATTAAACGACATGGTTGATCACGTTAAAGATATTTTAAAGGAATTGAATTTACCATTTAGAATTCTTAGACTCTGTGGAGGAGATTTAGGATTTACGTCCTGCTTAACTTATGACTTTGAAGTTTACTCTGCTGCACAAAAAAGGTGGTTGGAGGTTAGCTCAGTATCAAATTTTGAATCTTTCCAGTCTAATAGGTTGAAATTAAGAATTGATAAAGGTGAAAACAAAATTTTAGCTCACACTCTTAACGGAAGTTCTCTGGCACTACCTAGAATAGTTGCCTGTATTTTAGAAAATTATCAAAAAGATGATTGTATCGATATTCCCAAAGTACTCATTCCATATGCTGGGTTTGAAAAAATTTAAAATTTTTTTAAATTGAAAGAATTAAAACCAAAAAAAAGATTAGGGCAGCATTTTTTAAAGGATTCTAATATTGCAAAAAAAATTGTTGATGGATTAAACAATAATGATTTAAATTGTATAATAGAAATTGGTCCTGGGATGGGTATTTTAACAGATCATCTTATTCCTTTTAAAAAAAAAATAAAACTTGTCGAGATAGATTCTGAATCTGTAAAATATTTAAATGAAAAATATTTTGATTTAAATGAGCATATAATTGAAAAAGATTTTTTAAAAATTAATTTAAAAGAATTTGATTCCCCAATTGGTATAATTGGCAATTTTCCTTATAATATTTCCTCTCAAATATTATTTAAATTATTAGAAAACAAGAATATAGTTGATCAATTAGTTGGAATGTTTCAATTAGAAGTAGCTAAAAGAGTTTGTGCACCACCAGGATCCAAAACCTATGGTATTTTATCAGTTCTAGTTCAAGCATTCTACGATACTGAATTCTTATTTTCACTATCTCCAGATTATTTTTCGCCACCACCTAAAGTTAATTCTGGTGTAATTAAATTAATAAAAAAAAAAGAAATCAATCTCAAGTGTGATGAATTTTTGTTTTTTAAAGTAGTAAAAACTTCCTTTCAACAACGTCGTAAAACACTCCGAAATAGTCTAAAGATATTTAATTTAAGTGATAATATAAAAGAAGATGTTATCTTTGGAAGACGTCCGGAAACACTTAGTGTTGATGAGTTTGTCCTGCTTACTAATATTATAAAAAATGGAATCATTCCAGCTTAATGAAATTTTATTAAATAAAATTGCTGATTTAATTTTAGCAAAAAAAAATGTCGCTTTAAAAAAGCTAGTAAAAGACATTCATTTTGCCGATATGGCAGAAATCATAGATGAACTTAATGTAGCTGAAGGAGTCTACTTAATAAAGCTTTTCGATAGTGAGAAAACATCTGAAATTTTAACTGAGCTAGATGAAGATGTAAGAGAAAAAATTCTTAAGGCTCTTTCTGTCAAAGAAATTGCAGATGAAATTGAAGAACTAGATAGTGATGATGCTGCCGATATTCTGTCGGAACTTTCTGAAAAAAGAAAAAAGCAGGTAATCTCTGAAATTAGTGATAATAATTTAGCTGATAATCTTAAAGAACTTTTATCGTATAACGAAGATTCTGCAGGTGGTCTAATGGCAAAAGAACTTATTAAGGCAAACGAGAATTGGTCTGTCTCAAAATGCTTGAACGAAATTAAAAAACAAGGAGAAAATATAACTCGTGTTCATTCAGTATATGTTGTTGATGATAACGAAAAACTTATAGGAAGACTGTCTTTAAAAGATCTCATAACATCATCTTCAAAAAGCATAATCAAAGATATTTATATCCCCAAAGTAGATTCAGTTAATGTTTTAGAAAAAGGAGAAGATATCGCTAAAATAATGTCAAAGTATGATTTGGAAGCTATTCCAGTTGTTGATGATAAAAAGCATTTAGTAGGTAGAATTACTATTGATGATATAGTAGACTTTATAATTGATGAAGCTGAGGAAGACTATCTACTGGCTGCAGGTGTTCAAGGAGATGTAGAAGCAGATGACTCAATAATAGAACTTACTAAAGCTCGATTGCCTTGGCTTTTTTTAGGCTTAGTCGGAGGTTTAGGCAGTGTTTTTATTCTAGAAGGCTTTGAAGAATTCATGACTGATCCTAATTATAAAACATTATTTTTTTTCACTCCATTAATAGCTGCAATGGCTGGAAATGTAGGAGTACAGTCTTCTGCTATAATTGTTCAAGGACTAGCAAATGACACAATGAAGGGGAGTCTTTTAAAAAGATTAGTTAAAGAGTTGGGAATTAGTTTAATAAATGGAATTATTTTAAGTTTATTAACTATATTTTTTGGTTTAGCAATAAATCAACCTATAGAGTTAAGTCTTGTTATTTCTCTTTCAATGCTCTGTGTGATTGTAGTAGCAGCTCTAATTGGAACTTCAATTCCTGTAATTTTAGAAAAAAGAGGTATAGACCCAGCAATTGCCACAGGACCATTTATTACAACTAGCAATGATATTTTTGGAATTTTTCTTTTCTTTTATATTGCTAAAATATTTTTACTATAGTCAAAATGAAAATACTTCATTTAGATAGCACTCACTCTTATTTATATGATGAATTAAAAGAATTAGGATATACTAATCATTTTGATTTTGAATCTTCTAAAGAAGAAATAGAAAATAAATTATTTGATTATTGTGGTATTATAATTCGAAGCAGACTCACTATAGATCAAGTCTTTTTAAATAAGGCTATAAATATTAAATTTATTGCACGAATTGGATCAGGAATTGAAAATATTGATGTAGATTTTGCCAAGTTTAAAAACATTTCGATCATTTCTACACCTGAAGGAAATGCAAATGCTGTAGGTGAGCATGCTGTTGGAATGCTTCTTTCACTAATGAATAATATTAATAAATCTGAACAAGAAGTCTCAAAGGGAATTTGGTCAAGAGAATCCAACAGAGGAGATGAATTAAAAAACAAAACTGTTGGATTAATCGGATATGGTAATACGGGAAAAAGTTTTTCAAAAAAATTATCTGGATTTAATGTTAAAGTAATTTTTTTCGACATTAAAAATAACCTAGATGATGAAAATGCAGAATCTGTTTCATTAAAAGAAATTCATAAGCAAGCAGATGTAATTAGTCTACACACTTCTCTTACAAAAGAATCTGTTGATCTTATTAATCAAAATTTTATCAATAAATGTACTAAACCTTTCTGGCTAATTAATACTGCACGAGGAAAATGTGTAAATACAAGTCACTTGGTCAAAGCATTAAAAGAAAGAAAAATACTGGGAGCAGCTTTGGATGTTTTAGAGTATGAAAAAAGTTCTTTTGAAAAAATCTCCAATCCCAAAGATAATAGTTTAGAGTTTTTAATAGAATCAGATAATGTAATAATAACCCCACACATTGCAGGATGGACAAAAGAAAGTAAAATTGAATTAGTAAAAGTAGCAATAGATAAAATCAAAAAATTAGAATGAAAAATATTTTAATATTATGTACAGGAAATTCCTGTAGAAGTCAAATTGCTGAGGGCTATTTCTCCTGCTTATTAAAAGAGAAAGCGAGGGTTTACAGTGCAGGAATAGAAACTCATGGATTAAACAGCTATGCGGTTGAAACAATGAGTAGAGATCGTGTCGATATCTCTAAAAACACTTCAAATAATATTAAAGAGTATTTGAATATTAATTTTGATTTTATCATTACTGTATGTGATCATGCTAAGGAAAATTGTCCTTTTTTTCCATCTAAAAATGCAATTGAAATTCATCAAAATTTTTTTGATCCTTCAAAAATTACAAACTCTAATAATGATGACTATGATCAATGTAGAGATGAAATTAAAAAATTTACTATAGATTTTTGTAAAAAATATTTTTAGCTACCTCACAACTAGTTGCAGAATTTCTTTAGTTCTTTGCTCTAAAAGGAGTTGATTATTCTTTAAAATTTCATTTGCAGAATCTTTCTCAAAGTGTCTTATCGTAAATAAACTTACCTCTTCAATACACTCTACTTTAAAAGTGGCTTTCAGAATTGACAACAATTCTTTTAGTCTATTAAACTTGTCATATATACAAACAGAAAAACTAATTGCAGAATTTTGAATTAAATCAACCTTCATTTTATTTTCATGTAAAATCTGAAATATTTCACTAATATTATCTTCCACTATAAAAGAAAAATCAAGAGAAGATAACTTTAAAAGGTTAAGGTTTCTTTTCACTATAAAACAAGGCACTTCAGGTTCAATTTTTACTCCTCTAGAAATAGCAGTCCCAATAGAATTTGGATTCAAAAAAGATTTTACATAAAGAGGGATTTCCTTTTTTTGTAAAGGCTGTAAAGTTTTAGGATGTATAACAGAAGCTCCATAAAATGCTAACTCGATGGCTTCTGTATAAGATATTTTTTCTAAAAGTTGTGTTTTTTTAAATACTCTTGGATCTGCATTTAAAACTCCTGGGACATCCTTCCAGATTGTAACTGATTCGGCATTTAGACAGTATGCATAAATTGCTGCAGAGTAGTCGGATCCTTCTCTTCCTAAAGTTGTATTAAAATTATTTTCATTGCTAGCAATGAAACCTTGAGTAACATTTAAAATTTTATTATTAATTTTTTTAAAAATATTGTTTTGTGTGAGATCCCAATTTAAGTTAGCATCTCTGTAGTTTGAATCAGTCTTAATAAACTCTCTAGAATCTACCCAATTAGATTTTATGTTTTTATAATTTAAATAAGCGCTAATTATTTTAGTTGAAATTAGTTCCCCTTGACTTACTACTTGATCATATACAAAAGAGTAGTTCGGAGATTTATTTCTTTTTAAAAATCCTCTCAAATTTTCAAATATTTCATTAATCTCATTAAAGATTTCATGTTTATTATTAGGAAAAAGATTTAAAACTATTTCATTATGAAATTTAAAAACTTCATTTAAAGAATATTGTAACTCGTTTTTATTAGAAAAATAATTTTTAACAACTAGTTCTAGGGCATTAGTTGTTTTACCCATAGCAGACACAATTACTAGAGTTTTGTCAAATCCTATTTCGCTTAGGACTAAGAATAAGTTTTCTACACCATTAGAGTCCTTAACAGATGCTCCTCCAAATTTAAATATTTTCATTTGTTTAATATAAAATTATTAATCGCCTTTTCATTCATTTGTGCAATATTCCATTCATCTGAAACTACAGCTCCATTAGATTCATAAAATTTAATTGCGCTAACATTCCAGTTTAAAACTGCCCACTCTACTCTTTTAACTCCCATAGAATGAGAGTGTCTAATGAAATTTGAAAACAAAGCGCTACCAACACCAATTGATCTGCATTTTCGAGTAACTATCAAATCTTCTAAATGCATTGTGACTCCTTTCCAAGTTGAATATCTGTTATAGCCTAAAGACATTCCGATAATTTCATCCTTTAAAACAGCTACAAAACAAATAAATAAAGGGGGAGTTGAAAAACCATCTTTAACTAGATCATCATAAGTTAATTCTACTGCATGAGGTTCACGTTCAAACTCGGCCAACTCTTTAATCAATAACAACACAGAACTCATGTCGTTTTTTTTAGCTTTTCTAATCACTAAATTCATTTATATCTATATATTTTAACAAAAGTAAACCAATGAATTTAAAATTCACAAATTCATTAATTGTATAACAATTTTATGGATATTTGTGACAATGAAAAAAGTGGGTAATAGTCCACATTCCTTGCCCTTTTTAAAGTCTCTGAAAATTCAGAAACTAAGACATTCTATTGCTAAATCTCAAAATAATTATGATTTAAGTGGGCTATATGGATCTGCTAAATCGTTTTTAATAAACCAACTTTTTGATAAAAAAAGAAATTTCATCTGGATTCTTAATGACAAAGAATCTGCTATCTACCATTTTAATGATTTAGAGAATTTTAATGATCGTAGAAATTGTTTTTTTCTTCCAAGCAGTTATAACAGGTACAAGGATTTTAAAAAAACTAATAGTCAAAACATTTTCAAAAGAACTGAAGTTATAAAAAATTTAAATTCAGGAATCCACTCACAAATAATTGTCACGTACCCAGAAGCTATTTTTGAAAAAATTATTCAAAAAAAAGAGATTAAAAAAAGGATTTTAAAAATTTCTAAAGGTCAAATATTAAATCTTGAAATTTTAAACGAGCAATTATTTGATTTTGAATTCAACAGAGAGGATTTTGTAATAGAGCCCGGAGATTTTTCAGTTAGGGGGGGGATAGTAGATGTCTTTTCTTATTCCAATAACTTACCTTACAGGATTGAATTTTTTGGAGATGAAGTGGAGAGTATAAGAAGTTTTGAGATTGAATCTCAGACTTCAAATAACACATTTGAATCAATTGAAATTTTAGCTGATTTAGAAAACAAAGAAAGTAGTTACAGCAGAGATCATATCTTTAATTTTCTTAACAAAGAAAGTGTTATAATCTCTGAAAACCTTACTTTTTTAAAAGATGAATTAAAAGATCTAAATACATATTTAACTGATATAAAATCAACTCAAAATGAATTTAATCCAAAGCAGATAAATGAGCTTTTTTACAATGGAGATTCATTGTTATTTGATTTAGAAAAGTTTTCAGTTATTAACCTGACAGCAGAAAAAAACGAGAAACTAAATTTTTTTAATATTATTCCGCAACCTGCATTCAATAAAAAGTTTGATCTTTTAATTGAAAATTTAATTAGCTATAAAAAAAAAGGATATTCTATTAGAATTTTCTGTAGCTCAAAAAATCAAATTAATAGATTTAGAGAGATTTTTGAGGAAAACGAAATTCTAACAAATATTAACTTAATTGAGAAACCTATTTATAAGGGTTATATAAACCATGATGAAAAAGAAGTGTGCTATTCTGATCATGAAATATTTGACAGATATCATAAATTCAAAATATCTTCTGGATTTTCTGCTAAAAAAAGAGTCAGTTTAAATGAACTTAATCAATTAGAAATAGGAGATTACGTAACACATATTGATCATGGAATTGGAGTTTTTGGAGGATTAAAAAAAATTAAAGTAAATGACAAAATTCAGGAGGCTATCAAACTTACATATGGAGAAAGAGACACCCTTTATGTTAGCATTCATTTAATCCATAAAATTTGTAAGTATAATGGTAAAGATGGAACAAAACCAAAGATTTTTAAACTTGGATCAGGAGCCTGGAAAAAAATTAAATTAAAAGCAAAAAGTAGAGTCAAGCAGGTTGCGTTTAATTTAATTGAAGCTTATGCAAAAAGGAAATTAAAAAAAGGATTTCAATATGGCCCCGATTCATCTATTCAACATGAACTTGAAGCATCCTTCATTTACGAGGACACACCGGATCAAATAAAGTCTACGTTAGATATAAAAAATGACATGGAAAGCCTACAGCCCATGGATCGATTAATTTGTGGTGATGTTGGGTTTGGAAAAACAGAAATCGCCATCAGAGCAGCGTTTAAAGCAATTGATAACGGGAAACAAGTAGCTATATTAGTTCCTACTACTATTCTTGCATTTCAACATCATAAAACTTTTTCTAAAAGATTAAAAGATTTTCCAGTAACTATTGATTATTTAAACAGATTTCGATCAACAAAAGAAAAGAATACAATTGTTAGTGAAATTAATTCTGGTAAAATTGATCTAATAATTGGGACACATCAACTTGTAAATAAAAAAATTGAATTTAAAAACTTAGGGTTATTAATTGTTGACGAAGAACAAAAATTTGGAGTTAGTGTTAAAGAAAAAATTAGGTCTTTAAAAGAAAATATTGATGTTTTAACCCTAACTGCTACCCCCATTCCAAGAACACTACAGTATAGCTTAATGTCAGCTAGAGATTTATCTATAATTAATACTCCTCCACAAAACAGGTTCCCTATTGAAAGCAATGTTATTTCTTTTAATGAAGAGATAATTGCTGAAGCAGTTAATTTCGAAATTCAAAGAGGGGGACAAGTTTTTTTTGTACACAATAGAATTGAAAATATAAATGAGGTAAGCGCTATGATTTCAAGGCTTGCTCCTAATGCTGACATAGGAATCATTCATGGTAGGATTGAAGGAGTAAAACTCGAAAAAACCATGCTAGATTTTATTAATGGAAAATTTGATGTGTTAGTTTCTACAACAATAATCGAAAGCGGGTTAGATGTTCCTAATGCTAACACAATTTTTATAAATAATGCACAAAATTTTGGACTAAGTGATTTACATCAAATGAGAGGAAGAGTTGGAAGAAGTAATAAAAAAGCATTTTGTTATTTCATAACCTCTTCATTTTCTTCAATGACTAAAGAAGCAAGAAAAAGAATTGAAGCAATAGAACAACATACTGAACTTGGAGCAGGGTTTCATATAGCTATGAAGGATTTAGAAATAAGGGGAGCGGGAGATTTACTTGGAGCAGAACAAAGTGGGTTTATAAATGACATTGGATTTGAAACTTATCAGAAGATTTTGAAAGAAGCTGTTGAAGAACTCAAAGCAAAAGATTTTAATGAGCTATTTGGTGAAAATTCTATCAATGAAAACAAAATTATTAATTTTCAAATTGATACAGATTTAGAGATTTTGTTTCCGGATACTTATATCAATAATATAAAAGAAAGATTAAATCAATATCAAAAATTATCAGAAATTAAAACTAATGAAGAGCTGAACGAATTCACAAATATCTTAGAAGATCGCTTTGGCAAATTACCTAATCAAACTATTGACTTGGTAAAAACCATTGAGTTGAAATGGCTAGGAATTGAAATTGGATTTGAAAAAATTATTTTAAAGAATAATAAAATGATCTGTCAATTTATATCAAATAAAGAAGATAGTTATTATAAGAATGGAAAATTTAAAAAAATACTATTAGACGTTCAAAAAAATCCGACACTCTGTCATATTAAAGAGAAAAAAAAGAATGATGTAGAAAAGCTTTTATTAATTTTTAATCAAGTAAAGTCAATAACTCAAGCTATAAATTATTTAAAGATTTTTTAAATTCTTTACTACTCTAAAAGCTTTGTCTACCTGTTCTTCGTTAACTAAAATAGTAAACTCATTGGAAGTTGAAATAACTTCATAGATATTAATTCCTTCCCAAGAGAGTCGTTGAAATACAAAATAATATACTCCTGGAATTGATACGTTTTCTGCAGGTAGCTTTATAGAAATTGAAGACAAATTACTTTGTTTTGAAATACAAATTTCATCCTTAAGAATAGTCTCAACTAATGAGGATAAGTTTCCACTAACAACTATATTACATTCATTTACTCCTCTTGAAGAGGTGTAGAAATCATCATTATTATCAACTTTAGATAAAAGTTTGGCTTGATTACTTAAAAGTGTATCTGAGACTTTAAAATTATAATCAACAAGTGAGGATCTAACAGTAATGTCTCCAATATCTTTAATGATTTTTACAATTTTATAAGTTGTTCTAAATTCCAATTCACTAGAGAGCCTCTTTAAGGCCATAACTATAGCTCCATATCTAACTTCTTTTTTTAAGGATAATTCTATTTCTGTCTTAATAATTCTAGAAAGGGAAGTCAAGTTTATAATTCCTTGAGATAAAGCTGAAATTAAAAAAGGCTTAGATTTTATATAATCTTCGACAGCAGATGAAATCGTTTTCATATTATACAAATATAGCAATCAAATAATTATTTGTTATAAATAAAACAAATAATTATGAATATAACATTTTGCAACACAGATCAGCTTATTATAGTAGCAAAAGGAAAATTTAAATGATTATTTTTAAGGAATATATTTAAAAGTGAAAAAAAGATACACCATTACATCAGCCCTCCCATATGCAAATGGGCCTATTCATATTGGCCATTTGGCTGGAGCTTATATTCCTGCTGACATATATTCAAGATTCCTAAGACTTTCAGGTCATGATGTTTGTTTTGTTTGTGGAAGTGATGAACATGGCGCTGCAATTCCTATTAGAGCTAAAAAAGAAAGAACTAGTGCTCAGAATATTATTGATAAATACCATTTCATTATAAAAGAATCATTTATTGATTTCGGCATCTCATTTGACAACTATTCTAGAACCTCTTCTGAAATTCATCATGAAACTGCTTCAGAATTTTTTAAAGATTTAAATGATAAAAATATTTTTATTGAGCAAGAATCTGATCAACTATATGATTCTACAGAAAATCAATTTTTGGCCGATCGGTTTGTGGAAGGGGAATGCCCTAAATGCAACTTTGATGGAGCTTATGGTGATCAATGTGAAAGCTGTGGATCAACACTTAACGCCACTGAACTAATAAACCCAAGATCTAAATTAAGCGGAAATAAACCAACATTAAAAAAGACAAAGCATTGGTTTCTCCCTTTAAATAAATTTGAATCTTTTTTAAAAAAATGGTTTTTAGTAGAGAAAAAAGATGAGTGGAAAACAAATGTTTTTGGCCAAGTTAAATCATGGATAAATGAAGGTTTGAAACCTCGTGCAATTACTAGAGATTTGGATTGGGGAATTCCTGTTCCTATTAAAGGAGCAGAAGGAAAAGTGTTATACGTATGGTTTGATGCACCAATTGGATATATTTCATCTACAAAAGAGTGGGCTAAAAGAAAAAAGATTGACTGGAAACCCTATTGGCAAGACCCTAAAACAGAACTTGTTCATTTCATAGGAAAAGATAATATTGTATTTCACTGTATTATATTCCCTTCAATACTAAAAGCTTCAGGTAAATACATACTACCTACTAATGTGCCAGCTAATGAATTTTTAAATTTAGAGGGGAATAAAATTTCAACTTCAAAAAACTGGGCTATTTGGCTTCATGAATATCTTGAAGATTTTCCAGAAATGCAAGATTCTTTAAGATACGCACTAACTACTAATGCACCAGAAAATAAAGACAATGACTTTACTTGGAAAGATTTTCAAGCTAGAAACAATAATGAGTTAGTAGCAATTTTAGGAAATTTTATAAATAGAGTTGCTGTATTAACTCAAAAATATTATGACAGTAAAGTTCCTTCAATTGGAATTCTAAATGATAATGAACAAAGTTTAGTTAATGAGGTGTATTCTTTTCCTAAAAAAATTGGAGATTCTATTGAAAAGTTTAAGTTTAGAGAAGCCGTTAATACCATGATGGATTTAGCAAGACTAGGCAATAAATATCTTGCGGAAGAAGAGCCTTGGAAACTAATTAAAACTGATGATTCTGAAAGGGTAAAAACTATAATGAACATAAGCTTGCAAATCTGTGGTGTTCTAGGTTTGGTTTGTGAACCTTTTTTACCTAATACATCTAAAAAACTTAAGGCAATATTTAATATTAAGGATACTGAATGGGATTCTATATCAAAAGAATCTCCTATAATTGCTAAAAATATTGAAAAAAGTTCTTTGATTTTTAGAAAAATTGAAGACCAGGAAATTGAACTTCAACTTGAGAAACTCAATGAATCAAAACAGTAAAATTGGTATTATTGGTTGCGGATGGTTAGGGTTTGCGCTAGCTAAAAAGTTAATTTCAGAAAACTATCAAGTAAAAGGATCAACTACTTCTATAGAGAAAATTGAAAAATTCAATAAACACAATATTGAACCCTGTTTACTTCAAATTAATGAGGATGAAATTATTGGTGAAATATCTACGTTTTTAAAAAATCTAAATATTTTAATTATTTCTATCCCTCCAAAATCAAGAAAGAACTCTTCAAGTTCATATTTAAATAAAATAAGGCGTCTGAACGAAGAAATTCAAAAAAGTTCAATAAAGAAAATAATTTTTATTAGCAGCACATCCGTTTATGGGTCTAATCAAGGGAAAGTTAATTCAAATATAATAGCTAATCCAAATACAGCAAATGGAGCATTAATACTAGAATCAGAGAAATTCTTTAACAATAAATATTCAACAGTAATTAGATTTGGTGGTCTTATTGGCAATGATAGAAACCCTGTATTTTTTTTAATAAAAAAATTAGAAATTAAAAATTCGTTAGCTCCAATAAACCTTATTCATCTAGATGATTGTATTGGGATTATAAGTTCAATTATAAATAAAAACATGTGGGGTAAAGTGTTTTCAGCTGTAGCCCCTTATCACCCTTCTAAAAAAGAGTATTATACAAAGAAATCTATTGAGTTTGGCTTAGGTAAGCTTAATTTTAGTGAATTAAAAACAAAAATTAATAAACAGATTTCTGACAATAAAATCAAAGATGATTTAAACTATAGCTTTATTTATCCTAAACTTTAGTTTAACCTAATTCTTTTTTTTAATTTCAACACTTTCCTTTGCAACTGCATTCATTCTACTGATTAATGCATTATAAGAGTCAGCTATGTTTTTTAGATTCTCTTTAAAAACTTTTAAATTATTTTGATTTAGCTCTTCTAAAGTACCTGCTTTTAATATGTCCGTTTTAAAAACCCTGAATCTACCAATTATTGAGGGAATGTTTAAAACTGTGGGTATATGAATTTCATTTATTTCATTTATTTCTAGCTTATAAGACTCAATAAAAAAACGTAATTGCCTAGAATCAGATGTTGATATTGTAGCTGCCTTTTTCAATACGTCAACATCTCCCCATAAATTAAATACTTGATTATAATTTGAATCTAAGCCTATAAGAATTGGCAAAGAATCTTTAACGAAAAAACTGAATTGCGAATAATCTATTGACTTATTTATTGGTTCTATTTTTTTTGTTGATTTAGAGCAAGAGACCATGAAAAAGCAAATTATAAGAAGAAGTCTCATTAAATGATTATTTATTTCAGATAAAAATAAGGTTTTTAAATCTAGGCGCACAAATAAAACCTTTCTACAACTACTCCGTTTTAAAAGAATAGACAATTGAGTAACTACTATTTACTCCGTCTGATGTCTTCACTCTCCAGTAATAGGTGGTTGCAGCTTCTAAAGCTACACTGGCTGTCTTAGCAATGTGCCTCCTGGCAAAGTCCAATTAGTCTCATTTATCAGGTCGTAACCTCCAATCCATTCATTGTCTTTATATCTATCCGCTATTTTTTCCCATAAAGCAACAATTTTTACTTGATTAGCTTCGCTTTCCCATAAAGAAGGTTTAGAATCATCATAATCTGAAATATCTGCATTATATCCCTGTCCCCCAGGAGCTGCATGTAAGTCTAAATCACATACATATTATGAGGTTTAGCCCATTCTAACACATTATCAATAATGGTAAAGCCTTCTTCAATCCACGTTTTCTGACCAGCTACTGGCTCATCTTCAATTGGAAGTGTCATTAAATTATAGTGCATTGGAATTCTAATGCTGTTAAAACCCCATGCAGCTAAAGAATCTAAATCCCTTTTAGTAAAATGATTTTTTCTCCATTCTTTAAAAAAGTTTCTGTCTTTTCAGCACCCATTAATTCAATGAGTTTACTCTTTATTTCATGTTGAGGCCCCGCTAATCCAGCAGACTGATTCATATAACCATCCATAACAAGCCAACCTCCAGGTCCCATTCCTCTTAACAAAACTTCGTTTCCATTTTTATCAACTATTTTCTTTTCACTTGTTTTAAGACCATGTGAAAAAGAAAAATTAATAAATAAAATACTAATTATTATATGAGTTAAGATATAAAGGAATGTTAAAAGTATTTTTTTATTCATTATACTTTATTTAGATTTCTATTTTTCAAAATTTTAGCAATTTCATTAGCACGATTTTCTGTTAAATCATAATTTTTCATCACATACATAGCCGTTAATGTTCCTATAATAGGGACCAATGAATAAAAAATTCTTAATCCAGTGATTGCTCCTTCAGGTTGTGTAGCTATGTCAGGTGTGAAGCCTACATAAGCCATTATAAAGCCACTAAACAAGCCTGCCAATGCTGAACCGAATTTCACCATCCACCAATATATAGCCCCAAAAGTTCCTTCCTTCCTTGGCAAACCATTATTTAACTCATCTAAATCACAAACATCTGCAGTCATGCTCATCATAAGAGTAAACAGACCACCAATTCCAAATGAAAAGAATGGTAAAGCATATAAAAACATGTATGGTTTTTCTGGAATAAATAAAAACCAAAATAAAATATATCCAATTACAGAAATTCCTTGAGAAATCATAAACGTATTCTTTTTCCCAATTTTTTGAGACATTTTAGTCACAATAGGTATAACTAAAAAAGTAGTAATTAAAGCTCCAATAGAACCATGTAGAGTTGGCCAATAACCAGCTGCGGCAGCATCTCCATTAAACAAATGATATACTATTATAAAAAAAGAAAAAGCGGCTATAGTTTGAAAAGAATTAAAAACTAGAAATGTAGCAATACATAATTTTCTAAAAGGTTTATTATTATAAGCCTCTTTGAATCCTTTTATAATATCTTTTATACTGCTTTTAAAGTTTGACGATGTTAAAGGTTTTAAATTATCGTCTGAAAGCGTTGATTTACTTTTTATAAAAATTGCTGGAATAATAGCTAAAATTGTACATGCAATTCCTACATAAATCGACAATTCTCTTGTGCCTGATTCCGCATTTTCAAACCAAGTTGGATCGTATATTATAACCCAAAACCACGGAGCTATTACCCATGCCCATTGACCAATCCACTGGGCAACAGCCATTATTCTTGTTCGTTCATGAAAGTCATTACTCATTTCATAACCCATAGCAACATAAGGCACACTAAAAATGGTTAAGCCAATATAAAACACAAATGACAACATTAAAAAATACCAAAAATTATAAGTCAATCCGTTTACAGCAAATAATTGCCACATTGCAATAAATGATATTCCCATTATTATTGCGCCAATAAAAACATACTGTCTTCTTCGTCCCCATTTAGATTTTGTGTTATCAGAAATAAAACCCATTATTGGATCCGTTATGGCATCAAAAATTCTTGGCAAAAAGAAAAGAAGACCCCATAATAATGGAGGAAATCCTAAATCTTGAACTAGAATTACCATAAAAATACCAAGAGCTGCAGGAAACATTTGGTTCGCTAGCATACCAAAACCAAAAGCAATCTTTTGACTCATTGGAACTCCATTTGAGGACTCTGAATTAGAATTTTTCATATTTTGTTATTTTTTATAACAACCGTTTGAATTGCTTGTGGGCTTATTACTATTTTTTTTGATAAATCTTCTAAATTTAAAGTGAAGCTTTTTTGAGTTTTTCCTTCATTAAAAATTACTGCAACAATAGAGTTGTCAGGATTTTTTGAAGCCGTAATCATTAAGGAGTCATCTAAATTCTCTACATCAATAACCTCCGCTCCAGGTCTTATAAACTTGCTGAAATGAGACATTATATAATACAATGGCGTGAAATAAACTTCGTCTTTTTCTGGGTCAACAATAACTGGAGCTACACACCAATTTTGTTTCCAATTTGGCCCACCCTGTCTGTCCAATACCATGTTCCAATCTACCCAACCATCAACCCAATTATTAAGACACCCTATTATATCTCTAGCATACCTATTAGCTGGAGCGTACTTTGGATGTAAATGTTTTTTATCTTCTTCACGCCAATCGTATCCCCAATCAGTGGCTTCTTTTTTCCAATACCAATCATCATCATTCCATTTAGGAACTTCAGAATCAATACAAGCTTCAGTTTGAATTAAATACTTGTTTGGTGCTTTTTCATGTGCATATTGTAAAAAATCTGGGAAATAATCATAAGTACTTTCATACCAATGGATAGCAGTACCATCATAATACTGTGAAGAAGCCTTGTCTTTATACATAACATCTACCCACTCTTTTATCCCTTCTCTATTTTGATCGTATCCTAAGATTTTCAATTCTCCTTTGCCATCCTTTTCAAGTTTAGGACCTAAATAATTTTGAACGAAATTGGTCATTTCTTCAGGTGAATAATGCATGCTCTCCCAATTATAATTATTTCCATGAGGTTCATTTTCAACAGTAAAACCCCAAATATCAATTCCTTCATCTTTGTAAGCATCTACATATTTAGAGAAAAATAACGCCCAAGTATCATAGTATTCTGGCAAAAGTTTTCCTCCTACCCAATCATTATTATCTTTCATCCATGGTGAAGCTGTCCAAGGAGAAGCAAATATTTTAAATCCATCTTCTGAAATACTTAATGCCTCTTTAATCATAGGAATTAAATCATCTTTATCTTCCTGAATTGAAAAATATTCTAAATTTTTATCATTAGGAATAGGTGAATAGGAATAGTTTGACAAAGAGAAATCACATGAATTCATATGAGTTCTGGTAAGGGAATATCTTGCTCCTTCATTAGAAAAATAAGCTCTTAAAATTGTATCTCGATTTTTTTGACCTAATTTATTTAATAAATAAGCTGAAGATTCAGTGAATGCTCCACCAAAACCTGTAATAGTTTGGTACTTTTTTTCTGGATTTAAGGTGATTATTGAAGTCTCTTTAAATTCATCAAAATGTGTAATTTTAGTTAACTTGTTTCCACTTTGGGAAGTTTCGTATACTTCAACTATTTGTTCTGATTTTTTATTACAAGAGCTAATTATTAAAAAAGTCATTAAAATTAATATTTTAATTTTTTTAATCATTCTAATTATTAAATTTCTCCTTTAAAACATTAAAAGTTTCTTTTTTATTTCTTTCTATATCCATAATGCCCCAAAACTCTTCATTTGGTGCGCCATCATAAGGAACTCCCGAACTATTAGGGGCCCATCCCCCAACATCTTGTTTGTCTGGATTTCCAGCTTTCCATAAACCGTCCAAAAATGAAAAAACAAACAAACCAGATACAATTTCAGAATTTTGAAAGACAGCATCAATTATTTTAGAATTCGCATCAGCTTGTGCTTTTTGATTTTCACCTTTTAAATAGCCGTTTTTTTCAATAGTCATATAGCTATCACTTCCTGCTTCTGACAGATAAACTGGCTTATCGCTTACAGACTCCCATTGTTTAAAAATTGAAGAGGGGTCATCCCACCTATATACATTTAATCCCCAAATGTCAATATTGGGATTAGAACTTAAAGCTTCTGAGTTAGGCAACTCACCATGTGCTGTAGCTACAGGACGATTTTTATCATTCTCTTTAATTAAAAGTGCGGATTTGTTGAGTGCATTGTACCAATTTTTCACATCTCCTTCAAACCATTCTGGGTGATAGTTATACTCATTTCCTAATTCCCAAAATAAAATAGCATTATGATTTTTAAACTTATTTATATAATCAATAAAAGTTCCAGAATAGATGTCATAATATCCCCCCTGATTAAATCCAAAACTAATAATCACTTTAATTCCAGCTTGTTCAATTTTATTTAGTACATCTATCTGATCTATTGGCTCATAAACTCTTATAGTATTAATTCCTGCCTCTTGCATTAAACTAAGGTCTTGATCTATGTTATTAAAGCTTCTTTTAGTACTTCCTTTT
The DNA here is from genome assembly GCA_905181625.1 of uncultured Flavobacteriaceae bacterium. GTDB lineage: Bacteria > Bacteroidota > Bacteroidia > Flavobacteriales > Flavobacteriaceae > MAG-121220-bin8. The sequence continues at coordinate 26,945 of CAJIYJ010000005.1, forward strand.
GGGACGGGATGATAACAAACTCCTTTTATAAAATATGGAATATTATTAACTAATAATTGTCTGTTTAACGTTGTTACTAGATCTGTTTTATTATCGTGATAGATCGTACTTTCAGATAATATAATTGAAACGAACAATATAAATAGATTAATTATTTTCATTTATTTCTAATTTTGATTTGATTTTGTTTCTGAGGGAATTAACACATCTTTTTGTAAATTTTCCAGAACCCCGTTATATGTTTTTTTAATAAAATTTCCGTTTCTAGTTAACCCTTTAAAAACTCCATTATCTACACTATCCCAAAGAGCATATTTTGCTTTTCCGTCAACAGTGAATAACCCAAAATTATTTTCTGAACCATTGGGATTTCCATCTTTCCACTGCTCATTAAATGCTTCAAAATAAAAACAAGAAATCTCTTCTTTATTAGTCCATTCACGCATTTTCTTGTAATATATAGCTTGCTTAAATTCATCAGCTGCATGAGAACCGTTTTCTCCATAAAACCCACTTGACACTGTAGCCCAGCCTAATTCTCCAATATGGATTGGTTTGTTAATTCCAAGACTTTCAATATAATTTTTTACACTATTGTACTGTGAAACAGCATGAGAGTAAACATTTTCCATTGATTTTTCAATTAATTCTTTATTAGAAAGTTTATTTTTATTGCTTTCACTTAATTCCCAGAACTCTGAATTATAATGAGTGTCGTGAAATGCATATGTATGCATAGAAACATAATCTACTGCATTAATAAGAGCAGTCAGATCTTTTGTGTGATAAGAAGAATCTCCCCCTCCCCAAGATGCAAAATTATCTGAGCTTGTTATCCATAAATTTTCAGGAAGTTTATTTTTATTTTTTAAATCTTGTAGATGATTTACCCATTTTAAAATAACTGAAGGCTGTACATAATAACTCGATGCCCAATGAACCATCGCTTCATTTCCTACAGCAATAATTTTTACAATATCTGGATATCTATTTGCTAAACTTATTGCTTTTTGAATTTCAATCGAGTTAGCAGACTCATCTGCTTTATCATGATTAGGGCTTGAAGTCCATGCATTTTCACAATCAATCCAAGCGCCTAGTTTAACATACATTTCAAAAGATGAATCTTCTATTTTTAACTCTCTAATTGCTTTTAAAATATTAGGAGCTTGTTCTAATTGTAAATTATAGGTTCTCAAAATTTTCACTCCCATGGCAGATAAAATTTTAAGATCCTCTTTCAACTCAGAAATTGTAGGCTGAATATCACGTGTTTTTTCGCGATAACCGCCATAAGAAATTGCTAAATAATTTGAATTCCCTAAGATTTCAGATGCTAGTTTATCTCCAGTACTTGACTCCTTTTTGTTTTCACATGAGAAAAATAAAATGCTAATTGATAATAGTAACATAACATTATATCCTAAGAGATCTTTCATTTTATTATTATTTAATCCAATTGTCATTAAAAATTATTTTTAATGACAAATACTACAATCTTATTCACTTCGTCAGTTCTTTTAAAAACTTTAGAACTTATTTTATCATTTAGCTTTTTGCCATTAAATTCAATAGATTTTCCATTATTTAAATAAACTGTGATTTTTGAAGCAGTTGACTTTTGATATATAATTGGGACTTGACAATATGTAAATCCTAATGAGTTCTTTTCTAGCTTAATTGAGCTACTTTTTTTATCAAGATTTATATAATTAAATATTTGAGTCTTATTTAAAAACTCTTCATTTTTTAAAATTTCAGGATTAAAGCAAATTACTCCCTTGTCAATTTGAATGCCTAATTCCCCAAACCTACTTAATAAGTCTTCTTTTACTTGACCTGTCATCCCGGGTTGTTGTGCCCCCTTTCCTTCTGGAGTGTGCGAATAAGGATCTGTTGGAAAAGCCCCATATAATTCAGGAGATTTTTTAACTCCAATTCCTTCATTAATTTCAAAATAATGATCAATTAACTTATTAACTATTACTTTATCTTCATTTTGCTGAGAAGCTGATTTGATGACTTCAAATACTGCTAATAAAAGCTTTGAAACCATATGCCAATAAATAGATCCCAAACCTTCATATCCAAAAAACGTTCCTGATCTTCCTGTAAAAGATTTATGATCGAATACTTGCTCAAAAATTTGAAGAATTTTTGACATCTCATTTTTTAAAAGACTGTTATAATGCTCAGGAAGCATTTTTAAAGCTTTTATTAAACAATTTGCGTTATTGAAATTTCCATTAAAATGGTATCCTCCCAATACATCTTTATTAATAATTTGAGAATTACCATCTTCAATTAACTTTTGTAATAAAGTTGACTTTAGAACATTCTCTTTTCCAATGTTATTTTTGTCGATAAAGCGACCTAAATCTTTATTAGGGTATAAGGTGTAGCTAGATTGATCTTTTCTAAACAATTTACTTTGCTTTAAACTATCCAGCACTTTTAAACTTTCGCTTGCGGATAGGTATCCTGAGCTTAATATTGCTACTTGACCTTCTAACATTTCTGGCAAACTTGAAATAATTATCTTACCATTTTCTTGTAGTGACATTAAATTGTAAGCGTGGTATAGGTTGTCCTTTCTTTTATTAGCCAAAATAGAATGATCTAAAAATGCTAAAGAAATTTTAATAAAACTTTTTAATTTTTCTATTGATAAATTTTGCTTATCTGATGAGAACCCCTGACTATAAATATTGTTTCTGTAAATACTTCCTGCCTTTCCAAGAAGATCTAATATGACTTTGCGATCAATATCGGAAATATCTTTTGAGAGAAGGTGTTTATTATCTTGAAATGCCGTGTGAATTTCATTATAAAAATTAAACAATTCTAAAGAGATACTGACCTTATCAATTTTGCTTTTATTAAGAGTCTTATCAAAAAAGTTTAAAAACCTTCTTAAATAATAAAGCGTTACCATTGAAACTCCATTTCCTACTAACGCATTATTAGCATCATTCCACTCAGGCCGTTGCGTATTCATCCATATACCTCCCTCGGGAATAAAATTTGAAAGTTTTGATAAAACAGTAGCTAAAATCTTTTCAATAAAATTTATTTTATAAATATTATTGTTAGGATCCTTTAAAAGAGCTCCATCTACTCCATTTTTTTTTCTGTCATCTTGAATTTTCTTTTCGTTTTCGTGATCAAAATCAATAGTATTTTTAGAATCTACTAAAATCTGCTCATAACTTTTTATTTTATACGGGACATTAGCATAAACAAATACATTTTTCGAAAAGTAATTTAATAGTCTACTAGGGTAATAATCTTCAATAAATTCTAAAAACTTAAGAAGATAAATAATTTGATGATCTCCCCAATAACCAATATAAGCCCAAGGATTGTCAGGCTCTACTGTTTCCCAGTCAAAGCCATCTTTAGTAACTCTATAAGGATTGTATCCCTCAAATGTAGTAGCATTCAAAAATTTATGAATCATCCCATCAATAAATTCTGGATAAGAATGCGCTAATGATTCCCAATTTTGAAATATATCCCTCCAATTTCCTTGATAATCTAGAATTTTAGATCCATCTTCTTCACTCTTTGTGTTTATTGAAAATTTATTCCATGGACGACTTGGATCCCCGTGTCTTCTACTAAATTTTAAAGGCAAATATTCAAAGCATAAACGTTCAAAATCAGTATCATCATTCTTTTCATAAATAAGTTTTAAATCACCTAAAGAAAATAAAATTGGAAGAGAGTTTAATGTTTCTATGTTGTTCTCGTATACTTCTTTATTAGCATTTGATATATATGGAATGAAATCAGATTTTTCAATTTGATAGCTATTATCAAATATTCCTCCTCGCATTAAATTAAACATCGAGTTAGAAAAATGACGAATATTTCTGAGTTTATCTGCTGTAATTTGAATTCCATCACAGGATCCAACTATCTCTATTAAATGTTTTGATCCGGCTTTAATATCATTTTCGATATGAGTAGATATACTTGAATTGTTTTTTATAAGTTTTTTTATATAAATTATGTCAGAAACTGTTTGATTTACATTGGCTACTATCATCCAATTTTTAGACTTATTGCTTGAAAGGGTTAAGCTTGTATTAAGAAAATAAGCTCCCTTTTCAGCTCTTATATTATTTTCTTGAATTACTTTATCCCCTCTTCTAAAATTTTCAATTTGTAAAGAAGAAAGTAAATACTTAGGATTTGTTAAGCCATAAGACCATACAGTATTAGCTTTTAAAGCTTCACTAGGCTCAGCCTTATCAACTATAATAGCGCTTAAAGAATAAACGCCTAATCCTGTATCGGTTTCAAGTTCACACTTCTTATAAGCATCAACTAGATTACTAGATCTATTTTGCAGCTCTTCATTAACCCCGCTTGGAACAATATTTTGTATCCCATCTAATAAATCTAACTCAACATCTGATGATCCATTATTTGTTATATTCGATTTTCTAACAAAGCCATGCTTATCACTTGAATTCCATTGATAAGAAAATTTCAATTCTAAATCGTGATTAATTTCTTCAAAAATTATTTTATTCCCTATTGAATTCTTGTAGAGGTTTCGTGTTATTTTATAGACACTACTAAGTTTTCTAGAAAAAGGCTCCCAAAGAAATTTTTTGCCACTTTTTGAAACAAGCAATAAGGTTTTGCTACCTGTAACCTCTTCAGATTCCGTAATCTTATCGTCAGTATAATAAGGAAATAAAGCTGAATCACTATTCTTTCTTCCGGCCGACAGACTTCCAGTACTTGAGATGAACATCCAATGGTTAGAATCACTTACAATACTCATAAAAAAAGGACGCATCGAGTCGACGTTAGAAATTTTATAAAACTCTTCGCTTTGTATTGTTACCAACTCTCCTTTAACTTCTTGTTTAGATAGATGAGCTTCTGTATTTCCTAAATATATTTTACTATTAGACATTCTAAAATTTTATAAATAACCAATTCTTCTATTGATAAATCCTTACATATTCGATCTCCATAATATCACTGTCAAAATCAGATGCAATTTCGCCTCCCATAGTTCCTCCCATGGCAACGTTTAAAATGATAAACTGATTCCAATTAAAAGGAAGAGCACAAGAATTTCCTACTATATGATGTGGCTTGTCATCAACATAAAATGTTAGCGCCTGTTTGGTCCAAACAAGTGAATAAACATGAAATACTTCCGTAATATCAGAGTAATCATTGCTAATATGAGAATCCCCTCCTCCATAATTATCAGGATGATGTACTGTAGATTGAACTTTAAAATTATTTGATTGAGCTGCTTCTAAAATATCTATTTCACCACAAGCAGGCCAAGTGACAGTTTTAAAATTAGAACCTAGTAACCATAAAGCTGGCCAAGCACCTTTTTTTCCTGGAATTTTCGCTTTTATATCTACTCTTCCATAAGTAAAGTCTTTTTTAGTATTAGATATTATTCTAGCCGAAGTATAATTGTTTCCATTATAAGATTCCTTTTTAGCTATAATTTTTAATTTACCATCTTCAACTTTAGAATTATCTAATCTACTTGTGTAAGATTGAACCTCGTTATTATACCAACTATCACCAACTTCATGAACCCATTTGTCTGAATCAATAGCACCCGTATAGTCAAATTCATCAGACCAAACTAAACTAGAAAACTGATCCTTAGGGCTAATACTTGAAACAGTATTAGTAGTAAGCCATACATACCAAGCTATATCCTGGTCATCAACTGTCCTTAAATAGATGTTTTCTGAATCATAGCATTCAATAGTATAACTATGTTCTCCTACATAAAAGCCTACAAAGCCTTTATCCCCAAATTCAACTTTATTAAGATTATCTTCTTTTTTTGCAGAAAATGTTGTTTGATAATTGCTTAGTGGATAATTCTCTATATCACCATCACCATTTGGAGATTGAGAAGTAGAGCCAAAATCATCATTTAGATGATGGCCCTTTCCAAATATAGTTTCGTTTGTTTTATGAGAATAAGTTCCGTTTATATTAAAAGTATATTCATCATCATAAAACCCTTTATTTAATTTAGAAAAAGCATAAGCTTCCCAATACGTCGAGTATCGTTTATCTTGAGTTCCATTAGAAAAATGAGCGTCTTGGGCAGAGTTAATTTTCCAGGTTTTAGAAGAACTACCTGCCAATAGCTCTAAAAGAGTTTGCTCAGATTCAGGCTTAACATAGACAGTAATTGTTTTATCTATACTAACATAATTGTTAGTTGAAGAATAGGCTAATACCTTAATATTATATGTTTTAGTGCCAACTTCTGTATAGGTGAATTCAGCAGATCCAGTACTGGTTTTTGATCTCCCAGTTCCAAATCTAAAACTATAAGAAACAGCATTAGTTGCTAACGCTGTAAACTTTACAGTCCCCGAACCATCTCCATTTGGATTATTAGAATCTGAACCAACTATATCAAATGACAAGCTTAAGTTTGAAGGAATGATTTCTTGTGAATCAACTGGGCCTGATCCCTTATCATCATCTGATCCTGAACTAGAACATGAAATGAAAATATTTAAAATAAAAAATAGTTTTAAAAATTTTGTCAATTTGAGAGGTTCTAAGTTGATTGTTTAGTTCAATAAAAGATTTGAGTATTGGTTTAAAATAATATTGCCATTGAAGAAAATACTGTCTAACGTAATTTTAAAAAAAACTGAAAGGACATACGCCACTTTCAGTTTTCTTTAAAAAGAATTAAACAAAATTATTCAACTGCTATTAATTTATAATACCATTTTCTACCTAAATCATCAGTAGTTGTAAGGTGCATTGTGTTTGAAGTTGGAAAAACAATAGTATAATCGTGAGTTCCAGTATACAAAGCAACGTGACCAATTCCAGAAAATGAAATAGTTTCTACTCCACCAGGTGCTGTTACATTCCAAGTTCCTGAATAATCTGCAAGAGGAAAGTTTTTATGTGTATCATCTACAGGCTCATCAGTACCACCAACATCAGCTGCATATTCAAATTTTACTGCACATCCTCCATTAGTTGTATGAGTATAACCTCTTCCAGTTAAACTAAAAGTCCACGTATCATCATCAGATCCATAGTCAGTTCTACTGTTTGGACCTGCTGAATACCAAATTGGCTCAGTTGAATCTGCAGGACCAACTCCCACATGTCCTCCTTCTGAAGTATTTAATTTCCAAATTCTAGATGAATTACTTGTCAGATTAGTCACAAATTCTGGTTGAGGAGAATAGTTTGCAAAAACCTTAACAGAAACAGACTTCATTGAAGTAGTTCCTCCAGTTCCAACAGCAACCGCTGTGACAACATAAGTATGTGTGCCTGTAACGCTAAAATTAATTGTATGTTTTCCATATGGAGCTAATGTTTCCACACCATCAAAAATCAATTTATATGTCAAGGCATTATTAGCGCTCACATTAAAGTGTACTGTTCCGCTTCCGTCTCCATTAGGATAAGCCTCGTCTACTCCAATTATTTCAGCAGTAATTTGAACATTTGAAGGAGCTATTATAGCCCCAAGCTCGTAGTTTTCTTCCTCACAACTTACTAAAGTGAAAGTAGCTAAAATGAAAACTGATTTAAATAAAAATTTTAATTTTTTCATAATTTTTTAATTTTAATCTTTTTTATTTTTTAACAAAATATAAATTATCGATATAAACAGTACCGTTACCATCCCATACTAATTGCATGAATTTTGAAGCATCATTAGTGTATTCAGATAGTGGGATATCAACACTTACCCAACCACCTTTAGAAATAGAACTAACCGAAACAAGTGCTTCTTTTTTTCCTTCATCATTATCTGCATAAGCAGTGTTGACTAGCTTTAAACCAAGCTTTGATGAATTTGGCGTCCAATAATCAAAATGAACGTGGGTTTTAGTAGAAATATCTGTTCCAGGATCGTAATTAGTAACTAAACCTGAATAATTTAAATTAGAATACTTTAAAATATTATTCCCGTCAATAGTTACCGTTTCTAGTGTTGTTGATTGACCCCAATCAGGATTCCACTCAGACACATTTTCATCAGTATAACTATCGCTAAAAATTGAAGTAACGTCAGAAGCAGCAGCTGATGGTGCTGTAGGAGCTACAGTTGGTTTATCTTCATAAAAATATAAATTGTCTATATAAACCGTACCGTTACCATCCCATACTAATTGCATGAATTTTGAAGCATCATTAGTGTATTCAGATAGTGGGATATCAACACTTACCCAACCACCTTTAGAAATAGAACTAACCGAAACAAGTGCTTCTTTTTTTCCTTCATCATTATCTGCATAAGCAGTGTTGACTAGCTTTAAACCAAGCTTTGATGAATTTGGCGTCCAATAATCAAAATGAACGTGGGTTTTAGTAGAAATATCTGTTCCAGGATCGTAATTAGTAACTAAACCTGAATAATTTAAATTAGAATACTTTAAAATATTATTCCCGTCAATAGTTACCGTTTCTAGTGTTGTTGATTGACCCCAATCAGGATTCCACTCAGACACATTTTCATCAGTATAACTATCGCTAAAAATTGAAGTAACGTCAGAAGCAGCAACAGATGGTGCTGTAGGAGCTACAGTTGGTTTGTTTTCATAGAAATATAAATTATCGATATAAACCGTACCATCACCATCCCATACTAATTGCATGAATTTTGAAGCATCATTAGTATAATCAGAAAGTGAAATATCTACACTCACCCAACCACCCTTAACTATTGCAGGTGCTAAAACAAGCGCTTCTTTTTTTCCTTCATCATTATCTGCATAAGCGGTGTTGACTAGCTTTAAACCAAGTTTTGTAGCATCCTTAGTCCAATAATCAAAATGAACATAGTTCATAGAACTGATATCTGTACCAGGATCGTAATTAGTAACTAAACCTGAATAATTTAAATTAGAATACTTTAAAATATTATTCCCGTCAATAGTTACCGTTTCTAGTGTTGTTGATTGACCCCAGTCAGGATTCCACTCAGACACGTTTACATCAGTATAACTATCGCTATAAATAGAAATAACGTCATCTGAAGCAACCGAAGGTGCTGCAGCAGCAGCAGTAGGAGCATCTGATGGTAAGTTATAGAAATATAGATTATCTATCCAAATTTTTGAGGCACTACCATCCCAAACTAACTGCATGAACTTAGCAGTGTCATTTGTGTAGTCAGAAAGTGGAATATCTACACTTACCCACTCCCCTTTTGTAATAGCATCAACAGAAACAAGCGCTTCTTTTTTAGGATCTCCATCACCATAAGCTGTATTAACTAATTTTAAGCCTAGCTTGGTTGCGTCTACTGTCCAATAATCAAAATGAACATAAGTTTTACCTGTAAGAGCTGTGCCAGGATCGTAGTTAGTTACCAAACCTGAATAATTTAAGTTTTGATATAAAAGAGTTTCATTACCCTCAATTTTGACAGTTTCTAATGTTGTTGATTGACCCCAATTAGGATTCCACTCAGACACATTTACATTAGTATACTGGTTACTAAAAATTGAAACTACATTGTCTGGATGAGCAAGTGGTTTAGGAGCTGCTGTTAAAGGTTCTGTAACTTTTGCATCTTGTGAAAAATCATCAACATAAAAAGTCCAGTCATCACCACCTTCACCCATAGTTCCTAAATCAAAGAACCAAACTATTTTTCTATATTCTTTAGATGAATCAATAGCACTCATATCAAAAATAACCTCTTCCCAACCTTTATTTCCAGATAAAGTTGCTGAAATTTCTCCGCTGTTTACAGCGGCATCATCGATGTTTTCTAGTTTCATCGTCATAGTTCCTCCGGCTCTAGGAGACCAAACCTTAACTTTAATTTGATTTTTTATAGATAAATCTTTTATTGGATTAGTAGTTGTAATGACATTTCCTGCCCAAGTTTCTCCAGCTCCTTTAACAACTTTTCCAACTTTAGCTGATGAATTTCCAGATGAATCAGGATTGTCGATAACACTATTACTTGTTCCTCCAAAACTTATAAAAACATTCGTGTCAAAACTCTCAAAGTCTACAGGCAATAAGGTTTCTGTAAACATAGTTACCGTTTCTGTTTTTTCAGTTGTAGCAGAGCCACCACTAAAAGCAATAACTTTTACATCATAATCACCTCCAGTTGGATAAGTGTAATTTACCGATCCATCAACAGCTAACTCAACAGGATCTTCTCCTTCTATTCCAAAGTATACGTGAAAATAAGTTGCAAAATCAGCTTTAGCTGAAACCGTAAGAGTTAATGCTTCAGGAGCTAATGTTAAAGTTAAGTTTTCAGGTGCCTTGAAAGAAACTGTTAAAGGTGCATTAGCAGATGTTTTTAAACCATTAAGTCCATTTGCTGTTATATTAACTTCAAATGAACCTTCCGCATAAGTATGACTAACACTTGAGCCAGGTTTAATATCACTAACTGCATCTGACGAGCTGTCTCCAAAAGAAGAAATATCAAAACTAACAGCCCCTTCTGCTTCAGGTGTAATAGTTACTAAACCTGTATTATCTTGAGTAATTACAAAATTAGCCGTAACGTTTGAAGGAGCTTCGATTCCAAAATCAATTTCCTCCAAAAAATCATCTTGACAACCAATAAAGGCAGTGATCAAAAAGAAAAATGTGAATATTTTATTTATTTTTTTCATATTTATTATGTATAAGTATTAGTATCCTGAATTTTGAGTTAATCCAGAAATATCAATTTCGGTTTGAGGAATTGGAAACACTTCGTGTTTACCAGCTACAAAACCTGAAATTTTAGTTGCAGCTTCACCAGTTCTAACTAAATCAAAAAATCTGTGACCTTCCATAGCTAGCTCTAATCTTCTTTCTTCCCAAATTTCACTAGTTAAAGCAGTCCCTGTAGAAGAAGAAGCTTTTGAATCATCTCCAAATGCTCTAGCTCTAACTTGATTTAAATAATTTTGAGCTTTTGTATCATCTGCAGCAGATTTTCTGTTATTAGCTTCAGCAGCCATTAATAGAACATCAGCATACCTAATAGCTCTATAATTGTTTTCATAATTCAATTCTTGTTGAGCAGCACTTGAGCCAGCTCTAGGAATATATTTATGATTATAATAACCTGTGTGTTCATACGCAGATGTATATTCTGCTCCAGTATCAGCTGCCCAAGCAACTATATCTAGTACAGCAGTCTTTTTTCTTTTATCGTCATTTAAATAAGCGTCAAAAAGATCTTTGGAAGGCAAGTTAAAACTCCATCCTGAAGCATAAACTGTTCCGTTATATCCTCTAATTCCATGGTGAATAATTCCAAAGCTTCCTTCAGATCCTTGAGGGAAACCCCAGTCCCACCAGTTAGAGTTTTTTGAATGTTGTACCTCAAATACAGCCTCAGGTCCATTTTCTCCAGAGGTTAAAAACACATCTTGAGGATTAGCTGGAAGTGTATATAGCCCAATCAAAGGTTCCAAAATATTAGCTGTCTCATCAAATTTATTTTGGTATAAGTAAACTTTTCCAAGTAAAGCATGAGCAGTAAACGAAGTTGCTCTACCATCTGTACTCTTGGCAGCAGGAAGTGAAGCTATTGCAGATTTTAAATCTTTCTCAATTTGAGCATAAACTTCTGCTTTAGGAGATCTAGATAAAGTTGCAGAATCTCCAGCAGTTAATCTTGATGTAGTAAACAAAGGAACATCACCAAAAATTTTAACTAGTTCAAAATAAAAGTAAGCTCTTAAAAACTCTACCTCTCCATAAAGCTCAGCTTTTCTAGAAAATTGTATTTTATCTTTATTTTCAACTAAATAATTAGCTCTGTTAATACCTTCATACATCCATTTCCAAGTTGAAGTTAATTGGTCGTTAACTGGATCATGAATCATATCATCTATTTTTTGAAGTCCAACTACATCAGTAGCACTTTCTCCTCCGCACAATGAGTTGTCAGAAGCAATATCTCCAATCATTATACTGTAGATATTCCATTGAAGAACATCATAAGTTCCAACTAAAGCCGCTTCAAAGTCAGCAGAAGTTTTAAAGTAATCATCTGCAACAATCGTATATGCTTCAGATGCTTCATAGTCAACGTAATCTTCACAGCTAAAAAAGCCTAATGAAAGAATGACTATTAAAATGTTATTAAAAATTTTATTTTTCATGTGATATATTTTTAAAATTTAAGATTTAAGCCAAGTGATATAATTCTTGGAGAAGGATATGTTCCTCTGTCCACACCCGTGTCAAGTACTGGACTTCCACCGTTAGAAATTTCAGGATCATAACCTGTGTAATCAGTGAATGTAAAAGCATTTTTAGCAAGAGCATAAACTCTTAAGCTACTAAGGCCTAGCTTAGATGCAGTGGCTTCAGAAAAATTATAACCTAACTGAATGTTTTTGATTTTAACAAAACTACCATCTTCAACATATCTGTCAGAAGCTCTACTGTTATTGTTAGCATCTATAAAAGAATATCTAGGCTCAGTAGTGCTTGTGCCTTCACCTGTCCATCTATTTAGAACAGATGCAAATTTGTTAGTGTAGTTTAACCCTCTTTCATATCCTCTAAAAATATCATTTCCAACTGATGCGTATGTAAATACAGATAAGTCAAAATCTGAAACAGTTAATGCGAAGTTCCATCCTAAAGTAAAGTCTGGAAATGGATCTCCAATTTTAGTTCTATCCTCAGCGTCAATTTTACCATTTCCATCAACATCAACAAATCTGATATCTCCAGGCTGTGCATTGTTTTGAGTAGCATGCGCATCAATATCAGCTTGATTTTGGAAGATGCCATTAGTTTTATAACCCCAGAATATACCAGGCGATTCACCTTGTCTAAATTGAGTTAAGCTAGTAAAAGGAATTCCATAACCACTTCCCCAAATATATTTGTCTCCATTATTAATTTCCTTAACTAAGTTTTCTGCAGCTGTAAAATTAAATGTAGTATTGAAACTTACATTTTTAGCGATTTCATCACCATATGATAAACTAAGTTCATATCCTTTTGTTTCAGTCTTTCCAATATTAGCAACTGGATAACTTGGGATGCCTAAGTAAAGAGATAAGGTAGGACTAAATAATAAGTCATCAACTGTTTTAATAAAGTAATCAGCTGTAAATTTTAATTTAGAATCAAACATTCTTAAATCAGCTCCAATATTTGTCTGAGTTTGATTTTCCCATGAAACATCATTATTAGGAATTCCTAATAAAGTAGAACCTGAATAAATAGTTTCTCCAAAAGTGTATTTTGGAAAAGTTGAAATAGTTCCGAATTGAGGAGATGCATTATCATTACCTACAGTTCCATAACTAGCTCTAAATTTTAAAAAGTTAATAGCTGAAGAGTTGAAAAAATCTTCATTTGATGCTACCCATCCAATTGATGCAGAAGGGAAAACAGCAAACTTATTATTCTTTCCAAAACTAGTTGAACCATCTCTTCTAACAGTTACAGAAGCTAAGTATTTTTCTTGAAAATCATATTCAACTCTTCCCATTAAAGAAACACTTCTATTAACACTTTGCCAAGATCCAGTACTTTGATCTTCCATTCCACCAGCAGCAGAACTTAAATCCGCATAAGTCCAAGAATTAAAAGGAACATCAACATTACTTCCGCTAAGCATATTGTTAGTGCCTTTTCCAATAGTAAATCCAGCAAAAACATTAAAATTATGCTCGTCGTTTAAACTAAAATCATAATTACCAAAAAGTTCATATGAATAATTAAACCAATTTTGTTTAGTTTCAGATACTCTATTGTGATCATCCTCAGTTCTTGGAGATAAATCAGCATTAGCATTAGTTCTATTATGTCCAACTCCATAGAATTGAAGTGGAGTAAAGCCTTTAGATTGTTGCCATACACTTGAATAACCTAATCTAGAAGTGATTTTGAAATTATCCATTAATTGATATTGTAATTCTATTTTACCAATTAATTTATCAGTTTTATTATCACTGTAGGAGTTAGAAACTCCAGCTAAAGGATTAATAATTTCTTGAGTAATTGTACTACTCATTCCATACGCACCATCAACCATGGTTGAAACCGTAGGGTCAAAGTTTAATGCATTCCCAATTTGATTCCCACCAAGACCATTGCCTTGAATGTTAGAATATTTAGTATGGATGATAGCTTTTAAATTATCCGATAACTCAGATGTAAAGTTTGCCGTAAAATTTGCAGTATCAAAAAAGTCTTTTTCAGTACCAAATGCAACTCCTTCTTGTGCAGTATATCCAGCTGAAAGATAGTAAGTTGACTTACTGTCACCCCCCGAAGCAGAAAAATTTGTTGTAGAAATTGGTGCTGCACTAAATAATTCCTTTTGCCAATTAGTCCCTACACCCAATCCTGAAAGATTAGAGAAAATAATTGAACCTCCAGATGATACACTACCCTCATTAAGAATAGCCGCATATTGTGACGCATTTAAAACATCTATATATTTATCAACTTCTTGCATTCCGAATGATGTGTCTAAAGAAAAAATCGTTTCTTGATTTTTCTTTCCAGATTTAGTAGTAATAACTATAACACCATTACCACCTCTTACACCATAAAGAGCAGTTGTAGAAGCGTCCTTTAATACAGAAACACTTTCGATATTAGCAGGATTAATAGCATCCATATCATATAACGAAGAATTGATACCATCAATAACTACTAAAGGATCAGTTCCAGAAAAAGAAGTTATTCCTCTAATTAAAACAGAAGGCTTACCTCCAGGTGATCCACTAGAAATAACATTAAGACCTGCCTGCCCTTGTAAAGCATCTTCTATTCTAAGTGGCTTTAGTTTTTCAACATCTTCAGCAGAAACAGTTGAAACTGCTCCAGAAATATTAGAAGCTTTTTGAGTACTGTAACCTACAAGAATTACTTCGTCTAAAGATTCTACATCTTCATCAAGAGAAACACTTAGGTTGAATGAACTACCGACTGTAACATCTTTAGTTAAATAACCAATGTAAGAAAATTGAATAACGTCTCCGACAGAAACTCCTATTAGACTAAAATTTCCATTAAAGTCAGTCGTAGTACCATTTTGAGTACCGCTAATTACAACGCTTACACCTGGTAAAGGACCATCATTAGATGAATCCGATACAGATCCATTCAAAGTAGCATCTTGAGCTACGATTAAAAAAGATCCAAATAAGATAAGTAAGGATAAAAATTTTGTTTTCATAAATTGATTTTTGTTAGAAAACTAAACTTAAAAGAAATAAACTGTATAGCAAACATAAATAACCTATACAGAATTATTGAAAATAATGCAAAGAGCAATAAATATTGCTAATAACATAGATTACTAGGTTAATTTTTTATGAATTTATTAATAAATAGAAATCAAAAATAGGAAATAAAAAAGCGAAAATATGTAAATGTATAGGTAATGTAAGGTTGTTTTTGAGTAAATATTATTCATCATAAGCTCAACAAATGATCTGTAAGTCCCTCATTATGGGATAGATTCATCTTTTTTCTAAGCCTATAGCGCTTAATTTCCACACTACTTAAAGAGATATTAAGTAAAGGTGAAATATCTTTTGAAGAAAGATTTAATCTAAGATAAGCACAAAGTCGTAAGTCATTATTTGTAAGCGTGGGATGCATTTGTTTAACTTTTTTCAGGAAATCTTTATCAGCATTATTAAAGGCTTCTTCAAAAAATTTCCAATCATCTTTATTGTTTAAATTTCTATCGATCATTTTAATTACAGAAAATATCTTCTCGCTAGAATCAATTAATTTTAGATCAGATTTTATCTTACTTAAGAATTGGTTCTTCTTTATCATGCTCATTGTTGAAATAGCCAGTTCTCTATTCTTTCCTTCAATGTCATCTTGTAGTTTATTGTTTTCAATAGACATAAGAGCCTGCTTTTTTTCAATCTCTTTTAACTCGAGTTTGTTTTGATTTATTTTAATTATTTTTTCTTCTTTAAGCCTGTAGTAATTATGAGAAGCCTTATTAATAAGAAAAATACTAATCAATAGAATCAGTACATAATTAGTGATCATAAAATTCGATAAATACCATGGGGGCAGAATAGAAAATTTAAAAATTTTTTCATCCGATGATACAACCTCTCCAAAGTATGCTCTGACTTTGAACTCATAATCATTGGGCTTTAAATTATTAAAAGAAACTACTGAATCCTCAGTAAGGGGACTCCATTGATCTAAATATCCCTCTAAATAATATTCATACTTTATTATTTGAAATTTATCATAATTCCTGGTATTAAAACTAATCTTTACATTATTATAATTATAATCTAATTCAGCTCTATTAAATAAGTTTAGTGCAACTGTATTGTTATTAATCTCACTAGCTTCGACTTTTTCAATTATTATATCTGGAGTAACTTGAGAATAAGTTTCTAAATTAAAATCTATATATCCGTTGTTAGTCCCTATTATATAGTGCTTATCTTTTGTTATTGATATATTCTCAAATACAGTTTTTCTTAATTTTTCTGGAAATAAAACAGATTTAATTTTTCTTTCGTTTGAAATAAAGTCTTTAGCCATATAATGCATATAGCTTTTTGAAAACATCCACAGTTTTTTACTTTCATCATTAATTATGATCCCATTTATCAATTCCTTTGAGGATAAATTGGAAAGGAAGATGTCTTTTTCAAAATTGTCAATCTCAGAATTATATTTATAAAATCCTTTTTCATAATTATAATAAATTTCTCCGTCAAACTTAGCTAAGCTTACATTTCCTCCTATAGCAACGGACGTATCTATTTTAACATTAATTAAATCCTGAAAATTTTTAGAAAAAGAAAGACTGTAAACTCCTTTATAGCCATGACTTACAATCACTTTATTATTATTAGTAATTTCAAAAAGTCTTGAAGATGTATTGAAGCCTTTTATTTTATTTCGAACCTTCCACTTGCTATTAGTTTTTTCTAAAATTTTAAAACCATAATAACTACCCTCTAAAATTAAATTAGATTCATCAGGGATTGCTCTAAAAGCCCAGCTTCCTGCAGTTTTACTAATTTTCAATGCCTTACCCTTATAAACCTGAAACGCCCCTTCATTATGCCCACAAAACAACTGATCATTTATTACAGATAAACTCCAAACTTGACCAGACGTGTTCTCTATTATTTTAAAAGGGTCAGTAGAATTATATTTTTTATAAAACAGCCCTTGATTAGTTCCAATATAAAGAAAGTCATTATAGTGTTTAGAAGCATAAACAGTGCCTAAGACTCCGCCGTAATCATTAAAAATCTGAAACGGAGATTTACTGTTTATTACAGAAATCCCATTATCCAGTCCTAACCATATATTAGAATTAAGATCTTCAAAAACTGATAAAACAGTATTATTTCCGATCCCTCTTGATTTATCAATAGTATTTAAATAAGATCCTTTGTCATTTAGTAAAATAACTCCCTGACCAACTGTGCCTATTGCGAAGCCATTGTCTTTTAATCTAATGGCGCTATAAACAATATTTCCTTCATTTAAAATATTAGAAGTAATATTCCAAGGCAACAATACTCCATTGGGATATAATTCAAAAGATTCTAATTCATCAGTAATTAAAAGAAGGTTTTTATTATTCTTAAACATACTAACGATCTGATGAGAATTATTACTATCAATTAACCTAGGGTCACTTGACAAGAGGACTTTATCACCATTTTGAAAAATATACAGTCCAGATTTTGAAGTAAAATAGAGTCTTGAATCAACAATAAAAGAATTAGATATTTCTTCATTAGGATCAAAAAATTCCATTTTTTCTGAAACCTTATTAAACATTATTAATCTTGACAATGATTGAAAAATAATCCAATCATCATAATCTAAGACATCCCAAAACTCCTCATCAGTATCAATAATTAATTTTGATTTTTCAACCAAAGAAGTATAGACGTATGAGCCTTTATTTGTTTTTTCCCAATATCCAAAATCCTGATATGATCCAGTGTAAACTCGATTGTCTATGAATTTTGTCGAACGGATAATAGAACCATTTTTGGAAAAGAACATGTTCCATCTAGAACCATTAAAGGTTAGAAGACCTGAACTATTGGCAATAAAGATTTCTCTATCCTTAGACTGGGTAATCATCCAGTTTTGGTTAGCTCCGTTATAATCTTTAGGCAAATAAGATTGTATAGGTGGCAACAACTGGGACTGCATGCTAAATGAAAGCAGACTGAATAATAAAAAATGTTTTAAATATCTCTGATAATCAAGCACTTAAGTATTTTTAGATAGTATTTAAACACAAACTTATAATAAATTAAATTAATCAAATAAAAACAGATATGTATAGGTTCATATTAGCACAGTAATGAATATAAAAAAGCAGTAATTATAAATAAAGTGAAATCCATAAAATAGCCAAGCCAGCAGCAAACCCAAATCCATTCATAGCAACAAATTGCTCAGCTGATATGTTAGCAACTATAAGCGAGGTTCAAATTGTCCGCTAAGGAAGTAGATTTCCAGCTAAAAATAATCTTCTGCACTTTTATTTTTTTCATCTTTTTCTCATGAAATACATAAGAATATACTTTAAAATAGAATGTTTTTATGCAAAATAGATATAAATACCAATCACGATGGCACAAATAGTTCCTCCAGCAAGTTTTGTATATTTCCATGGAGTGATGTCTACCTGTTTTGTGTAATCATGCACAAAATCATGCTCTGTTGGATATAGTTTTCCAATAATCAGCATAATTATAATATTCAATATAAACAATATTGCCATTACATCTAAAAAGTGAGGATATGCTTGTGCTTCAATCAAAGCTAATTGGGCTAGATCTGTAATGTTAGATACAGCAGCAGCATCCATTGCTTTATCTATAAAATAATCTTTTAAAAAGAATTGACTTATAATGTATAACAAACATCCCGAAACAAGTCCAACTTTTGCCGCAATTGCTGGAACACGTTTGGTTAAATAACCAACAATAATAATAGTTAAAATTGGGATGCTGTAAATACCGTTTATTTCTTGTAAATAATCAAACAAGCTTTCTGCATTTGCTATTAAAGGGGCTATAAACATGGCTAAAAATGCAAGGATAATTCCAAACATTTTTCCGTATTTTATCACAGTTTTTTCATCTGCTTCTTTATTGATGTGTTGTTTGTAAATGTCGATTCCAAACAATGTAACACAACTGTTTAAAACACTATTAAAAGAACTTAAAATTGCGCCAAACAAAACGGCTGCAAAAAAGCCAACCCAAGCATCAGGAAGTACTTCTTTTACCAACATTGGGTATGCACTGTCTGCAGATTCTAAATTCCCTTGAAACAAATGAAAAGCAATTAAACCCGGCAAAACCACAATAATGGGGCCTAATATTTTGATAAATGAGGCCAGTAATAATCCTTTTTGACCTTCTTTTAAATTCTTTGCTCCTAAAGCCCTTTGTATAATTTGTTGATTGGTTCCCCAGTAAAATAATTGCACCAACATCATTCCTGTAAATATGGTATAAAAAGGTACTGGATCTGTTGGTCCACCCATCGATTTAAATTTCTCTGGGTTTTCATTGATTAGAACTGATAATCCATCTATAATACTTCCGTTATCTCCAATCAGCATCAATCCAAAAACTGGAACTAAAAGCCCTCCAATTAACAACCCAATGGCATTGATTGAATCGGATATTGCTACCGCTTTCAATCCGCCAAAAATAGCATAAATAGAACCAACAATTCCAATTCCCCAAACACATATCCAGATAGACTGTGTGTGTGTAACGTCTAATAATTGGGGTATGTCAAACATCCCACTAATAGCTAAAGAACCCGAATATAAAATTACAGGTAATAACACCACAACATATCCAGTAAGAAATAGCCCAGATGTTAAGGTTTTAGTAGTCACATCAAATCGTTTTGCTAAAAAGCCAGGAACTGTGGTCAATCCTCCCTTTAGGTATTTGGGCAATAAAAAGAGCGCTGTTACAATCATTGCAATTGCAGCAAGCGTTTCCCAAACCATAACAGACAAACCGCTTTGATATGCGGCACCATTTAAACCTACAATTTGTTCTGTAGACAAATTTGTTAGTAATAAAGAACCCGCAATTACTCCAGCCGTCAAACTTCGTCCACCTAAAAAATATCCATCAGAGGATACTTCTTCTTTTCTTGTTTTTAAATAAGCGATGATGGCTACTAAAACTGTAAACCCAATAAATGTAAAGAATTGCATAATGATTTAATTATTTTTTGCTGATTGGTAACCCTGTTAGTTGAAAAACTGAGTTTTCAAATGTAATTGTTTTTTTATCATAAATGAAATTATAAATATTCAGGTAATCTCAAAAGTGTTAAGATGGTACGAAATGAAAACAATAATGTCTAAACCTGAAATGTCCATAACAATTAGCTATTTGGTTATAATTAATTTAAATCTAGCTTATTTAAATTAAAATAATTCATAGTTTTGAGTAATATGAAAAACAAAAGAAGAGATTTTTTAAAAAAAGTATGCCCCTCTGTTGCCCTTGCATTTTTTGGAGTAACTATGTTAGAGGCATGCTCATCTGGGGGTGAAGAAGATTCTTCGTCTAATGGTGGGGATAGTAGTTCTAAAGGATATACTGTTAACGGGAACACTGTTGTAATTGATTTGAATCACTCTTCATTTAGTTCATTAAACAGTAATGGCTGGATTAATTTCGGATCACAAGGAATGCTTTTATTAAAAATAGATGCTTCTACATATAGAGCATTTACTAATAGTTGCCCTCATCAAGGCAATCAAAGTCAATGGAGCTATAATAGCTCAGTAGACAAGTTTGTTTGTGGTGCTCACGGAAACTCTTATCCTACTGATTGTTCAACAGCAGGCACTGCAGGTGGCGCATTGAAATGCTATACGGCAAACTTTAATAGCGGAAAATTGACAGTTACGAAATAATAATTTTCTTGATTTATTTCTATAAAAACACATGACTAACCTAGTTTAGAATTAAATTCTTGACTGGAAATTATAGCTGATCAATATTATTTATAATTCTTCTATTAAAGCTTAGAGCACCAATCTTATTTTTCAATCCTTTAATCCATGGCCCGTTGAATATATTATTTGTATTCAAGTATTCTTTAT
This sequence comes from uncultured Flavobacteriaceae bacterium, assembly GCA_905181625.1. Taxonomy (GTDB): domain Bacteria; phylum Bacteroidota; class Bacteroidia; order Flavobacteriales; family Flavobacteriaceae; genus MAG-121220-bin8. The sequence goes on from CAJIYJ010000005.1 coordinate 48,054, forward strand.
TAGGTAACCAGGTAACTGTAGAATATTTTTTATCACTTTTTAATTTAATTATAATTTGTTTGTCTTTTAAAATTATTCTTTTTACGTCTCCATTTATAAGAGCTGAATTCTTTTCGATACTAAAAAAAAACTGATCCTTTGAGAAATATTTAACTCCTTTTAACTCTAGGACTTCCTCTATTTCAATTGCTTGATCAAAAAGTAATGTTATTTCTTTTTTCCCACTGTAATAAGCATTCAATAATTGAGGAGGGGTAATGATAGATGTTTGTTTTTCTTCAAAAAAATCTCTAGAAACCAAAGGCAGTATTCTCTGGGCAAATTCTTTATAACCCTCATATGAAAAATGACAACCATCGTGGCCAATAACACCTGTAGTAGACATTATTTCTACATAGTCATAGCGCTTAAAAATCTGATTTTGAATTTCACGTAATTCCGATTGAAAACTAGATCCACAGCCAGGGTGTATCTGAAATAAATATATTTTTTCTAATCCTTTATAAACTCGTTTCCAATCTTTATTTAATCTGTCAAACTTATCTGCATATGATAAATAACGTTTGTCAGAATCCGACTCACCTTGATGGTAGAATATAGCCTTAATTCCATTCTTAAGACCTGCTTGATCCACTCTATAAGCTAACCTGCCAAAACTAGTTTCTAGTGAACTTTTTTCAGGAAATAGCATATTTTCTTCAATAGTTGAAGAGCCACTTCCTCCGTTAATAATACATACAGGGATCATATGTTTCTCAACTAATAATTTTGCTAATTCCATTCCCCAAACTCCAACACCATGTTGTATTTTGGTAGACCAACCACCATCATACCCTTTTTCCCATCCTTCGCCTTCGCAATTTTTACAATTTCCCGTTGCTAAGCCCCATCTAGTTTTTTTATCAGTATCAGAATATTTTTCATAACCAGTTTTTACTCCAAAACTTCTACAAAATGGACTTGAATAATTTGATTGTAAACTACTTGCATGAGAATTTGATTGGCCTGTAATAATATACGCATCACCACAAACTACATTATCTGCGATAAAAGAAAGTTTCTTAACACCATCGGTTTGATGATATAGCTCAAATTTATACTGAAATAAACCAGCCTTAATTATTGTTGAAAAATTAAATTTATTGTTCTCAATTTCAGGAACTATTTCTTTAAATAAAATTCCATCCTTATATACTTTTAAACTCAGTATATTAATATCGTTATCCGCACTTACTGTTCCAGAAAAAACGACAGATGCGTTATCATTTGTATCCCGTGCAAATAATTGGTTTTCTTCAGGATGTTTTTCAAGTTTTAACTGTTGAGTATAAGAACTAGTTGTCAAGAAAACAAACAGGACAATTGTAAGAAATCTAAATTTCATTATAGTTTTTATTGAATTGAATAATTCAATATAACAATAAAAAAAATGAATTATATACATATATCTAATAAAGTATATAATTCATATTTTTTGCATTTCTAAAACAAATAAAAGGGAATTTTTTTTGTAATTAGAGAATTTTATTAAAACTCTAAATCAGCAACTAACTCAAATTCATCATAAATTGCTTTGTCCTTCAATCCATCAAAGAAACTTGTAGAGCCATATCTTACATCGAATTTTGTTCTATCTATTTTTAATGATGCATTTGCTTTGTTTCCATAAACTGAAAGATTAAACGAAATAGACTCAGTTTTTTCTTTAATAGTCATATCTCCAGTGACTTTATATGAGTTTTTACCTGTTGATTCAACCTTAGTAAAGTTCAGTGATGCGGAAGGAAATTTTATAACTCCAAAGAAATCGTCAGATTTTAAATGACCTTCTAAATTTCCTTTATACTCACCTTCTAAATCGGTAACTATAATCGTTGACATATCTATTTCAAAGTTCCCTCCAGTCAATATATCTTTATCAAAATTTAGGTGTCCAGATTTAATTGAGATAATTCCTACATGAGAACCAGTTACTTTATAACCTTTCCAGACAACTTTACTGCTATCTAATTTAATTTCTTTCTTATCGCTATCTATTGTTGTAAAGGAAAATGTTATAAATGCTACGATTACTAAAGTAGCTATGTTTTTAATTGAATTTTTCATTTTTATTGTTTTAAATTGTTAATATTATAAATTATGCTCCGTAGTAAAATTTCTCTTTTATTATTTTTCCATCTTTCCAGTCTTGTACTGCAACTTGTGTGTAATTTTTAATTCCCCAATCTTTATGAGTATAGTCAAAATGCCACTCTACCATGGTTGTGTTTTCTCCGATAGTTACTTTTAATGGTTGAGCGCCTCTAAATTCTGTTATAGCTCCAAAGAAATCTTCTTCACGTTGTCTGTTGGCAACTTTTCCTTCAACAATTGGATTGTCATTTTCTTGCATAACTACATCGTCATGATAGAATTGGTCAAAAGCTTCTAAAGCTTTTCCTTGAATAATCATGTCATTAATGGTGCTAATTTTTTCTAATAAGGTATTCATTTTTTTAAGTTTTAATTATTATGTTACAAATATTCAAAACATTAAAGTTTTAGAAAATGAAGTAAATTATGAAATAATATTAATCTAGATTAACATCTATTGATCGTGAATGAGTTGACTTTTAATTTTACTCAAAAATTCTTTGGTTATTCCCAAATAAGAAGCAATCATATATTGAGGAACTCGTTGCTCAATTTCAGGATATGTTTCCTTAAATATTAGATAGTGTTCTTTGGCTGCAAGACTAAAATTTTTAATAATTCTTTTTTGTGAAGCTACAAAAGCACGTTCAATAATCTTTCTAAAAAATCTCTCGAGCTTGGGAATTTTGGTATATAACTCCTCAAGATTTTCAAATGTAAATTGAATAAGTTCAGTATTCTCCAAACATTGAACGTTAAAGTCAGCAGGAGTTTGAGTTATAAAACTTCCTAAATCTGAAGTCCACCAATCTTCAACGGAGAACATCACAGTATGTTCTTGACCTTCTTTATTCGTATAAAATGTTTTTGTACATCCCGAAATAATGAAATTGGCACTTTTGCAAATGTCTCCTTGTTGAACTATGTATTGACCTTTGAGGTAATTTCTGTGAATTATTTTAGAAAGTAGAATAGTTTTTTCTTCAACAGTTAAGTTGATATATATATTTATATAATCTAATAAAGGTTTATTATTCATAGTTATTTTCGGCTTAATCCTAACGTTAAATATAAAGTAGTAGCAGAGTAAAACGTACTTACTTTCTGTTCGCAAGATACTTAATCAAATGCAAAAACAATTTGAATTAAAAACCCAAAAAATCTTAATAATTATTATTAACTAAAGCTTACCTAATTTATAATATAAGCAGATATTGATAAAAATTATATATTTAATAAATGAGAATATTTATAATTTTAGTTGTTTTCTCGCTTACACTTCAGTCATGTTTCAAATCTATTTATGAACCTAAATTGGGAAATTATAGAGCAGAAATGATTACAAAAGATGGTTCGATTTTACCTTTCAAATTTGAATTATTAAAAGTGTCGAATCAGTTAACAATGAAAGTTAAAAATGACAAAGAAACACTTCTTTACGATCAAATTGAGTATGAAGGAGATTCTATAAGAATTTATATGCACCCTTTTGATGCAGTGATTATTGCAAAAGCTGAAGATGGATTTCTTAAAGGAAGATATCTAAAGGAAGAATCAGGAAAGGAAACTCCCTTTAAAGCAATAATTAGCGATGCCCCTAAATTTGAATCTAGTAAAAAAGCTAATCTTAATCTAAACGGTAAATTCAGAACAGTTTTTAGACCAGAAAAACCCTATCCGGGATTAGGAGTTTTCACCCAAAAAGGTAATCAGGTTTCTGGAACTTTCATGAAAAATTCTGGGGATACAAGGTTTCTTTCTGGAATTGTTTATGGAGATTCTATTAAGCTTTCAACTTTTGATGGAGCACACCCTTATTTAATTAAAGCTGCCAAGTTAGGTGATACAATTTATGGAAGTTTATATTACCAAAGTAGTTCAATCACTAAATTCTGGATGATTCAAGATGAAAACTATGAACTTACAAATTCAAAAGAGCTTACTAAATTAAAAGATGGTTTTGATACAATCAATTTTAGTTTTAAAGATAGTAAAGGTAAATTAGTAAGTCTAAGTGACAAACAATTTAAAAACAAGGTAGTAGTTGTTCAGATTATGGGAACTTGGTGCCCCAATTGCTTAGATGAAACTCAATTCTTTTTATCATATATAAAAGATAATCCAACTGACGAGTTAGCTTTTGTAGCTCTTAGCTTTGAAGCTGCACGTTCAGAAGAAAAAGCTATAACGAGAATACAAAACATGATTGATAGATTTAAAATTCCCTATCCAGTTTTATTGGCTCAGTTCGGCAGTATAGATACCAAACTTGCTCAAGAAAAACTTCCAATGCTTAGAGAAATTCGTTCATATCCAACCACAATAATAATTAGTAAATCCAAAAAAGTTAACAGTATATATACTGGATTTAACGGTCCCGCCACTGGTCAGGTATTTGAAGATTTCAAAAAAGAATTTGATTTAAAAATTAATAGTTTACTAAAAAATGGTTGTTGAATTAAAAGAAAAAGATATGCCTATGGTTTATTGTGTTTTTTAAAGTAAAGCAGGGAAGGGTCCAGATATTAGAAATAAAACAATTAGAATTCCTCCAGCAATATATCCGTGTTTGTTATATCCAGTAATCATATGAAAAGGCTTATAGTGTTTCTTGTTTGTAATGATTTTACCTGTGTTATCAAAAACGACCGTTCTATTGCTCTTGAATTGACTACTATAGTTATATATCCATTTTTCTTTTTCTTCTTGATTTTCAACCTTTGAAGGTTTTCCATACTTTAATAGGATTAATTCCTTCGCATTATCACTTTTAGCATACAAAGGTCTATTAATAGTTGACGAGCAGCTGTATGCTGCAAAAAGAATAAAAAATGAAAGTAGAATTAGTTTTTTCATAATCTTAAATTTAACTCAATTCTTAGTGCAATCAAAATAGTTAATAGTAGTTACTCCTTTTAACCCTCTTAAACCACTGTATATTAATAATTTAAACCATAGTGTTTGACCCTGTTTTGTTTAGGGGTCTGAATGATCGCTGGGGGTTATCTCTTAACTCCGTGTCTATTAATTATATTTCTTGTACGACCCATGAGTTTGCTTTATGATTTTGCCTTGCTGTACTAGTATTTTAAGATAGTTGTCAGCACTTCTTTGAGGAATTCCAATTTCCATTGCTATTGATATAGCCTCCAAATGAATCATTAACAAGATATCAAACGAATGCTAAGCTTAAGGTAAAAAATGATAGTGTAAGAAATGCACGAAATGCATACTTAAAAACAATATATTATTTTATAATTTATTAAGATGATCATATAAATAAATTTACAATACAAAAATCGTACAAATATTAAAGTTATAAATCCTTAATACCAACATATTCAATGAGTTAATATTTGTAATTGTAGCCCTGCTAGGAATCGAACCTAGATCTAAAGTTTAGGAAACTTCTATTCTATCCGTTGAACTACAGGGCTATAAAGTTTAATACTGTAAAAAAAACAAATTGAACTAAAAGCAAATGAAAAGAAAAAGTTGTGTCTTTTTTATTTGTAGAGTAATGAAATATTCCTTGAACAAATAATCCTATTATAAACCAGCCTATATAATTTTGAAGAGGTGCTTGTGTTGAATCAAATGCCCAAAAGCCCAGTTCAGGTGCAACAGGCTCCATTAATAAATCTAAAACAACCATTAGAATAGCTCCAAAAACAACTGCTATCTTTTTGTTCTTTCGAAAGATATAGTTCGTAAAAGATCCAGATATATAAGTTAGCATAATCCAGTTAACTCCAATCATAATTGGCACACCCAGAATCTTAAACCCTAAATTGTTTAAGTAAACATAATCTCCAAAAATAAGACCATACTGAACTCCTAGAATTTCAGAAATCATACCAATTAAAAAAATAGCTAAACCAGCTAAAAGATTTTTCCTCTCTAATTCTACTTGATTAATAAATAAAAGTGCAAATGAAACAAAAAGATTTATTGGAGTAAAAGCAATAAACAACTCCCTGTTCCCATACAAAATCCCTAACAATCCACACAGATGAAATAACCAAATTATGAAAATTGAAATAGCAGTATTAGTGTTTTGAGGAAATAAAATTTTCATTTATTTTTTATAATATTAGAAACTATTTTTGCTGACAATAAACAAAGTGGAATCCCTCCACCCGGATGAACACTCCCTCCACAAAAATATAGATTTAAAATTTCTTTTGAAAAATTTGGATGTCTTAAAAAAGCTGACATCTTATTATTACTTGAAGAACCGTAAAGAGAGCCTAAGTAAGACTGCGTGTTTTGTTGCAGGTCTTTTGGAGTATAAACTTTTTCGAACTCAATAAATTCTTCAATATTTACTTTAAGTATTCTGTTCAGTTTTTCAATTGTTCTTTTTCTAATGTTTTCTTTAATCAACTCCCAGTCCTGATCATTGTCATGTGGCGCATTAATCATCACAAACCAATTTTCAGATCCTTTAGGAGCATCTCCAATAACATCTTTTGAAGTTATATTAACATATACGGTTGGATCATCATAAATTTCTTTTTTTTCAAAAATTGAATTAAATTCTTCTTTATAATTCTTAGAAAAAAAGATGTTGTGCAATTCCAGTTTTTTAAACTCTTTTTTAATTCCCCAATAAAATATAAGAGCAGAACTTGATCTTTCCTGATTTAAAACAATTGAAGGTTCTGGGTGTTTTTTCAAAAGCCTTCTATAAGTAGGGACAACATCCATGTTTGATATCACACAATCAGAGAAATATTCTTTACTCCCAACTCCAACTCCAATCGCTTTGTTATTTGACACTAAAATTTCGGTAACAAAATTATTGAAATAAAATTCAACTCCCTGCTTTTTAGCTAATTTGAATAAAGAATTAGTAATATCTACCATTCCGTTTTTGGCTACAAACGTTCCGTATTCCTGTTCAAGATGTTGAATTAAAGTCATCATCCCTGGTGTTTTGTATGGTGACGAACCATTGTATGTGGCAAATCTATTGAACAGTTGAACTAAATGAGGCTCTTTTAATTCGCTTAAATTAACATCGTTTAATGACTTATTAATTTGAAATATATTTAGATTTAATAATCCCAATAACACATCTTTTGAATAAAATGTTCTTAACTTATGTAAAGATTTTTCTAAAAAAACACTCTTAGTTAAATCATATTTTTTTTTTGCTTTATTCAAATAATTCAATACATTTTTAGATTTCACTCCAAGTTTATCTTCAACCTCTTTAGAAAACCTCAGCTTATCACTAAAAGCATTTAGAACAATTCCATCTTCCCAATAATAGTTACATGAAATATCTTTCTTCTTGTACAAAAAACGATCTTTAGGATCTTCATTAAATAAATCAAATAACTCATCTATAAAATGAGGCATAGTAAGTAGTGACGGACCCGAATCAAATCTATATGGACCTAATTTAAAGCTGGTAAGTTTTCCTCCTGGATATTCATTGCTTTCGAAAACTTGAACATCATAACCTAAAGCTTTTAGTCTTAAGCTAGTCGCTATTCCAGCAATTCCAGATCCAATTATTATAGCTTTTTTCAACTTTTAAAAAATTTTGTAAGATGAATCAATTATCTCAAATCTAGCAAAAAGATCTTCTTTATACCATTTTCTTTTTCTAGTTTTCTTGATTATCTCAGCATGTGATCCACTATTATATGCGAAATTCTTTACGGATTCTAAATTATCCCATACACTAAAAGTAGCTTGTTGAATAAAGGGCCATTCCCCAATTCCTTTAAACCATTCTACACCCTTTGCATTTTTTATAGCATTCGATGCATTAGGAACGGATTTCCAGAACTCAAACATTCTGTTTACATTAATTGTAGCTCTAGTGATAATCCCTATTTTAGACTCTTTGTTAAGTCTTCCCAAATCAGCTTTGAATGGATTAATACCATCCCATTTTCCATGACTTTTAATTGGATGTAAATAAAAATCTTCTCTTGAATATGCCATTTTAGAGATAGATATCGCATGTTGACTTTCGTTAACAAAGTTTAAGGCAGAACTTTTATTTTCCCAAACACATAAAATTGAATAAGTAGAAAAGTCTGGAAACAAACTAAATCCATTTCCGGAACCAGTTCCAAGTAATTTGAAAAATTTAAGATTAGGGGTTTTTGTCATTTTTTTAAATGCATAATGCATCTGAGTAAATGCCCAAAACTTATTCTTATTATATTTAAAAAAAGAAATTGTTGCTATCATTAATTTTTAATTATATGCTGCTTCTAGTAATGAAATGATTTTAATTTTTGTTTTTTTATCAGAGAAAGAAGCTTTCATAGCATTAATATTACATTTAAGAAAGTCTTTTTTTGACCAATTAAAAGAATTTGTAACCTTTTCATATTCTTTATTTAATGAAGTGTTTGAAATCGTTCTTCCATCTGAACTAATACTAATCGAAAGACCTTTTTTTAACAACTTATCAATAGGGTGGTCTTTAAAATTATTATAAACTTTTGTTACTATATTACTTGTTGGGCATAATTCTAAATGAATGTTTTCTCTTTTTAGTTTATTTAACAAGGTTTCATTTTCTATACTCCTAACACCATGTCCAATTCTAGATGGTTTAATCAGTTTTAAAGTGTCTGAAACACTCTTATAACCTAAAGCTTCACCAGCATGAGCTGTACAGAATATTTTATTTTGAGCAGCAAACTTAAAAGCATCTATATGATTATCTAAAGGATATCCAGCTTCGTCAGCTGCAATATCAAAGCCAACTATATTTTTGTTTCTATTTTTGTCAACTAATTGTACAGTCTCCATACTTTGAGATTTACTATAATGTCTCAACGTACATAATATTAAGCCAGCTTGAATTCCAGTACTCTTACTTTGCTTAAATGTTATTTTACTGATTATATTTACTACTTCATCTGCAGATAATCCTTTGTTAGTATGAAGCAATGGAGCGAAACGAATTTCAACATAAAGCACATTGTCACTCCTTAGTTGATTGAACAAATCAATAGTGACTAATTCTAACTCTTCTTTAGTTTGCATTAAGTCAACAGCATTATCAGCACACTTAATATAATCTTTTAAACAACTACAGCTTGACCCAATAAATTTTTTACAAAAAACATCTTTAGTAATTTTAGGTCTTAATTTTTTTGCAACTTCAAAGCTTAAACAGCAATCTAAATGAACATGTAATTCGACCTTAGGGTAAATAATACTCATTTAATTTACATAATACAAAGCATGGGATGTAGTGTTTCCATCGCATTTATTAATAAAGTAAAGATCAGAATTATTATTATCCTCTATATTCTTATAAATATCTTTTTCTAATATTTTATTTGAAAAATCAGGAATCGTGTTACTATGCCCAACTACTAAAACTATTTTACCTTTATTAAGTTCCATGAAATCATTATAATTAATTGATGATGGATTATAAATTATAAGTTTTTGAGTTCCAAATAGCATAGGCTTAGCAGTCTCTTTTGTTCTGAAATAATCAGTAGAATAAACAGCATCAAATTTTATGTTTTTAAAAAAACTATTCCATTTTTCTGCTCTAATTAAACCTTTAGAATTTAAATGAGGATTTTTATCGTTAATATTCTTTCTTTCTTTTTCTGCATGTCTAATTAAATAAATAGAAGTGCAATTTAAGTCATTTACAACCTGAGAATAAGAGAGTGAAACAAAGAATAATAGAAAAATTAATATTGGTTTATTCATTTACTTTATTATTTAGTGATGAAGGAAGTTCAAATAATTCTAAATGAAATGTTTTTAAAGATGCTAATAAATGATCAAATATATCAGACATTATATCCTCATATTTTTTCCAATCCTGGTCTTTACTAAAAGCATAAATTTCCAAAGGAACACCTTGAGATGTAGGGGTTAATTGTCTACACATTAAAGTCATTTCACTATTAATTGAAGGATTCTTGTCTAAAAACTCTTCAATATAAACCCTATAAAGACCCAAGTTAGTTAAGCTTCTGCCATTAACTAAAGAAGAGTCGTCAATTTTTAAGTTAAAATTATACTCTGAAATTTCTTTTTCTTTTCTAATAATATAACCCTCAATTAATTTAATTTTTTTTAATTCATTAAGATCATTTTTACTTAAAAATTTAATTGAAGAACCTTTAATTAGCAAAGCTCTTTTAATTCTCCTCACATTAGAATCACTCATTCCTCTCCAATTTTTGAAGGAATCTGAAATTAACTTATAGGTTGGGATTGTAGTAATAGTCTTGTCAAAATTTTGAATCTTAACAGAATTTAAATTTATTTCAATAACGTCTCCATCAGCTCCATATTTTTCCATAGTAATCCAATCACCAATCCTTATCAAATCATTGGCGCTTAATTGAATGCTCGCTACAAATCCCAGAATAGTATCTTTAAAAATCAACAATATAACTGCTGATAAAGCTCCCATAGCAGTTAAAAAGGTGCTTATCTCTTTTCCAGTAATTAATGAAAAAATAATCAAAATTCCCAGAAACCAAACAACTATTAAACATACCTGTACAAAACTTTCAATAGGTTTATCCTTTAAGGATTCGATTGTTTTTAAGTAATCCTTACCTGACCTTAAAAAACTTCTTATTATCCAAATAATTAATAGAATAAAATATATCTCAATAAAAATAGTTGTGTAATTAATAAGTGATTCAAACCCCATTAACCAAAAAGGAATGACCCAATAAATAAATAAGACTGGAATTAGTTTAGAAATATAAATTTGTGCTCGATTAGAAATCAAATAATCATCAAAATTATTTGTGGTTTTTGAAGAAAGTTTGACAAAAAAGTTAGAAATAATTTTTTTTGACAAAAAATTTAAAAGAATGGATGTTAGCAATACTACTAAACTCAAAACTATTAGATTAATCATCTCCGCATAAAATTCTGGAAATTTCAAAGTCATTAAAAAGTCATAAAAAAATCTATTTTCTTCCATTATTGTATAGGTTTATTATTATTTAAATCGAGAATTTAATTAGAATAATTCATCTTGAGAGCTAGATTTTTTCTTGCCTAAATGATCATAAGCTAGCTTCGTAACTTCTCTTCCTCTTGGAGTTCTGACTATAAAGCCTTGTTGAATTAAAAAAGGCTCATATACTTCTTCTAAAGTTTCTGAACTTTCAGAAACAGCAGTAGATAGGGTGCTAATTCCAACAGGTCCTCCTTTAAATTTGTCAATTAAAGTGGTTAATATTTTATTATCCATCTCGTCTAATCCATGCTTATCTACATTAAGAGATTTTAAAGCATATCTAGTTATTTCTAAATCAATATTACCATTCCCTTTTATTTGAGCAAAATCCCTTACTCTTCTTAATAAAGAATTTGAAATTCTTGGAGTTCCTCTACTTCTTCCGGCAATCTCAATTGCTGCTTGTGCATTAATTTCAATATCTAATATTTCTGAACTTCTTTCTACTATTGAAGAAAGAAGTTCTGTTTTATAATACTCTAACCTACTGTTGATGCCAAATCTTGCTCTCATTGGGGCTGTTAACAAACCTGAACGAGTTGTTGCTCCAATCAAAGTAAAAGGATTTAAATTAATTTGAACTGTTCTCGCATTAGGTCCAGATTCTATCATTATATCAATTTTATAATCTTCCATTGCAGAATAAAGGTATTCTTCAACAATAGGGCTAAGTCTATGTATTTCATCAATAAAAAGAACATCTCTAGGCTCTAGATTCGTTAATAGTCCTGCAAGATCACCTGGCTTATCTAGGACAGGTCCTGATGTTACTTTTAAATTAACACCAAGTTCATTTGCTAGAATATGTGCTAAGGTAGTTTTTCCAAGTCCTGGAGGACCATGAAAAAGTGTGTGATCTAAAGCATCAGATCTTTGATTACATGCTTCGACAAATATTTTTAAATTATCTAAAATCTGATTCTGACCTGCAAAATCGTCAAAAGAAAGAGGTCTTAAAGCTTTGTCAACTTCTAATTCTTCGCCTGAATAGTTGGAGTCGCTAGGGTCTAGATTTTCATTCATTAAATCAAAGGTAAGCAAAAAGACAAACCCTTATTTAATAGATAATTTTAATGTTCTGTTTCTACTTCGTTTACGCCAAGTGGAGTAGTTTGGGGAACAAAATCTTCTTCATGACCTGGCTTACTATAATCATAAGGCCACCTGTAAACGTGTGGAATTTCTCCATGCCAATTTCCGTGCATGTGATCAACAGGTGATGTCCATTCTAGAGTAGTGGATTTCCATGGGTTCATTTCTGCTTTTTTTCCAAAAAACATACTTGATATGAAGTTATATAAAAACACCAATTGAGCTGCTCCAGCTAATAGTGCAAAAACTGTAATAACTACATTAATATTTGCTAAATCATCAAAATATGGAAAAGCAGTATTAGTATAATACCTTCTAGGTAGTCCAGCCATTCCTATAAAATGCATAGGAAAAAATACTCCGTAAGCTGCAATTGCAGTTACCCAAAAGTGAATATATCCTAAATTTTTATTCATCATTTTTCCAAATAATTTGGGGAACCAATGATAAACTCCAGCGAATAAACCATATAAAGCAGAGATACCCATTACCAAGTGAAAGTGGGCAACTACGAAGTAAGTATCGTGAATATTAATATCTAAAGTACTATCTCCTAAAATGATTCCCGTCAAACCTCCAGTGATAAAAGTTGAAACTAGACCAATTGAAAAAAGCATAGCAGTATTAAATTGTAGATTGCCTTTCCAAAGAGTTGTTATATAATTAAAAGATTTGACAGCAGAGGGTATCGCTATTAAAAGGGTTGTAAATGTAAAGACTGAACCTAAAAAGGGATTCATGCCTGAAATAAACATGTGATGACCCCAAACAACTGTAGATAAAAATGCAATAGCCAAAATCGAAGCCACCATTGCTCTATATCCAAAAATTGGCTTTCTTGAGTTAGTAGCGATAATCTCAGATGTTATTCCAAGTGCAGGTAAAAGAACTATATAAACTTCTGGATGACCTAAAAACCAAAATAAATGTTCAAATAAAACTGGCGAACCACCTTGATAATGCAAAACTTCACCTTGAACAAAAATATCAGATAAAAAGAAAGAAGTTCCAAAACTTCTATCCATGATTAGTAATAAAGCAGCAGACAATAAAACAGGAAATGAGATAACTCCAATTATAGCTGTTACAAAAAATGCCCATATAGTCAAAGGAAGTCTAAACATTGACATTCCTTTTGTTCTTAAATTAATAACCGTAACTATATAGTTTAATGACCCTAATAAAGAAGAGGCAACAAAAATAGCCATAGAGATTAGCCAAAGTGTCATTCCCATTCCAGATCCAGGTTGAGCTTGAGGGAGTGCACTTAAAGGCGGATAAATTGTCCAACCAGCTGCTGCAGGTCCTGCTTCAACAAAAAGTGAGGCTAACATTATCATGCTAGAAAGAAAAAACAACCAGAAAGAAATCATGTTTAAAAGGCCCGAAGCCATATCCCTAGCTCCAATTTGAAGTGGGATTAGTAAATTACTAAATGTTCCACTAAGACCTGCGGTCAAAACAAAAAACACCATAATAGTACCGTGAATAGTAACAAGTGCTAAATAAATATTGGGATCCATAACCCCCTCTGGAGCCCAGTCTCCTAAGAAAATATCAAACACAGCAAAAGATTCTTCTGGCCAAGCTAATTGCAACCTAAATAGCAAAGACATTGCAACGCCAATAAATCCCATAAACAATACTCCAAGAATCAGATATTGTTTAGCGATCATTTTATGATCTTGACTGAAAATATATTTAGTTATAAAAGTTTCTTTATGATGATCATGATGATCATCATGATCAGAATTAGAAATATTTGTAGCTGCTGACATATTATTTTATTGAATTATTTCAGAAAATGTTTGTTGTTGAGCTTTCCATTTAATGTAATCTTTTTCAGATTCTACTACTATTTTCATTTGCATATTGTAGTGAGAAGTTCCACAAATTTTTGCACATAATAATAAATAGTCAAATTGATAAGAATCTAGCCCCTCTTCTCCATTAGAAATTAGGTCTTGACTTCTATCATATCTAATTTTATTGATTCTAGTAACTTTTGCTACTACATCAGAATTTTGTCTCATTTCTTCTGTGGTAATTGTTGGTGTAAAAGAGAACTCTGTAATCATTCCTGGTACACAATTCATTTGAGCTCTAAAATGAGGCATATACGCTGAATGAAGTACATCTTGAGATCTCATTTTAAAAATAACCTTACGATTAACTGGCAAATGAAACTCTTGAGTAACTACAAAATCATCCATCCCGTTAGGGTCTGATGAGTCAATTCCAACAGAATTTTTACCATCAAAGTCATTTAAAAACCTAACATTAGCATCTCCTAAAACGTTATCCTCTCCCCCATATCTTGCTTTCCAATTCCATTGTTGTGCATACAGCTCAATTACTAAATCATCTTCGTTATCTTCATTGAAATTCATTATTTGTCCCCAAGTGACCATTCCATAAATAATCAAAACAAAAAATATAATAGCCGGAATAACTGTCCAAACTAATTCTAATTTATTGTTATGAGTAAAAAAATAAGCTTTTCTGTTATTTATACCTCTATACTTAAAAGCAAAATAATGCAACACAGCCTGAGTTAAAGTTTGTGCAAATAAAATTATTGCAAAGGAAACCCAAAGTAAAGTATCATATTTTTCTCCATGTTCAGATGCTGATTCAGGCAGTAGGACTTTGGTATAAGCCCAAAAACAATATATCGTAACAATATATATAAAAACCAAAAAGCCAAACATTAACTTACCGTTAAGATCATTATCTTTCTCAGTTGCTATCTGTGAATCGTCTTTTTTTAATCCTATTTGAGATAATTCAAATATTTTTGTGATCTGCCAGATAGCTATCCCAGTTAAAATTAAAATTGTTATTGTTAGTAATACTGTCATTTAAAAAAATTAATACTCAAATTTTTCACTTTCCTTAATTAGCGGATCTCCAGATGGCTCTAACGGAACTTTTGAAAGACTATTAAAAACTACATAAATAAATAATCCACTAAAAAATAAAATCCCTGATATTTCTGGAATACCTATAAACCACTGGTCTCCAACTGTTGCTGGCATTATCATGTTAAACACATCAATATAATGACCTATCAAAATGATAATTCCTGTCATTACAATAAACCAATTAACTCTTTTATAATCGCTATTCATAAGAAGTAAAAAAGGAAAAATAAGATTTAAAGCTATCATGCCGAAAAAAGGCACATTATAATCTTCTATTCTAGTTATAAAATATGTTACTTCTTCAGGTATATTAGCATACCAAATAAGCATGAATTGAGAAAACCATAAGTAAGCCCAAAAAATACTAACTCCAAACATGAACTTTCCTAAATCGTGAATATGATTATCATTTACTTTTTCTAGATAGCCTTTAGATTTTAAATAAATAGTCACTAAGGCTATAGTAGTAATTCCTGACACAAACATGCTTGCAAAAACATACCAACCAAATAATGTACTAAACCAATGAGGATCAACAGACATAATCCAATCCCAAGACATCATAGATTCAGTAACAATAAAGAAAGCTAAAAATCCAGCCGATATCTTAAAGTTCTTTACATGATTTGAAATATCATTTGATTTATCTTGAGCTAATGAAAATTTACGAGAATAATATCTGTATAGATTCCATCCTAAAATATAAAAAATGGCTCTAGCAATTAAAAAAGGTGAATTTAAATATCCTGATTTTGCTTGAATAATTTCATCATGCTCTACCACTTCTGGATCCATCCAAACAAATAAATGATTTAAATGCATTGATGAAAGAATTAAAATAATCAAAATGATTAAAGTTCCAGGGAAAAGATAGGCTGTTATACCTTCCATTACCCTAAATAAAATAGGAGACCAACCTGCCTGAGAGGCTCTTTGTATAGCGTAAAAAGCTAATGTTCCTAAAGAAAGCATCATAAAAAACAATGCTGCAACATATAATGCAGCCCAAGGTCTATTTTGTAACTGATTTAAAAGGTGTTTGTCATGAGAAGAATCTTCTGAAGAATGAGAGTCTAAAACTGATGAACTAGAATGATCTTCTTGTTTTTTATGTATAACTTCGTTTTTATCAATATCATGTGATAAAGATTCATCTCCATGTGAATCTTCGTGCAAATTAGAAACCATTGCTTTTGCTTCTTCAACAGAACTTGGAGCAGAATAAAACCCATATCCAAGACCAAGAGCCCCTAAAATAATAAGGGTAAGTGAAAAGATTTTAATATTTTTTGTAAACTTATACATTAATTATTTTATTAATTTCTCTCTTAGACTAATTACGTATTGAGATATTTGCCATCTTTCATTGGAATTCACTTGACCTGCATGAGAACCCATTAAGTTTTTTCCATACATTAAAACGTGATAAATACTTCCTTCTGTTATATCTCTATCAGCATAACTTGGAATACCAAGAAACTTTTCTCTTTTCATAAGAATTCCTTGTCCATCTCCTTTAGGACCATGACATACCGCGCAATATATATTGTACAACTCTTTTCCTTTTTTAATATTTTTTTCCGAGAGTTCTAGCGGAGATATCAAATTATTCTTAGCTGATTCATAACCTTCATTAGTATCTTCATACTCATAGGGGACCCAACCTCTTGGAATACTTCCTTCTACAGGTATCTGAGCTTCAATTCCGTTAGCAAAAGCATCTGACTGTTCATAGGTACTATAGCCAACTGATTCGTACATGTTTGGGAAAAATTGATAATTAGGTTTTGAACTATCAAAACATGAGAGAGTCGTAAGGCTGAAAACTACCATTAAGCTATAAAAAGTTAATTTCTTCATTACTTAGAATCTTTATTTTCAATTACTTTAACCTCAAGAACATCTGTTTTATTAACTACAGCCTTTAAATCTTTTCCGTCATTATGAAATTTTATTTCAATTAAAAATTTATCGTCAGTAGTTTCTGGAATTGGATTTTCAGCTTCTTTAAATGGCCATAATTTACTTCTTAGATAAAAGGTAATCACCATTAAATGAGCAGCAAAAAAAACAGTTAATTCAAAAATAATAGGAACAAAAGAAGGCATGTTTTCTAAAAACGAAAAACTAGGTTTTCCACCAATATTTTGAGGCCAATCTGCAATCATTATGTAATTCATCATGAAAATGGCGAAACCAAAACCAATACAACCATATATAAAAGATAAAATAGCTAACCTTGTAGGCTCTAACCCTAAAGCTTTATCTAGACCATGAACTGGAAAAGGAGTGTAAACTTCTTCAATAGTGAAATTAGAAGCTCTTATCTCTTTGACCGCTTCAATAAGCTTGTCATCGTCATCATACACGGCATGTAAAATTTTCTCAGACATTATTTTTTATCTCTTAGTTTTTTATAATTATCTCCTGACGTTTTTAAAATAGTTTTCACTTCAGCTTGAGCGATTACAGGAAATGTTCTTGCGTAAAGTAAAAACAACACAAAAAAGAATCCAATTGTACCTATAAAAATTCCTATATCAACAAATGTAGGAGTAAACATTGTCCATGATGATGGTAAATAATCTCTATGAAGAGATGTAACTATAATTACAAATCTTTCAAACCACATTCCAATATTTACAACTATTGATATAAAAAATGAAAATAAAATACTGGTTCTAAGTTTTTTAATCCACATTAATTGTGGAGAAAATACATTACAAGTCATCATAGACCAATAAGCCCACCAATAAGGACCAGTTGCTCTATTTAAAAAGGCATATTGTTCATATTCTACTCCAGAATACCAAGCCATAAATAACTCTGTGATATAGGCTGTACCAACAATAGATCCTGTAATCATAATTACAATATTCATTAGCTCTATGTGCTGAACAGTTATATAGTTTTCTAAATTTGAAACCTTTCTCATTATAATTAACAAAGTATTTACCATTGCAAAGCCTGAAAAAATAGCTCCAGCTACAAAATATGGCGGAAAAATTGTAGTATGCCAACCAGGTATAACAGAAGTAGCAAAATCAAATGATACTATTGTGTGAACAGACAAAACTAAAGGAGTAGCTAATCCTGCTAACACCAATGAAACCTCTTCAAATCTTTGCCAATCTTTTGCTCTTCCAGTCCAACCAAAACTTACCAAACTGTAAATTTTCTTTTGAAATGGCTTAACAGCTCTATCTCTAATCATTGCAAAATCGGGTAGTAGTCCTGTCCACCAAAAAACTAGTGAGACTGATAAATACGTTGATATTGCGAAAACATCCCAAAGTAATGGAGAATTAAAGTTAACCCACAATGAGCCGTAGGCATTCGGAATAGGGAGAACCCAATATCCAAGCCATGGTCTTCCCATGTGAATTATAGGAAACAATCCTGCTTGCATAACAGAAAAAATAGTCATGGCTTCAGCAGATCTATTAATAGCCATTCTCCATTTTTGTCTAAATAATAATAATACGGCTGAAATAAGTGTACCAGCGTGTCCAATACCAATCCACCAAACAAAATTTGTAATATCCCAAGCCCAGCCAACTGTTTTATTCAAACCCCAGACTCCAATTCCTGTCGAAATAGTATAAATCATACATCCTAAGCCCCATAAAAATGCAACTAATGCAATTGAAAAAACTATCCACCATTGTTTATTAGCTTTTCCTTCAACAGCAGCAGAAATATCAACTGAAACATCATGATATGACTTATTGCCAGTTACTAAGGGTTTTCTAATTGGTGCTTCGTAATGAGATGACATATAATTATTTTATCTTTTTACGTATTTCTAACTTTTACCTGATACACAACATTTGGTTTTGTTCCAACACTTTCTAAAAGATGATACATTCTATCATCTTCTTTTAGTTTTAAAACTTCACTTTCTTTATCATTAATATCTCCAAAAACTATCGCTCCAGAATCACATGCTGAAGAACAAGCCGTTTGAAATTCTCCATCTTTAATAACTCTACCATCTAGCTTAGCGTCTAAAATTGTTTTTTGTGTTTTCTGAATACACATAGAACATTTTTCCATAACACCCCTAGATCTTACAACAACATCTGGATTAAGTACCATTTTACCTAAATCATCATTCATGTTGAAGTCAAATTCGTTATTATCACTATAAAGGAACCAATTAAATCTTCGAACCTTGTAAGGACAATTATTTGCACAATATCTTGTTCCAACGCACCTGTTATAAGCCATGTGGTTTTGACCTTGTCTACTATGAGTAGTAGCCGCTACTGGGCATACGGTTTCACAAGGAGCATGATTACAATGTTGACACATAACAGGTTGAAAAGCAACCTGTGGGTTTTCAGAGGGGTTTTCCATTTCTCCAAAAACAGAAAGCGACTCTTTTATACCACTGATATTGTCCTTAGTTTCATTATCTTCTGAAAATGATTCTTGAGAAGAATAATATCTGTCTATTCTAAGCCAATGCATGTCTCTTGACCTTCTTACTTCACTTTTTCCAACGACAGGCACATTGTTTTCAGCATGACATGCTATAACACAAGCTCCGCATCCAGTACAACCATTTAAATCAATTGATAAGTTAAAGTGGTGTCCAATTGATCTATCAAATTCATCCCATATATCTACGTCAGGAGATGTTACTGGAGTCTCAATATGATTTAGAGATACTTGAGGAACACGATTCCATTCGCTAGAGTTTTTGGTGTTGAAAATCTCTAAAGTTGTTTCTTTTATAATATCCCCTCGACCCATTAATGTGTTATGTAATTGAACACAAGCAAACTCATGAGTTTCATTAACAGACTCGATGGAAACAATTTGAACATTTACTAAGTCCTTATATAAATCATATCCATTTATACCAGTCTGTAACTCGCTCTTAACTCCATTTCTTCTACCGTATCCAAAAGAAAGACCAACCGAGCCATTAGCTTGGCCTGGCTGAATAATAACGGGAGTTTTTAGTGAACTGCCATCAACTTTAACGTTAGCGTAATTACTATTTAAAGCTCCATTAGATTCATTGATGTTTTTTAATCCTAATTTTTTAGCGTCAGATTTTGAAACTGTTAAGTAATTATCCCAAGACACTCTAGTGATCGGATCGGGCATTTCTTGAAGCCAAGGATTGTTAGCTTGACTTCCATCACCCATTGAGGTTTTCGAATAAAGAGTCAATTCAAAATCTCCTATATTAGGATCGTTAAGTTGATTTATTCTAGAGGATAAATCTAAATTTTTAAAAGATCTATTAGAAGGTTTGTTTTTAGAAAAAACTCCATCATGTAACGCTTGATTCCATGATAAGCCTTTTAAAATAGTTTTATTCCAGTTAGACTTCAATTCGTCATAAAATGAATTAGAAATTTCTGACCAGTTTAACAAAACTTCTTGAAATTGTCGAGTGTCAAAGAGCGGTTTAATTGTAGGTTGAACTAAACTAAAATCTCCAGATTTCATTTCAACATCACCCCAAGATTCTAAATAATGAGGAGTTGCTGCTACCCACTTTGATAACATTGCAGTTTCATTATTGTTCATTGAAAAACAAACCGAGAAATCAAGTGATTTTAATGCATCATTAAATTTCTTAAAACCAGATAGAGTATAGCAAGGATTTACTCCAGCCATAATCAAGCCGTCAATTTTATTATTAGAGAGATCACTTACTAGTTGTGAAACTTTTTTGTCATCCCCTTTTCTGGTCAAATTAAGCTTACTCGTATTTATTACGTCACTACTAATAAGTTGATTTATTTTAAGAGCTAAAACTTGTGCATCAACATCATCAATTCCAGTGACAAAAACTCCTTTGCCTGCAGATTTTTTTAGACTTGAAGCAATAGATTTTAATTTTTTATCTAATTTTTCGTCTAGTGAAACATTCGTGTTTTCTCCAGAAATATATTCATATATTTTTAATAGCGCTTTCTTTTGGGTTGAAGGCTTTAAAGGAATTCTAACATCTGAATTTGCTCCGGAAAGAGACATATTGGCCTCTATCTGAAAATGTTTAGACATTTTTCCTTTTTTAGGAATTCTAGATTTAGAATATCCTGAACTAAAACCTCCGCCTTGCCAATCCCCTAAAATATCAGCCCCAACAGAAACAATAACATCCGCTTTAGAAAAATCATAAGTTGGAAGAGCTCTTACATTATAGCTAAGTTCAAATGCATCTAAAGCTTTAGATTCAGAAATAGTATCATAAACAACATGCTTAATATTCGGAAATTTACTAATGAATTGCTCTATAATTAAATCAGTCGTTGGGCTGGAAAAAGTTTGAGTTAACAACACAACTTTTTTATTTGAGGCGCTCATTGATTTTAGTTGAGCAGAAATATTCAAATTAAATTGTTCCCAACTAACATTTTGGCCATCCATTGTTGGACCTTGAATCCTAGAACTATCATACATTGATAATACCGAAGCATGAACCCTAGCATTAGGACCATGACTTTCAGATTTAGAATTTTTTTCGATCTTTATAGGTCTTCCTTCTCTCGTTTTCACAAGAACATTTGCAAAATCAAATCCATCTGAAATTGAAGTAGCATAAAAATTTGAAATTCCTGGTCTAATTTGTTCTGGCTGAACAACATATGGAATTGATTTATGTACTGGACCTTCACAACTAGCTAAAGTGGCTGCAGCTGTACTGAACCCAAGATACTTTAAAAAGTCTCTTCTGTTAGTGCTTGTATCTTGAAGAGTATTTTTATCTTCTAAAAAACTCTCAACAGGCAACTCACTTGCAAACTCATTGTTTTTAAGATTTTCAACTATTGAATTGTCTTTAGACAACTCTAATTCACTTTTCCAATATTTTTTATGGCTTCCCATTTAATATTTATATTGATTTAATAATGACATTTTCCACATTCTAAGCCTCCCATTTGAGCGGCAGTCAATTCTTTTACTCCGTATTTCTTAGATAATTCATCATGTATCTTAGAATAATATTCATTGTCTTTAACTTTTATATTTGATTCTCTGTGGCAGTTAATACACCAACCCATAGTTAAGGGCGAATACTGATAAAGTATTTCCATTTCCTCAACTGGACCATGACATTTTTGACATTCAATTCCTGCAACAGTGACATGCTGTGAATGATTAAAGTAAACGAAGTCAGGTAAGTTGTGTATTCTAACCCACTTTACCGGCTCAGTATCTCCAGTGTAAGATAGTGTGGTTTCGTCCCAACCGACAGCTTTGTATAGCTTTTTAATTTCGTTAGTATAAAAATCTTTGGTATAGCCTTTTTCTAAATCTTCTTCTCCGTTATAATCTGCAATATTTTCATGGCAATTCATACAAACATTAAGAGAAGGAATTCCAGAATGTTTTGAAATTCTAGCTGATGAATGACAGTACTGACATTCTATTTGATTTTCTCCAGCATGTATTTTATGCGAATAGTGTATAGGTTGAATTGGCATGTAACCCTGATCAATACCAATTTGCATGAAATATCCGTAAGCAAAATAAGCACTAGACAGAAGTAATAAAATAACAGATACAAATACTAAAAATTGATTTTTAATAAACTTCTCCCAAATAGGAGTACCTGAAGATTTTTTTTGATTTATCTCAATTCCATTGTCTGAAGCTAACCTTTTTAAGGTTTTTGTCACTAAAAACAACATTGTTACTAATACCGTCAGAACTAATAAAAGTAGAACAAGCACTAAGTCATTTGTAAAAGAAGATGAACTAATTTGATTAACGTTATTAGAGTTAGCAGCAGAACTGGCAATTGCAGCTGGTGGGGTATAATCAGTGTATGCCAGGATATTATCCATATCCTCATTTGACAACTGAGGGAATGAATTCATAGCTGCTTTATTATACTCTTCGTAAATAGCAACAGCTTGATCGTCTCCAGATTTAATTAGAGCAGCACTGTTTTTTATCCAAGAATATAACCACTCCTTTTCATATTTATTTGAAACGCCTTTTAAAGCAGGTCCAATTAATTTTTTATTTAGTTTATGACATGAAGCACAGTTCGCGTTAAATAAACTTTTTCCTTTTGAAATATCAATTTCTTGAGATGAAATGCTTAAAGAAGTGGCGAAAAGAAACGTTATGTTAAGAGCTAAAAATCTAAGGGCTCTGAAACTTTTAAAGAGGTTGAGAAATTCTTTCAATAATATTGGTTTTCTTACTACTAACAATCTAAAAAATTGTGTCAAAATTAGACGCCAAAAATACAACACAAGAATGATTTTAGAAACCCAAGACAGATCTAATTTATAATTTATAATCATTCTAAATAAATGTATATAAAACATAAATATTTTTGATTTAAATTATTATAATAAATTATATTTGCCTAAAGAATGAGAACTTTAAACAACTTCACGCTTTACGTTATTTTATTAAGCTTTTTATATTCTTTTTCTCAAGTAGGATCAATTAAAATTGATCTAGATCCTAAATTAAAAAAAGTAATAGAACTTAAAAAAGAAGTTAACTCAGAAACGTTCACATCTGGCCAATTTACAATTCAGGTTTTTAACGGAAAATATAACGCCGGAATAAAACTAATGGATAGCTTAACTATTGAAAAAAAATATGATGATTTGTTCTTTAGCTTTGAAACTCCATATTATAAAATAAGAATCGGAAAATATGTTTCAAAAATTAAAGCAATAAGAGAATTAAAAAAAATAAAAAAAGATTTTTCTTCAGCTTTTATACTTAAGCCAAATTGATTATTTAATTTTCTTTTTTACTTCTACCTCAGAATAAGCTTCAATAACATCCCCGATTTTAATGTCATTATAATTTTTGATTTGAATACCACATTCATATCCCTTAGCGACTTCTTTAGCATCGTCTTTAAATCTCTTTAACGCTGATAATGTTCCTGAATTAACAACAACTCCGTCTCTAATAATTCTAACATTAGAATTTCTAAATATCTTACCATCAGTAACCATACAACCTGCAATGGTTCCAACTTTAGATATTTTAAATGTCTCTCTTATTTCAGCATTTCCTGATATCTCTTCTTTAAAAACTGGGGACAACATACCTTCCATAGCATCCTTAAGATCATTAATGGCATCATAAATAATAGAATAATTTCTAATATCTATTTCTTCTTTATCGGCAATTTGTCTTGCATTTCCTGTTGGTCTAACATTAAAACCTATTATAATCGCATCAGAAGCTGAAGCTAAAAGAACATCTGACTCTGTAATAGCTCCAACTGCTTTATGAATTATGTTCACATGTATCTCGTCAGTTGATAGCTTTTGAAAAGAATCCGTTAAAGCTTCCACTGAACCATCAACATCCCCTTTTAGAATTATATTTAATTCCTTGAAATCTCCAAGTGCAATTCTTCTTCCAATTTCATCTAAAGTAATGTGTTTTTGAGTCCTAACAGACTGCTCTCTTACTAACTGTGTTCTTTTAACGGCAATTTGTTTAGCGTCTTTTTCATCATCAAAAACATTAAACTTATCTCCTGCCTGAGGAGCGCCACCAAGACCTAATATAGAAACAGGAATTGAAGGCCCTGCTTCAATTATAGCATTTCCTCTCTCATCTTGCATAGCCTTTACTTTGCCTGAATGCTGTCCTGCTAACAAATAGTCTCCAATCTTTAAAGTTCCTGTTTGGATTAATATGGTAGACATATAGCCTTTTCCCTTATCTAAAAAAGCCTCAACAACAGTGCCAGTTGCAGACCTGTTTGGATTTGCTTTCAATTCTAAAAATTCAGCTTCCAATAAAACTTTTTCTAAAAGCTCATCTACACCAGTTCCTTTTAATGCAGAAACATCTTGAGACTGAATTTTTCCACCCCACTCTTCTATAAGTAAATTCATTCCTGAAAGCCTTTCTTTAATTTTATCAGGGTTTGAAGTCGGTCTATCAATTTTGTTTATTGCAAAAATTATTGGAACTCCAGCAGCTTGAGCATGACTAATAGCCTCTTTTGTTTGCGGCATAACATCATCATCAGCGGCAATAACTATAATTACTAAATCTGTAACCTGAGTTCCTCTTGCTCTCATCGCAGTAAACGCTTCGTGACCAGGAGTGTCTAAAAAAGTTATTTTTTGTCCATCTTTTAATATCACATGATAAGCTCCTATGTGCTGTGTAATTCCACCTGACTCTCCAGCTATAACATTTTCTTCTCTTATATAATCTAGTAAAGATGTTTTCCCATGGTCAACATGCCCCATTACAGTAACAATTGGTGCTCTAGGTAATAAATTCTCAGGCAAATCAACAACTTCATTTATAGAATCTTCGATATCAGCAGTTACAAACTCCACTTCAAATCCAAATTCGTCAGCTACAATTGTTAGAGTTTCTGCATCTAATCTTTGATTCATTGTAACCATAATTCCCAAAGACATACAAGTTGAAATGATGTCAGTTGACGTAATTTCCATCATAGTAGCCACTTCACCAACAGTAATAAACTCTGTTACTTTAATTGTTTTTTTATCAGCTTCATTTAATGCTATATCTTCTTCAGATTTAAATTTATGAGAATCTCTTTTTTCCTTTCTGTATTTAGCTCCTTTTGAATTAGAAGATCTTCCTTGAAGTTTTTCCAATGTCTCTCTGATTTGTTTTTTAACATCCAATTCAGAGGGTTCAACTGCTTGGGGTTTTGACCTTGGCTGTTTTGCGAAACTTCTTTTACTTGAGCTTGGGTTAGGTTTTACGGTATCCTTAGTAACACGAATTCTTTTTCTTTTTGATGCTGCAGAGATCTTATTTACTGCACTACTAGGTTTTGATTTTTTAAATTGTCCTAAGTCAATCTTATCGCCTACTGTCTTAAGCCCGCTTAGTTTCGTGTATTTAGTCTTAATACTGCTATCTTCCTTTATATCTTTTACTTGCTCTATTTTTTCAGGAACTTCCTTAACCTTTTCGTTTTCTTTTAAAGTTTCCTCAACCTTAGCAATTTCTTTTTTTACTGGAGGTTTAGTTTTTTTAAATTGATCTAGATCTATTTTTTCAATTAAAACTGGTTTTTTTATTTCAACTTTTGCCTTAATTAATTCGTTTTGTTTTTTTATTTTCTCTTCTTGTTCCTTTTCTAGCTTTAACCTAAGCTCTTCTTTTTGTTTTTTCTTTTCTTCACTTAAGTCATGTGATTCTACCTTGCTGGACTTGTCGGAGCTAAATTCATCTAAGAATAAATTATACTGACTTTCGGAAATTTTAGTTGTTGGTCTAGCTTCAATAATGTGGCCACTTGAAGCTAAAAACTCAACAGCTCTATCTAAAGAAATATTAAATTCTCTCAGTACCTTATTTAATCTTGTTAATTTCATTTCGCTCATAAAAAATATAAATAAATTATTCTGAAAATTCAGCACTCAACACCTTTCTAATTTCTAAAATAGTCTCTTCTTCAAGATCAGTTCTTTTCATTAAATCTTCTACATCCTGTTCTAAAACACTTTTAGCAGTATCTAAACCGGCTTTTTTCAATTCTTCTAAAACCCAACTTTCAATTTCATCAGAAAACTCTGTTAATTCAACGTCCTCTTCTGCCCCCTCTCTGTAAACATCTATCTCGTACCCTGTTAGTTGACCTGCTAATCTAATGTTATGTCCCCCTCTTCCAATTGCTTTTGAAACTTGCTCTGGATCCATAAACGCTTCAACTGTTTTCTTTTCCTCATTTATTTTTAACGAAGAAATTTTTGCAGGGCTTAAAGCTCTAGTAATCAACAACTGCATGTTAGTAGTATAATTAATTACATCAATATTTTCATTGCCAAGCTCTCTTACAATTCCGTGAATTCTAGAGCCTTTCATTCCAACACATGCTCCAACAGGATCAATCCTATCATCATATGAATCAACGGCAACTTTAG
The DNA here is from genome assembly GCA_905181625.1 of uncultured Flavobacteriaceae bacterium. Lineage (GTDB taxonomy): Bacteria > Bacteroidota > Bacteroidia > Flavobacteriales > Flavobacteriaceae > MAG-121220-bin8. The sequence continues at coordinate 75,065 of CAJIYJ010000005.1, forward strand.
CTTTTTCACCTGGAATTCTTACTACTTTTTTTACAGAAATTAATCCATCAAATACTTCTGGAATATCTTGTTCAAAAAGCTTTTCTAAAAACTTAGGAGATGTTCTTGACATTACAATTGAAGGTTTATTGCCTTTTAATTCTACAGACTCTATAACCCCTCTAATATTGTCACCTTTTCTATAAAAATCAGATGGTATTTGACGATCTTTTGGCATAATTAACTCATTCCCTTCATCGTCTAAAAGAATCACTACATTATGACGAATGTGATGAACTTCTGCAGTATAAATTTCACCAATTAAATCAACAAATTGCTTATAAACTATTCCGTTATCATGTTCATGAATTCTAGAAACTAAATTTTGTCTTAATGACAAAACTGTTCTTCTCCCAAGATTGACCAACTTAACCTCTTCTGAAACATCTTCTCCAACTTCAAAATCAGGTTCAATTTTCCTAGCTTCTGTTAGAGTAATTTCTTGATTTTCATCTTCAACAGCATCATCTTCAACAACTACTCTATTTCTCCAAATCTCTAAATCTCCTTTATCAGGATTAATAATAATGTCGAAATTGTCATCATCTCCATATTTTCTTTTTAAAGTATTTCTAAAAACCTCTTCTAATATAGACATAAGAGTAACCCTGTCTATAAATTTTTCGTCTTTAAACTCTGAAAATGATTCAATTAATGATAAATTTTCCATTTTATTTATTTTTTAAAATTCTACTATTAAATTTGCTTTTTTGATCTTATCAAATGCTATTGTTTTGGTTTTTTTAACTGAAATTTTTCCTTTACCAATTGGCTTAGGCTCTCTAGCCGTCCACTCTATTGTTATTTGATTCTCACTAACTTCTGTTAAATTGCCAATAAATTCAATTCCATCAACAGACTGAACGCTTAACTTTCTTTTAATGTTTTTTAAAAATTGTCTTTGAGAAGCTAAAGGAGACAAAAGTCCTGCTGAACTAACATCAACAGAAAAATCGTCTAATTCTTCATTTAAATTCTTTTTTAAAAATTTAGTCAAACCGACACAATCTATAATTTTAACTCCATTATCTCCGTCAATAGTAATATTAATTTTATTTGAAGGGTCCATAGAAAGATCGACTAAAAACAGATTCATGTTGTCAGTAAAAAACTCTTCTATTAATTCTCCTAAAATTTTTTTCAAACTATATATTTAATAAAGAGGGGGACAGTGTCCCCCTCAATTTTTCAGTAATGCTGTGCAAATATAAGAAATTCTATTACAAAAAACTTATTGACAACTACATAATGAATTATAGTTGGCCTACTAGGGCTCGAACCTAGACTCTCCTGGACCAAAACCAGGCGTGTTGCCAGTTACACCATAGGCCAATATAAAGCTCCGCAAATTTAGTATAAAGTTTAAGCTTGGCAAATAAATTATATTTAAAAAATTATTGTGAAAATTTTATAGAGATTATTGTTTATTTTCGCGATGTAAATTATTAGAAATGCACGTTAAAAAATTTGAGAAATGGAATAATTTTATTGGCCTTATTGCCTTTTTAATTGCACTTACAACCTATTCTTTAACAGTTGAACCAACCGCTAGTTACTGGGATTGCGCTGAATACATTTCAACATCTGCTAAACTTCAAGTGGGACATCCTCCTGGGGCTCCATTTTTTCAAATACTGGGCGCATTTTTTTCTTTTTTCGCTTCAGATATAGATCAAATAGCATTAATGGTTAACATGATGTCTGTATTTGCAAGCGCATTTACTGTGCTTTTTTTGTTTTTTACTTTAACTATAATTGGGAAAAAAATAGTTTTAAAATCTGAACCAATTTCTAATTCACGAGCTTCCTTAATACTTAGCTCTTCACTTCTTGGTTCTTTATGTTTTACATTCTCCGACAGCTTTTGGTTCAATGCGGTTGAAGCAGAAGTTTACGCAATGGCAACTCTTATAATGGCCCTTTTATTTTGGTTAGGGTTTAAATGGGAAGAAAATATCGATAACAAAAGAGGGAATAAATGGATTATATTAATATCATTTGTAATTGGACTATCTTTTGGAGTTCATTTTATGGGCTTGTTAGCAATTCCCGCTATAGGAATGATATATTTTTTTAAAAAAAACCCTAATCCTACATTTAAAAATTTTCTAATTGCTAATATTATTTCTGTCACAATATTGCTTTTCATATTTAAATTATTACTTCCTTCCGCATTAGGGCTTTTCGGAAATCTTGAAGTCATATTTGTAAACGATTTAGGTCTTCCCTACAACTCAGGCACTATTTTTTCAGCTATTTTAATTGTTTTATTCTTCTACTTTGGAATTAAACTAACAAGAAAAAAAAACTGGATCAACATAAACACCTTATTGCTGTGCGTAATGTTTGTTTTCATCGGTTTCTCGTCATGGCTAATGATTCCTATTAGATCAAATGCTAACACTGTAATTAATGAAAACTCACCTTCAGATGCCCGTGCTCTATTAGCTTACTATAATTTAGAACAATACCCAGATACTCATCTATTTTACGGTCCAATGTTTTCTGATGCTTATGCAGGCCAAGATTCAAAAAAACCTTATAAAGATGACAAGCCTAAATATGAAAAAGATTTAAAATCTGGAAAATATATAATAGTAAATGACTGGGAATCTGGAAAAATAAACTCCAATTCACAACATGTTGGTTTATTGCCAAGAATGTGGAGCTCTGAACATGCACCAAACTACATGAAGCATTTTGGATACTTAAAATTTGAAATAAAACCAGAATACAGATCCGAAAAACAATTACTACAATTAGTTTCAGATTTTAAAACAAGAGTAAATGAGGGGGATATAGATTCAGATAATTATCATGAATTTTTAACTGAATATGGCGGTTATTTAGATATTGAAAAACCTACTCTAGTGCAAAATTTAACATATCTTTTTCAATATCAAATGAGTTCAATGTATTGGAGATATTTTTTGTGGAATTTTAGCGGAAAACAAAATGATCTTCAATGGAAATATGATGTTTTAAACGGGAATTGGATAAGTGGAATAGACTTTGTTGATGAATTTAGGTTAGGTCCTCAATCTAATCTTCCGTCAGACGTATTAAACAATAAAGGAAGAAATAAATATTATATGCTCCCATTGTTATTAGGGATCATCGGATTATTCTTTCTTTTTAATAAAGACAAAAATCTTTTTTGGATCGTTACTGTATTATTTCTTTTTACTGGACTAGCGCTTAAAGTATATGTCAATGAAAGAGTTTTTGAGCCAAGAGAAAGAGACTATGCATTGGTTGGGTCTTTTTATGTTTTTTGTATTTTCATTGGCTTAAGTGTTTTATCATTAAACAATTTTTTTAAGTCTTTTATTAAAAATAAAATATCGATTCCTTTAACTGTTATTCCGCTGTTGTTAGTTCCTTTGTTAATGGCTTTTGAAAACTGGGATGATCATGATCGTTCTAACAGGTATACTGCCCAATCACTTGCAAAAGCATATTTAGATTCAATTGATGAAGGAGTTGATTCTATGATATTTACCATTGGAGATAATGACACCTTTGCATTATGGTATGCTCAGGAAATTGAAAATTACAGAACAGATGTAAGAACGATAAACACCAGTCTAATTGCAACTGATTGGTATATCGATCAAATGAAAAAAAGAACATATAACAGTAGTCCAATTCCATCTCAATTAACGCATAAACAATACGCTTATGGAATAAGGGACTATGTTAAACACGAAGCTTTAATAGATTCTACAAGGTGGGATATTAAAGATTTTATGAATTGGATTTCTAGTGATCATCCTCGAACAAAATATAGTAATTTATTAAATCAATATGGCGCAGACTTAGAAAATATTCCAAAGTTTACTCAAAATATGGTTTATTATCCTACTAATAAAATAAGAGTCTCGGTTAATAAAAAAAATGTCCTTGAAAGTGGTTTAGTTGATGAAAAAGATTCTGATTTAATATTAGATTATATTGATGTTGATTTACCTAGTAGTGGTTTATACAAAAATCAACTGCTAATGCTCGATATATTAGCTAATAACGATTGGAAAAGACCTATATATTTTACTGGTGGGAGTTATAATGACGCTGAATATCTTTGGATGAAGGATTATCTTCAATTAGATGGGCTTGTTTACAAGCTAGTTCCTATAAAAACTGAAGTAAACAAAAACAATCCCTACGAACTTGGTAGAATTGATGCCGATTTAATGTATCCAATAGTAAAAGGATGGGAATGGGGGAATTCTGATAGCGACGATATATATCATGATCCTGAAACTCGAAAAAACAGTATTTCTTTTAGAGGAAATTTACATAGATTGGCTTTACAGCTAATGAAGGAAGGGAAGAACACAAAAGCTGAAGAAATTTTAGATTTATCTATAAGTAAAATGCCAATAGATTATTTTGGTTTCTATAGCCTAATGGAACCTTATATTTCTTCATATTATAAACTTGAAAGTTTCAAAAAAGGAAATAAATTATTTGACAATTTGTCTAAAAAATATCAAGAGAATTTAAGTTATTATTCTCAAATGTCTAGATCAAAAAATGCAAAATTTTCTATATATACTTACGCTGAGAATATAATTACAGATACCGAAAGGTATAGAACTTTAGTTGAATCACTGTTAGGTTCAAACAACACCAAGTTAAAGTCTAAGGGAATTAAAGAATTTATTAATAGCTCTAACTACGTAAAGGATTTATATGGAGACTACGAATACTACACATTAATGACCCCTTTTTTAAAAGAATTATATAGCTCTAAAGAAAATGATTTTGCAAAAGAACTTTACGTTAATATTTCTAATCAATTAAATGAAAGGTTAGAATTATTCATTTCAATGCCTGAAGGTAGTAGGATGAATTATGGCCAAAACATCTCCGGCGATATTTATCAATTAAGTACTATTATAAAAATTATGAAAAATTATGAAAAAGATGAAAATTTTATAAAATCAGAACTAAATTCTTTTTTGAATTTAAGTGAGAAGTTAAATATTAAATAAAGTCATTAATAAGGTTTATTAGAGTGTTTGCGTCTTGCTCTCCACTTTGTCTCCAAACCATTTCACCCCCCTTATAAATCATTAAAGTTGGAAGTCCTTTAACTCTTAGCGCTTCTTTTAATTCAGTATTCTTGTCGACATTTATTTTAATAACTTTTCCTTTATCTCCAATAGCAGCTGCTACATCTCTTAAAACAGGATGCATAGCTGATGAAGATTCGTCCCAATCACCATAAAAATCTAGTAAAATCGGAACCTCTAAGTTGATTAGCTCACCAAATTTTGACATAAGACAAGTATTATAATTTAATGCTAAAGTAACATTTTTTAGAAATCTAAGTCTTTTTAAGCGTTATAACAGATATTTCAGGCCATACTCCAACCCTGCCAGGAAAGCCTAAAACTCCAAAACCTCTATTTACATTAATATACTGATTTTTTTCATAATATATTCCAGCCCAATGTTTATACACCCATTTAACTGGACTCCACTTTATCCATCCTGGTATTTCAATTCCAAATTGCATGCCATGAGTATGCCCACTTAAAGTTAGATGAAAATGAGTTTGGTGATTTAATAGTATCTGATCCCAATGCGAGGGATCATGACTCATAACAACTTTAAAATCTTCATTTCTTAACCCTACACAAGCCTTGTCAATATCTCCGTTTTTCCTAAACCCTCCTTTTCCCCAATTTTCAACTCCAACCAAACTAATACTTTGATTTAAGGATTTTATATTCACACTTTCGTTTAGCAACAGCTTAAACCCCATTTCTTTTTGAGAATTCAAAAGGGTTTTGAAATTCTCTTTTTTTTCTTGATCTGATTTCCAATTAACATAATCTCCATAATCATGATTTCCCAAAACTGAAAACTTTCCATCTTTTGCTACAATTTTAGAAAAAATCTTTTTCCATTTATTTAATTCAGTTGCTTTATTATTAACAAAATCTCCAGTAAAAAGAACTAAGTCTGAATTTTGTTTATTAATTAAATCGACTGCATATTCTACTTTATTAATTTTTTGAAGACTTCCACTGTGTATGTCTGAAATATGGGTAATTTTATATCCGTCAAATTCTTCAGGCAAATCATTAAATTCTAGTTCATAATTCAGAACTCTATAGTTATGCCTTCCCCTATAAATACCGTGAATAACAAAGGGAATCGGCAAAGCAGCTATAATAAGTGCTATTTTACTTATAAAACTTCTTCTTTGAGTAAGAAATTTATTTGATTCATTTGAAGGGAAAATGAAATTAAAAATAAAATGAGTAATTCTTGTAATATCTTCAATAAATAAAAATGAAATAACAATTAATTTAAATCCAAGTAAGGTTATAAAAAACGCAAATGGTATAGACAGATAATTATAAAAAACATCTGAAAAATTTAAAGAATTATTATAGATTTTAATAAATCTATAAAGCAAATTAAATATTATTAAAACATTAATTATAAAATAAAATTTTAGGATCCAGTTTTTTTTAAAAACTGATTTAAAAGCTTGAAATGCGTATATTTCAATTAATAAAAATACAATAACAAGAAATGTCCATCTCAAAGCTATATTTTTTAAATTAGCCTTCAAATGTAAAAAATATAAATGCAGGCAAAAAAGAAATTATTTTTAATCGATGCTTATGCTTTAATTTTTAGAGGATATTATGCCTTTATTAAAAATCCCCAAATCAACTCAAAAGGCCTGGATACTAGTGCCGTTATGGGCTTTATGAACTCTTTATTAGATTTAATAAAAAGAGAAAAGCCAGAAAATTTAGCAGTAGCTTTTGATAAGGGAGGTTCAAGTGATCGCCTAGAGCTTTTTGATGAGTATAAAGCTAATAGAAATGAAACTCCAGATCCTATTAAAACTGCTGTTCCATTCATTCATGCAATTTTAAAAGCAATGCATATTCCTATTTTAATTAAAAATGGGTATGAGGCTGATGATATTATTGGAACTGTAGCTAAAGAAGCAGAAAAACATAATTATGAGGTTTTTATGGTTACTCCTGACAAAGATTTTGCTCAATTAGTATCAGAAAATATTTTTATGTACAAACCGGCCAGAATGGGTAATGGAATTGAGATATGGGGAGTAAAAGAAGTTCAAGAAAAGTTTGAAGTATCAGATCCATTACAAGTAATAGATTTTTTGGGAATGATGGGAGACTCGGCAGATAATATTCCAGGCTTACCAGGCGTTGGAGAAAAAACTGCTAAAAAATTCATTGCAGAATATGGAACAATGGAAAATCTTTTAGCTAATACTGATCAAATCAAGGGGAAATTAAAAGAAAAAATAGAACAAAATAAAGATAAGGGTATTCTTTCTAAAAAATTAGCCACAATAATTTTGGATGTGCCTGTTGAATATGATTTTAAGAATTTCAAGCTTGGAGAGCCTGACTCAGATAAAATTAAAGAACTGTTTGATGAGCTTGAGTTTTTAAGAATGAAAGAAAATTTTTTTAAAATTTTTTCTAAAAAAGATGTTGAATTAGAAGTAGCTTCAAAAGAAGAAATACAATACGATTTGTTTACTTCACCAGGTGAAATCAACATTGATTCATCAAATAAATTTACAGATTTAGCAAATTCAAATCACTTTTATCAACATATTGAAACAGAATTAAGCAGCAAATTATTGTTTGCAAAATTAGATAAACAGTCAGAAATTTCTTTCAATGTTTTACGTTATGACATTGGAAATAATTCTTTTGGAATATGTTTTGCCTGGCAATCACAAAAAAGTTACTTTATTACAATTCTTAAAAAAGATAAAAAAACTCTAGAAAGGATAAAGTCTATTTTTCAAAACAATAATATAATTAAAATTGGATATGATTTAAAAAATCAATTTAAAATCTTAAATACTTATGGAATTATTTCAGAAGGCCCTTGTTTTGATTCGAAAATAGCTCACTATCTAATTAATCCTGATATAGGACATGATTTTAATATACTTTGTAAAAATTACCTTAACTATAAAATAAAAGATGATTTAAATACTGATATTCAAAAAGGAATGGAGAAGAGTGATCTAACTTTTCAACTTAAAAAGCTTCTTATTAAAGATTTGAAAAAAGCTAATCTATTAACTCTTTTTGAAAAAATTGAAATGCCTTTGTTGACAGTTCTTTCGACAATGGAAATTAACGGAATAAAAGTTGATTCAAGTTTTTTAAAAAATCTTTCCAATGAATTTCATAATGACCTTAAGTTAATTGAAAAAAGAATTTTTAATTTAACTCATTCTAATTTCAATCTAGCTTCTCCAAAACAGTTAGGAGAAATACTTTTTGACAAACTTAAAATAACAGATTCCCCAAAAAAAACTAAATCAGGGCAATACTCTACTTCTGAAGAGGTGTTATCTAAACTTGCTAAAGACCATCAAGTTGTTAGAGAGGTTTTAGAATGGAGGTCTTTACAAAAGCTAATAAACACTTATGTTGATGCGCTGCCTAAACAAATAAATCCAATTTCAAATAGAATTCATGCTGTGTTTAATCAAGCGGTTGCTGCTACAGGAAGGTTAAGTAGCAATAATCCTAATCTTCAAAACATACCTATTAGAAGTAAAAGAGGGCGATTAATTAGAAAAGCATTTGTTTGTGAAGACTCTAACTATGTTATGCTTTCTGCTGATTATTCTCAAATTGAACTTAGAGTGATTGCTTCATTAAGTGGAGATCCTAATATGATTTCTGCTTTTAAAAACAATGAAGACATTCATAGCTCTACCGCTTCAAAAGTTTTTAATATCGACATCTCTAATGTAACTAGCGAGCATAGAAACAACGCTAAAACTGTAAACTTTGGTATTATATATGGTGTTTCAGCTTTTGGATTAAGCAATCAAACATCTCTCAGTCGTTCTGAATCAAAAGATTTGATTGAATCCTATTTTAATGCTTACCCTAAGCTTAAAATCTATATTTCAAATCAGATCAATTTTGCAAGAGAAAATGGTTATGTAGAAACAGTTTTAAGCAGAAGAAGATATTTAAGAGATATTAATTCTAGGAATCCTATTTTAAGGGGAGCTGCTGAAAGAAATGCTGTTAATGCTCCAGTGCAAGGGAGTGCTGCTGATATTATTAAAATAGCCATGATTAATATTCAAAAAATCCTTACAAATTCTAAATTAAAATCCCGAATGCTTGTTCAGGTTCATGATGAATTAATCTTTGAAATTCATAAATCAGAATTAGAAAAAATGAAAAACATAGTTAAAGATGAAATGGAAAATGCTTTTTCATTAAATGTTCCTTTAGCAGTTGATGTAGGGGTTGGCGAAAACTGGTTTGAAGCCCACTAATTGTTTTATTTATTTTGCGTTTGCAGATTTCATTTATTGTTGTAGATTTGCACTCCAATAAAAGAGATAGAATTATCTTTCTCTAAGAAAATATATATTTTGGATTCATTAACATACAAAACAATATCAGCAAACAAGGCCACAGTTAACAAAAACTGGGTCATTGTAGATGCTAGTGGACAAACTCTTGGAAGAATGTGTTCTAAAGTTGCTAAACTTATTAGAGGAAAATATAAGCCAAGCTTTACTCCTCATGTAGATTGCGGAGACAATGTGATCATAATAAATGCTGAAAAAATAATTCTTTCAGGTAACAAGTGGGAGAATAAAGAGTATATAAGACACACAGGATATCCGGGAGGACAAAGATCTTTAACTGCAAGAGAACTTTTTGCTAAAGACCCTACTAGGCTTGTTGAAAAATCTGTCAAAGGAATGTTACCAAAAAATAAACTTGGTGCAGTTCTTTTTAGAAACTTAAAAGTATATGTTGGAGAAAATCACAAGCAAGAAGGACAAAATCCTGTTTTAATTAATTTAAATGATTTAAAGTAGTTTATGGAAGTAATTCACAAAATTGGAAGAAGAAAAACATCAGTTGCTAGGGTATACTTATCTAAAGGAAAAGGTGTTTATTCAATAAACGGGAAATCTTTAGAAGAATACTTTCCTACTGCTATATTACAATATAAAGTTAATCAACCATTTACACTAACTGAAACATTATCTGCTTACAATGTAAAGGTAAATGTTTATGGGGGAGGAATTAACGGTCAAGCTGAATCTATTAGATTAGCGATTTCTAGAGCACTTTGTACAATCGATGAAGAATACCGACCTCTTCTTAAAAAAGAAGGTTTAATGACGCGTGACCCTAGAATGGTTGAGAGAAAAAAATTCGGTCAAAAGAAAGCAAGAAAAAAATTCCAATTCTCGAAACGTTAATAGCGATTTTGATAAGAAGAATCAAGTTCACATAAATATTGAAATTAACCTGTTGTCCTATTTCGCATAGCGAAAAATTAGTTTAGCATCTAAATAAATAAAAAATAAATATTTATTGCTAATCAAACGGAACGTAAACTAAAAAAAATGACAAAAATTCAAATCAAACCCTTACTAGATGCTGGTGTTCACTTCGGACACTTAACAAGAAAATGGAATCCTAATATGGCTCCCTATGTATATATGGAGAAAAATGGAATCCATATTATCAACTTATACAAAACTGCATCTAAAATTGAAGAATCTAGCGATGCTTTAAGTAAAATAGCTGCTTCTGGTAGAAAAATTTTATTTGTTGCTACAAAAAAACAAGCTAAAGAAATTGTAGCAAAGACTGCTGCTGATGTAAACATGCCCTATATTACTGAGAGATGGCCTGGTGGAATGCTTACAAATTTTGTAACTATTAGAAAAGCAGTTAAAAAAATGTCAGCCATTGACAGAACTAAGCAAGATGGAACTTTTGAAGCACTATCTAAAAGAGAAAAATTACAGATTGATAGATTAAGAGCTAAGTTAGAAAAAAACTTAGGATCAATCACTGATATGACCAGACTTCCAGGAGCATTGTTTGTGGTTGACATTAGAAGAGAACACATTGCGGTTAGAGAGGCTCAAAAATTAAATATTCCAATTTTTGCAATGGTAGATACTAATTGTGATCCTAGAGAAGTTGATTTTGCAATTCCATCTAACGATGATGCTTCTAAGTCTATAGATATAATTCTTAATTATGTTTCAGATGCAATCAAAGGAGGTCTTAATGAAAGACAAAAAGAGAAAGATCAAGCAGATCTAATTAAAGAAAAAGAAGAATCATCTAAAGAAGACGTAGATGGCTCTAAAAATAAAAAAGAAGAGTCAGAGACTATTGAAGTTAAAGAATCTACTGATTCAACTGAAAAAAAGAAAAGGGTTAGAAAAAAAATTACAAAAAAAACTGAAGAATAATTATTATGGGGAAAATAACTGCATCTGAAGTAAATAATCTCAGAAAAATATCTGGCGCCGGTATAATGGACTGTAAAAATGCTCTAGTAGAAGCTAATGGCAATGTCGATACCGCTATTGAACTATTAAGGAAAAAAGGTCAAAAAGTAGCGGCCAAAAGAGCTGATAGAGAATCATCTGAAGGAGCTGCAATTGCAAAAGTAAATTCTGATTCGACTAATGGTGTTATAATTTCTCTTAACTGTGAGACCGATTTTGTTGCAAAAAATGAAAGCTTTATTTCCTTAGCAAATGAATTAGCTAAACTTGCTTTAAACCACGAGACTATGGATGAATTTTTAAACTCTTCTATAGATTCTATGACAGTTAACGAAAAGTTAATACAGCAAACTGGAGTTATTGGCGAAAAATTAGTGATAGGTAGTTTTGAAAAAATATCCGCTTCTTATGTTGGAAATTATATTCATGCTGGAAACAAAATTGCTACAATTGTAGGGTTTTCATCATCAGTTGAAGGAGTTGAGGAAGCTGCAAAAAATGTTGCTATGCAGGCTGCTGCTATGAACCCTATTGCACTAGATGAAAAAGGAGTTGATCAAAAAATTATAGATAAAGAAATTGAGATAGCCAAAGATCAATTAAGACAACAAGGTAAGCCTGAGGCAATGCTAGAAAATATTTCGAAAGGAAAATTAAAAAGATTTTTTAAAGATAATACCTTGATTAACCAAGATTATATAAAAGACAATAAACAAAGTGTTTCTTCTTACGTTAAATCAATAAATTCAGGTTTAAAAATAACTGACTTTAGAAGAGTTGCTTTAGTTTAAATTTTTAAAAGGTTTACTTAGACCTTATTAATAATATCATAATCATTGATTATATTTGGAATAATAATCCTGAAATGATTTATAAAAGAATTCTTTTAAAATTAAGTGGCGAAGCTTTATTAGGTGAAAGACAATATGGAATTGATCCTGTTAGAATTTCACAATATGCTCAAGAGATAAAAAAAGTTACTAATCTAGGAGTAGAAATTGCCGTTGTAATTGGTGGAGGCAATATTTTTAGAGGTGTTTCTGCGGCAAGTAATGGAATGGATAGAGTTCAGGCTGATTACATGGGAATGCTAGCTACTGTGATTAATGGACTTGCCTTGCAGAGCGCACTAGAAGAAGAAAAAGTACAAACCAGACTTCAAACTGCAATTAAAATAGAGGCTGTTGCTGAAGCTTACATAAAAAGGAAAGCTGTAAGACATTTAGAGAAAAAAAGAGTTGTAATATTTGGAGCCGGAACAGGAAATCCTTTTTTTACAACAGATTCTGCCGCAGTTTTAAGAGCAATCGAAGTTAACGCTGATGTGATTTTAAAAGGTACTAGAGTAGACGGAATATATGATAGTGATCCTGAAAAAAATAAAGATGCTATTCAGTATGATTCTATTTCTTTTGAAAACGTTTTGAGTAAAAACCTTAAAGTTATGGATAGCACTGCTTTCACTTTAAGTCAAGAAAATAATTTACCTATTATTGTTTTTAATATGAACAAAGAAGGAAATTTACTAAAAATAATTTCCGGAGAAAAAATAGGTACAATCGTAAAATAGTTAGTTGTGGAAGAAATTGAATTTATTATTGAATCTTGCGAAGAATCTATGGAAAACTCCATAAATCATCTTGAAAAAGCATTACTTAATATTCGAGCAGGCAAAGCAAGCCCTTCTATGTTAGCTAGTGTTAAATTAGACTATTATGGTTCATTAACCTCTTTATCTCAAATATCAAACATCAACACCCCTGATGCTCAAACAATTTCTGTTCAACCTTGGGAAAAAGATAAATTATTAGATATTGAAAAAGCTATTATGGTAGCAAACCTAGGTTTCAACCCTATGAATAATGGAGAATCTATAATAATTACTATACCTCCTTTAACTGAAGAAAGAAGGCTAGAGCTTGTTAAAATTGCGAAATCTGAAATAGAAGATGCAAAAATAAGTATTAGAAATTCTAGAAAAGATGCAAATAATGAAATAAAAAAGTCTGATGTTTCTTTAGATCAGAAATCTTTATCAGAAAAAGAGATCCAAAACTTAACTGACAATTATATTTCTAGAATTGATAAAATATATTTAACCAAAGAAAAAGAAATCTTATCTGTTTAAGTTAATAAAATTTATCTATAAATTTTGAATAGCAAATAGTAATGAGCAAAACTAGTCACTCCAAAATATGGGGAATTTTCGCTCGACTAATTTTAAGAAATAGAATCCTTTTTTTGTTGTTGATATTGGCAAATACATTTTTTATGTCAACTCAATGGAAACATATGCGTTTTAGTTATACTGAAGCCAATTTACTTCCTAAAAACCATTCTTATAATATTGCATACGATAATTTTATTAATGTCTTTGGAGAAGAAGGAAACTTAATTTTAATTGCCGTAAATGACTCTAGCTTATTTGAACTAGACAATTTCAACGCTTGGATTAAGCTAAGTGAAAGTTTTAAAAACAATGAGTGGATAAACAAAGTTCTTCATGTAGGAAACATTCCTGTTATTACAAAAGATAAAAAAAATAAGAGTTTCGTTTTAGATTCATTGACTAATTATAAATTTTCAAGTAAAAAAGCTGTTGAAAATTTTCAAAAAAATCTTTTTAATGACTACCCTTTCTATGAAAATATATTGTTTAGTGAAAATAGAGAAACAATTCAAACAGCAATCTATTTAAAAAAAGAAATCATTAATAATGCTGAAAGAATACAATTCATTAATGAGGTGTTCATTCCTAAGGTAAAAATGTTTGAAAAGGACACCAAAATCGATGTTAGAATTTCTGGAATGCCTTACATAAGAACAATGAATGCCCAAAATATAATGGATGAGATTGGTAAATTTGTAGTAATAGCTATTTGTGTTACTATACTTCTTTTCTTTTTCTTTTTTAGATCTTTTAGAGCGACAATCATCACCCTTACGGTCGTTATAATTGGGGTTATGTGGGCTTTAGGAATTTTAGGTCTTTTTAAGTTTGAGATTACTGTGCTTACTGCACTTATTCCTCCACTTATAATTGTAATTGGAGTTCCAAATTGCATTTTTTTAATAAACAAATATCAACATGAAGTCAAGAAACACGGGAACCAAGCCAGATCCCTTCAAAGAGTAATTTCCAAAATAGGGAACGCCACCTTAATGACTAACATTACAACGGCTTGTGGTTTTGCAACATTCATCTTAACAGACAGTGAAATACTTCAGGAATTTGGGTTAGTCGCTTCAGTCAATATCATGTTAATCTTTATATTATCGATATTATTAATACCCATAATATACAGCTTCATGCCACTTCCAAAAGAAAAGCATTTAAAACATTTGAACAATATTTGGCTTAATAATTTTGTTTATTTTCTGAGCTTAACGGTTAAAAAATATAGAATACAAGTATTTATTACCTCTATATTATGTTTATGTATTAGTATCATAGGTGTTTATAAAATCAAGCTTTCGGGAAATATGATTGAAGACATGCCTAAGAATTCAGAGTTTGTAAAGGATATTAAGTTTTTTGAAAAAGAGTTTAAAGGGATTTTGCCAATTGAAATCATGATTGATAGTAAAAGGAAAAATGGTATAACAAGACTAGCTACTCTCAAAAGAATGAATGATTTAAATGAACATATTTTAAAAATTCCTGAATTATCAAAACCTCTTTCAATAGTAAACTTATCGAAATATATTAAACAATCTTTTTACAATGGTAATCCAAATTATTTTCAATTACCCTCTGATCAAGAAAACACTTTTATATCATCTTATGTAAAAAACTCTAATCTAAAACTAGAAAAAAATAACAGTTTTATCAGTGAAAATGGTCAAATAGCTAGAATAACCACAATGATGGGGGAGATAAATACTGAAAGAATGGAAGGAATAGAGGCTAGTCTTATAAAAGGGATTGAACTATACTTCCCAAAAGAAAGGTATGATGTTACTTTAACAGGGAAAACATTAGGTTATTTAAAAGGCACTAAATATTTAGTAAAGAACTTATTAATCTCACTATCACTAGCCATATTATTAATTTCTTTAATTATAATATATATGTTTAGATCATATAAAATGGTGATCATTTCCCTTGTCCCTAATCTACTTCCACTTTTATTTACTGCAGGTGTTATGGGGTTTTTAAATATTCCTATAAAGCCCTCTACAATACTAGTTTTTAGTATAGCTTTTGGAATTTCAGTGGATGATACAATACATTTTTTAGTAAAATACAGGCAAGAATTACTAGCTAATAACTGGAAAATAAGAAAATCAGTATTTTCATCTCTTAAAGAAACTGGAATAAGCATGTTCTATACTTCAGTTGTTCTTTTCTTTGGGTTTTCTGTATTTATGACATCTAGTTATGGGGGAACAATTGCATTAGGGGGGTTAGTTTCAACTACTTTATTATTTGCTATGCTTGCTAATTTAATATTACTACCATCTTTATTAATTTCATTGGAAAAATATATTACAAATGAACACACAATAAAAAATTCTAAAATAAAAATAGCATCTGATCAAATTATTAATAAAGAATAAAGACTAAAAAAACTTTATATTTGATTAAGGTAATTATTAAATAACTCAAACAATAATGACTATTAAAGACATAACTAAAAGCCCCTTGATTCCTAAAAAAATTAATGTAAAGGGTTGGGTAAAAACATTTCGAGCAAACAGGTTTATTTCTTTAAACGACGGATCAACTTCAAAAAATATTCAATGCGTTGTTGACTTTGAAGAAACCGATTCATTATTACTTTCAAAAATTAATTGTGGAGCATCATTAGAAATTGAAGGACTGTTAGTGAAAAGTCAAGGAAAAGGACAATCAGTTGAAATTAAGGTTAAAAACATTAAAATTCTTGGAGAATGTGATCCAAATTCTTATCCAATTCAGCCAAAAAAACATTCTTTAGAATTTTTAAGGGAAAATGCACATCTACGAATTCGGACTAACACATTTAGTTCAATAATGAGAATTAGATCTAGTATTTCGTTTGCCATTCACAAATATTTTAAAGAAAAAGGTTTTTTTTATGTGAATACACCGATAATTACAGGGAGTGATGCTGAGGGAGCTGGAGAAATGTTTAAAGTAACTACATTGGACATTAATCAGGCCAAGTTAAATAATAACAATAAAATAGACTACTCTGAAGATTTCTTTGGAAAAGAAACAAACCTAACTGTGTCTGGACAACTAGAAGCTGAAAGTATGGCAATGGGACTAGGAAAGGTATATACTTTTGGCCCTACTTTTAGAGCAGAAAACTCAAATACATCAAGGCACTTAGCTGAGTTCTGGATGGTTGAACCAGAAATGGCATTTTGTGATATAAATGACAATATGGAACTTGCGGAAGAATTTATAAAATCTGTAATAAAAGATGTTGTAAATGAATGTAAAGACGACTTGGATTTTTTAAATCAAAGATTACTTGATGAAGAAAAAACCAAACCGATGACTGAAAGAAGTGAATTAAACTTATTAGATAAACTAGATTTCGTGATTAATAATGACTTCAAAAAAATAACTTATTCTGAAGCTTTTGATATCTTAAGAAATTCTAAGCCTAATAAAAAGAAAAAATTTAAATTTCCAATACAAGAGTGGGGTGTAGATCTTCAAAGTGAACATGAACGTTTTTTAGTTGAAAAACATTTTAAAAAACCAGTAATTATTTATGATTATCCAGCTAAAATAAAAGCATTTTATATGCGTATGAATGAGGATGGCAAAACAGTAAAAGCAATGGATATTCTGTTTCCAGGGATAGGGGAAATTGTTGGAGGGTCTCAAAGAGAAGAAAGATTAGATGTATTAAAGGCAAGGATTAAAGAATTAAATGTTGATGAAAAAGAATTGTGGTGGTATCTTGACTTAAGGAAATACGGTACAGTAAAACATAGTGGGTTTGGTTTAGGTTTAGAAAGATTAATATTATTTGTTACTGGAATGACAAATATTAGAGATGTAATTCCATTCCCTAGAACTCCAAATAATGCTGAATTTTAAATTAAAATTTAGCATTATATATCTTAATAAAATATAAATGCTCAATCAACATTTACATTTAAAATTATCTCAAAAACTCTCGCCTCAACAGGTTCAGTTAATGAAGTTGATACAACTTCCATTACAAGAACTTGAACAGCGTTTAGCTAGAGAAATAGAAGAAAATCCATCTCTAGAATTAGGAAAAGAAAATGAGGAAAATTCATTAGAAAACTCAGAGGATTATGATACTGAAAATGACAACGAAATTAATGTTGAAGACTATCTGAGTGATGATGATGTGCCTGATTATAAATTAAAATCTAATAATCATAGTCAAGATGATGATGAAAAATCTATTCCATTTGCTTCTGGAATCAGCTTTAATCAATATCTAAAAAATCAACTGCATACTTTTAGTTTTAATGAAATTGAAACTAAAATTGCTGCATTTCTTGTAGGAAGTATTGATCAATCAGGTTATTTGAGAAGAGAACTCTTGGATGTTGTAGATGACCTAGCTTTTACGATGAGTATTAACACTGATATTAATGTTGTAAAAAATATTTTAAAAACAATTCACTTACTAGATCCCCCTGGAGTTGGAGCACAAAATTTGCAAGAATGTTTAATTTTACAACTAAAAAGAAAACTTTCTACAAAATATATTTCAAATGCAATTAATATTTTAGAAAATAATTTTGACTTATTTATTAAAAAGCATTATGAAAAAATAATTACAAAATTGAATATAAATGAATCTGAATTAAAGGAATCAATAAAAGAAATTGAAAAGTTAAATCCGAAACCCGGATCAGCTTTTTCAGAACCATCTAAAATAAACTCTTCGATTATTCCAGACTTCACTATTGAAATAATTGACGATCAGTTAGTTTTAAATTTAAACTCAAGAAATGCTCCAGATCTTTATATCTCAAATGATTACAAAAATATGCTTTCTGGATATCAAGAGACTAAGAAAGTGTCAAAATCACAGAAAGATGCAGTATTATTTATTAAACAAAAATTAGACGCTGCAAAATGGTTTATAGAAGCAATAAATCAACGGAATCAAACACTCCTAATGACTATGAATGCCATTATAGATTTTCAAAAGGAATATTTTCTTTCAGGAGATGAAAATCACCTTAGGCCAATGATTTTAAAAAATATTGCAGAAAAAATAAATATGGATATTTCAACTATATCCAGAGTGGCCAATAGTAAATATGTAGATACTCCTTATGGAATTAAGCTTATCAAATCATTTTTTTCAGAAGGTATTACAAATGATGAAGGAAAAGAAGTTTCGACTATTGAGATTAAAAATGAATTAAAAAATATCATTGATAAAGAAAATAAATCAAAACCATTTACAGATGATGAATTAACGAAGAAAATAAATAAAAAGGGGTATCCAATTGCTAGAAGAACAGTTGCAAAATATAGAGAAAGGATAGGAGCTCCTGTTGCTAGGTTAAGAAAAAAACTATAAATGAGCGACTCTCTTTCAATAATAATTGTTAATTATAAATCGTGGGATAAATTAAAGTTATGCTTAAATAGTATCTCTAAACAAAAAGAAATTAAAATATCAACCATTGTAGTTGACAACAACTCAAATGATAATCAAATAATTAATTTTAAAAATAAATTTGTTTGGGTAAAATGGATTGAAAATTTTGAAAATTTTGGATTTGCTAAAGCTTGTAACATTGGCGCTAGTTACTGTAATTCTACATGGTATTTATTTCTAAATCCCGACACCATTCTTAAAGAAGACTCTTTATCTACTTTAATTAGCTATTGTAATACAAATACTAAACATAAATTAATAGGGATTAAACAACTTAACGAAAAGTTAGTTCCAACAAATTCTTTTGGAATTTTTTTAAATTTTTGGAGTATTTCAGGCTTATTTAGACCAATTATTCGGTTTTTAAAAAGCATGTCATATTCAAGAATCAATTCACAATCAATCTCTCATCCAGATTGGATTTCTGGATCGTTTATATTAACTAGAAAACAAGATTTTGAATTAATTAACGGCTGGGACGAAAGTTACTGGATGTATTATGAGGACATGGATTTATGTAAAAGAGCTAAGCAAAATAACTTACAAGTTTCCTTATTTAACAATTGGGAATGTACTCATTTTCATGGTATTTCATCAAGAAAAAATAATATTATAAAGGTTATTACAAAATCTGAAGTGATTATTTCTTCACACATTTATATTGAAAAACATTCCAATAATAAAATAGCTTTTGTAACTCATCTTTTATTAATACTAATTCAATTTGTTGAACTATTATTAAGTTTTCCTTTTTCTTCAATCAAACGAAAGATTCTATTAAATAGTCTTAAATACTGGGGAAAAGGAATTATTAAATCAGATTGGCGTTCTCAAAGAGAAATTTCTAATCATTAAGCTTTGTGTAATAAAGATCTAGTCTCATTCTTTTATCGTAATGCTCAGCACTTGGACTAGGGCCAATTAATACAGTGCCTAAAGGGTTAATTGCAGAAGAACTAGGTATGAAAGTCATAGCCTCTTTATTCTTAACTTCAATATTCATTGAATTACTAATGTCTGAAGAAACTACTAAACCTAATTTTACATTTGTAGAATCTTTTCGAATAACATTTTTGATGTGCTCACTTATTCTGATTTTATACATCATTCCATTTTTATCTTCATCTAACTCAATGTAGCCACCATGAACAATTTTATTTTGATATTCTTTTGCTCCAGCAGAATTATCTATGAAATAATCTATTAAAGGGGCCTTATTTACAATATCATACAGGTATAGTCTAGATGGTTCTATTATTCCGCCACTAGAAGATAACATATCTTTATTAATATATATAGAAAGGTTGGCTTCATTGACTAACCATTCTTTACTCCGAATTTCTTCCAAAATATCATTACCATCATTATCTTTAAACAACTCGATTTCTGCCATAACTCCTTCGCCTCCTTTTAAATAAATTGTTTCGGGGTTATTAATTGTGTCATTAATAGCGTTAGTAACAGCTAATGGGTAGGAGTCATGCTTAAATGAATTCAATTTGATGCCATTTAAATTTAACTTATAATTAGCTTCGATCGATTCAATAACATCGTCACTAGTATCGTCATCAGTATCGTTTTTATTATACTTTTGATACTCATAGACTATTCTAATTTCTGCTTCTGAAAAATTTAATATCATTAACAACGGGTCTGAAAAATCGTAAGCATCTATAATGATTCCCTTTAAAAATAATTTAAAGTTTTCCGCATTAGCAAAATCACTTAACCCTTCATTATTTAATATTTTTGACTGGAAAAAGCTGTTATCTAAAGCGACTCTAATTCTTGGGGTTAGCCTTTCTTTTACTGTTTCTGATTCATCGTCTTCTTCTGTCTCAGGATCGTCTTCATTGTAAAAAACTAATTCATTAGAATTAATCTCAACCTCTTCATCAAAAAGAACAGTTCCTGAAAAATTATCAGGAATTATATTATTTGAATAATATTTCTGATAGGATTCAAAATTATCTTCAGGGTCAAATGGTCTTAAAAAATATTCAAGTTCGCTAACTTTAAGTTTAAACTTTGCATTAGAATTGCCAATTAAAGAATCTAGTTCATAAATAGTTGCTCCTCCATTAGGATTTATACTTTCTGTGTCTTCTCCATCCAAAATGCCGTCTCCATCTGTGTCAGGGTCTAGAGGGTTTTGACCTGCGTTAGACTCGTCAGCATCAGAAACTCCATCTCCATCACTATCACTGTAAGGATCTTCACTGTCAACATCATATAAATTGATTACGCCGTCATTATCATCATCATCTACATTTGTAAAAAAAGGAATATCTAAAAAAACATTTTTAATAGTCTCCTCTTCTTCTATAGCCGCAATATTATCTTCTATACCATTTTCTTCGTCTGTCTGTTTAAAGATTCCAAAAACAGGATTAACGGTTTCAAGTCCCAATTGACTTAAAAAACTAACACTAGTCTTGCCGTATATGTTATCCTCATAAGTTCCCAATTGAAAAGTGGTAATCGCATTAGAAATGTAAGGTGGAATTTTATTCATTTTAGCAAATACAGGTATCTCTTCTATACTTGTATTAAACGGCTTATTGTCAATTAAATCAACACCCACAGAGTTGTAATCCTTGTTACAACTTGTTAGAATAAATGTTAGAACAAATAAAAACTTAATAAATTTCATTTTATTTAATTCAATATTTTAGTGTTATAAAATTCCAAATACTCTTTTTGAAAGCCTTCTTTGAATCCGCACTTTAAGACTGGTTTGTCATGTTTATTTGCAAGTTCAATAATTGACTCATTAACATTGTCAGATGCTATAATTACACCATCAGAATTTAATACAGATAATTTAAATAAATTTTCATAAGTTGGATCGTTTAAAGTATTTAGAGTTTCACTTTCAACTTCATCAAATTTAATTTTGCTAACTATTTTAGAATTTAAATTTCCTTTGATTTCATCTCCGTACAATGAGGTTACTACTTTTGAATTTTCAAATAAAGGTTCATCTTTATAATACTCTTTTATATAAAGAGGCATTAAAGCTGCAATCCAGCCATGAACATGAATTATGTCAGGGGACCAATTTAATTTTTTAATTGTTTCAACAACACCTTTTGCGAAAAAAATAGCTCTTTCATCGTTATCTTTATATAGTTTTTTCTTTGCATCTGCATGTAACAACCTATTTTTGAAATACTCGTCATTATCTATAAAGTAAACTTGCATTCTCTCTTTAGGAATAGAAGCAACCTTTATAATTAATGGCATATCCAAATCATCTATTATTAAATTCATTCCTGAAAGACGAATAACTTCATGTAATTGATGACGCCTTTCGTTAATTAAACCATATTTAGGAATAAAAATCCGAGTTTGACCCCCATTTTCATTAACCATTTTAGGCAAACTATATGATAAAGTTGAAATATCATTGTTGGGGAGATATGGGATAACTTCAGAAGAAACGTACAATACTTTTTTTCCAGTCATAAAATCCTTTCTTTTAAACTCAATTATTAGGAATGCAAAATTACAAAAATTATGTTAGATTTATTCCATAATATCGCATTTAGAATGTGTTAAAGTTATATTAAATGATTGTTTGTAGAACAAAACAAGAAGTTTTTAGTCTTATAAATGAGTCTAATAGACTTAATCAAGCACTTGGCTTGGTGCCAACAATGGGATCTTTACACCGCGGACATTTATCTTTAATTTCAGAAGCCTTACAACATAATGATATTGTTTGGGTTACTATTTTTGTTAATCCAACTCAGTTCAATAACAAAGAAGATCTTACTAATTATCCAAAAAATTTAGAAAACGACCTTAAACTTATCAAAAAAATTTCCAATAGTATTAATGTGTTTCACCCAAGCGAAACGGAAATATATGATGGAAAACCCTTTTTAAAAAAATATGATTTCAACCGTCTAGATTTAGAGCTAGAAGGAAAATTTAGAGCAGATCATTTTAACGGAGTAGCTACAATTGTAGCTAAACTATTCAAATTATTCAAACCTTCAAATGCCTATTTTGGCGAAAAAGATTATCAACAAACACAAATAATTAACAGATTAATAGATTTAGAAAAAATTGACTTAAAAGTTATTATTTGCCCTACTATTAGAGAAGAAAATGGATTAGCATTAAGTTCCAGAAACAAACTGCTCTCAATTAAAAACAAAAATAAATCTTCTATAATCTATAAAAATCTTGTTTTTTTACAAAAATCCTTTAACAAAAATCGGAATAAGTTGAATTTAGAAAAAATAAAATCTGAAATTAATTTTGTTGATGATTTTAAAATTGAATATTTAGAGATAGTAAACAATAAAAGCCTTCAAATTGAATTAAAGTTTAAAGAAAATGAAAGTTATAGAGCTTTTATATGTGTCAATGTAAATGGTGTAAGATTAATTGATAACATCTTATTGAATTAATTATATTTGCTCGATGCAAATTGAAGTTTTAAAATCAAAAATTCACAGAGTTACAGTTACAGAATGTGACCTAAACTACATTGGCAGTATTACAATAGATGAAAATTTAATTGATGCCGCTAACATGATTGCTGGAGAAAAGGTCCAGGTTGTTAATATAAACAATGGCGAGAGGTTAGAAACTTATATTATCAATGGAAAGAAAAATAGCGGAGAAATAACATTAAATGGCCCCGCAGCCAGAAAGGTTCAAAAAGGGGATAAGATTATTATAATTAGTTATGCCACAATGAGTATGGAAAAAGCTAAGGTTTATAACCCTATACTTGTTTTCCCTGATGAAAATAACTTCATCGCACAATAATGAAAAAAAATGCTTTAGGGTTTGTAAAAAATGTTCTTCCCTTATTTATTGGTTTATTTTTAATTTACCATTCTTATAACAACTCTTCCCCTGTTGAAAGGCAAGAGATATACAACTCTTTAAAATATGCTGACTACAAGTATATTGTTCTTTCTGTGTTTTTGGCTATTTTAAGTCACCTTTCAAGGTCTTTGCGATGGCAATATCTTTTAAATCCCATAGGATACAATATTAGTTTTTCAAATTCGATCATGGCTGTTCTAGTTAGCTATCTTTCAAATTTAAGCATCCCTAGGTCGGGTGAATTTTTAAGAGCAAGTACAATTACCCTTTATGAAAAAGTTCCATTTGAAAAAGGATTTGGAACAATAATAACTGAGAGAATTATTGATGTTATTATTTTACTAACCTGTATATTAATTGGCATATCTATTTTTCCTTTTATAGAAAAACCTATACTATCCTTTAATGCAATTTCAATTGTATCATTTTGTATTATTATTTTTATAATCTATTTTATTTTTAAATTATTTTTAGAAAAAACGCGTATAGGACATAAAATTAAAAGTTTTATGTCTGGTATAAAAAACGGTATTTTTTCAATTTTTAAGATGCCAAAAAAAGAAAAATTTATAATGCACACTTTGTTTATTTGGACCATGTATTTTTTAATGTTTTACGTTGTTAAGTTTAGTATTCCTGAAACTGTTTCTTTAGAATTTGGAGCGATTTTTTCTGCATTTGTTGCCGGAGCAATTGCTATGTCCTTAACTAACGGCGGAATTGGCATTTACCCATTAGCAGTTGCAGGTGTAATTAGTCAATATAATATTCCTTATGAAAGCGCTTTAGCCTTTGGCTGGATTGTATGGACTTCTCAAACTATAATGATATTGATTTTTGGTTCATTATCTTTTATTTTTTTACCTATCTTAAATAAAATTAAATAAAATCTATTTTATATATAAATGTCTAAAACAGCTTTTTATTGTCAAAACTGTGGGAATCATTTTCCAAAATGGCTTGGTCAATGTAGTGCGTGCAAAGAATGGAATACATTAGCTGAAGAAGTTGTTTATAATCGAAAAAAAGCTTCTACAGGGTTGTCAAAAAATGAAGCTTCATCAAAACCTGAAAAAATAAATGAAATAGACAACTCAAATAATCCTCGAATTCTTATAAAAGATGAAGAGTTGAATAGGGTTTTAGGAGGAGGAATAGTACCTGGTTCTCTAATTTTAATCGGTGGTGAACCTGGTATAGGAAAATCCACTTTGCTTCTTCAAATTTCCCTTGCATTAAAAAATAAAGTTTTATATGTTTCTGGAGAAGAAAGTCAACAACAAATTAAAAGAAGAGCTGACAGAATTCAAGACAACTCTGATTCATGCTATATTTTAAACGAAACTAATGTTGAGGCGATCATTAAGCACATACGTTCTGTTCGACCAGAGTTAGTGATAATTGATTCTATTCAAACTTTACAGACAGATGCGATAGACTCTAGCCCAGGAAGTGTTTCTCAAATAAAAGAATCCGCTTCACATTTTTTGAAATATGCTAAAAAAACTAATTTACCAATACTTCTTGTAGGGCATATTACAAAAGACGGAGGAATTGCAGGTCCTAAGATTCTTGAGCATATGGTGGATGTAGTTCTTCACTTTGAAGGAGATAGGAATCATATTTACAGGATTCTAAGATCAAAAAAAAACAGATTTGGATCAACAGCTGAAATAGGAATTTATGAAATGCTAAATAATGGTCTTAGGCAAGTAAAAAACCCAAGTGAGTTACTTTTATCAAACAGCAAAGAACCTTTAAGCGGCAATGCTATTGCTTCCACAATTGAAGGAATTAGGCCAATAATGATTGAAGTTCAAGCATTAGTTAGTTCAGCTGTTTATGGGACTCCTCAAAGAAGCACTACAGGATTTAATTCTAAAAGACTTAATATGTTATTAGCAGTGCTTGAAAAAAAAGCTGGTTTTAAACTTGGAGCAAAAGATGTTTTTTTAAATATTACGGGCGGAATTAAAATTGAAGATCCAGCTATTGACCTAGCAGTGATATCGGCTATACTGTCAAGTAACTTAAATCTATCTCTTAAAAAAGGTATTTGCTTTGCTGCAGAAATTGGGTTGTCGGGAGAGTTAAGGGCAGTTTCTAAAATAGATCAAAGAATTAATGAAGCAGAACGACTAGGATTTAAAACTTTAGTTATTGCAGAGGCTACAAAAGTTTCAATTACTCCAAAAAATATTAAAATACTAAAATACTCCAGAATCGAAGATTTACTAAAGAATTTATTTAGGGAGCAGGATTAGGAATTCTTTCATGAACTTCTTCAATTTCTTTTAATACTTCCTGGCTTAAATTAATTTTTATACTCTCAATGTTTTCTTTTAATTGACTCAACTTAGATGCGCCAATAATATTACTAGTGACAAAAGGCTGTGAATTCACAAAAGCCAAAGACATTTGGGTTAAAGAAAGATTATTTTTTGAAGCTATTTCCATGTATAATTGAGTTGCTCTCATAGATTTCTCACCTGAAAATCTTTTTAAATTCGGGAAAAGCTTAAGCCTACTATCTTCAGGTAAATTTCCTTTTAAATATTTACCGCTTAATACCCCAAATCCCAAAGGAGAGTAAGCCAGTAGACCTGTGTTTTCTCTCATACAAATTTCGGCGTTTCCAACCTCAAAAAGTCTGTTTAATAAACTATATGGATTTTGAATAGTAATCATTTTTGGCAATTGTTTTTTAGATAATCCTAAAAATTTCATAACTCCCCATGGATTTTCATTTGAAAGTCCTACCTGTCTTATTTTTCCTGAATCAATTAATTTTTTTAAAGTTTGTAAAACATTTTCAAAATTTTCCGACCACTTATCTTCTTCAATATATTTGAATCCTCTTTTTCCAAAAAAATTACTTTCTCTTTCTGGCCAATGAAGTTGAAATAAATCTATATAGTCTGTTTTTAATCTTTTTAGACTTCCATCAACAGCTTCAAATAAAGCCTCTTTACTAAACCCATTTGTTCTTATATGTTTAGTGTAATCCCCTGGTCCTGCTATTTTTGTTGCTAATACAATATCTTTTCTATTGGCCTTTTCACTCATCCAATTACCTATTATTCTCTCTGTATCAGCATACTTAGAGGCAGTCGCCGGAACAGGATAAAGTTCTGCTGTATCAAAAAAGTTAATTCCATTTTCTAAAGCATAATTCATTTGCTCTTTTGCTTCTTGAATATTATTTTGATTTCCAAAAGTCATTGTGCCTAAACAAATTTTACTGACTTTTATGTCGCTATTTGGTAATGATGTGTATTTCATAATTTTAATTCAACTGCAATGGGGCAATGATCAGAATGTTTAATCTCATCTAATATGTAAGCTGACTTGATTTTAGACTTTAAATTGTTTGAAACCATGTTATAGTCAATTCTCCAGCCCTTATTATTGTCTCTAGAGTTAGCTCTGTAACTCCACCAGCTGTAGCAATGTGGTTCAGAATTCAAGTGTCTAAAGGAGTCTACAAAACCTGAATTAATAAAGTTAGTTATCCAAAATCTTTCTTCCGGTAAAAACCCAGAAAATTTGACGTTCCTAATGGGATCATGAATGTCTATAGCTTCATGACAAATATTATAATCTCCACAGATAATTAAATTTGGAAATGATTT
Source organism: uncultured Flavobacteriaceae bacterium (assembly GCA_905181625.1). GTDB lineage: Bacteria > Bacteroidota > Bacteroidia > Flavobacteriales > Flavobacteriaceae > MAG-121220-bin8. The sequence continues at coordinate 102,502 of CAJIYJ010000005.1, forward strand.
TTTTAATTCCATAATATAATTATAAAATTCCTCCATGTATTTAAATTTATATCCTAATCTATTGATGTTAGTGCCCGATGGTAAATACAAGCTCATTACAGAAAATTCTTCGAAATCAACTCTTAAGTTTCTTCCCTCAAAATCCATATGATCTATTCCTGTTCCATATTGGATGTTCTTAGGTTTAGATTTTGACAAAATTGCAACTCCACTATATCCTTTTTTATTTGCAGAAAACCAATAATTATATTTGTACCCAATTTCAGAAAATACGTCTAAGTCTAACTGATCTTCGTTTGCTTTAATTTCTTGAAGACATATTACATCTGGACTGTATTCTTCTAGCCAATTTAAAAATCCTTTCTTTATAGCGGCTCTTATGCCGTTAACATTATAAGAGAAAATTTTCATATTATGCTTTTAGCCAGGTCTGAATATTTAAAGCAGACTTGATTTTAGAAGTCACTTCATCTATAGTTAACCTTTCTTGAATCATAGAATCTCTATCCCTTATTGTTACTGTTCCGTCTTCAATTGATTGATGATCTACTGTTATACAAAAAGGAGTTCCTAAAGCATCTTGCCTTCTATACCTTCTTCCTACTGCATCTTTTTCGTCATAAATAACCTCATAATCCCATTTTAATTTTTTAAATATTTTTTTTGCAAGCTCGGGCAAACCATCTTTTTTAATTAAAGGTAGAATAGCAATTTTTATGGGAGCTAATATTGATGGTAATTTAAGAACCGTTCTTATAGACCCGTCTTTTAAATCTTCTTCTTCAAGTGAGTTTGAAAAAATAGCTAAAAACATTCTATCTAAACCAATAGAGGTTTCTAAAACATAGGGGGTGTATCTTTCATTAGTTTGATTATCAAAATATTTAATCTTTTTTGAAGAAAATTTTTCATGATTAGTTAGATCAAAATCAGTTCTAGAGTGAATCCCTTCTAATTCCTTGAATCCAAATGGAAATTTAAATTCAATATCGCAAGCAGCGTCAGCATAATGTGCTAGTTTTTCGTGATCATGAAACCTATAGTTTTCAGCTTTTATTCCCAATGACAAATGCCACTTTAATCTAGTTTCTTTCCATTTACTATACCACTCCATTTGAGTTCCGGGCTTTATAAAAAATTGCATTTCCATCTGTTCAAATTCTCTCATTCTAAAAATAAATTGCCTTGCTACAATTTCATTTCTAAAAGCTTTACCAATTTGAGCGATTCCAAAAGGAATTTTCAACCTACTAGTTTTTTGAACATTTAAAAAATTTACAAAGATACCTTGAGCAGTTTCTGGTCTTAAGTATAAATCCATTGCATTTTCAGACGAAGCCCCTAGTTTTGTACCAAACATTAAATTAAATTGTTTAATATCAGTCCAATTTTTTGAACCAGAAACTGGACAAACAATCTCTAAGTCCTCAATCATTTTTTTCAAACTAACTAAGTCGTCGTCGTCAAGTGCTTTTGAGAAATCATTATGAATTAATTTTATTTTATCGAGATACTGTAAAACTCTAGGGTTCGTGCTAATATATTTTTCTTTATCAAAATTTTCACCAAATTTTTTTTGAGCCTTTGCAACTTCTTTGTCAATTTTTTTTTCGATTTTTGATATATGATCCTCTATTAAAACATCAGCTCTATATCGTTTTTTAGAGTCTTTATTATCAATTAACGGATCGTTAAAGGCATCTACGTGTCCAGAGGCTTTCCATATTGATGGGTGCATTAGTATGGCAGAATCAATGTTGACTATATTGTCATTGAGCTGAACCATTGCCTTTAACCAATAATCTTTAATGTTGTTTTTAAGTGAAGCACCATTTTGACCATAATCATAAACAGCACTAAGTCCATCATAAATTTCACTAGACGGAAAGACAAACCCATATTCTTTAGCGTGTGATATTACTTTTTTAAATTTTTCTTCTGATGTCATAAAAGCAAAAATAGCAGATATATTTTAAAAAATTCTATTTATATTGTTTAAATGGAAATAGGAAAAAATAATTGTTAATTTGCTATTGATTTGCAGTTTATATATGAAAAAAACAAATTTTCTTTTAATATGTTTAATCTCTGTTTTGATCACTCAGTGTGCAAAAAGAGGAATTCCAGACGGAGGGCCTAAAGATGAAGCCCCTCCTTTTCTTTTAAAAGCTGAGCCAAAACAAAATTCTATCAATTTTAGCGAGAAACGTATTAGGCTTTATTTTAACGAATACATTAAGTTAAAAGATTTCAGAAAACAACTTGTAGTTTCTCCGCCAATTGATAAAGCCCTCTATTCAATAAGTCCTCAATCTGGTGCTTCAAAATATATTCAAATAGACATTAATAATTCATTACCCAAAAACACTACTTATGTTTTCAACTTTGGTCAAAGTATAGTAGACAATAACGAAGGAAATCCTCTTCCATTTTTTAAATATGTTTTTTCAACTGGCGGATATATAGATTCTTTGAAAATTTCTGGAAATATAAAAAGTGCTATTAAAAGAACTCCTGATGATTTTATTTCTACATTTTTATACCCTTTTGATGAAAATTTCAATGATTCTTTAATTTTTAATTCTATTCCTAATTATGTAGGCAGCACCTTAGATAGCACTAATTACGAAATGACTAATCTAAAAAAAGGTAAATATTTATTAGTTGCTATAAAAGATGTAAACAACAATTATAAGTTTGATCCAGCTTTCGAGCAAATAGGATTTGTATCTGATTTAGTTGATCTCCCAATTAATGATAGCCTAAATATGGAAGTTTTTAAAGAAAACTTACCTTTTAAAAGTTTTAAACCCTTTTTAGAGAGTAATAATAGAGTTGGCTTTGGTTTTAGTGGAATATATTCTAATGTCACCATAGAACTATTGAACAATTTCGACAAAGATATTAAATCAGTTTTAACCAAAAATAAAGAAAAAGATACTTTAAGTTATTGGTTTAGTGATATTAAATACGATTCATTAAGGTTCGTTTTAAACAACAATGAACAAAAAAATTATTATACTGTAAAATTTAAAGAAGCCGAAAAAGATTCTTTAATCATTACTCCATCCACAAAAACTAGTTTAGAATTAGATGAAAAGTTCAAAATATTTAGCAACATTCCTTTAGATAGTATTAATACTGAATACATTAAATTAATAAATAAAGATTCTATTTCAATTCCTTTTAAAGCAGTAATTGATAAAAATAATTTTGATATAGTTTTTGATTTTGAACTGCTTCCTAATGATAAATATACTTTATCAGTTTTTCCTAACGCAATTGCTGATTTTTTCAAATCTTCCAATGACACTTTAAACTATAGTTTTTCAACAAAAAGCAGAGCTGACTATGGTACAATTAAAGCGAGAATTGAAAATATTGTTAATTTCCCAATTATAGTACAGTTAACTAATGAAAAAGAAGAGGTTATTCAAGAAAAAGTTTTAGCGTCTTATGAAGATACTTGTGTTTTTGAAAATATTCTCCCATCTAAATACTTTATTAGAATTATTGAAGATGCAAATGAAAATAACAAGTGGGATACTGGAAGTTTTTTAAAAAGGATCAAACCTGAAAAAATATTTCATTATAAAGATGAGCTTATTGTAAGAGCAAATTGGATTTTAGAGGAGAAAATTAATTTGAGCAATTAAACTATGATTTTATTTTAGCTTTAATAAATTCTCTATTTAATCTAGCTATGTTTTCAAGTGAAATTCCTTTAGGACATTCTACCTCACAAGCTCCTGTATTAGTACAGTTTCCAAACCCTTCATCATCCATCTGTTTAACCATGTTTAAAACTCTATCTGTTGCCTCAATTTTTCCTTGTGGAAGTAGAGCGTATTGAGATACTTTTGCTGAAACAAATAACATAGCGCTTGAGTTTTTACACGTTGCAACACAGGCGCCACAACCGATACATGTTGCGGCATCAAAAGCATTATCAGCCTTTTGTTTTTCTATTGGAATCGAATTTGCGTCTTGAGTATTTCCAGATGTATTAACAGAAATAAACCCTCCTGCATGTTGAATTCTATCAAAAGAAGATCTGTCTACTACTAAATCTTTAATTACGGGAAAGGTTTTAGCTCTAAAGGGTTCTATATAGATTGTTTCACCATCATTGAATTTTCTCATATGAAGCTGACAGGTTGTTACCAATCTGTCGGGGCCATGAGCTTCACCATTTATAAACATTGAACAAGAGCCGCATATGCCTTCTCTACAGTCATGATCAAATGCCACAGGGTCTAATCCTTCAATAGTTAACTTTTCATTTAAAACATCCATCATTTCTAAAAAAGACATGTCAGGCGATATTTTATCAATATCGTAGGACTCTATTTTACCTTTTTCTTTAGAATTTTTTTGTCGCCAAACTTTTAATGTTAGTTTCATATCTATTTGTAAGACCTAGTTTTAAGTTCAATATTTTCATAATTCAATTGTTCTTTATGTAGAACTGCATCACTAGGATTCCCTTTGTACTCCCATGCTGAAACAAAAGTAAAATTTTCATCATCTCTTAAAGCTTCCCCCTCTTTAGACTGATGTTCTTCTCTAAAATGTCCGCCACAGGATTCCTTTCTTTCTAAAGCATCTTTTGCAAATAGCTCACCTAACTCTAAAAAATCTGAAACTCTTATTGCCTTAGCTAATGGCTCATTAAAAGAGTCACTTGATCCAGGAACTAATACGTTAGCGTAGAAATCCTCTCTTAGTATTTTAATTTCTTCAATTGCTTGCTTTAAATCATCAGCATTTCTAGACATCCCACATTTATTCCAAATAATTTTACCTAATTTTTTATGATAGTAGTCAACTGTTTTATTTCCTTTAGTTTTTAATAAACTTTCTATTTTTTGTTTAACATCATTTTCAGCTTCTTCAAACTCTTTAGAGTCAGTGCTTATGGCTCCAGTTCTAATATCGTCAGCTAGATAATCTCCAATAGTATAGGGTAATACAAAATATCCGTCCGCAAGCCCTTGCATTAAAGCAGATGCACCTAATCTATTAGCTCCATGATCAGAGAAATTTGCTTCACCAATAGCAAAACAACCAGGGATTGTAGTCATTAAGTTATAATCAACCCATGTTCCTCCCATCGTGTAATGTACAGCAGGGTAAATCATCATTGGGGTTTCGTAAGGGTTTTCATCTACTATTTTTTCATACATCTGAAATAAATTCCCATACTTAGATTTTACAGCAGCCTTACCTAATTCATTAACCACTTTGATATCATCTTCATCTAGACCCTTCAAATGTGCTTTTTCTTTACCATACCTTACAATTGCCGCAGCAAAATCAAGAAAAACTGCTTCTCCTGTTTTATTAACTCCAAAACCAGTATCACAACGTTCTTTAGCTGCTCTTGAAGCTACATCTCTTGGAACTAAATTGCCAAATGCAGGATATCGCCTTTCTAAATAATAATCTCTTTTATCTTCACTTAAATCTGTCGGGTTTAACTTGCCTTCTCTAATAGCTTGAGCATCTTCTTTTGTTTTAGGCACCCAGATCCTGCCATCATTTCTCAATGACTCCGACATTAATGTTAATTTTGATTGATGATCTCCAGAAACAGGGATACACGTGGGATGTATTTGCGTGAAGCAAGGGTTAGCAAAATATGCTCCTTTTTTGTGAATTTTCCATGTAGCTGAAACATTACTCCCCATCGCATTGGTCGATAGAAAAAATAAATTTCCATATCCTCCTGAGGCTATAACTACAGCATGTGCTGAATGACGTTCAATTTTTCCATTAATTAAGTTTCTAGTTATAATTCCTCTTGCTTTTCCATCAACTAGAACTACATCCATCATCTCATGACGATTGAACATTTTAATTTTTCCTCTTGCTATTTGGCGATTCATGGCAGAATATGCTCCTAAAAGTAATTGTTGCCCAGTTTGACCTTTTGCATAAAAGGTTCTTGACACTAATACACCACCGAAAGATCTATTATCTAATAAGCCTCCGTAATCTCTTGCAAAAGGAACACCTTGAGCGACGCACTGATCGATAATGTTGGCAGACACTTCTGCAAGTCTGTGAACATTAGATTCTCTTGAACGATAATCCCCTCCCTTAACAGTATCATAAAATAAACGATGTATAGAATCTCCATCACCTTGATAATTTTTAGCAGCATTAATCCCCCCCTGTGCGGCAATTGAATGAGCTCTTCTTGGTGAATCTTGAAAACAAAATGATTTTACATTGTATCCCAACTCAGCTAAAGTAGCTGCAGCAGATCCTCCAGCTAAACCAGTTCCTACTACAATCACATCGATTTGTCTTTTATTGGCAGGGCTAACTAACCTGATGTTATTTTTGTGGTTGGTCCATTTTTCAGAAATTGGTCCTTTAGGTACTTTCGAATCTAATTTTGCCATGGCCTAATTATTTAAGTAATGGAAAATAGCTATAAAACAAAACCCAAAAGGAATTCCAATAGCGTATATTTTGCCAATTAATTTTATTGTTGATGTGAATTTATTATTTACTCCTAAGGATTGAAAAGAAGAAGAAAACCCATGCAATAAGTGTAAAGACAAAAAGCCAAAAGAAATGGTATATAAAATAACTTTAATTAAATCTTCAAACTTGTGTGTTAATTCGGTGTAATACCTGTTAGGATCTTCAGGTAAAAATTCGATATACTTATGATTAATCTCTGGAATCCAAAAGTCATAAAAATGAAGTCCAAGAAAAGATAAAACAACTGCTCCGGTTATAATCATATTCCTAGAAATCCAACTAGCATTTGCACTACCTTTATATTTAACATATTTTTCAACTCTGGCATTTCTGTTTTGAAAATTTAAGACAAAGCCCATAATGAAATGAAATAAAACTCCTAATATTAAAATAGGTTGCGCAATAAACTGGACTATAAAATTAGTCCCCATAAAATGAGAGAGCTGATTAAAGGTAGCCTCACTAAAAACAGAAGATATATTAATTATAAAATGTTGCAGTAAAAAAATTATTAAAAAAATGCCCGAAAGCGCCATGGATACTTTTCTTAAAATAGAAGACTCTATTACTTTACTCATAAACAACCGATTCTTATTATAAAGGTAAAATTAAACCATGAATAGTTATAAGACAATAAAAATGAAACTTATTTATTTTATTTGGAATGATTCAGAATCTTTATTGATAAAGAGTTTGTAATCTCCTTTTTTGAAATAATATTTTTCGTTGTCAGCTTTTTTAATTTCAACTTTAGTTCTCTTTTTAATAGACTTAAGAGCTTCTTTCGAGTAATTTATCTCTAAAGTGATTTCTTGAAAACCAATTTTTAAATCTAAATCTTTTTTTAAAATTGTTAAACCATCATTGTTAATTAACTTGACTTTAGCTGTTTGTTGGGTGTTTGAAAAAACATAAAATTTTAATTTTGGTTCATTATACTCTGACCAATTATAAGATCTTGAGCCCCAACGATTAGAATAATTAATGTCATTAATTGTATAAACAATTCCGTCTTTATCAACCTCTCTTTTGTTTAAATAATTATAAATAATTGATAAATCCGTTTTATAAATTGATCGTCCATGAGTACCTAATAAAAGCTCTTTCGCTTCACTTTGAATAACCAAATCATGTACTGCAACCTTATTTAAGCCGTTACTAAAAGGCCACCAGGCATCTCCGTTATCAAAACTAATATAAGCGCCATTATCGGTTCCCAAATAAATAAGATTTTCATTAAAAGGATCTTCTTTTATAACATTAACTGAGGATATAGGAAGTTTATTGCTTAAGGTTTTCCAATTCTTTCCATTATCATCACTTATAAAAACATAAGGTTTAAAATCATCATATCTATAGCCATTTAAAGTAGCATAAATTCTGTTTTTATGATGTTTTGAAAAAATAACTCTACTAACCCATAAATTTTGAGGTAAATCATTAGAAATTAAATCCCAAGTATTTCCGCCATCCTTACTTAAATGAATTAAACCATCATCAGAACCTACAACTAGTTTTCCAAACTTAAAAATGGATTCATCTATTGTGCTTAAAGTGCCATATGGAACGTTTCCTTGTTTAACTCCTTTAGTCAAGTCCATCGATTTAAATGTCCAATCGTCGCCCTTGTTTAATGAAACATGCAGCTTATTACTTCCTAAATAAAAAATATCTTGATTATGAAGAGATAATAATATCGGTGTTTGCCAATTAAACCTTAAAGGCGATTCCCCTAAATCATGTTTAGGCTTTAAATAATGTCTTTTCCCAGTCTTTTTATTTAATCTAAAATAGACTCCAAATTGAGATCCAGTATAAATAATATTTGAATCACGATTATCAATTTGGACTTGCATTCCATCTCCCCCACCAATAGAAGTCCAATTATTATGACCCGTTTGATGCCATCTAGCACTTTCTACTGAATTGCCAGGAGCCATCCATACCCCATTGTCCTGAAGACCGCCATATACATTATAAGGTTTTTCATAGTCAACGTTAATTGAATAAAATTGTCCTACACTAGGTTGATTAAGTTTCGACCAATTTTTCCCGCCATCGTAACTCATGTTCATTCCTCCATCATTTCCATTAATTAAGTGATCTGGGTTTTTAGGATTGATCCATAAATCATGATGGTCCGCGTGCACATTTTGATAATCTATAGATTTATACGTGATCCCTCCGTCAATTGATTTTATAATTGGAACCCCATAAACATAAATATGATCTTTATTAGTTGGTGAAACATGAATTCTTCCAAAGTAATATCCGTAAGTGTTATATAGTCTATCCAAATAATAGGAGTTTTTCTTTATCCAAGTTTTGCCCCCATCATCACTTCTGTAAACTTCAGCTCCAATTATAGGAGTATCAAACATAACCGTGTTAGCATCTTCTAAAAATAGTTTAAGATCTAATGGCTCTATCTCGTTTGAACTAACAAGATTTTTAACCGTTGTAGCATCATATTTTTTTGGGAAACCATTATTATCTAAAAAATCATTCAGTGACTTATTATTTAGTGCAATAAAATCCTTGACTGACATATTTTCAAAAATATTTTTATCTATGCCATCTCTCTTTATTTCTTTTTGTTTTGGCCGTCTTGACTGATTATCAATTATTGCATAAATTGTGTTTTTGTCAAAAACAGATATCCCAATCCTTCCAACACCAGAATCGGATGGAAATCCACTTTCTTTTGTTGAGATTAATTCCCAGCTTTCTCCTGAATCAATAGATTTGTAAATTCCAGATTTGGATCCATTCCCAATAAAGTCCCAAGATGCTCTTTCCTTTTCCCAAGACGAAGCATATTGAATATTAAAATTCTGTGGGTCAATATCTATGTCTATTATGCCTGTTTTTTCATCTATTTCTAGTTTTTTTGTCCATGTTTTTCCACTATTAATAGTTTTGAAAATTCCTCTTTGCATATTTGTAGAATACAAGTGTCCTAATACTCCAACAATTATTTCATTTGAGTTATTTGGATTAATTTTTACTTTACCAATATGATGAGAGTCTGTTAGACCTATGTTCTCCCAATTTTTTCCGTTATCGCTTGATCTTAATATTCCTATTCCAGCGTATGAAGATCTTGAAGAATTGTTTTCACCAGTTCCTACTATAATTATTCTGTTATTCCAGTCAACATCAAAATCTCCAATATTCTGAGTGTTTGCATTGTCAAAAATCGAATTAAAAGTGGTCCCATTATTAATCGTATGCCATAAACCCCCGGAGGCATAAGCTATATAAAATTCTGTTGAATCTTCAGGATTAACCTCTATGTCCGTAACCCTTCCACTCATTACACTTGGACCGATATTTCTAAACTCTAAGTTTTTTACAATTGAATTTTGAATTAATTCATTTTGTAAATTAATACCATTTATTAATTCTAGTGAAGGCGTGCTGACTTGTGCAAATAACAAAAATTGAATACACAAAAAAATTATACATATTAAATTTTTCATAATTAAAATCTTTATTTCCCCTTTATTAGGTAGCTGTTAATACATTAAATATACTATTTTTGAATATAAAATTATACTTCATGAAGTACTCAGCTATTGATAGGTCCTTGTTTATAAAAAACAGAGCAAAGTTCATGAACAAAATGAACGCAAAAAGTATTGCTTTTTTTAATTCAAACGATCTTTATCCGGTCAGTGCTGACACAACTCTCCCTTTTGAACAACACAGAGATCTTTTTTATTTATCTGGAATAAATCAAGAAGAGAGTATACTTGTTTTGTGTCCAAATTGTAAAAATTCTAAACATAGAGAGATTCTTTTTTTAACAAAGCCTAATGAAACTTTAACTCATTGGGAGGGAGAAAAATTAAGTAAAGAAAATGCTTTTATGAATTCTGGAGTTAAGACAGTTTATTGGTTAGAAGATTTAGAAAAAATACTTGAAAATTTAATGCTAGAATGTGATGTTCTTTACATAAACACCAATGAGCATTATAGAGCTAAAGTTGAAACAGAAACAAGGGAAGCTCGCTTTAACAAATGGATTCAAAAAAAATATCCAATTAAAAATATTCAAAGAAGTAATCCCATTTTACAAAATCTAAGATCTATTAAGGAGTCAATTGAACTTGAATTAATACAAAAGGCTTGTGACATAACTGAAAAAGGGTTTAGAAGAGTTTTGAAATTTATTAAGCCTGGTGTTTGGGAGTATGAAATTGAAGCTGAATTTTCACATGAATTCTTAATTAATAGATCTAGAAAATTTGCCTACAGTCCAATCATTGCTTCAGGTAAAAATTCCAATATCCTACATTATGTTGAAAACAATAACCAATGTCGGGATGGTGATGTTATTTTGTTAGATGTTGGAGCTGAATATGCTAATTACTCTAGCGATATGACACGAACAGTACCGGTTTCTGGAAAATTCACTAAACGTCAAAAAGAAGTTTATAGCTCTGTATTACATGTAAAAAATGAAGCAACTAAATTACTGAATCCAGGTATTTTATGGAAAGATCACCATAATGAAGTAGGGAATATTATGACTTCTGAATTGTTAAAATTAGGGCTTATAGATAAATCCGACATTCAAAATCAAAGTGATTCTAATCCAGCTTTTAAAAAATACTTTACTCATGGAACTTCTCATCATCTAGGGTTAGACACACATGATTACGGAAACATTCATGAGCCTATTGAAAAAAACATGGTTTTTACTGTAGAACCTGGCATTTACATTCCTAAAGAAGGCTTTGGAATCAGGTTAGAAGACGATGTTATCGTTCAGGAAAACAACTTTCCTGTTAATCTTATGAAAAACATTCCCATTGAAATAGATGAGATAGAAAGCTTAATGAACTCTAATTAATTAATTTTCAATAAAAGATTTATGTATAAAAAATTTTTAAAAAGATACGGCCCGCTTATTTTAATTATGACTTTTTTTTCTGTTATTGTTTTAACTTCTTTTTATTTCATTTTACAGCCTAAAATTATTTTGCCTATTTATAGTCCTAACATGGTTTCTCAAGAATTAGTTGATAAAAACATTCGTTACATAAAAAAATATCACAGAATAGCTGATTTCTCTCTTACCAATCAAAATGGAAAAAAAATTACTGAAAAAAATTATAATAATAAAATTTATGTAGCTGATTTTTTCTTTACAACCTGTCCTACTATATGTCCAATAATGACAGACAACATGACTTACTTGCAGGAAAAACTATTACTTAACAAAGATGTTCTTTTAGTTTCTTTTTCGGTCACGCCTGGTATTGATAATGTTGAAGTCTTGAAAAATTATGCTCTTGAAAAAGGAGTGTTGGATTCTAAATGGAACTTGTTAACCGGAAACAAAAAAATGATTTATGATTTAGCTAGAAAATCTTACCTAGTTGCTAAAAATGATGGTGATGGCGGAAAGTATGATATGATTCATACTGAAAATTTCGTTTTAATAGATAAAGAAAAGAGAATTAGAGGCTTTTACGATGGAACAAATAATGAGGAAATGAACAACCTTATCTCTGACATTAACACACTTGAGGAATCTTACATAAACTAATTTTTTTTGATCTCTCTCAATAAAAAATATACTACTTTTGCTTCTTTAAAATCATTCTAAATAAAGAAATTTGACATTAAACGATTTAAAAAGAGGTGAAAAAGCAATAATACTGGATATTGTTACTGACTTCATTCCTTTAAAATTAATCGAAATGGGCTGTTTACCAGGCAACACTATTAAATTATTGCAATTAGCGCCATTTAAAGACCCTATGTATTTAGATGTAAATGGTAGTAGGTTAGCTATACGCAGAGAAACCGCGCATCATATTATTGTTAAAAAAATATAAATGAGTAAACGATTAAATGTTGCGCTCATTGGAAATCCCAATACAGGTAAATCATCTGTATTTAACGATTTGACGGGACTAAATCAAAAAGTTGGTAATTACCCTGGAATTACAGTTGAAAAAAAGGAAGGAATTTGTAAGCTAGAAAGAGGGGTAAAAGCCCATATTTTAGATTTGCCTGGAACCTATAGCCTTAATGCATCTTCGTTGGATGAAAGTGTGGTTATAGAGTTATTATTAAATAAAAATGATAAAGATTATCCCGATGTAGCGGTAGTTATCTCAGATGTTGAAAACCTAAAAAGAAACTTATTACTTTTCACTCAAATAAAAGATTTAAAAATTCCTGTTATTCTTGTCATAAACATGTCTGATGTCATGAAAAGAAAAGGGATAACTATTGATATTTCAAATTTAGAAAAATCTCTAGAAACTAAAGTAGTATTATATAGTTCAAGGAAGAAAAAAGGATTATTTGAATTAAAAAAAATTATTTCTGAGTATAAAAAACTTCCTATAAACTCACTCATTAATATTACGGATATTGACAAGGATTATTTTGAAGGATTAGAAAAAACTTTTCCTAATCAATTAGTTTATAAACTTTGGCTTGTAATTACTCAAGATGTTAATTTTGGAAATCTAGATAGAGATAAAGTTAAAGATTCTTCAAATTTTCAAACAAAACCCATTTCCTATCTTAAAAGGCTACAACAAAAAGAAACTATTAAAAGATATCAATTTATAAATAATGTATTAAAGCAATCTTATATTTTAGATCCTAAATTAGCTACAGGTTTTGGATCAAAGTTGGACAGAATTTTAATTCATAAATTTTGGGGTTACGCTATTTTCTTTTTAATTCTTCTTGCAATATTTCAAGCTATTTTTGATTGGAGTAGTTACCCGATGGATGCAATTGATAGTGCTTTTAGTCAACTAAGTTCATTTTCAAAAACTCAATTACCTCCAGGAACATTCACTAGTTTATTGTCAGAAGGGATTATTCCTGGAATTGGAGGAATTGTGATATTCATCCCTCAAATTGCTTTTTTATTTATGTTTATTTCAGTTCTAGAAGAAAGTGGATACATGAGTCGTGTAGTCTTTTTAATGGATCGGGTCATGAGAAGATATGGATTGAGTGGAAAAAGTATTGTCCCTTTAATTTCTGGTACCGCTTGTGCTATCCCAGCGATAATGGCTACAAGAAATATTGAAAATTGGAAAGAGAGACTCATAACTATATTAGTTACTCCTTTCACTACATGCTCGGCAAGATTACCAGTATATTTAATTCTTATTTCATTAGTAATTCCAAACGAAAGGTTTCTAGGAATCAATGCGCAGGGTCTTACATTAATGGGGTTGTATTTATTAGGATTTTTAGCGGCTATTTTTTCAGCTTATATTTTAAATAAAATTTTAAAAATAAAATCTAAAACTTTTTTTGTGATTGAAATGCCAAATTATAAACTGCCCTTATTTAGAAATGTATTATTTACAGTTATAGAAAAAACAAAATCTTTTGTTTTTGAAGCAGGAAAAATAATTTTATCCATCTCAATTCTTTTATGGGTTCTAGCTTCAAATGGAATTGGTGAAAAATTTAATAATGCAGAAACCACTATTAACCATGCTGATTATGAAAATCCATCAGATTATAACAATAAGTTAAGTGCTTATAAGTTAGAACATTCTATTCTTGGCAATATTGGAAAAAGCATAGAGCCAATAATAAGTCCTTTGGGTTATGACTGGAAAATTGGAATTGCTATTGTGACCTCTTTTGCTGCTAGGGAGGTGTTTGTTGGAACTCTAGCCACAATTTATAGTGTTGAAAGTGATAAAGAAGAGACTATAAGAGAAAGAATGTCTAATGAAGTCAGAGAAGATGGCACTCCGCTATTTGGCTTAGCCTCTGGAGTTTCTTTAATGATTTTTTACGCTTTTGCTATGCAGTGTATGAGCACACTAGCGGTAGTTAAGAAAGAAACTAATAGTTGGAAGTGGCCAGCTGCACAGTTAATTATAATGACTGTTATCGCTTATTTAGCTGCTCTAATAGTTTATCAACTTATTTCATAAATTTAACTATGCAATTAACACTAACAATTCTTGCTGTTACGATTTCCATTTTATTCTTATATAAAAAATACTTTTATAATAATCCTGAAAAAGGATGTGGCAGTGATGATTGTAATTGTAAATAATTAAATTATCTTTTGTTGTCTCTAAAAATATTTAACCTATAACCAACAAATATTTCCCTTCCATGATTTGGTGCATAAGCATAAGATGTGTCAAAATATGGACTAAATCCTTTAAAACTATTTGGATCGTTATAGCCAACTAATGGAGATTCTTTTTGTCTAAAATTAAATATATTAAGCATTCCAAAATATATTTCATTTTGATTGTTTAAAATTCCATTTATATTAACATTGTGTATGCTGAATGGCTTACTTTTAGTTGGTCTGGCCACAGAGCTTATATCTCCACTATCATTCATTTCAAAGACAGTTGGCAATTTCATTAACCCTACATAATTAGAGGAAGAATTGACAGACCATTTTTTATTAATTGGAAATTTCAAGTTAAAACCTCCACTCCATTTAGGGGAGTGCATCATGTCAAAAAAAGACTCTATATTATTTTCAATTTCAGTATATCTAACAATTTGATGATTAAATGTTAGGGAAAAAGCAATTCCATTTAAAAAGGTATGGTTTAATGCTCCACTTATACCTTTAGAATAAGCATGTCCATCCGAGTTTTGATAAATAATAAAGTTTTGATTATCATAATTCGGAATTATTTTATTTGAAAAATAAGTGTAAAAAAGATCCAAATCTATATTTCCAGAGCCGTTTAATCCAGTGTAAATATAATTTGCATTAAAAATTAGGCTTTTAGATTCTTCTGGTTTTAAATTTTCTAAAATTTTAACTTCTCTTTGTCCAGTAATAAATGCATGATCCTCTGTAAATAAATTGACTATTCTGAACCCTGTTCCGGCATTTAACCGAAATGACAGCCATTCTCCTGGATTATATTTCAGGTGAAAACTAGGGGCATAAATAAATCCGTGTTCGTTAAAATGATCGATTCTAAAACCACCAATTAAAGATATTTTTTTTGATGGCTTGTATTGATCTTGAATTAATAATCCAGGAATTAATTGATTTGAACTTTTATTGATAATTGTTCCATTAATAACAGACTGAGTGGCTATGGTATTATCATCGTATAGGTTGTTTTTAACAGACGCTCCAAATAATAAATCATGATTTCCATAATTCCTGTCTAAAGTAAATTGTGAAAAAAAAATCGTTTGATTTGCCTGATAATAATCAGATCCATAATAGCTGTTTTGATCATGCTTTGAATAAGAATAATTTACTTCAAATCCGTCAGTGAAAGCAAATTCATATTTTCCAAATAATTCAAATCGATTTGTATAAATACTTTCTCCATAAACCTTATTATCTCCTCTAATTTTTTTATAATTATTATTACTTAAATATTCTCTCACTCCATTTCTTCTGTCTTCAAAATAGTATCTCGCTGATATAATAAATTCTTTTTTAGATTCTCTGTAAATATTCCATTTATTAAAAATTGAAAACCTACTTAAATTAATATCATCTCCAAAACCATCATTATTATAATCATCATAATCGCTTTTTCGATCCCAATTCACTCCAAAATAACCATATGATTTTCCAATATTAGGAGTTAAAGCCAAATTCACAAAACTCTCTTTATGTGAAGTACCTTGAACATCTAAAGAAAGAAAAGGTTGATCTTTAGGGTTCTTGGTTATGATATTAATTACGCCAGCAACTGCTTCAGAACCATATAAAGTACTACTTGGTCCTTTAACAATTTCTAATCTATCTATTATCATATTTGGTATTCCATTAAGTCCATATACTGATGCTAAGTTTCCATACATAGGAATGCCATCTAATAATAACGATGTATAAGGACCCTCTAAACCGTTTATGCTTATTGAATTTGTATAACAAACTCCACAAGCTATTACCTCTTGAGCTCCATTAATAAGTTGAACTATTTCAGTGATGTTTGCTCCTCCAGAAGGAAGAAATGAATTTATTTTTTTACTTGTTATTACATTGACCTTCACTGGAGATTCTGTTACATACTCATCTTTTAAAGTTCCTGTAACTACCACCTCATTCAAACCGTTTATATCTTCCTCTAAAACGATCAGCAAGTTTTTTAAGTCAAATAAAGGGTTATTTAAAGAAATTTTTTGTGAAATATGGCCTAAAAACGAAACAAAGAGAGTTTTATGAATGGAAAGGTCTAGTTGTAAATTAAACTCCCCTTTTTCATCAGCAATTATCCCCAGATCAGAATCTAGTATACTCAGACTTGCATAACTTAAAACTCCAAATTCAGAATTTACAGAGCCTTTAATCTCTGTGACTTGAGAGTATGCGTATATAGGGATTAAAAATAAAAAAATAAAAAAATATTTCATGAAAAATAATAATTACTAACCAAGGGCTACATCTAATACCATCATTACTATAAACCCTCCAATAAAGCCAAGTGTGGCTATATCCGTATTTTTGTCCTGTTGGGTTTCAGGAATTACTTCTTCGACTACAACAAATATCATTGCTCCAGCAGCAAAAGCTAAAGCATATGGAAGTATAGGAGTGAAAAAAGTAACTGCTACAGCTCCAATTACAGCTGCTATTGGCTCTACTATAGCAGATGCCTGTCCATACATAAAGCTCTTCCGTCTGCTCATCCCTTGTCTTCTTAAGGGCATAGAAACGGCTATTCCTTCAGGAAAGTTTTGTATTCCAATTCCAATAGCTAAAACTACTGCCCCAGCAATAGATGCTTCAGGCAATCCTGCCGCTACCCCCCCAAATAAAACTCCAATAGCCAAACCTTCAGGAATATTATGCAATGTTATTGCTAACACTAATAAGGTAGTTCGATGCCATGGTGTTTTTATTCCTTCTGCTTCTTTGAAATTAATATGAATATGAGGGAGGACTTTATCTAATGCAAAAATAAATAAAGCTCCAAGTGCAAATCCTACTGCAGCGGGTATAACTTTAACAAAACCTTCGCCTTCACTCATTTCTATACCAGGAGCTAACAAGCTCCAAAAACTTGCAGCAACCATAACGCCTCCTGTAAAACCCAGCATTCCATCTAAAACTACCCTGTTCATGTTTTTAAAAATGAATACAAACGAAGCTCCAAAAGCTGTTAAGCCCCAGGTAAAAAGTGTTGCGTACAAAGCTCCTAAAACTGGATCTGTATTTTCAAAAAAAACAAGAATTTGTTCGTACATAATTATAATTTAGTTACATAAATATTAGCTGCTGATTTAACAGAAATGCTCAAGTTAGTATCATCTAGTCCTATCTGAATTGATTCATCAAACTCCTCTTTATGAAGAACTTTAATATTAGATCCTAAAGAAATTTCTCTTTTATCCAAATATTTCAAAAAACTAGAGGAAGAGTCTTTAACTCCAAAAAATTTACCTGTCTCGCCTATCAAAAGATCTGAAAGCACAAGTTTAGCTGTGTATTTAATAAATCCTGCTGGATTAGGTATTGGATCACCATGAGGGTCATGAGTTGGATAGTCTAAAAATTTATCTAACTCATTGGTTAATTTTTCAGATTTAATATGTTCTAACTGTTCAGCTATATCATGAACTTCATCCCATTTAAAATTTAGTTTTTTTACCAAAAAAACTTCCCAAAGCCTGTGTTTTCTAATCACACTTAAAGCAGTTTTTCTGCCAAAATCTGTCAATAAAACCCCTTGATATTTTTTATAAACGACTAAGTTCTTTTCAGATAATTTTTTTAACATCTCAGTAACTGAGGGAGCTTTAGAATTCATCTTTGAAGCAATAGAATTTGTGCTAACTCCACTTTCATTATTTAATGAAAGATGAAAAATAGCCTTCAAATGATTCTCTTCTGAATATGACAACATGCGTGCAAATGTATTGATTTTTTCGAAAACAAAAAAATTAATTTAGTCTTGCCTAAAAAATATAGTTTACAACTTGCGACTCATTAATTGTTTAGAAAAAACTCTGAACTCGTCTTTTTGAAGTTCTGCGATAGATAAATCATCTATATATTTTATTGCTTTATCAGTATAATCTAAAACTAATTTTGAAGTTAAAATATCTGCCTTAGCTCTCTTAAATATAGAAGTGACTTTTGAAATTTTTAACTCTGAATTTAATTCATCTGAATCATATAAACTTTCTAATTCACTAATTTGAATTTTAGTCGAATTAGATCTAGTCATGTGAAAGAGAATTGTTTTTTTGTTTTCTAAAATATCTCCGCCAATTTTTTTTCCAACCAAATCATAATCTCCAAAAACATCCAACAAATCATCTTGCAATTGAAATGCTAAACCAAGGTTAATTCCAAAATTATAAATACAGGTTTGATCTTGCTTGCTTGCATTAGCTACTATTGCGCCCATTTGTAAAGAAGCTCCAACTAAAACAGCCGTTTTAAGTCTTATCATTTCCAAATATTGATCAAGATTTACTTCCACTTTAGTTTCAAAATCTATATCATATTGCTGCCCCTCACAAACTTCTAAGGCTGTTTTATTAAGTAGTTTATTTAAACTACTATAAGTTTTTAAATCATATGATTCTAATAACTGATATGAAAAAATCAACATAGCATCTCCTGATAGAATAGCTCTGTCAGAATTCCATTTGACATGAACAGTTTGTTCGCCTCTTCTTGTTAATGCAGAATCCATTATATCATCATGCATTAAAGTAAAATTATGAAAACACTCTAAAGATAAACTAGCGCTTAAGGCTTCTTTAGGATCTAAGCCAAATGAATTACAAGACATTAAAGTTAAAATAGGTCTGATCCTTTTTCCTTCTAAATCTAAAATATACTTTATAGGATCATAAAGAGATTTTGGTTTATTAGAAAATGAAAGGTTTTTTAAGCCATTATTTATTAATTCGGTATAGAATTTGATTGGACTCACTGAAAATACTTTTAGGTAAAAATACTTAAATAAAATGTTAATAAAATATCATTTAAATTAATAAACCTTGGAAACTAATAGGGTTTTTAAAGTTTCCTTGTTATATTTGCCAACCGAAAAACAAAACATTGAAAGAGTTAATTATAGAAAAATCTAGAGATCTGTTTCTTGATATTGGATTCAAAAGTGTAACAATGGATCACATAGCCCAAGAAATGGGCATTTCTAAAAAAACTATATATAATTATTTTAAAGATAAAACTGAACTTGTAAAATCTGTCACTTTTAATGTTTACAGCAGTATTACTGGAGGTATAAGTCAAATTAAAAAAGATTCTTTAGATCCTATAAGTGAGCTTTATGATGTCCAATTATTTATAATGAAATTTTTAAAAGGAGAAAAAAATTCTCCACTATATCAACTTCAAAAATACTATCCTTTAATTCATGCCGAACTTGAAAAAAAACAATTCAATTTTATGATTGAAACAACTGCAAGCAGCTTAAAAAACGGAATTAAACTTGGCCTTTTTAGAAAAGACATAAATGTCGATTTTATTTCCAGACTATATTTTATTGGTTATAAAGGGACTAAGAATCCCATTATTTTTTCAACTGAAAAATTCGACCCTAAAGTGTTAATGCAAAGTTATATTGAATACCATTTAAGAGGGATTGTTACGGAAAAAGGATTAAAAAAATTAAATCATTTTATAAATAATTAATGAAAAAAATAGTTCTAACATTACTTTTTAGCTTTTGTCTTTTTTATGGAAATTCACAAACAAGTTCTTTTAGTATGGATCAAGCTATTGATTATGCTTTAAAGAATAGCAGGTCATCCGTTAATGCATCAAATGATGTGAAAATTGCTCACGCAAAAAAATGGGAAACAATAGCTACTGGTCTTCCTCAAATCAACTCTTTTATTGAATATAATAATAATATTAAACAACCTGTATCTTTAGTTCCTGCTGAGTTTTTTGGAGGAAATTCAGGCGAATTTGCTGAGTTATCTTTTGGAACAAAACAAACAATTGATGGCTCAGTTACGTTGTCTCAGCTGTTATTTGACGGATCCTATTCAGTAGGATTAGCATCCATAAAACTTTATATGGAAATTGCCTATAACGCCAAAATAAAAACTGACCAAGAAGTGAAAAAATCAATTATTGCTGCATATGGAAATGCGCTTGTAAGTCAAGAAAGTGTTAAAATTTTAGAAAGAAATCTTTCAAATGTCAAAAGCAATTTAGAAGAAATTAATAAAATTTATAATAGTGGTTTTACTGAACTAGAAAATGTAGAACAACTTAAAATCACTTACGGTTCAGTTAAAAATTCTCTTGACTATTCTATTAAATTAAATAAAACCTCTTTAAACTTATTAAAACTTATTATGGGTTACGATATTGAAAAAGAAATAGTTCTTAGTAATAGTTTACAGGATTTAACTCTTAAAAACATACTTGAAAAACAATCTATAGAAGATTTTGAAATAGAGAAAAATATTGATTACCAAATGGCTTTAAATAACTCAAAATCTCAACAGACTCTGTTAACACTTGAAAAGTCAAAAGCTCTTCCAACTGTAAGAGCATTTATAAATGGGGGGTATGATGGCAATAATAATTCATTCAATTTTTTTAAGTCCGACCAAAAGTGGTATGGCTACTCAATAGCTGGAGTTTCAATGTCAATTCCTGTTTTCAGTTCTTTAAGAAAATCTGCTAAAACTCAACAAGCTAAAATAGAATTTGAAAAATCTAAAATTGATTTATCTGAATCGAAAAATAAAATCATTATTCAGTTAGATAATGCAAATAGTGAATATGAATATGCTGTAAATTCATACAATAACGCAGTTGAAAATGTTAAGCTTGCAGAAAAAATTGAAAGGAAAAATCAAATAAAATTCTTAGAAGGGTTAATCTCTGGTCTTGATTTAAGACAGGCTCAAATTCAGCTCTACTCCATTCAAAATCAACTACTTCAATCTATGCTTGAGGTTATAAACAAAAAAACCAATCTTGATATTATTTTAACCCAGAATTAATTTTTAAAATGAAAAAAATATTTATACTCTTTCTAATTATTTCAATTACATCATGTGATAATAGTTCTACGCTTCAAAGCATATTAGACTCAAACGATGTAGACAAAATAAAACTTAAAAGAAAAGAAATAGCAGAATCGCAACAGGATTTTTTTAATAAGCTTCTGGTTATAGATAATAAGCTAGATAAATTAAATACTAATCCGCAATTACCCATAGTTGAAGTTCTAGCAGTTAATCCTGTAATTTTTGAGCATTATGTTCAAGTTCAAGGAAGTGTTAAGTCCGATGAGTTAATAAATATTTTTCCAGAATTTTCCGGAGTTGCTAAAGCTATTTATGTGAAAAGTGGAGACGTCGTAAAAAAAGGACAGCGCTTAATAAAAATTGATGATGGCGGATTAAAAGAACAATTATCTCAGCTTGAAATAGGGTTTGAACTTACAAAAACAACCTTTGAAAGACAGAAAAGATTATGGGATCAAAACATTGGAAGTGAAATTAAATTCTTGGAAACTAAGTCAATGTATGAAGCGCAAAAACAGGGAATAAATCAATTGAAAAAACAAATTAAGAAAACATTGATTGAAGCTCCTTTTAGTGGAACTATTGATAATGTAGTAGTAAAAAAAGGTGAAGTAGTTTACCCCGGAAGATCTAATCTTATGATGCTTCTAAATTTAGATAATTTATATATCGAATCTAATGTTCCTGAAAAACATATCGCTTCTATTAATTCTGGTAACAAAGCTATTGTTCACTTTCCTTTACTTGACAAAACTATTTCAACAACTGTTCGACAATCAGGGAGTTATATAAATCCCATTAATCGAACTTTTAAAATAGAAATGGATATTGAAAAAAACGATTTAAATATTAAACCTAATTTAAATTCCAAGGTAAAAATTAACGATTATTCTAATGACTCTGCATTAATGATAAATCAAAATTTCATTAGCATTGATAGTGATAATAAAGAATACGTCTATAAGATTTATAACAAAGATAACAAGACATATGTCTCTAAAACAATCATTTCTACGGGTAAAAATGATGGAATAAAAATAGAGGTTCTATCAGGACTTAATGCTGGAGACAAAGTGGTTTCTGAAGGAGTTAGAAAATTAGTAAATAACGCTAGAGTTAAAATAATCAATTAAAAAATACTCAATTGAACAATAAAGAAAAAGATTTTGCACCATCCTCTTGGGCAATAAATAACAGCACTACAATGTATGTTGTTATGGCGTTAGTTCTGTTTTTAGGAATTAACTCCTACTTTAATATGCCAAGAGAAGAATATCCTGAAATAAAAGAAAATATAGTATTTGTTAGCTCTATTTACCCTGGCAGTACAGCTGAAGATGTTGAAAAACTTATCACAGAACCTCTTGAAGATAAACTTAAATCTGTAAATAATATTCTAGAAATAAAATCTTCTTCCAAAGAAAATTTTTCATTAATAATAATTGAATTTGATGATGGAATTGGATACACTGAAGCTAAACTTAAGGTAAAAGATGAAGTTGAATCTGCAGTAGCTAGCGAAGATTGGCCTATGTATAACAATGTAAAAGTTGATCCTAATGTGTTCAACATGACTTTTACAGAAGAAATGCCAATTGTGAATATAAATATTTCAGGAGATTACTCTACTGAAAAACTAAAAGAATATTCTGAAATTTTACAGGATGAAATTGAAAGTTTAAATGAAATCAAGAAAGTTGATATTTCTGGTGCACTTGAAAAAGAAGTTGAAATTGCAGTAGACATTTATAAAATGATGGCTTCCAAAGTTTCCTTTTATGATATAATAAATTCAATTCAATCAGGAAACATCTCTATTTCAGCGGGTAATTTAAAAGCTAATGAACAAAGAAAAACGGTTCGAATCATTGGAGAAATAAGTTCTCCTTCAGATCTTGAAAATTTTGTTGTTAAATCATCATACAACAACTCCGTATTATTAAGAGATATAGCCGAAATAAAATTTAAGGAAAAAGAGGTTACAACTTACGCTCGTGAAAAGGAAAAACCTGTTGTAATGTTAGTAGTCAAAAAAAGATCAGGACAAAACACTTTACTGGCAGTAGAAAAAATACGTTCTATTGTAGAACAAAATATAAACAATGTATTTCCAAAAAATTTAACCGTTTCAATAGCAAATGATCAATCTGAATTGACTGAAAATCAAGTTACAGATTTAGTGAATAGTATAATTTTTGGAGTTGTCATCGTTGTTTTAGTATTATTATTTTTCTTAGGATTTAAAAATGCGCTTTTTGTAGGTATTGCTATTCCGATGTCAATGTTTATGTCTATTGCAATATTAGGTGCTTTGGGCAATACATTAAACACTATGATTCTATTTGGTCTAATCCTCGGACTAGGGATGTTAGTTGATAATGCTGTTGTTGTTGTTGAGAATGTCTACAGGTTGATGGAAAAAGAAGGCATGAACAGAATAGAAGCTACAAAAAAAGGCATCTCTGAAATTGCTTTTCCTATAATAATTTCTACGGCAACTACGGTCGCTGCATTTATTCCACTTGGATTATGGCCTGGAAGAATAGGTAAATTTATGGTTTTTTTTCCGGTTACTCTATCGGTAGTACTATGCTCTTCACTATTTGTAGCCGTCTTTTTTAATTCGGTTTTAGTTTCAAGATTTATGAAAATTGAAGACACCAATATGCCAATAACAAAAATAATTAGACTTACATCAATACTTGGAATTTTTGGAATCTTATTTTTAATATTAGGTTTTACAACAGAAGATTTAGAAATTGCTGGGTTTTATAGGTTTTTAGGATCCCTTCTGATATTTGTTTCTATAAATTTCTGGTTTTATAGACTTTTTCTTAGAAAATTAGCAAATAACTTTCAATCAAGGTTCCTCCCAATTCTTGATAATTATTACGAAATTTTGCTCAAAAAAATATTAGTAGGGAAAAGACCCTATTTGATCATCCTTTCAACTTTTATAAGTTTAATATTAGCTTTTATCAGCTTTGGAGAATCAGTTGGTAGTCAAAGAACTAGTATAGAGTTTTTTCCAGATGAAGATCCAAGACAAATAATAGTTTATGTAGAATATCCTGAAGGCACGGATATTTCCAAAACTAATAAAATTGCTAAACTGATTGAAGCAGATATAAATTCTATTATATACTCTGATAAATATTATGATGAGTCTGGTTATAATTTTATGATTCAAAATAATATTTCGCAAGTTGGTGAAGGAACAGAAAATCCAGATAAAGAACTAGGAGGATTAGCGGAACTACCCAATAGAGCTAAAATCACAACTTCCTTTAGAGATTTTAAGTATCGTCAAGGGTTAAGCTCAAGAGAGGTAAGAAAAGAGATACAGCAAGCATTAAAAAACAAATACCCAGGAGTTTCCATAGCAGTTGAAAAAAATCAATCAGGTCCGCCTGTTGGTTATCCTATAAATATTGAAATTACTGGGAAAGATTATAGTACTTTAATTGAAAAAGCTGAAAAAATTACTGAATATATTAATACAAGAAATATTCCTGGAATTGAAGAGTTGAAAATAGATGTTAATAAATCAAGAGTAACTAATCTAGTCCATATTGATAGAGAAAAAGCCGGTGAACTTGGACTTAGTGTTGGACAAATAGGTCAACAATTAAGAGCAGCTCTTTTTGGGACTAAAGCTGGGATTTATAAAGAAAAAGGAGAGGATTATGATATCAATATTAGATTTAATAAAGACAATAGATATTCTGAAGATATACTGTATGACCAAAATTTAATCTTTAGGGATCCCGATAATGGGATGATAAAAGAAATTCCTATCTCAAGTGTAACTAGTAACTCTAGAACTACCACTTTTAATGTTATCAAACACAAAGATTTCAAAAGAATTGTTACAATTTATTCTGGGTTATCTTCTGGCTATGTAGATGCTGGAGCTATTGTAAATCAAATTGTTTCCGAAATGAAAAGCTTTAATGAAGATATCAGCATGATTGATATTGATTACACTGGTCAAATTGAAGAACAAAATAAAAATCAAGCTTTTTTGCTTAAAGCTTTTGGAACTGGTTTATTATTGATTTTCTTATTATTAATTCTACAATTTAACTCCATAAGTAAACCTACTATCATTATGATTGCAATAATCCTAAGTTTAATTGGTGTATTTGGATATCTCGCTATTTCCGGGAATTCTTTTGTAATCTTAATGACTATGATGGGAATAATAGCCCTTTCTGGAATAGTCGTTAATAATGGAGTTGTATTACTTGACTACTCAGAAATTTTATTAAACAGAAAAAAACTTGACGTCTCAAATAGTAAGAAAAAATTAATTGAACTTAAATACGAGTCAATTGTAGAATCATGTAAATCGAGATTAAGACCAGTTTTACTTACTGCTATAACAACTATTGGAGGTCTTGTTCCCCTATCTATTGGATTCAATATTAATTTTTACACGCTGTTTAGTGATTTTAATCCAAATATTTATTGGGGAGGTGATAACTTCGTGTTTTGGGGTCCGCTTGCCACAACAGTAATATCAGGGTTAGTTGTAGCAACATTTTTAACATTATTTGTTGTTCCCTCTTTGTTTATGATGATTGAAAAATTTAAATTGTGGATTGGTTTAAGATATAGATAATATCTTCTTAAATTTATAATATATTTAATAAGATGTATAGAACTCACGATTGTGGCGAACTAAGACTATCAGATTCAAATACTAAAGTAACTCTTTGTGGATGGGTTCAAAAATCTAGAGATAAAGGCTTCATGGTATGGATAGATCTTAGAGATAGGTATGGTATCACACAATTAATTTTCGACGAACAAAGAAGTTCCAAAGAATTATTTAACAAAGCAAAATCTATTGGAAGAGAATTTGTAATTCAAGTTAAAGGAAAAATTATTGAGCGTTCATCTAAAAATCTAAATATACCTACAGGAGAAATTGAAATTTTAGTTTCAGAACTGAATATATTAAATGAATCTAAAACTCCACCTTTTACTATTGAAGATGATAGCGATGGTGGAGAAGAATTGAAAATGAAATATAGATATTTGGATATAAGAAGAAATCCAATAAAAGAAAAACTAATATTTAGACATAAAGTAAGCTCAGAAATAAGAAATTATTTGACTAAACTAGATTTTATTGATGTTGAAACTCCTTATCTAATAAAATCTACACCTGAAGGAGCTCGTGATTTTGTTGTGCCTTCTAGAATGAATTCTGGAGAGTTTTATGCTCTGCCACAATCCCCACAAACTTTCAAACAATTATTAATGGTTGGTGGATTAGATCGATATTTTCAAATTGTAAAGTGCTTTAGAGATGAAGATTTAAGAGCTGATAGGCAACCCGAATTTACTCAAATTGACTGTGAAATGTCATTTGTAAATCAAGAAGATATTTTAAACACTTTTGAGGGTTTAACAAAACATTTACTAAAAACAATTAAAGGATTAGATATTGATAAATTTCCTAGAATAACATACGATGAAGCCATTTCTAAGTATGGTTCTGACAAGCCTGATATTCGATTTGGGATGGAATTCGGAGAATTGAACAGCGTATCTCAACATAAAGATTTTAATGTTTTTAACTCTGCTGAATTAGTGGTTGGGATTTCAGTTCCTGGCGGAAACACATTTACAAGAAAAGAAATTGACAAATATGTTGACTGGGTAAAAAGACCTCAAATTGGGGCTTTAGGAATGATTTATGTTAGATGTAATGAAGATGGAACGTTTAAATCTTCCGTAGACAAGTTTTATGATCAAAAAGATTTAGGTAATTGGGCTAAAATAACTAACGCAAATAAAGGAGATTTAATTTTTATTTTATCTGGAGATAAAAATAAGGTGCGAACTCAATTAAGTGCCTTAAGACTAGAATTGGCTGAAAATTTAAATTTAAGAAATCCTGAGGAATTTGCTCCTTTATGGGTAACTGATTTTCCACTGCTTGAATGGGATGAAGAATCTAAAAAATTTCATGCTATGCATCACCCGTTTACATCTCCAAAATTAGATCAAATTGATCTGCTTGAAAGTAAGCCCGAGGAGGTTAAAGCCAACGCATATGATTTAGTGCTAAATGGAAATGAAATTGGAGGTGGATCAATTAGAATTCATGATAAAAATATTCAATCACTAATGCTAAAACATTTAGGATTCTCCGACGAGCAAGCCAAAGAGCAATTTGGATTTCTAATGAACGCCTTTGAATACGGAGCTCCTCCTCACGGTGGAATTGCCTTAGGCTTAGATAGACTTGTCGCAATTTTAGATGGTCAAGAATCTATTAAAGACTACATAGCTTTTCCAAAAAATAACAGTGGAAAAGATGTCATGATTAACGCCCCTTCAAAATTAGGTGATGATCAGTTAGATGAACTATCCTTAGGCTTAAGAATTAAATCCCATGAATAAAATTATTCTCATGTCTTTCATTACTTCAATAATTGGAATATTTATTGGCTATTATTTTAAACTTGAAAACGAAATGCTTGGTGATAAAATAATTGGCATTAGCGTGATTATTTTCGTGCTACTATTTATGCCCTTATTCATCTATAATAGTTGGAAAGGAAAAAAATTAAGTGACTATACTTTTAGTGAAGCAAATATTAAAAAAATGAAGTCAAAATCTTCAAAATCAATTAAATAAAAAGCTCTAATTAATATAGATTTGTCTATATAATTATTTAATCACTACATTTGCATCTTATAAATAAACAATTTTTAATTAATGACTGGTACAGTAAAATTTTTTAATGGATCCAAAGGTTATGGTTTCATTACTAACGACGAAACGAGCGAAGACATCTTCGTTCACGCAACTTCTTTAGATGGTATCCAACTAAATGAAGGCGACAAAGTAGAATATTCAGAAGAAGATGGTAAAAAAGGTAGAGTTGCGGCTGACGTAACACTAATCGACTAATAATATTTTATTTCTTACATTATTAACCCTCAGTCTACTGGGGGTTTTTTTATTGCAATCCTCTTTTTTTTTTAAAAAAATCATCAATTAATTCTTTAGACTCTGCAGAAAGAAGTCCGTCAATAATTTTAGTTTTTGGATGAATTTTAGTTTTCATAGCCCTAAATCCTCTGTGGTCATCACTAGCGCCAATAACAATTTTGGAAATTTGAGACCAGTAAAGTGCGCCTGCACACATTTGACAAGGCTCTAATGTTACGTAAAGAGTACAGTCTTTTAAATATTTCCCTCCTATGTAGTTAGCAGCTGATGTAATTGCTTGCATTTCGGCATGAGCTGTAACATCATTTAATGTTTCTGTTAAGTTATGAGCCCTTGCTATGATTTGATTATTACTTACGATTACTGCCCCCACAGGAACTTCATCTTTTTGAAGAGCAACTTTAGCTTCTTCAATTGCTCTTCTCATAAAATATGAATCATCATATAAATCTTTCATGTCTAGCTCATTTTTTTATACCACTCCAAAGCTTTTCCATCAGTCAAACTAGCTATAAAACAACTAATGTCTAAAAGCTGAGTATAAAGATCTTTCTCTTTATGTAAATATGATTTAGGGATGCAGGCAAGTGCTAAATCATCAAGTGTAGTCGTATTATCTTCCTGATTATTAACCGCGGCTTTTACAAATACTTCCAATAGATGGTTAATAACCTGATACCCTTTTAACTCTTTTTCAATAACTTCTTCTGATTTATATACTTTCTCTACACTGATGTCAATGATATCTTTCATTTGAGCTTTAAAAGCGCTTTCCGATAAAATAGATTTTGAATAGTTTCCAGATAATAAAGATTCTTCATTTTTCATGAAAATATTGACAGCATCATTAATTAAAGTATTTACTGAAAGTGCCCTTAAGTAAGCTACTCTATCTGACTTATGTTCCAAAGAATTATACTTTTTAATGTCTATACTATCCTTTACCAATCTAATCAAGTACTCTAAAGCAAACTCTTCTGAAATCCATCCAAGGTTAATTCCGTCTTCAAAGTCTATTAATGTATAACAAATATCATCTGCTGCTTCAACTAAAAAAGCTAAAGGGTGTCTAGAGTAATCTCCCTTTAATTCATTCAACCCCAACTCACTTGCTACTTCATCAAAAAAATCGTTTTGTGAATTAAAAAATCCAAACTTTTTGTCTTTAATATGTTTAGAAAATTTATTGGATATGGATCCCTTAGGATATTTAGTAAAAGCACCTAAAGTAGCATAGCTTAATCTCAATCCCCCTGGAATTCCAGTTTTATTTTCACTTATAATTTTAAATCCATTAGCATTACCTTCAAAATTACAAAGGTCTTTATATTGTTGTTCTGAAAGTTTTTCTTTATACTTTAAGCCATTACCATTTTTGAAAAAATCACCAATTGCCATTTCTCCACTATGTCCAAATGGTGGATTTCCAATATCATGAGATAAACTTGCAGCAGCTACAATAGCCCCAAAATCGTTACTTTGAAATCCGTATGTTTTATGCAAATAGGGATGTTTCTCGATTAATTTTTTTCCAACAATACGACCCAAACTTCTGCCAACTACTGAAACCTCCAGACTGTGAGTTAACCTTGTATGAACAAAGCTTGTTTTAGAAAAAGGAATTACTTGAGTTTTATCTTGAAGAGATCTAAATGCAGAAGAAAAAATAATACGATCGTAATCTACTTCAAAGCCAATTCTAGTTTCATCTTGTTCTATTCTAAGCCTCTTAAGGTTATCTCCTTGTCTTTTTAACGATAATAATTGTTCCCAATTCATTTATGCAATTTAATAAATCATTTACAATATGGGAGAGATTAATTGATAACATTAAGTTCACATTATAATGACTTATTGATAATATTCATTTAACAATTAATTTAAATTCAATCTAGTTATTTGCAGTATTAATTAACTCAAAATAAAAAAATTATAATGAAAACATTTTTAAAATTTCCCATTTTTACTTTAATCTCTGGAATGCTATTGTTTACCGCATGTAGTGATGATGATGATACATTAACAGACATTAATGCTGCTCCTGTGTCACAAAACTTAAATGCTTCTGTTTCAGAGGGAAAGTCTCTAGACATCACATTAGTTGCCACAGATTCTGATTACGATGCTTTGACTTTTTCTATAGTTACTCCTCCTACTTTAGGAACAGTGGTTATTACAGAAAATATTGCTAAATACACCCCAAATGAAAATGCAGATGGACTAGACACTTTTACTTATAAGGCAAACGATGGTAATACAGACAGTGCTCCATCAACAGTAACTGTAACTGTAAATGGGTTTTTTATTTTAAATGGAACTTACACTAAAAACAAAATTTTAACAGCCGATAAAATTTGGAATTTAAAAGGGAGAGTGTTTATTGCTGATGGTGCTACATTAACTATCCCAGCTGGAACAATAATAAAAGCTGATGGTGGCACTGGTACTGATGCTACTTTTATCTGTATTGCTAGAGGCGGGAAAATTGATGCTCAAGGAACTGCTGATAAGCCAATTGTTATGACTTCAATTGCTGACGACATTAAAGTCGGTGAAAAATATGGTTCAAATCTTACAATTGACAATAGAGGATTATGGGGTGGATTGCTAATTTTAGGAAAAGCTCCTGGATCCTTTAAAGGAGATGTTAGTGAATATCAAATAGAAGGTATTCCTGCTTCTGAAACAAAAGGTTTATATGGAGGGTCAGATACTGCTGACAATTCAGGAACTGTAAAATATCTTTCTATACGTCATGGTGGTGCTTCAATAGGTGCTGATAATGAAATTAACGGATTAACTCTAGGTGGAGTTGGGAATGGAACTACTATTTCTAACGTAGAAGTTGTAGCAAATGTTGATGATGGAGTAGAATTCTTTGGAGGAACGGTAGATGCTTCGAACTTATTAGTATGGGGGCAAGGAGATGATGGATTAGATATCGACCAATCATACGCGGGAAAAATTAGCAATTCAATAGTTATTCTTACTAAAGCTTCAGATCATGGGTTAGAAATAGATGGTCCTGAAGGATCAATGAAAGCTTCTTTCACTTTAGAAAATATAACTATTATAGCAACTGATGAAAGTACTAGTTCATATGCTGATTTCAGAAAAGGTGCTCTTGGTACTGTAACTAAAGTATATGCATATGGATTTGCAAAAGGGTCTAATTTCGAACTTGATGCAACTGCTGATAGCACTAACTTCTCTGATGGAACATTAAACTTTTCAAGTATGGAAATCGTTGTTCCTATTGATGATTCTTTAGCTGGGGGAGAGATATTTGATGACAAATCTGATTCTCCAGATGCTAATTTTGAAAATGCAAAAAATAAAGACGGAGTTATATTTGCAACAAATGTAACGCTGGGAGCTCAAACAGTTGGAGCTACAGTTTCTGACTTTGCTTGGACATTTGCTAATAACAACTCTGCATTCTAAAAAATTCATTTTTATATTAATTAAAAAGCCCTGTCTTAAAATAAGACAGGACTTTTTAATGTTAACCTTCGCTTAACATTAAATATCTAAGTGAAGTAGATATTTGCAAAAATAAATTAATGAAAAATCTATTACTTAACACTTTTCTAGTGTTTATTTCCGTTTTTAGTCTTAATGCCCAATCAGGGTTGATTAGAGGAGTTATAATCGACAATGAATTCCAAGATCCTGTCCCTTTTACTAATATAATAGTGAAAGAGGTGGGTACTGGAACAACGTCAGATTTTGATGGAAATTATGAGATTGAACTAAGTGAAGGTGTTTATACATTAATGTTTTCATTTATGGGATATGAAACTCTTGAAATCAGCGATGTAAAAGTAAGCAGTCAAGAGTTAGCAGTTGTAAATGTAACAATGAATACACTAGCTCAAGGTTTAGATGAAGTTGTTATTTCTGTTAGTGCTAGTAAAAACACTGAAACATCGGTATTGGAGTTTCAAAAAAAATCAGTAAGCTTAGTTGATGGTTTATCATCACAACGGATCAAATCATCTGGAGCTTCAAATATTGCATCAGCAGTCAAATCAGTGCCTGGGGTTTCTGTTCAGGGAGGTAAATATGTTTACGTAAGAGGCCTTGGGGACAGGTATACTAAATCTATTTTAAATGGTATTGATATTCCAGGATTAGATCCCGATAGAAATACTATTCAAATGGATATTTTTCCAACTAATATTTTAGATAATGTAATTGTTATTAAATCCGCAACAGCAGATATGCCAGCAGATTTTACTGGTGGAATTGTAGATGTATTAACTAAAGAATTTCCTAATTCTAAACGACTTTCAATATCTGTTAGTTCAGCTTACAATCCTAAGATGCATTACAATAATAATTATTTATCATCCGTGTCTAGTAATACAGACTTTTTAGGCTTTGATGATGGTTTAAGGTCAATTCCAGTTAACCCTAATCAAGGTTATAGTGTGCTAGAAGGAATTAATAGTCCTAAAATAAGTGAAGTCACTAATAAGTTTAATCCTAATATGTCCGCTTTAAAAAAAACAAGTTTAGGGGATTATAGTTTTAGTATTTCAGGAGGAAATCAAAAAACAATTGGAAGTGATATGAGGCTTGGATATTTTGGGTCTTTTAGTTATAAAAATACTACTGATTTTTATGAAAAATCTCAAAACAATACATTTTACAAGGAAGCTGATTCAAAAATTTTTCAGTTATCAAAAAACAGAACTCAGAATGGCCCATTAGGTCAAAACTCTGTTATTTTAAGCGCAATGGGTGGTTTCTCATTTAAAACTAGTTTGTCAAAATATAAATTAAATATATTACATATTCAAAATGGAGAATCTTCTGCAGGTATTTTTGATCAAACTGTGAACTTAAACGATTCTAAAGAACTTTTAAAACACAACTTAGATTATACTCAACGAGCTATTACTAATATATTAATTTCTGGAACTCATACATTTAACCAAGATAGTGCCTGGAAATTAAATTGGAAACTTTCTCCAACAAAATCATCTATAAAAGACAAAGATGTTCGAACTACTTCTTTTGAAGTCGTTGATAATGGCACTTTTCAAATTAAAGAAAATGATAAGCCAACTAGAATTTGGCGAAATTTAGATGAATTAAATTTGGTAGGAAAATTAGATTTAGAAAGGAAATTGAAGTTATTTAATAACGATTCTAAATTAAAATTTGGGACATTAGGCTCCTTTAAGGAAAGAGAGTACGATATTTATAGTTTTAGAATCAATGTTCCTGATAATATGGGAATATTAAATAACGGTAATCCTGATGATTTACTTAAATCGTCAAATTTATGGTCTCCTAATAATATTTTTGGAAATCATATTGCCCTTTATACAAATGGTGGGGTTGAAAAAGGAAAAAATTATGATGCCAATCAATTAACATTAGCAGGCTATTCTTCTATAGAATTTAAAATAGGAATTAAATTAAAATCTGTAATAGGAATTAGAGCTGAAAAATTTATTCAAAAATATTCTGGCGAAAACAGTGGAGGAACAATAAATTATCAAGATGAGAAGGTAATTGACAAATTAGATGTATTCCCATCGACAAATTTAATATATTCTTTAAAAGAAAATTCTAACATACGTTTTTCATATTCAAAAACAACAGCCAGACCATCTTTTAAAGAGGCTTCTATTGCAGAAATTTTTGATCCACTTTCAAATATGACTTTTATAGGGAATATTAAGCTTAGACCTAGTTACATAGATAATCTAGATTTGAGATTTGAAATTTTTGGAGACAAAAATGAACTGTTTGCAGTAAGTGGGTTTTATAAATCATTTCAAGACCCAATAGAACTTAGCTATTATGAATCTGCAACTGAAAATTTTCAACCAAAAAATTTAGGTAATGCAAAAGTTTTTGGACTAGAATTTGAAATGAGAAAACAAATAAGTCAGGCTATAGGAATAAATATTAATGCTTCTATAATTGAATCCAAACAAGAATATGGAACAAGCGAGTTAAACTTAAGGACAAATGGTTTAAGAGCTGGAGAATCTTTAGGAACATACAGAAGGCTTCAAGGGCAATCTCCTTATTTAATCAATTCTAGTATAGATTATAAAGATGAAAATGGACTAATTACAGGATTATTTTTTAATATGCAAGGGAAAACCTTAGAGGTTGTTGGAACAGGTTTTGCCCCTGATGTATATACTCACCCATTTGAAAGCTTAAACTTTAATCTATCTAAAAAAATCGGAGAAAATAAGAACAAAACATTTACAGTAAAGATTGAAAATCTATTAGATAGTAAAAAAGAAAGTTATTACGAGTCGTTTAAAGCAGTAAACAGAATATTTTCATTTAGAGATTTAGGCAGAACTTTTTCGATTGGTTATAATGTTAATTTTTAGTTTGAACAATTTAATTTTTTATTTAGAATATTAAATGATTAAAATAAGCACACTATAATAAAGCCCTTTATTACAATTATTTTTATCTATGGCAAAATCCTAACCAATTATTATAACTGAACTGTAATTAAATTTTTTACCAATCAAAAAAACACTTAAATACATGACTTTTAATTCAAAAAAAAGATACTCCTATCTTTGTTAACATTAAATTAACTATTTAGTAACATAACAATTTCTTAACATTGGAATTGTTCATTTCAATTAAATTCGTTAAAAATTAAAGATGTTAAGAACAAAACTTGTACTTATTTTTTTATTCTTCTTGGCTTATACAAGTGCTCAGGATGATTTTAGTTCAATTGGCAAACCTAATTTTAAGGTTTTTTGGAATTATCATAATGATTTCACAAAAGACATTGAACAGAAAAGTGCTTTTGAGCTTAAAAGAGTTTACCTAGGATATACTTACACTTTTAGTGAAGATATTTCAGCTAAAATAACATACGATATAGGTTCTAATTCAGCTGGAAGTGCCTATACAGCCTATGTTAAAATTGCTCAATTGGACTGGAAATTAAATCCCAAAGTAAAACTTAGTATGGGGTTAATTGGAAACAAACAGTTTAATGATCAAGAAAGTTTATGGGGCTATCGATATGCATATAAAGGCTTTCTAAATGAATTTAAATTTGGCGCCAGTGCAGACCTTGGGTTTAATTCAGAATTTACTGTTAATCCAAAATTTAAAATAAATTTATTTGTTTTAAACGGAGAGGGTTATAAATCTATTCAAGATGATAATGGACACCAAAAAATGGGAACAAGTTTTATATATAATTTTTCAAAGAAGCTTTCGGGAAAAATATATATGGATTCTCAACGTTCAGAAAATACCAAATCAATGAAAAATAATTCTATTTTCTTAGGATATAATAGTATTGATTTTAGATTTGGAGTTGAATATGGTAAAATTAAAAATGCCAGAACATATAAAAATGCTGAAGATGATCATAATAGAGATGGGTTCTCAATTTATGGATCAAAAAAATTGTCTAATAATTATGAGTTATTTGCTAGATACGACCAAATAAGTTCAAACATTCTTACGGGCGAATCAAGATCCTGGAATTATGACAATGACGGCAGTTTATTAATGTTTGGAGCTCAATATCAAGCATTAAAAGGAGTAAAATTTAATTTAAATTACAGGTTTTTTAACCATGATAATTCAATAATAAATAATAAATCAATCTTGTCTTTAAACGCAGAATTTAAAATATAAACTATGAACTTTCTTAACATTAATTTTAGCTCATCTATTTTCGAATTATCGAACTTTAATTCTCAATTTAGTAATGATATGGATATCTATCTAATAATGATCATCGCACTAGGTCTTCTTGCTATAGGAGATTTAGTTGTTGGAGTTAGTAACGATGCGGTGAATTTTTTAAATTCAGCTATTGGGTCAAAAGTGTTGAGCTTTAGATCAATAATGATTGTTGCTAGTCTTGGAATAGCTGTTGGTGCTGTATTCTCTAGTGGGATGATGGAAGTAGCTAGAAAAGGGATTTTTAATCCTGATATGTTTTTCTTTTCGGAAATCATGATAATTTTTATGGCAGTAATGATTACTGACATTTTATTGTTAGATTTTTTTAATACCCTTGGGATGCCGACATCAACCACTGTTTCGATAGTCTTTGAATTATTAGGCGCAGCCGTTGCAGTTTCATTAATTAAAATATTTGCCGGAGGAGGAGAGTTTAGTGATTTATCACAATATATTAATGTAGCTAAAGCAACTCAAATAATATTTGGGATACTTCTTTCAGTATTTGTTGCTTTTAGTATTGGGGCAGTTGTTCAATATGTTTCAAGAATTTTACTTTCATTCAAATTCGAAGCAAAAGAAAAATGGGTCGGAGCTTTATTTGGAGGTGTAGCGCTTACCTCCATAACATATTTTATTTTGATGAAAGGCATCAAAGGAACTCCTTATGCAAAGGAAAGTTTTGAAATATTAAATGGCTCTACTATTGCCTCTTTTATGGAATCTAATGTTCTTGGAATTGCACTAGTAAGTTTTATAATTTTGTTTTTGTTTTCTGCTTTTTTAATTTATAGACTTAAAAATCAATATTTATAAATTAATTATAGCAATCGGTACTTTTTCTTTAGCACTTGCATTTGCAGGAAATGATCTAGTTAATTTTATTGGAGTTCCAATTGCTGCATGGCAATCTTACGAAGCTTGGGTTGTATCGGGTGTTCCAGCAACAGAATTTTCTATGGGGATATTAGCTGCTAAAGTGCCAACACCTACCTTACTATTGTTGCTTGCTGGAATTATAATGGTTATTACATTGTGGTTCTCTTCACGAGCTAAAAATGTTGTTAAAACATCTATTGATTTATCTAACCAAGAAAATACTAAAGAAAGGTTTAAAGCAAATTTTTTATCTAGAGGGCTGGTTAGACTTTCCGTTAATGTTTCAAATGTGTTTTCAAAAGTAATTCCAATAAAAATACAAGCTCATATTGAAAGTCAGTTTGAAAAACCTTCAATAGAATTAGCTTCAAATAAGTCACTAGAATTACCTGCTTTTGATCAAATTAGAGCTGCTGTAAATTTAATGGTTGCTGCAATATTAATATCAATCGCTACATCTTTTAAACTTCCTTTATCAACTACTTATGTGACATTTATGGTTGCTATGGGAACTTCACTTGCTGATAGAGCTTGGGGAAGTGAAAGCGCAGTGTATAGAGTCGCTGGAGTACTTAACGTTATTGGGGGATGGTTTTTTACTGCATTTATAGCTTTTATAGGATGTGGGATAATGGCCTTTTTAATAAACCTAGGAGGGCCTTCTGCTGTTGCTATTTTATTGTTTTTAGCTTTAATAATCTTAGCTAAAAATTACATTTCTCATAAAAAAGATGTGGATCAAGTTAACAGTGAAGATGTTTTAAGTTTAGCGGAAAGCCGTTCAATTCAAGGACTAATAATAGAAAGCTCTAAAAACGTTTCTAAGGCGTCAAAAAAAATAAAAAATATCTTTATTAATTCAATTGATGGGTTAGCTACCCAAAATTTATCTGGTTTAAAAGCTAATAAAAAAGCCGTAAAAATTCTTTCAGAACAAATAGATAACTTAAGAAATGATTTGTTTTACTTTATTAAAAATTTAGATGAATCTACCATTAAAGGTGCTAGTAATTTTTATATAAATGTATTGGGTTCTCTAGAAGATATTGCTCAGTCCCTAGAATATATTTCAAAAATCACATTTAAACATATAAATAACAATCATAAAGCCTTAACCTTTAATCAAATTAGAGAGTTAAAAGAAATTAGTCTTCAATTAGAAACTTTATTTGACAGAGTGAAATTTGCTTTTTCTAAAAATAACTTTAATGAAATTC
The DNA here is from genome assembly GCA_905181625.1 of uncultured Flavobacteriaceae bacterium. Classification (GTDB taxonomy): domain Bacteria; phylum Bacteroidota; class Bacteroidia; order Flavobacteriales; family Flavobacteriaceae; genus MAG-121220-bin8. The sequence continues at coordinate 140,746 of CAJIYJ010000005.1, forward strand.
CTAATATTTTAGATATTAAACAAATTTTATTAGACTCTGTTAGAGAAAAAATTGATAATCAAATTTCTAGAACAAAATCTGAGGAATCAAGTCCTAAAAACACAACTCTTTACTTTAGCCTTCTAACTGAAACTAAAGATTTAATAAAGGCAACTATGGCAATGTTAGAGATTTACAATGAACAATATGATTCAAAAGTAAAACTTCCAAAAAGTAATGAATAATATTTTTTAATTATTTGACATAAAAAAAGCAATTCTTTCGAATTGCTTTTTTGTTGTTATATACAGAGTTTAAGATCCGCACATTAAGCAATCGTCGTCCTCACTTTCTTTAGACTTTGCTAACATTTCTTTAAGTTCTTCTGGCGTAAGTGGCTCAACAGGAATGTTCGAAGGATTAGGCGCTGGCTTAGGTGCTGCTGCGCTTAAAGCAACGTCAGCTTTTGCAACTTTCTTTACTGGCTCTGATTTTTTCTTGTTGTCTAAAGTGAATTTGATTGCATCAACTGCTGATTTAGTTCTTAAATAATACATTCCCGTTTTTAATCCAGATTTCCAGGCGTAAAAGTGCATAGAAGTTAATTTAGCCATTGTAGCACCTTCCATGAACAAATTAAGTGATTGAGATTGATCAATAAAATATCCTCTATGTCTGGACATGTCAATAATGTCTTTCATGCTTAGTTCCCAGACAGTTTTATAAAGCTCTTTTATATCTTCAGGAATAATATCAATATGCTGAACTGACCCATTTGCCTTCATTAATTCTTGCTTTAGATCTTCAGTCCATAAACCAAGTTTTACCAAATCTTCTAATAAATGCTTGTTAACTACTATAAATTCTCCACTTAATACTCTTCTGGTGTAGATATTAGAAGTATAAGGTTCAAAACATTCATTGTTTCCTAAAATTTGAGACGTAGAAGCTGTGGGCATAGGAGCTACTAAAAGTGAATTTCTAACACCATGCTTTTTTATTTCTTTTCTAAGACTTCCCCAGTCCCATCTTCCACTCAATTCATTATCCTCGATTCCCCATAAATTATGCTGAAATTCTCCTTTAGAAATAGGAGATCCTTTGTAAGTTTTGTAAGCTCCATCTTTTTGAGCTTCTTCCATTGAAGCAGTTAAAGCAGCAAAGTAAATAGTCTCAAAAATTTCTTGATTCAGCTTTTTAGCTTCGTCAGATGTAAATGGTAATCTTAACATTATAAATGCATCCGCAAGACCTTGAACTCCTAGTCCAACTGGACGGTGTCTAAAGTTAGAATTCTTAGCTTCTGGGACTGGATAATAATTACGATCAATTACTCTATTTAAGTTTATCGTAGCCTGTTTTGTTACTCTAAAAAGTTCATCATGATCAAAAGAATTATCCTTAACAAACATTGGTAAGGCAATTGACGCTAGATTACATACCGCTACTTCATCCTCAGATGTATACTCCATAATCTCAGTACATAAATTAGAAGATTTAATCGTTCCTAAATTCTTTTGATTCGATTTTCTATTTGCAGCATCTTTATAAAGCATATAAGGTGTCCCAGTTTCAATTTGAGATTCTAAAATTTTATCCCATAAATCTCTAGCCCTTATCGTTTTTCGACCTTTATTTTCAGATTCATATTTTAAATATAATTTATCAAACTCATCTCCATAACAATCTTGTAAACCTGGACATTCGTTAGGGCACATTAAAGTCCATTTATCATCATCTTTTACCCTTTTCATAAATAAATCCGAGATCCACATAGCATAGAATAAATCTCTTGCTCTCATTTCTTCTTTACCGTGATTCTTTTTTAAATCAAGAAAATCAAAAATATCCGCATGCCAAGTTTCCAGGTAGATAGCAAATGATCCTTTTCTTTTCCCCCCTCCTTGATCAACATAACGAGCGGTGTCATTAAAAACTCTTAACATTGGAACTATTCCATTAGAAGTTCCATTAGTCCCAGCTATATATGATCCCGTGGCTCTTATATTATGAATTGACAACCCTATACCTCCAGCAGACTGAGAGATCATGGCTGTTTGTTTTAAAGTGTCATAAATCCCGTCTATACTATCGTCTTTAGTTGTCAATAAAAAACATGATGACATTTGGGGTTTTGGAGTGCCTGCATTAAACAATGTCGGAGTAGCATGAGTAAAATACTTTTTTGACATTAAGGTGTACGTTTCAATAGCTGCATCTAAATCATCCATATGAATTCCTATTGAAACTCTCATTAGCATGTGCTGTGGTCTTTCAGCAACTTTTCCATTTAGTTTTAAAAGATAAGATCGTTCTAGTGTTTTAAATCCAAAATAGTCATAATGAAAATCTCTGTTATAAATAATAGTGGAGTCTAAAAGCTCTGCATTTTTGCTAATAACGTCGTAGACTTCATCAGCTAATAAAGGAGATTTTTTGCCATTTCTGGGATTTACATAAGTATACAAATCAGACATCGTTTCAGAAAAAGACTTCTTAGTGTTTTTATGTAGGTTCGAAACAGAAATTCTAGCAGCTAGTTTTGCATAATCAGGGTGGGTTGTAGTCATAGTAGCCGCTATTTCTGCAGCCAAATTATCTAATTCTGAAGTAGTAACTCCATCATACAGGCCTTCAATAACCCTCATTGACACTTTAACTGGATCTACTAATTCATTTAAAGTATAACAAAGTTTTCTAACTCTAGACGTTATCTTGTCGAACATTATTGGCTCTTTATGGCCGTCTCTTTTTACTACATACATATGCTTAAACTTTAATATATTATATACCCTTGTTTTGATCTAGGCAAGAAAAACTCTCTAGATGTTAAAAATCCTCGTCAGTACTAAACCCAGCAGATTTAGTGTCATTGTTTAAAACGCCCGCTTTTTGATATTCTGAAACTCTTTTTTCAAAAAAGTTTGTTTTGCCTTGAAGCGAAATCATATCCATAAAATCAAATGGATTAGTAACGTTATACTCTTTTTCACAATTTAACTCTACTAACAATCTGTCAGTAACAAATTCTAAATATTGAACCATAAGCTTTGAATTCATCCCAATCAAGCTTGCAGGAAGTGACTCGGTGATAAATTCTCTCTCAATATTTAATGCATCTACTAAAATTTCTCTTATTCTTTTCTTTGGCACCTGGTTAACTAAGTGATTATTATGAAGATGAACAGCAAAATCACAATGTACTCCTTCGTCTCTAGAAATTAATTCATTAGAAAATGAAAGTCCCGGCATTAGCCCTCTTTTTTTAAGCCAAAAAATTGAACAAAACGCTCCAGAAAAAAAGATTCCTTCAACTGCAGCAAAAGCAATTAATCTTTCAGCGAAAGAGTCAGAGTCAATCCACTTTAGAGCCCAATCAGCCTTCTTTTTTATTGCTGGAAAAGTTTCAATAGCGTTGAAAAGGTTATCTTTTTCTTTAGGGTCTTTAACGTATGTGTCAATTAACAAGGAGTAAGTTTCTGAATGAATATTCTCCATCATAATCTGAAAGCCATAGAAAAACTTAGCTTCTGAATATTGAACTTCATTAACGAAATTTTCAGCTAAATTCTCATTTACAATTCCGTCTGAAGCTGCAAAAAATGCCAAAATATGCTTTATAAAGTACCTTTCATCATCAGTTAATTTCTCTTTCCAATCATTAAGGTCTTCACTTAAATCTATTTCTTCAGCTGTCCAAAAACTAGCTTCACATTTCTTGTACCATTCCCATATATCGTGATGTTCAATAGGAAAAATAACAAATCTATTTTTATTTTCTTGTAAAATTGGTTCAACTGTAGACATAATTAAAAGTGATGGTTATTTAAAATTAATAAATATTGTTGTTGTTGTGTTACACAAAGATTCTAAAATGTTTCCAAAAATAAAAGGAGTACTTATTCACAAAGCAGGCTAGTTCTTAACAAAAAAACATTCAAGTAAAAACCGTTTCAACAAACTATCGATTATAATGTACTGGACAAAAGCAAGTTAGTGTTATTGTGTGAATTTTATTTTTTAAAACAACTTAAATGTTATTTTTTTTTGAAATTTTTTCTAGTGAATTATACCACTCGTTTCCAAACTTGCGAATTAAAGCTTCTTTAACAAATTCGAAAACTGGCTTTTTTAGTTCCGCTCCAAGTGAACAAGCGTCGGAACAAATACTCCAATTATGATAATTTACCGCAGTAAATTCTGAATATTCTTTTATTCTAATAGGATAAAGGTGACAGGATATTGGTTTGTTGAAATTAATTTTTTTATCCTTATAAGCTTTTTCAATTCCACAAGATAAAGTTCCGTTTGATTGATAATGAACATATACGCAAGCCTTGTTATTTAATAAAGGTGTCTCTATTGACCCATCATCTAGAGCTACAAAAGCTCCTTTAGATTTAATTATTTTATTTGCATTATCACTTAAATATTCTGATATTTTATTATAGTTTTTTTGTAAACTCTCAGCTTCTTGTTTGTCCAATGGAGCTCCAGCTTCCCCCTCAATGCAACAGGCTCCTTTGCAAGCAGAAATATTACAATGAAAATTTTTCTCGATTATTTCTTCAGAAACTAAAGTATTCTCTATTCTAAACATTTGATGAAAATAATAAATATGTCAAGGAAATCATTTTATTATAAATTATATTTGCTTAAAATTAATTAAATGGTTAACGCTAAAGAGGTTTTAACAGTTGGAATGATTCTTTTTGCAGTAATCAATATAATTGGAAGTGTTCCTGTCATTATATCTCTTAAAAAGAAGGTAGGCCATATTCAATCAGAAAAAGCATCCATTGTTTCTGTAATAATAATGATTGCTTTTTTGTTTATTGGAGAAGAAATCTTAAATATAATTGGTATTGATGTTAATTCTTTTGCAGTTGCCGGTTCTTTTGTTATTTTTTTTATTTCATTAGAAATGGTTTTAGGAATTTCTCTTTATAAAGACGAAACACCTGAAACAGCGTCTATAATTCCTATTGCATTTCCTTTAATTGCTGGGGCTGGCACACTAACTACCTTACTATCTTTAAGAGCGGAATTTCATGTGGTCAACATCATAATTGCAATTATTGTGAATATGCTATTTGTTTATTTAGTACTTAAATTTTCCGGAAAAATTGAAAGAATTTTAGGCACGGCTGGGATAGGAGTTGTTAGAAAAGTTTTTGGCGTAGTTTTAATGGCAATTGCTGTTAAATTATTTGAAAGCAATGTTCAGGAATTATTTTAATTAGTATGAAAAATTACATTTTTATAATATTAGCGATTGTCTTATTAGTTTTCAATATAACTAAATTGGATTTTGAAAATATTTATTCTAACGACAGTAAAATTGCTTTAATTGGTGTGCTAGCCTGTTCATGTGCAATTATCCTTTTGGTTATTCTTCATTTATCCAAAAAAATTAAGAATAAAACTAAAAATTAAAAATCTAGAACATGAGCAATCTCTATTCCAGATTTTTTTAGAAAATCCAGTCCAGACGTGTCCTTATATTCTTTATTATAAACCAGTCTGGTGATCCCTGATTGAAAAATAAGCTTACTACACTCCCTGCAAGGAGAAAGCGTGATGTATAACGTTGCTCCTTTACTTGACTGGGTCGAAGCTGAAACTTTCATAATAGCATTCGCTTCCGCATGAAGCACATACCACTTTGTGTAATTTTTTTCATCCTCACAAACATTTTCAAATCCGGTTGGAGTTCCGTTATAACCATCTGATATGATCATTCTGTCTTTTACAATTAAGGCGCCAACTTGCCTTCTTTTACAATAAGACAATTTTGCCCACTCTAATGCCATTTTTAAATAAGCGATATCATATTTTTTCTGTTTATTCAATTCCATTTTATAACATATTTATAATCATGCTTATCGAAACCCCCATAATAATGCTTGAGCTAATAATTTTGTATTTAGAAAAATACTTTAAACTCAGCTTTATTATTGCCAAATTAACAAACAAAATTCCCAATACAATAATTAATTGTGAAAACTCTACTCCAATTGCAAATCCCAATAGGGGGTTCAACTTAGAGTCAACAGGAAATGTAATCTGATTAAAATAATTTCCAAATCCAAACCCATGAATTAAACCAAAAAATAACGAGAAGTTTAATTCGAAAAATTTATTTGAGTTCTTCTTAGTGTTGTTTAAAATATTATTTAACGCTGTAATTAGAATAGTTATTGGAATTAATAATTCGATTATTTTTTCTGAGGGATTGTAAATTTCAAAAGCTGATAAAATTAATGAAAAAGTATGGCCAATAGTAAATAAAGTAACTAACCAAAACACTGTCTTAATTTCCCTGAACGAAAATGGTAGTGTTAAGGCTAATAAAAACAAAAAATGATCATACGCGTTCCAATCTAAAACGTGAGAAAACCCTAATTCGAAATAAAAAACTAATTCTTGCATTACAAAACTATTTTAAAACTACTAAAACTTATTTAAAACCCTCTTTCCTTCTTAATACTTTCATATGCTTTTTGAATTTTTTGAAATTTATCTTGTGCCGCTTTAACATAAGCACTCCCTAAATGCTGAACCTTGTCTGGATGATGCTTTTTTGCTAAATCCCTGTAGGCTCTTTTTACTTGTTGGTTAGTTGCAGATTTTTCAATTTCTAATATTTTATACGCCCCACCTACTTCATTAACAAACATTGCTTTAATGCTAAGAAAATCCGCATAAGAAAGTCTTAATAAATTTGAGAATTCTAATAGCTTTTCTATTTCCAAGGAACTAACATTTCCGTCAGCCTTAGCAATTCCAAACAAAAAATGAATGACTTGAATTCTACTTGCATAATTCAATCCAGAATTAAATAAAGTAGATATTTTTAAAGGAGAAATCCCTATGTCTTTTAGGTTATCATTAAAAATTTTAAATGTTGAATTAGCTCTTTCTTTTCCGTAAGCCGAAACAAAGTAGGTTCTAACATAATCTAATTCCTGCTTAGTAACCCTGCCGTCTGCTTTAATCACTAAGGATGCTAGAGCTAGTAAATTTAATTCAAACTCCTGAGATGAAATATTATTAATTTTTGATTTTTTGAACTTACTTGAGCTAATGTTCTCTACAATAATTCCTAAAAAATATCCTATAATAGCTCCTGGAAACCTAAAAAAACTATAACCTAAAAACGCAAATATCCATTTTGACATAATAAACTTTAATAATGCGAATTTACAAATGTCATTTTAAAATTGATTTGTTTTTAAGATCTTTCTTATCTTTGATCAAAATAAAATTAATTATGTACCCAGCTGAACTTGTTAAGCCCATGAGAGAAGATCTTACTTCTGTAGGATTTATTGAGTTAACGGACTCTAATGACGTGAAAACTAATATTGCAAATAGTAAATCTGCCGTTTTAATTGTTAATTCAGTATGCGGGTGTGCTGCTGCTAACGCAAGACCAGGAGTGAAAGACTCTTTAAATAATGATAAAAAGCCTGAGCAATTATTTACTGTTTTTGCTGGTGTTGATAAAGAAGCCACAGATAGCGCAAGAAACCTAATGGTTCCTTTTCCTCCATCATCTCCATGTATAGCGATTTTTAAAGATGGAGAGTTGGTTCATATGCTAGAAAGACACCATATTGAAGGTAGGTCTTCAGAAATAATTAGCGAAAACCTTAAACAGGCTTACGATCAATACTGTTAAGTTTCTAAATTAGAATTCAGGCTTTCTTTTATTTAGAAAAGAATTTGTCCCTTCAATAAAATCAGAATTTTGAAAACAAGATCCAAACGCCTTGATTTCACTTTCAAATCCATTTTTGTTTGGCTCAAAAGCTAAATTAACTAGAGATATAACTTCTTTTTGAGCAAAAGGAGAATTATTAATTAAAATATTTGCTGTCTCAATACATTTCTTATTTAAGTCTTCTGATTCACAAACTAAGGAAACCATTCCCATTTCTAAAGCTTGACTTGAATCAATCATTTTTCCAGTTAAAATTAACTCTAAAGCTCTTCCTTTCCCAATTATTTGAGGGAGTCTTTGAGTGCCACCATATCCAGGGATAAGTCCTAATGTTGTTTCTGGGAACCCCATTTTAGCATTCCTTCCGCTAATTCTTATGTGACATGCTAAGGCTAGTTCTAATCCTCCTCCAAGAGCGTAACCATTGATAGCTGCAATTATTGGTTTAGAAAAACTATCTATATAATTAAACACTTTTTGGTGTCCAGATCTCGCCATTTCTTCGCCTTCTTTTTTTGAATACTTTGAAAACTCTTTAATGTCAGCTCCAGCTACAAAAGCTTTATTACCCGAGCCAGTGATTATTATTACTCTAACTGAATTGTCAAATTCTAGACTTTTAAGAGCTTTATTGATTTCAGATAAAGTTTCTAAATTAAGAGCGTTTAAGTTGTCAGGTCTTTCAATTGTAAGTAAGCTAATTTTATTTTTATTTTTTAAACTGATGTTTTTAAAATTCATTTTAATTATTTTAAAATTGGAAAATAAATTGAAAAAGTAGTTCCATGGTTAACTTTGGAAGTGAAAGTAATTTCACCGTCATATGAATTAACTATATTTTTAACCATTCCTAATCCTAGTCCCATTCCACTGGATTTGGTTGTAAAGTTAGGTTCAAATATCTTGTTTCTTATTGGTGTTGAAATGCCTGTTCCATTATCTTTAATATCTATAAAAACATTATTCTTTTTCTTTTTTATTATTACCTGAATTAAAGGGTTCTCAATTGATTCACAAGCTTGAAGTGCATTTTTAATAAGGTTTGTAATTATTCTGACCATTTGTGCTCTATCAATATTAACCTGAACGTCGTAAAGCTCAGAAGAAAATTCTATTTGTTTTTCATTAAAAATCTCTAAAGCTAATTTAACAGTTTGAATTATATTTATTTTTTCTCCCAGCTGAGCTGGCATTTCTGCAAAATTTGAAAAAGCTGAAGCTATCGAACTCATAGTCTCTATTTGCTGTATCAATGTTTGAATAAATTCATCTAATTTATTGTTAATATTAGGGTCGTTTATATCAAAACTTCTTTGAAAGCTTTGAACACTTAACTTCATTGGCGTTAAAGGATTTTTGATTTCATGAGCGACTTGTTTAGCCATCTCTCTCCAGGCTTGTTCTTTATTAGATTTAGATAATTTTTCTACACTTTCATCTAACATGTCGACCATCTTATTGTAAGAGTTGACCAAACTATAGATTTCTTTACTTCTAGGTTTAACTTCAATTTTAGTATTAGTTTTATCAAGTCGTGTTTGATTCATCTTGTAGGCAATTTCGGAAATCGCTCTAGTAATATAAACGGACACAAAATAGGAGATAACAATTGATAGAATTAATAAAAACAAATAAACTTCTAAAAGAATAATAATAAAAGAATCCAGTTCATATGTGTTTAAATTATCATCATCCGAATATGGTAAATTCAGAATCCATAAAGGATTAAAATCCTCATCGAGAATTAAAGAATAAGAAGACCTATACTGCTTGTCTTCTTCTTTAGAAATTTGAATTGTTTTTGAATCTTTATTTTTTAAAATATTTATTAATAATTCTTTTTTTATATTTTTAATATTATTCTTAGGTAGAGTAGAGTTAATCAAACTTCCATCGGTATTATAAATGCTGAAATTTACACTTTGAACATCAGCTATTTGATAAATTTTTTCAATTAAAACAGAATCTAATTCAGCTCTACTTATTTCTTTATTAGATTCAAGAAAAAAATATGCTATACTTCTTTGAATTTGAGCTTCTTTTCTTTCTAAACGCTGTTCGTGATATTTATCTGATTGAGTTCTAAATTGAGGAATAGTAATGATTGATATTAGAAAAAATGTAATTATAACTAAAGCTGTCATTGCTATAAAAACTCTAGCTCTTAAAGACAAATTTGTTTTAGTATTAATCATTTTTTCTAACTTTTTTATAAATTTTAATTAATACAAATAGTACTATTATAAAACCTATTAATGATAAGATAGAATAAATCCAACTAATATTGTTTTTAAGAACCACCAAAAAAACAACTGAAAACAAAACAATTGTTGCTATTTCGTTCCAAATCCTCATAAAATTTGACGAATAGTTAATAATTCCTGACTGCATTTGTTTGAATATAAGATGTGTTTTAATATGATATAAAATTAAAATTAATACAAAAAATAATTTAACAATCATCCAGTCTTCGTTTAACCAATTTGGCACTAATATCAATAGCCAAGATCCAAAAAAAATAGTAAGTATTGCTGAAGGCCATGTGATTATATACCATAATCGGAACATCATTAGTTTAAACTGGTCAATTAAAATTGTTTTCGCAGGTTCTGGCTTAAAAGAAGCTTCTATGGTATAAATAAACAATCTTGGTATGTAAAACAGTCCTGCAAACCAGGTTATTACAAAAATAATATGTAATGATTTTATGTAGTTATAATATTCCAATTTCTATATTAATTAAGATACTGCCCATTCGTCAACCCACCTGCTTAATGTTTTAACCCAATCTAAATCATCATTTAAACAAGGTATTACGTGAAATTGTTCTCCACCCTTTTCAATAAAATCTTCTTTTGCTTCCATTCCTATTTCTTCTAAGGTTTCTAAACAATCTGAAACAAATGCCGGAGTAACAATAGCCATATTTTTGGTGCCAGATTTAGCAAAGCCTTCAATAACCTTGTCTGTATATGGTTTTAGCCAAGGCTGTCCAGCTAGTCGAGACTGAAAAGAACTGGAATAGGTGCCTTCTTTTAATCCTAAATACTCAACAACTTTTTTGGTTGTTTCATAGCACTGATGTCTGTAACAAAAATCATGTGCCGGCGATGTTGTTTGACAACAACTACCATCAATTTTACAATGAGATTTAGTTATATCCGTTTTCCTAATGTGTCTTTCTGGAATTCCATGATAAGAAAAAAGCAGGTGTTCCCACTCTTTATCTTTTAAATAGTCCTGAACTGAATTTGACAATACTCTAATATAATCTGAATGGTTATAAAATGCTGGAAGGTTAGTGAATTTTATTTTTGGGAAAAATTCATTTTTAATTTGGTCTGCTAAAACTAAAATTGTTTCAGTAGATGCCATAGCATGTTGGGGGTATAAAGGAATTAATAAAATCTCATCTATTCCCTTGTTTACCAGCTCTTCTATTCCAGATTTAATTGATGGATTGCCATATCTCATAGCCAATGCCATAGGGACTGAAGTTATTTTTTTGACCTTATTTATTAATCTATTAGATAAAACGATTAATGGCGACCCTTCATCCCACCAGATTTTTTTATAGGCTCTTGCAGATTTTTTTGGTCTTGTATTTAAAATTATTCCCTTGACCAATAAGGTTCTAAGCCATAACGGCTCATCAATTACCCTTTCGTCCATAAGAAATTGAGATAAATATTTTTTTACATCTTTTTTCTCTGGACTATCTGGTGACCCTAGATTAATAAGTAGTACTCCTTTCATATGATAATTTATATTGACATTAAATATTTTTTAGGCGTAGTGCCAAATTTTTTTTTAAAAGCATTAATAAAATGAGTTGCTGTGCTATATCCTACTTTTAACGCTACCTCGTTTACGTTATAATTTTTTGAGGATAATAATCGTTTAGAAACTTGCATTTTATAATCAAGCAGAAAAGCATAAACTGAGGCCCCATATACTTGTTTAAATCCTTCTTTTAGTTTTTTAAGACTAATTTCCGCCTCTGAAGCTAATTCAATTAGTGTGGGAGGTTCAATCATTTTAGAAATAATAATTTCTTTTGCTTTTCTTATTTTTTTTATGTTTTGATCATCCATTAAAAAGGGGCATTGCTCCACATCCATTTCTTTACTTTTATTAAAATAAAGACTCATTAATTCAAAGATTTTCGCTCTTAAATAAAGTTTATACATGCTTTGTCCTATAGACTGCTGTAATATTTGATTTAGAACAACTGCAATCATTGGGCCAATTTGTTTTTCTTTATATAATTTATTGCCAATATTTTCTTCATTTAAAAATGAAATTTGATTTGCTTCGTTGGAAAATAAGCTATGAAATTTTTTTATTGAAATTAAGATTGAAAGTACTGAGCTATTAGGATCTAACAAAAGATTAATTGGAAGCTTTTTGACAGGATTGTATAATAATATAGAATTTTCCTCTACAACTGGAAAGCTATAAGTATCATTATTGTATTGAAACTTGGAAGCTCCTTTTATACAAAAATGAAACTGAATGTAAGTCCTATCAATATCATAATATTGCGATGAATGAAACTCACTATCATTAATCTGTTTTAAAAAAATTATACCTTCTTCTACATTAAAACTTTCTACGGATCCTTTTGCGATATTTTTTTGTTTAATTTCCATTTTAATCACTATTTAGAAGGGTTCTAAATTATAGCACCTTAATCATCCCTCTTCATCTGTAAAAATATTAAATTTATATCGATTTTTTTAATGTTTTTTCAAAAATTCTTTCATAGTTATTTATAGACCCTTAAAGGTTATTTTTAGAAATTATTGAATATTATTTTTGATTTATAAAAATAAAACTTTTATTATTGAATTCGCCATCTATAAATGTTATTGGTATTAGTTATAAAAATGCTAATACTAACGTAAGAGGAAAGTTTAGCTTAGACAAATCTCAGTCAAAAACTTTAATCCTAGAAGCAAAAAAAATTAAAATAAATTCAATAATTGTAAATTCCACTTGCAATAGGGTAGAAATTTATTTTAATTCATCTAATACAGTAAAAGTCATTGAGCTATTGTGTCAAGTTAGTAGAGGAACTATCAAAGAATTTCATGATTACGGATATGTTTATAGTGGAAGTCTAGCTGTAAATCATTTATTCAGAGTTGGAACAGGGTTAGACAGCCAGATTTTAGGAGATTTTGAAATAATAGCTCAACTAAATCAAAGTTTTAAAAGAGCAAAAGATTTAAAAACAATTGACCCATATTTTGAAAGACTTTTTAATATGGTTAAGCATGCTAGTAAACGAATTAAAAATGAAACTAACATTTCCTCCGGCGCTACTTCAGTATCATTTGCCGCAGTGAGATATATTCTAGATAATATTACAGAGGTCAAATCAAAAAAAATTTTATTATTTGGAACTGGTAAAATTGGCAGGAACACTTGTGAAAATTTAGTAAAACACACTTCTAATAAACAAATAACTCTAATTAACAGAACTGAGAATAAAGCAAAAATTATTGCCGGTAAATTTAAATTGATTGTAAAAAATATTTCTGAATTAAATTCTGAAATATCTCAGAGTGATGTTTTAATTGTTGCCACCTCTTCAAATAAACCAACTGTAACTAACAAAAATATATCGGTTTCTAAACCCCTACTGATACTAGACCTTTCTGTTCCTAAAAATGTAAATGAAAATTTAGTTACAAATTCTAATATTAAACTATTAGATTTAGACTATTTGTCGAATGTAACTGATTTAAATAAAGAAAATAGAAAAAAGTTTATTCCAGATGCAGAAAAAATAATACAAGAAGTAACCGAAGATTTTGAATTATGGCTAGAAACAAGAAAATTTGCTCCTACTGTAAATGAATTAAAAACTAAGCTTAAAAAGTTACAGTCAGACAAAATTAATACGCTAAAGAAAAAATCTTCAAATGTTGATGAAGATAATCTACAACAGGTCTCTGAACATTTAATTCAAAAAATAACTAATCAAGTGGCTAATTACTTAAAAGAGAGTAAAGAGTTTGATAAAGAATTAAAGTCTATTAGAAATATTTTTCAGTTAGATTCAAATGGACAATAAAATAAGAATAGGAACTAGGGGGAGTAAATTAGCTCTTTGGCAAGCAAATTTTGCTAAGTCAGTACTTGAAAAAGAAAATGTTAAGGCTGAAATAGTAATAATTAAGTCTTCTGGGGATTTAAATCAATCTATCCCCTTATATGAGTTTGGCGTTACTGGAATATTTACAAAAAGTCTTGACCAAGCATTACTCAACAATAAAATTGATATTGCTGTACATAGTCTTAAAGATGTTCCTATTGAACCTGCAAAAGGACTGAAAATAAATTGTGTATTTAAAAGAGCTGATCCCATGGATGTATTGGTTTTGAAAAATGATACAATAAATTTTGAAAAAAAATTGACGATTGCTACTAGTAGTATTAGAAGAAAATGCCAGTGGCTAAATAAATATCCTCATCATGAAATTGCTGTTTTGAGAGGAAATATAGATTCGCGATTAGAAAAAATTAATAAAAACGATTGGGATGGGGCAATATTTGCTAAAGCTGGATTAGATAGGTTGTCAATAAATTCCAACAAAATGATAGTGCTAGACTGGATGATTCCATCCGCAGCACAAGGAACAATTGGAATTGCATCAAGAGAAGAAGATTTAGAATTAAATGATTTGCTTGACAAAATTAACTGTAAAGAAACCATGCATTGTGTGAATCAAGAAAGAGAATTTTTACAATTAATGGGGGGAGGGTGTACTATGCCTATTTCCTCTTATGCTAGAATAAATGACAACAAATTGATTTTCATCTCAAACCTATGCTCAATTGACGGAAAAGACTCTATCTCACAAACTGAGATTTATAATAAAACTGATCTTAAGGCAGGAAAGAAAAGTTGTGAAAAGATACTAAGCAGTGGTGGTGTGAAAATTTTTGAAAACTTGAAAAATTTAAAATGACAAAGCTTAAAATTCTTTCAACAAAAAAATTAAATATAACTAATCAAGATTTGTTTAAAGCTAGCAACTTAGATTTAACTCAACATGACTTTATTAGTACGTCAACAACTACATTTAAACTTCCTAATCATAATGGTGCTTGGATTTTTACAAGTAAATCTGCAGTCAATGCCGTTTTTTTATCAAAAGAAAAAATAAAGTGTATTGGTAAAACAATCTATTGTGTGGGAGAAAATACAAAATCATTATTATTGAAAAATGGTCAAAAAGTGATAAAAATGACTAAAAATTCATCAAAATTAGCCGATTTTATTAAAAAAACCGCAAAAAATGAAAATTTTGTATTTTGCTGTGGAAGTATAAAAAATAAAGCCTTTAACACTTTTTTTAAAAAAAATAACATCACTTTAACAGAAATTCCTGTTTATAAAACCATTTTAAATTCAAAAAAATTTGAAAAGAAGTTTAATGGAATAATGTTTTTTAGTCCAAGTGGTGTGAAAAGTTATTTAGAAAAAAATTCTTTTGATGACAATGCTTGTATTTGTATTGGAGAAACTACTTCAAATTATGTTTCAAAGTTCTCAAAAAATATAATCACCTGTGATAGCCCATCCATTAATAATGTGATAACCCTAACTATTAATTTATTTAAACATGAGTCAAATTAAAAATCCATTGTTTTTAAAGGCATTAAAAGGAGAAACTGTTAGCAGGCCTCCCGTGTGGATAATGAGACAAGCTGGAAGATACTTGCCAGAATTTATGGTTTTAAAAAATAAATATGATTTTTTTACAAGATGTCAAACTCCTGAACTTGCAGCTGAAATTACTATGATGCCAATAAAAAAAATTGGGGTCGATGCTGCTATTCTATTTAGTGACATTCTTGTGATTCCTCAGGCAATGGGCGTAAATGTAGAGATGAAAAATAATTTTGGTCCTTATATCGAATTTCCTATTCAATCAAAATCTGATGTAATTAACCTAAATACTCAAAATGTTGAAGATCATTTAAATTATGTTTTTGAGGCAATTAAACTAACTAAAGACGCTTTAAATAATGAAATTCCTTTAATAGGATTCGCAGGTTCCCCATGGACCATTTTATGTTATATGGTTCAAGGAAGTGGTTCAAGAAATTTTGATAAAGCAAAAAATTTCTGTTTTAAAAATCCAGAACTAGCTCAAATGCTGCTAAGTAAAATAACGATGATAACTATCGAATATTTAAAACTAAAAATTAAAGCTGGTGTTGATGCAATTCAAATATTTGATTCTTGGGGAGGCGTATTATCTCATTCAGATTATCAATTGTTTTCGTTTCCATACATACAACAAATAACAGCGGCACTAAACAAAACTAGTCCTGTTATAATTTATCCTAAAGGATGCTGGCATGCGCTTTCCGATTATTCTAAAATTGGAGCTTCTGCAATAGGATTAGACTGGACTTGTTCCGCAAGAAATGCTCGTTATTTAACTCAAAATAACGTTACTCTTCAAGGAAATTTTGATCCAAGCAGATTGTTTTCATCTAAAAAAACCATCATATCACAAACTAAACAAATGCTAAATGATTTTGGAAAAGACAAATACATTGTAAATTTGGGACACGGGATATTACCTAATACTCCAGTCGAAAATGTTCAGGCTTTTGTAGAAACAATTAAGAACTTCAATTAGCATGAAAAATAAGTTTTCTAATTATATTGATGAATTGCAGAAAAACATAACAGATGTTTGTGAAAAACTCGATGGTAAATCTAAGTTTATAAAAAATCCTTGGAAAAGAAGTGAAGGTGGTGGTGGACTGACGATGGTGATTGAAGATGGAAACGTTTTTGAAAAAGGCGGGGTAAATGTTTCTAAAATATTTGGGAAACTTCCAAAAATTATTGCTGAGCAGCTTAATGTCAATGGTGCTGATTTTTTTGCTTGTGGACTAAGTTTAGTTTTGCATCCAAAAAATCCGATGGCTCCAACAGTACATGCTAATTTTAGATATTTTGAAACCTATAAAGATGGTGCATTAATAGATCAGTGGTTTGGTGGGGGGACCGATTTAACCCCTTATTATTTATTTCAAAAAGATGCTATTCATTTTCATGAAGTTTGTAAAAAAACTTGTGATAGACACAATAAAGGTTTTTATCAAAAATATAAAAGGAAATGCGATGAATACTTTTGGAATTCACACAGGAATGAAGCCAGAGGAATCGGTGGGCTATTCTTTGATTATTGCAGACCCAATAAAAAAATGTCAATAAATGATTGGTTTTTATATGTTTCTGATTTAGGAAATTCTTTTCTTGATTCATATGTGCCAATAATTGAAAGAAGAAAAAAATTGTCATATAATGATGAAAATAAAAAATGGCAAGAAATTAGACGTGGCAGGTATGTTGAATTCAACCTTTTACATGACAAAGGCACTCTTTTTGGATTAAAAACGAACGGCAGAATTGAGAGTATTTTCATAAGCTTACCTCCAAAAGCTCAATGGGTCTATGATTTTAATCCAAAAAAAAACAGTGAAGAACACAAGCTTGTAGAAATTTTAAAATCTCCCATTAAATGGGTGTAAATTCTAAAAATATGTTTCCATTAAATAGAAATCGTAGGTTAAGATCCAAATCTTCATTAAGGAATTTAGTAAGAGAATCTTCTTTAAGTCCAAATGATTTTATTGTTCCTCTTTTTATTTGTGAGGGCGAAAAAATTAAAGAAGAAATAAAGTCTATGCCTGAATATTATAGATTAAGTCTTGACAATTTAAAAAAAGAAGTAAGAGAATTGTGGGGTATTGGGATTCAGGCCATTTTATTGTTTGTTAAAGTCCCTGATAAGCTTAAAGATAATGCTGGAAGTGAAGCTGTAAATGAAGATGGGCTTATGCAAAGAGCTATTAAAGAGATTAAAAATACAGTTCCTGAAATTACCATAATGACAGATATAGCTCTTGATCCTTACTCAATTCATGGTCATGATGGAATCGTAAAGAACAATCTTATTTTAAATGACGAAACCAATGAAGTGCTCTCAAAAATGGCTTTATCACATGCTATGTCTGGTGCGGATGTATTGGCGCCTAGTGATATGATGGATGGAAGAGTATTAGCAATAAGACAAGAATTAGAGAAAAACGGATTTCATGACACCTCAATTATGAGTTATAGCGCTAAGTATGCCTCGTCTTTTTACGGCCCATTTAGAGATGCGCTGGGTTCCAAACCTGGGTTTGGAGATAAAAAAACCTATCAAATGGATATCGGAAATAGGACAGAAGCAATAAAAGAAGCGCTTTCAGATATTGAGGAGGGGGCGGATATTTTAATGATCAAGCCTGGAATAGCTTATTTAGATATCGTTAGGGACATTAAAAACACTATAAATGTTCCGCTAGCTGTATATCAAGTAAGTGCAGAATATGCCATGGTAAAGGCAGGTGCTAGATTAGGATGGATAAATCACGATGAGATAATGATGGAGCAATTAAACTCTATCAAAAGAGCTGGCGCTAATATGATAGTCTCTTATTTTGCTAAAGAAGCTATCAAATTAATCTCTTAATTTTTGATACATTAGTAGTGTATGAAACGTTTAAAAAGTAAAACTGGATTAGTATTAGCTTTATTTTTAATTTTTGGTGGGTTTAATTTTAGTTCTGATATAATTTACTTATCCGAATTAGTTAGTGCCTTTTATAAAATTCAAAGAACTAAAGCAGATATCACTGATTATAAATTTTTTGATAATATTGATATTCCCAAAAGTGAAAGCCCACAAGCCTGGCCAATCCATAAAAACTACAACAAGGCTAATTCAACAGATAAGTTAATTTCTAAAAACACATCTCTTGGAACAATCGCTTTTTTAATTATTAAAAACGATTCCATATGGCATGAAAAATATTATGAAGGATATAATAAAAACTCCTATAGTAATTCTTTTTCTATGTCCAAAAGTATAGTTTCAGCTACAATGGGAAAGGCAATTCAAGAGGGGTTTTTTAATGATCTAAATGACAAGGTTGGATCTTATATTCCTAATTACAATGAGGGTTTTGCTTCACAACTAACCATTGGTGATTTATCAAGTATGTCCTCTGGAATGAAATGGAATGAAAGTTATACTAATATCTTTGGCGTAACAGCAAGAGCATATATTGGGAGCAATTTAAATGACCTGGTAAAGTCAAGGCCTATTATCAAAAAGCCTGGCGAATCATTTAAATATTTAAGTAGTGACACTCAGCTTTTAGCAATGACTATTGAAAAAGCTACTAAAAGAAAATTATCTGACTTAGTTTATGATTGGTTTTGGAATCCTATGGGTGCCGAAAACAATGCCTTATGGCAAGTAGACAATATCAAAACAAATACAGAAAAAGCATATTGTTGCTTTAATTCTAATGCTAGAGATTTTGCAAAATTTGGAAAACTATATAAAGATAATGGTCTTTGGAATGGTAAACGATTGTTAGATTCAGCTTTTGTAAAAAAATCTTTGACAGCTAGGTTTCTTGCGAGTCCTGAGTATGGATATGGATTTTGGCTTGGAAAATTTCAAGAAAAAAATTATTTTGCTATGAGAGGACATTTAGGTCAATACGTGATTGTATTTCCCAAAGAAAACATACTTATTGTACGCCTTGGCAGAATGGAAGAAAACACTCAGGAAAAAACATATATTGAGGAAGCTTTTAAAATGCTTGACATAAATCTATAACATGATACCTGTGCCACTTCTTTCAGTAAAAAATCTTTGCGTCTCAATTTCTAAAATTCCTATTTTAAAAAATATTTCTTTTGATTTAAAAGAAAATGAAATTTTAGGATTTGTAGGAGAATCTGGAAGCGGAAAGTCTATTACGGCATTTTCAATAATCAACCTATTAAGATTAAAAAATATTACTAAAACCGGGACTATTAATTTTAATGGCAATTTCATTGAATCTCTTGGATCCAATGATTTGGAAAAAATAAGAGGAAATGAAATTTCAATAATTTTTCAAGAGCCAATGAGCTCTCTAAATCCGAGTATGAAATGTGGGGAACAAATATTAGAAATAATTTTAAATCATAATTTAATCAGCTTAAAAAAAGGGAAAAATAAAGTTTTAGAGTTAATAAAAAAAGTTCAGCTAAGTGACTCTGAAATAGCTTATAACAAATATCCTCATCAGCTTAGTGGGGGTCAACAACAACGTATTATGATTGCTATGGCTATCGCATGTGATCCAAAAATTTTAATTGCAGACGAACCAACAACCTCATTAGATGGTATTGTGAAAAAAGAAATTATAAATCTTTTAAAATCAATTCAAAAAGAAACAAAAATGAGTATAATATTTATATCTCATGACCTTCAACTAGTTTCCAAAATAGCTGAAAAAATTATTGTTTTAAATAAAGGTGAAATTGTAGAGTTTGGCAGTAGTTATCAAATTTTTAATAACCCTAAAAAACGCTATACTAAGCTTTTATTAAATGCTAGGCCTCCTAAAAATGTTAGGCCAATAAGATTGCCTACAAATGAAAAAAATATAAAGACAGTATTAATTTCAAAGAAAGAAAGAATTGAGGCGCACGATAATTTATATCAACATGATCCTATTTTAAAAATTGAAAATTTAGAATTTTCTTATGAAGATAAAAAGGTTCTAAATAATGTAACTTTTAATTTATTTAAAGGAGAAACTCTAGGGCTAATTGGTGAATCTGGCTCTGGAAAATCTACTATTGCCAGATCTATATTAAATTTAAACAGATTTGATAAAGGTCAGATTATTTATAACAAAAAATGTATAAAGACATATCCTAACACAAAATTTAGAAGAAAAATTCAATTGGTTTTTCAAGATCCTTATTCATCTTTAAATCCTGAAATTTCTATTGGCTACTCAATAATGGAGCCTATGCTTGCTCATAAACTTTACAAAACAAAAAAAGAATCAAAAGAAAAAGTTATTTCACTTTTAAAACAGGTAAATCTTACTGAAAGTGATTTTAATAAATTTCCTTATCAATTTTCTGGAGGTCAACGGCAAAGAATAGTTATCGCAAGAGCTTTGGCGTTAAACCCTGAAATACTAATTTGTGATGAATCAGTTTCTGCTTTAGACGTTACTATTCAAGCTCAAATATTAAACCTATTAAATCACTTAAAAGAAAAGTATTCAATTACTATTTTATTTATATCTCATGACTTGTCGGTTGTGAAATATATGTCTGATCGAGTTATAATATTAAACAATGGGAGGGTTGAAGAAGTCAACGAGACTGATCGGCTTTTTTTAGAGCCAAACGAAGATTATACAAAGAAATTATTATTTGCCAATGACTTTTAAAATGAATTATAAAAAGTACTTATATTTAGCAATTAGTTATTTCAAATAAAATATGGAATTAATGTTTCAATGGGTTCTTCAACTTCATTCTTACTGGACTTTATTAGTTTTTTTGATAACTATATTTGTAATACTAAATTGCTCTTTATCTCTTGTCATTAAAAAAAAATTTAAAACATTTGACTTAAGACTTTCACTGTATGCTTTAATTTTTAATCATATTCAACTAATAATTGGATTGGTCTTATATTTCATTTCTCCTAAATTTTCATGGTGGAGTAATGGATTTAAATCAGTGATTCACAACATTGAGCATAGGCTATATTTGATTGAACAACCTATAGCCAATTTATTGGGTGTTATAATTTTAACTTTAGGATGGTCTCTTCATAAAAAATCATCTGAAAGCTCAAAAAAATTTTTAAGAATTGGGGTGTTTTATTTACTAGGATTTATTTCAATTTCATCTAAAGTTTATTGGTAAAAATTAATAAAAAAACACTCTCTAAAAAAGAGAGTGCTGCTAAAAACAAACTATTTATGAAATCCTAATTTAATTTTATATTAGGGAATTAATTCCCAAATTTTTGTTAATCTTTTATATATGAATAAAAAATATGGTGTGCTAGGTGGAGGAAGTTGGGGAACAGCTATTGTTAAAATACTAACTGAAAATAACAATTTAATTAATTGGTATGTTCGAAATGAGGACAATGTAAATTATTTAAGAGAATTTAAAAAAAATCCCCATTACCTAACTTCAGTTATGTTTGATGTTAAAAAACTAAATATTAGTTCTTCAATTAATGAAGTGGTTGAAAGCTCTGATATTATAATATTAGCCATTCCATCCCCTTTTTTAGCAAGTGAATTAATGAAAGTTAAATCGCTGTTAAAAGAAAAAATAATTTTTTCAGCGCTTAAAGGAGTTGTTCCAGAGTCTCATTTAATTGTTAGCGAGCATTTAAATGAATTCTATGACGTCTCTCTAAGTAAGATTGGGATCATTACTGGGCCTTGCCATGCTGAAGAAGTTGCTTTAGATAAGCTCTCATACTTAACTGTAGCCTGCCAAGTTGATCAAATCGGTAAAGACATGAAAACGTCTTTAGAATCAAAAAAAATCAAAGTAAAGCTCTCCAAAGATACTACGGGGATAGAATATGCCGCCATGCTTAAAAATGTTTATGCTATTGTAGCAGGAATCGCGCATGGTCTTGGCTATGGTGATAATTTTCAAAGTGTTTTAATCAGTAATTCTGTTCGAGAAATGAAACGCTTTGTAAATGATGTTTGTAAAATCAATAGAGATATCAATGACACCGAATATTTAGGCGATTTATTGGTGACTGCCTACTCTACTTTTAGTAGAAACAGAACTCTTGGTAATATGCTTGGAAAAGGATATTCTTTAAAGGCAGCTATCGCTGAAATGTCTATGATTTCAGAAGGTTATTATGCCACTAAAAATGCTTATGAAATTGTAAAAAAAGATTTTAAAAAATTCCCAATTATACACGCTGCTTATGATTCTCTTTATAAAAACATAAGTTTAAAAAAAATATTTCAAAATTTGAGTGAAAAATTAAATTGAATTCTTAAACTGACTTAAAAATCGTGCATCATTTTGATATAAAATTCTAATATCTTCTATTTGATATAAAAGCATTGCTATTCTTTCTATACCCATTCCAAAAGCAAAACCTGAATATTCATTTGAATCTATATTACAATTTTCTAAAACATTCGGATCAACCATGCCACATCCCATTATTTCTAGCCACCCGGTTCCTTTGGTTATTCTGTAATCAGTTTCTGAATTTAACCCCCAATAAATATCAACTTCTGCACTTGGTTCAGTAAAAGGGAAATAAGAAGGTCTTAATCTTATTTTAGAATTTCCAAAAAGTTCTTTTGTGAAATATATGAGTGTTTGCTTTAAATCCGCAAAAGAGACATTTTTATCAATATACAACCCCTCTACTTGATGAAAAAAACAATGTGATCTTGCTGAAATATCCTCATTCCTATAAACTCTCCCAGGTGAAATTGTTCTAATTGGAGGTTGATTATTTTCCATGTGCCTTATCTGAACTGAAGAAGTGTGAGTTCTAAGTAATAAATCTGGGTTTTTATTTATAAAAAAAGTATCCTGCATGTCTCTAGCAGGATGATGTTCTGGCAGATTTAAGGCGGTAAAATTATGCCAATCATCTTCAATTTCTGGGCCTTCAGAAATATTAAATCCTATTTTATAAAAAATATCAATTATTTTATCTCTAATAATAGAAATTGGATGTCTAGACCCTAACTCTAACATTGAAGCTGGCCTAGTCAGATCCTTGTTAGCTGTCTTTGAATTTTTTTTAGCATTTAAAGATTTTTTTAAATCCTCTAGTTTCAGATGAGTTACTTTTTTTAATTCATTTATAGCTAAACCATATTCTTTTTTTTCGGAGACATTTACTTTTTTGAATTGAGCAAAGTAAGAACTTATGTGTCCTTTTTTTCCTAAATATTCTATTCTAAATTTCTCTAACTCTTTTGGGTCATTAGTAATAAAAGTCGAAGCTTCTTTAATTCTTTTTTGTATTTCAGCAATCATAAATAAACTTAAAATTGTTCTTCAAAAGTAATGTTTTTCAGCTATTGAATTAATTCTTTTTCTATAAAATAATTAACCACAGCCTCTTTCATTAAAAGAGTTTGTTCTCCAGATTTTAAATTCGGCAACTTATTTATCACTTTGTAGTGAGGCCAGCCGTCGTTGTCAATATATTCAAATTGATAAAATCCAAAAGGCTCTAAAAGCCTGCAAATGGCTATATGCATCAAGTCTAACTTTTGATCTTTATTAAACTTGTTGTCTGTTTGACCTAGTTCTTGAACTCCAATTAAATAAATTACATTTTCTAAACCTAGAGGCTCACCATCGTTAAATTGGCTGCTTAAAATATCTAAAATTGTAATCCATTTATTTTTTAAATCATTGTTGTTATTCATTGCTCATAGTATTCAAAATTCATAGCGCACAATATACTTATATTTGTAAAAAAAATGTATTGAATTACTTAGATATTTTTATTGTTTCTATTTTGGTTTTTGGTTTTTTTAGAGGTTTTATAAAGGGCCTTATCATGGAACTATCCTCTTTATTGGCTATTGTTTTAGGAACTTATGGTTCTCTAAAATTTTCTGACATTACACACGATTGGCTATCAATAAATTTTTCAAGTCAAATCGAAAGTATTGATGAAAATTATTTAAAAGTAGCTTCATTTGCTTTTACTTTTCTAATAATTATAGTATTTGTTTCTATTATTGGCAAGGGCCTTACTAGTGTTATTAAAATGGTTTCGTTAGGCTTAATCAATAAGGTTTTAGGAGGATTGTTTGGGTCTGTAAAATATGTTCTTATTTTATCTTTTTGTTTTGTTTTCTTTGAAAACTTAAACTCTACTTTATTCTTAATTGATGAAAGTTTCTTTGAAGCGACTTTGTTTTATGGATCAATTATTGAATTAGGAGATACTTTGCTGAATTTTTTTAATTCAAACAAAGAATCAATTAATTTTTTTAATTGACTTTAATTCAATCCACCCGCTATTTCCATCGTTAATTTTAACTAGGCCCCACTCATTTAATTCTTCTTGTATAACAACTTTTGTTCCTTCATGTAAATTAAAAAGAATTTCACTTCTAAAATTAGGTTCAGCTCTGAAGTCTATTTTATTTTCAAAAATTATAGCACTAATAGTCTTCTTTTTGTTTTCAAAGCGATTAATTCCATTAAAAATAAAAAGAATACTAAGACTAAAAAATATTGCAGAAAAGGTGAAATAATTTTTCTTTGATATAGTTTTAGTATTGAAGAAGTATAACAAAAATGTTGCTAAAAAAATATACCACAGGACTAAGCCTGTAATTAACCATTGCTGCATATTTAAGATTTTTGAAATATAATTCAAAAAATCTGAAACTTGATTGGTTGGGAGCTTTTCTATTTTGTCAATTAACATGTTTTGAGAATAGGCCAGGTTATTTAAAATATCCCTGTCCTTAGGCTTTAATATTAAAGCCTTCTCGTAAAAGTATATGCTGTTTGCAATATCATTTATTTTATAAAAGGAGTTTCCTAAATTAAAATACAAGGCTTCAGAGTGCTCTCCATTTTCAATTATTGATTTAAATTGAACAATAGCCTCTTCATATTTGCCATTGTTGTATAACTTTACTCCATTATTAAAATAATCAGTGCTGTTAGTTTGTGAAAAAACTAACGTTGAGAAAAGCGAATAAACTATAACAATAATTTTTTTCATCTTTAAATTTGTTTGTCAATTTCTGAAATTATATTTACTGCATTCTCGTAATCATTGTTAATTGCAACATTTGACGCTGGTGTAAATCTGGCATACTCACAGTTCTCTATCAATTTAACGAACAGTTCTATTGATTCTATTTGAATATTTTTATTTGCCAATAACCTTTTAATTTTTTCTTTACTATAATCTGATGTTTCGATTAAAAGTTTAGATTTTAAAAAATTGTGTAAAGCTCTTTCTAGTGCGTCATAAAAGACCTCTTTCTTTTGCAAATTTATTTTTGCTTCTGATAAATATTTTTTAGCTAATTTATTAGCTCGTCTTGATTTATATCCTTTTAAATCAGAATCTGAAACTTTTTTAAATTTAAAAAACACTAATAGAACAAATATAATTATTAAGGGCATGACAATAAGAATATAAAACAAAGTCGAGTAAATGAAGTTTTGACTCTTTAATTTAATTAATCCTGGTTTTGTTTTTATAAATCTAAATTGATTTTGAGAATTAGAAATACTATTAGTGTTTTCAGACAATACTTTAACTTTATTGTTTTGAGAATATGAAGAGGGATCTTCTAATACACTAATTACTATCTCCTTTGTAAATGTGGATTTGTATTTTTTTGTTTTAGGGTCAAAATAAACAAACTCAACGGGTGAAATTGGATATTTCCCTTTAAATTGTGGTACTAATGTGTAGGTGTCCGAGATATCGCCTGACATTCCTCCTAGATTAGTTGTTATGTTTTCATTATGTTCAGGATCATATTTTTCAAGTGAACTTGGAACTGATAAATCAGGAGTAGAAAATAATTTTAAATTCCCCGATCCTTTAACTTTAATTGTTAATTGAAATGACTCCGAAGCATTTAATTGATTTTTTGAAGATAATAATTCAATTTTAAAATCTCCAACTGCTCCGCTAAAATTAGATGGAGCATCTTTAGGCAATGGCTTTACTTTTATTAATCGGTTTCCTGCAACAACCGTTTTAGGAATCTGAGTATAAATTCTATTTCCAAAAAAATCTCTTTTACTTGTTGGCACATCAACTGAAACATCTAAAGAAAGAGGCTTAATGTTTAACTCTCCTTCTTTTTGAGGGTAAAGGACCATTTTTTTCCAAATAACGTAATTATAACTATCTCCCTTGTATGATCCTCTTTCGATTTGGAGTCTTGGTATTTTGATGTTATTAGACCAAAAATCCACATATTCAGGGCTGTCAATTTCACCGACATTGGTAACATTAATTTGAGGGCTAAAAAAGAGTTTATAAACAACAGAAATACCTTCATTTAAGAAAGGGTTAGTATTGGATACTTCAGCTACCAAATGTAAATTTTCATTGACTAAATAGTTTGAATTATTTGGATCATTATTAATTGAAACAGATTCGCTAACTATAACCTTAACTGGCATAGTTTTATAAAGTTTTTCTTTTATTTCTATAGAAGCTTGCCCAATGGATAAAGATCCTTTTTTTAAAGGAGACAAAAAATAAGTATAAACCTTAGAAAAAGATCTTTTCCCATTTATCCAGGAATTGCTTACTGATTGTTGTGGTCCACCAACAACTCGAAAGCCATCAAAATTTGGAGGCGAAAAATTGTCTCCATCTTTATTCATTTTAAAATCTAATCTAAGAGTTTCGTTTATTCCTAAGATTTTTTTGCTAGTTATGGCCTCAAAACTAATTCCTTGATTTTGAGCATTAATTTCAAAAAATATTGTTGAAATAAATAACAGTAAAAGAGTAGCTCGTATTCTCATAGTTTTATTTACCAATCTTTTTTGTTTTTTATAGGAGAGCCTTTAATTTTATTCTTGTTAACCTTTTCCTGAACTTTCTTTTCTTGATTGTCCATTGCTTTTAATAGATTTTTAAGTTGCTCTGGTGATATTTTCTTTTCTTGAGGTTTATTTTGCCTGTCATCCTTCTTGTCGTCCTTCTTGTCATCCTTCTTGTCGTCCTTCTTGTCATCCTTCTTGTCATCCTTCTTGTCATCCTTCTTGTCATCCTTCTTGTCATCCTTCTTGTCATCCTTCTTGTCGTCCTTCTTGTCGTCTTTTCTTCTTGTCGTTTTTCTTTTGTTCGTTTTTTAGCAGCTCTTTTGCTAAAACATAATTATATCTAGTTTCGTCATCATTAGGGTTATTAAGCAGAGCGTTTTTAAAAGAGTTCACGGCGTTTTGATAGTCTTTGTTTTGCATGTAGACATTCCCTAAGTTATGATGTCCTTTGTGAAGTTCTTGACTTGAATTGGCTTTTTTAATGGATAATTTATACTGATTAGCTGCTTCTTGGTTTAATTGACCTTTGTAAAATGAATTGGCCAAATTATATGAGGCTATATTATTTAATGAATCAATCGAAATAGCTTTTCTGTAGAGGGCTTCCGCATCAATTAAATTATTTTCAACGTACTCTAAATTTCCGTCTAATGTCATATTGTTAGATTTCTTGTCCAAAAGAGAGTCCTGAGAAAAAATCTTTACAGATATTAAAAAAAAGAAAATTATTGTATATCTTTTATTCATTAAATAAATTTAACTTTTTAATCCAAAATGTTTTCTTTTCAAAAACAAATAATTCCAAACATAGAAAAATTAAGGCAAGTGCTATAAACCACTGAAATTGATCTTTATAAGCAACAAATTGCTTGGATTCAAATTCTTGTTTATCCATTTCTTTTAATTTATCAATTACAATTTTAACTACTTCTTCAGTATTTTCGCCTTCAATATAAATGCCATTTGTAGAGGAAGCTAAATCTTCTAATAATTTTGGAATAAGCTTGGTAATAACCACTTCCCCTTCTGAATCTTTTTTATATGATTCTACTATATTATTTGATTTAATTGGAATAGGTGACCCTTTGACAGTTCCTAGTCCAATTGTAAAAATAGTAATTCCCGAATCTTCACCTATTTCAGAAATATTTTGATTTTCAATCTCATGATCTTCTCCATCAGAAAGTATGCATAAAACTCTGTTAGTTTGGTTTTCATCATCATAATAATCTTTAGCCAATTTAATTGATTCTAGAATTGCTGTCCCTTGAGATGATAACATCTCTGTATTTAAACTTTGTAAAAACATTTTTGCCGTAGAATAGTCATTAGTAATTGGTAGTATTGGTAAAGCTGAAGCTGCATATGCAATTATTCCAACCCTGTCCGAATTTAATTCATTAATTATTTGAGAGACCAATCGTTTTGCTTTTTCTAGTCTATTAGGAGCAACATCCTCAGCTAACATACTTTTAGAAACATCTATTGCAAATACAATATCTACTCCTTCTCTTTTGACAGTTTTAAGTTGAGTTCCAATTTTTGGATTAACTAAGCTTATTGAAGTAAAAAGAAAAAAAAGTAACAAAAAAATTAATTTTAATTTAGGTTTGAAAGTAGAAATATTTGGGCTTAATATTTTTAATAACTTTTTAGAAACATGCTTTTTTTGAACAGTACTTTTCCATCTATTAAGAACGAGAAACCCTACCAAAACAATTGGAGTTACCAATGTTAAATAAAAATATATTGTCTGTTCTAATTGATACATTTATATAAAACTTTTAAATAAAGTTGATCTAAGTAACCACTCAATAAAAATAAGCACAAAAGACATTAACACAAAAATTCTATACTTTTCTACAGCATTAGTGTATTTAAATTCTTCCACTTCTGTTTTTTCAAGTTTATTGATTTCTTCATAAATATCTTTAAGTCTTTTATTGTCTGTTGCTCTAAAATATAATCCTCCTGTTTTTTTTGCAATAGATTTTAATAAGTCCTCATCAATTTCAACTTTTGTTAATCCAAACCTAAAGGAACCATTTGGATTAATAGCGATTGGAGCTAAAGCATTCCCATTAGTCCCCAAGCCTATTGTATAGGTTTTTATTTCATAAGATGAGGCTAGATCTGCTGCTGTATTTGGATCAATAAATCCTGAATTATTAACTCCATCAGTAAGTAGAATGACTACCTTACTTTTAGCCTTACTATCCTTAAGCCTATTAACTGCTGTCGCCAAACCCATTCCAATTGCTGTTCCATCTTCAATGACTCCATCAAAGTTAATTTCTTCAAGTGATTTGATTATTATTGATTTATCAGATGTAACTGGGGTCTTTGTATAACTTTCTCCTGCATAAACTACCAATCCAATTCGATCGTTAGTCCTGTCGTTTATAAATTCTTTCGCTACTAATTTTAGAGCATCTAATCTATTTGGACTCAGATCTTGAGCTAACATACTTGAAGAAACATCTACAGCGATTACTATGTCTATCCCTTTGCTTGTTTTAGTTTGAGTAGAAACATTTAGTACTTGTGGTCTAGACAGTCCTATAATTAACATAGTAATGGCTAAATATCTTAGAATATCTAAAATTGGATAAAACTTAATTTTAAAAGATTTAAAGTTTAATTCCTTTAATGAGGATATTTTAAACTTTGAAGTTTTTTTATTTGAAGTTTTAATATTTACCAAAACTAAAAGAGGCAATAACATTAGGAGCCAAAGAAATTCAGAGTTATAAAAAGTTATTTCTTGAAACATATTGTTAATCATCAAATTTTATTGATCCTTCTATTTTCTTTGAAATTTGTTTAGCGTAATCATTTTCTCTGTCAAATATAATTAGAACATTTTGAACCCCTGCTTTTTTACTAAATGTAATATTTGAATATTCTTTTTTAATTTGAATCTCGTTTTCTGTTAAGAAATCGAATGATCCCAAAAATTTTAACGCAGATAATCCATTGTCTAAATAAAATTCTTCTTGCTTTGTTAAAATATTTTCTGCACCCATGTCTTTTAATAAAGCAATTAAATCATCTATTGTGTTCTGAGGTTCGTTCTTTTTTTCTTTATCAATTGGCTTTATGTTTAATATAACATTTACTGAACTATTTAAAGAGCCCCATTCAAATTTTTGATTTTCTGTTTCTAATTCCCGAATTAACACATCGGGAGAAGAGATAGTAATAGGAAAAGCGCCATAAGTACTGATTGTCCAATCTTGTTGTAATAATTTTTTAGTTGAATTTCCTATAACATTATCTTTTACATCTTGCCATCCAAAAATTATTACAGATATAATCAAACTAAATAAAACAAGTCCCGAACTTATCACAACAAAAAACTTTATAAACTTATTTTTTTTTTGTTTTTTAAGTTTTTCTAAATATTCTTTATTTTTTAAAAGTTCTTCTTCAGTTGGTTTAGGAATAGCTTCTTTGGTGTCTAATAAAACATTTTCTAAAACTTTTTTGTCTGAAGAAGCTATCTCGTTTCCTGGATTTGATTTAGCAAATTTCACTAAATCTGCTGTTTTTAATACGCCTTTAAAATTAATAATTGTTTCGTTGGATAATGAAAGTTTTCCTGCATCCTTCAATAATTCTAATTTATTAATTAGTTCATCTGTAGTGCTTTCTATCGCATCTAAACTCACTTCTTCCTCTAAATAACTTTTTACGATTTCAGTTAGTTTAGAGTAATATAACTTGTAGTCTAACTGTTCTTTTAAATTATTCGATTCTAAAAGATGTAATGCATTTATAGCCCTCTCCAAAGGGGGTTGTATCTTTTCTTTTTCTAGTTTTGAATTAAGAGCTCGCTTATATAATTTCCAAATTAAAATAAACATTAAAATAATAAGACAAATCGCCACATAATTTTTCCACCAACCTTCATCATTTTTATTTACTTCAATAATATTTTTTATATCGAAAAATTTTTTGCTAACTGTGTCAACCTTTACATTTAAAACATCTATTAAAATAGAATCTGAATAAAATAAAATATCATTTATAATTATTTTTGGAGATTTTAAAGAAAATGTGCCTGGGTCAAAACTTGTTAACGAAAATTTTTTTTTAATATTAAATTTATTTTCAAATCTTACCGTATCCCATTCTTCTTCTTTAATTATTTCGAAAGGATTAATAAACTTGCTAGATTCAAAAGCAAATAAGGATATCGTGTCAATAATCAAGCTTAATTCATAGTTTATTTGTTCACCTACTTTAATGGATGTTGTATCAACTTTAGATGAAATGACTGGTAAATCCTGTGAGAATATATTTGTATTAAAACAAATTAATATTACAATAAGTAGCTTTATTTTATCCACGCTTTTTAAAATAACTTAATAGTTTTTTTACATAACTTTCGTCTGTTCTACATACCAATGTTCCTGCTCCATTTTTAGTGAATAATTCATTGATTTTTTTAAAATTTAACGAATTCAGTTTTCGGTACTTGTTCCTTAATTCTAAAGACGATGTGTCTATAAGTCTGATTTCTTCTGTTTCCTGATCAAACATAGATACCAAACCTAAATTTGGAATAGCTTCTTCTAGTTTGTCATAAATTCTAATTCCTGTTACGTCATGTTTTTTAGCGGTAACTCTTAAAGTTTTTTCAAAGTCAGGAGAAATAAAGTCAGATAAGATAAATGCGATTGATTTCTTTTTAATTACACTAATTAAAAATTGCAGAGCAATTCCAATATCTGTTTTTTTGCTTTCAGGCTTAAACTCGATCAACTCTCTGATTATTCTTAAAACGTGAGTTTTGCCCTTTTTTGGAGGAATATAAAGCTCTATTTGATCAGTAAAAAGTATGAGCCCAACTTTATCATTATTTTGAAGTGCTGAAAAAGCTAAAGTCGCTGAAATTTCAGTTATTATATTTTTTTTTAATGCGTTGTCAGATCCAAAAAATTCTGAGCCACTAATATCAACTATCAGCATTAACGTTAACTCTCTTTCTTCTTCAAAAACTTTAACAAATGGTTCATTATACCTTGCTGTTACA
Source organism: uncultured Flavobacteriaceae bacterium (assembly GCA_905181625.1). GTDB lineage: Bacteria > Bacteroidota > Bacteroidia > Flavobacteriales > Flavobacteriaceae > MAG-121220-bin8. The sequence continues at coordinate 172,942 of CAJIYJ010000005.1, forward strand.
TTCCAATCTATCGCTCTTACATCATCTCCAAATTGATAATTTCTCACTTCACTAAAAGTCATGCCCCTTCCCTTAAAAGCACTATGATATTCTCCTCCAAAAATATTATTACTTAATCTTCTGGTTTTTATTTCAATTTTTCTTACTTTTTTTAATAGCTCTTTTGTTTCCACTAGATAAGGTTAATTAACTTTTTTAAGAATTGATAATTCCAATTACTACTAAGGAACTTCAACTTGATTAACTATTTTATTTATAATATCTTCAGAAGTGATGTTTTCGGCTTCAGCCTCATAAGTTAAACCAATTCTATGCCTTAGGACATCGTGAATTACAGATCTTACATCTTCTGGAACAACATATCCTCTTCTTCTAATAAAAGCATAACAACGTGAAGCATTTGCTAGATTAATACTTCCTCTTGGTGAAGCTCCAAAATTAATTAATGGCTTAAGCTCTTTTAATCCGTATTTCTCAGGATACCTTGTTGCAAATACTAAGTTTAAAATATATTTTTCAATTTTTTCGTCCATATATACCATTCTAACGGATTCTTGAGCCTTAATAATTTCCTTAATACTAACAACAGGCTTGATTTCACCAAAACTGTTATTAATATTTGCTCTAACAATTTGTTGTTCATCCTCAATATTCGGATAATCTATAATGGTTTTTAACATAAATCTATCTACTTGAGCTTCAGGAAGGGGATAGGTCCCCTCTTGCTCAACTGGATTCTGAGTTGCCATAACAAGAAATGGTGGCTGAAGTTTAAAAGTGGTATCTCCAATGGTCACCTGTTTCTCTTGCATAGATTCTAAAAGGGCAGACTGCACTTTAGCAGGAGCTCTATTTATTTCGTCTGCTAGTACAAAGTTTGCGAAAATTGGGCCTTTCTTAATAGAAAAGTCATTCTCTTTCATGTTGTAAATCATAGTTCCCACAACATCTGCAGGAAGTAAATCTGGTGTAAACTGAATACGACTAAAACTGCCTTTAACAGCTTTGCTTAGTGAATTTATAGCCAGCGTTTTAGCAAGTCCAGGAACTCCTTCTAAAAGAATGTGTCCTTGCCCTAAAAGCCCTATCAAAAGCCTTTCTATCATGTGTCTTTGACCAATAATAACTTTGTTGATTTCTAACACTAAAAGGTCTATAAACGCACTTTCTTTTTGAATTTTTTCATTGATTTCTTTAATATCAATATTTTTATTATTCTCCATTTAAATTAATTATATATTATAAAATTACTCATTAAACTAAGGGGGTGCAATTTGAATAAAAAAAATCATTCAAATTGTTAATAATTGGTTAAATATTAGATGAAACTAATTAAGGTTTTGTTAAAATTTCTAATATTTCTTTGGGGACTAAATGATTTATTGATTCATTTTTTGATTTTTTCTCTCTTATTTTAGTTGACGAAATGTCCATTACAGGAGCATTATACAGCTTTACGTTTGGATGTTCTAATAGCGAATTAGATAAGTTTGACATACTTTTTCTAGGGTAAACACATACCTGAAGTTTCAAGATGTTTTCATAATTTTTCCATAAGTGCAAAGAATTTAAATTATCTTCTCCTAACAGAATGAAAAAATTAACATTAGTGTTTTTATTCACTAAATAATCTAAGGTGTCTGCAGTATAGTTTGGAGAAGGCAAGTTAAATTCAATATCTACGCATTTTATTTTTTCATTAAAGTCACAATAATGAGATACTATTTCTAATCTTTTATTTGCATCGGAAATATTATCCTGGTTCTTAAAAGGATTTTGGGGAGTAACTACCAGCCAAAGTTCATCTAGATTAAGCTTAGATATAAAATAGTTAGAGATTGCGACATGCCCATTATGTAAGGGGTCAAAGGTTCCAAAAAACAAGCCTATACGATTCATTAGATATTTAGAAATTGATTAACTATTTGATAAGATCTCTCTATTGCCATATTTAAATCATCATTAACAAGAATAATGTCAAAGTTATTTTTCTTTTTTAGCTCATGTTTTGCTTTCTCTAATCTTAATTTAATTGAATGATCTGAATCTTTTGCTCTTGATTTTAGCCTTATTCCTAACTCATCAATACTTGGGGGCTTAACGAATATAGATAAAGCACTTTCTTTAAATAAATTTTTAAGTTTTATACCTCCCTCTACATCAACATCGAATATCACATTATGTGTACTTAAAAGCTTTTCTAATTCTTTTTTAAGAGTTCCATAATAGGTTCCCTTATAAACTTCTTCATATTCAAACAGACCTTCTGAATCTATAAGTTTTTCAAACATATCTTTTGAAATATAAAAATAATCTATCCCCTCCTTTTCTCCTGCTCTTTTCTTTCTTGTGGTAGCAGAAATTGAAAAGCAAAGATTCAATTCACTGTTCTTAAGTAAACTTTTCACTAAAGTAGTTTTTCCACTTCCAGACGGCGCTGAAAAAATTATACACTTCCCCTTATTAATCATAACACATTAAGTAATTGCTCTTTAATTTTTTCTAAATCATTTTTCATTTCAACAACCGTTTGTTGCATTAGCAGATGATTTGATTTTGAACCAATAGTGTTAATTTCTCTACCGATTTCTTGACCCACAAATGCAAGTTTTTTTCCTTTTTCAACAGTTGACTCATTAATTATTTTTTTAAAAAAAACAAGATGATTTTCAAGCCTAATTACCTCTTCGTTAATGTCATATTTTTCCAAATAATATATTAATTCTTGTTCAAATCTATTTTTATCAAATTCGACTTTAAGCTCTTCTAAGCTTTGTTTAATTTTTCTCTTTACACTCTCTATTCTTTCTGGTGAATAAGTTTTAATTTTTTCTATTTTATTATCAATTGAATTTATATTATTTAATAAATCTAACTCCATTGATTTTCCTTCTTGAATTCTAAAATCAATTAATTCTTTTACTGCTTTTTTAATTAATTCTTTGATTTTATCTGTAAACTTCTCATCAAGATCAGAGCGGTTGTTTTCGATAGAATTCGGAAGGGTAACTGCAATTTTTAAAAATTCTGTGCCAACTCCAGTTGTTATCTTTTGTAAATCTTTAATGTAAGATTTAATCACATCATGGTTTAAATTAGAACTAAAATTATTTTCTGAAATTTTAAAATTAATTTTAAAATCAACCTTTCCTCTTTTTAAAGAATTAGTCAAGACTGACCTTATGTCATTCTCAATATTTCTAAATATTGGGTTTAAATTATAGTTAAGATCTAGATTTTTACTGTTTAGGGATTTAATCTCTAAAGATATTTTTCCAAAGTTAGAATCTATGGAAGCATTTCCAAAACCAGTCATTGATTGTATCATGCTGTCAAAGTTACAAAAAACTGACTCTTTAATCGGCTATTTTTCTAATCCAAATATTTCTAAAGGATAGAGGCAAGGAAGGATGATCTTGAAGAACTAATGGCATGTTTTGGTGTGAGTTATATTTTGGCAAACCAACATTTGTGGTGGCTCCTTGAACCTCCACATGATTTTGTATTAATACTCCATTTTGAAATACAGTAAAAAAGGCTGGTTTAATTAATTTTTTTTTGTCAAATACTGGGGCATTGAAAATTATATCATAAGATTGCCACTCACCGGGTTTTTTACTTGAATTTACCATTGGGGAGTATTGTTTGTAAATAGATCCTGCTTGTCCATTGACATATGTCGGATTTTGATAACTGTCTAAAATTTGTAGTTCGTATTGTTGCTGTAAAAACACCCCACTATTTGAATTGTATTGCGGTTTTTTATCCCTAATTCCTTTGCTTGTTTTCCATTCAACATGTAACTGTACGGACCCATATGATTCTTTAGTTTTAATTCCGCCTGTCCCATTTACAACCGTCATAGAGCCGTCACTGTTAATTTTCCATTTAGGGGTTTCATTTGAATATTGGGTTACCCAATTAGAAAAATCTTTGCCGTCAAAAAGAACTGTCGCATCACTAGGAGCTTCTTTAAAGCCGTTGGCACCTACTCTAATAGGAACAGGGTTCCAAATTTCCGTTGGTGTGGACTCATCTTGAGAAAAACTTAAAAAAATATTGATTAAAAAAATAATCGAAACTAGCTTGTTGACAGACATGATTTTTTATTAAAGTGTTCTAAAATATTCTGATAAAGCACGCGCTTGATCTTCAGTTATATTTTGATTTAGCATCATTATATTATTATACTCTTTTAGAAGTGCTTTAGCTGTAGGATCCTTTTTTAACATTTCATCAGGATTTAAAATAATATTCATAACCCATTCTGGACTTCTTCTTTCGTAAATTCCTTTCATTGGCGGTCCAATTAATCTCCTATTAGCGTTGTGACATGCAGTACACTTAGAGTTAAAGATGTTTTTACCGTTCTCTACTAAACTAAGATCTGTTTTTTCAGAAAAAATAATTTTTTTAATAGGACCAATTCCTTTATTATTTAAGTCAATAGGAGTTTGTCGAACTTCTTTTGCAACAACTTCAGATGGAGATTGAGTTCTTTGATAAGTTAACTTTTTAGGTGCTTTTTTGTCATTACCACAGCCTAAAATTAATATTATAAAAAAAGAAAAAAAGAATTGGTTTATTTTCATTGTTAAAAGTTTATTTAAAAATACAAAACACATCAATAACACCTGTTTTATTTAGCTTAACTTATAGTTTCTCTAGTTCAATTTTGGCTTTTAAAACAGTTTCTTTAGAGTTTCCAATAAAAAGCTTGTTGCCAATAATCAATATTGGCCTTTTCAAAAAACTATAATGCTTTAAAATCAGCTCTTTATAAGTGTTTTCAGTTATCTTTTTTGTTTCTTTTTTTACTTCTCTAAACAGTAATGCTCTTTTGTTAAATATATTTTCATAGTTTTTAGAAATCAAATACACTGCTTCAAGTCCTTTTGAGTTTATAGGATTTTTTTTAACGTCTATAAGCTTAATAGACTTATTTAATTTCCATGAATTAATAATTTTTTTACAGGTGGAGCAAGTAGATAAATAATATAATTTGTTCATTTAAATATAAAACTATAAGATTATTTTAAGATAATATATCTTTGACCTATTAATTTATAATAAATGTCTAAAAAAGAAATGAAATTCAACACTAAAACCATTCATGGGGGACAAATTACTGAAAAAGGCTATGGTGCGGTCATGCCTCCCATTTATCAAACCTCTACCTATTCACAGTCGAGCCCAGGTAAACATCAAGGATATGAATATAGCAGAACTCATAATCCAACGCGACATGCTTTGGAAAGTTCGTTAGCAAGTATCGAAAATGGTCAATTTGGTTTAGCATTCGGTTCTGGTTTAGCAGCTATAGATGCTGTTTTAAAATTATTTAAACCAGGAGATGAAATTATTTCTACCAACGATTTATATGGGGGTTCATACAGACTATTTACTAAAATTTTTGAAAAATATGGTCTTAAATTTCATTTTACTGATATGCAAAATGTTAATAATGTTGAAGCCTTAATAAATGTGAAAACACAAATGATTTGGATTGAAAGCCCTACTAACCCAATGATGAGTATAGTTGACATCAAAGCGCTAAGCAAAATAGCTAAGGCTAATGAAATCCTGTTAGCTGTAGATAATACTTTTGCAACTCCCTTTTTACAAAAACCTTTAGATTTAGGAGCTGACATTGTGATGCATTCTGCAACAAAATATTTAGCAGGACATAGCGATGTCATATTAGGAGCTTTAGTTACCGATAATAAGAAAATCTCAGATCAACTTTATTTTATTCAAAATGCAAGTGGTGCCATTTGTGGTCCAATGGACAGTTTTTTAGCCTTGAGGGGGATTAAAACTCTCCACGTAAGGATGGCTAGGCATTGTGAAAATGCAAAAAAAATTGCCTTTTTTTTAGAGTCTCATACAAAAATTGAAAAAGTATTTTGGCCTGGCTTTAAGTCTCACCCAAATCACGAAATAGCAAAAAATCAAATGACTGATTTTGGTGCAATGATTTCATTCACAACAAAAGGCAATAATTATGAGCAAGCAATACGTGTTGTTGAAAATTTAAAAATATTCACCCTTGCCGAATCGCTAGGAGGCGTAGAAAGTCTTGCTGGACACCCTGCTTCAATGACTCATGCCTCAATCCCTAAAGATCAAAGAGAGCTGTCTGGAGTTATAGACTCCTTAATAAGGCTTAGTGTTGGGATTGAGGATGCTGAAGATTTAATTGAAGATTTAAAACAAGCTATAGGCTAACATTGCATATATTTAAGTTAATTGTTTTAAATTTAAAATAGTATTTATAAATTTTAATTCGTTTTATTATGAAAAAAGATATTGAAAATTTTATAGCTGAAATTGATAAAAAAAATTCTCAAGAGCCTGAATTTATGCAGGCAGTTAGAGAGGTTGCAGAAACGGTTATTCCTTACATTGTCTCAAAAAAAATATATCACGGAAAAAATATTCTAATGAGAATGGTTGAGCCTGAAAGAGTTCTTATGTTTAGAGTGGCTTGGGTTGACGACAAAGGAGAGATTAGAGTGAATAGAGGCTACAGAGTACAAATGAGTTCTGCTATTGGACCATATAAAGGGGGTTTAAGATTTCATCCTTCGGTAAACTTAAGCATCTTAAAGTTTTTAGCTTTTGAGCAAGTTTTTAAAAATAGTTTAACCACTCTTCCAATGGGGGCAGGAAAAGGTGGATCAGATTTCGATCCAAAGGGCAAAAGTGACGGTGAAACAATGAGATTTTGCCAAGGATTTATGACGGAACTTTATAGGTATATTGGTCCTAATACCGATGTTCCTGCTGGGGACATTGGGGTTGGCGGAAGAGAAATAGGTTATATGTTTGGTCAATATAAAAAATTAAAAAAAGAATTTACTGGAGTTCTTACTGGAAAAGGGCTTTCATGGGGAGGTTCATTAATAAGACCTGAGGCTACTGGATATGGGACTGTTTATTTTGCTGAAAACATGCTCAATCATGTGAATAACACTATTAAAGGGAAAACAGTCGTAATTTCTGGATCCGGAAATGTTGCGCAGTACGCAGCTGAAAAATGCATTCAACTTTCAGCTAAAGTAATTTCTTTATCTGATTCGTCAGGTTCAATTTATGATTCTGATGGGATTAGTCAAGAAAAATTAGAGTTTGTTATGGACCTGAAGAACAATAAAAGAGGAAGAATTCATGAGTATGTAAAAAAATATCCTAACGCAAAATTTTTCGAAAAAGAAACACCTTGGAATTTTGTGTGCGACGTTGCCTTACCTTGCGCTACACAAAACGAATTAAAATTAAAAGATGCTGAAATTTTGATAAAAAATGGATGTATATGTGTTAGCGAAGGAGCCAATATGCCTTGTGAGCCCGAAGCTATTGCTGTTTTTAAAGCTCATAAGATACTGTATGCTCCAGGGAAAGCTTCAAATGCAGGTGGAGTTGCTGTTTCAGGACTTGAAATGGCTCAAAATTCTCTAAGATACAGTTGGTCAAGAGAAGAAGTAGATAATAAATTGAAAGGGATAATGAAAGATATTCATAACTCATGCTTAACTCATGGTGATGAAAATGGGTATGTTAATTATGAGAAAGGTGCAAATATTGCCGGTTTTATAAAAGTAGCTGACGCCATGTTAGCGCAAGGTGTCGTCTAATATATGTTTTTAATTTAACCCAATTCTCTCCACATGCTAGTCTCGACTGAAGCTATAGTTTTAAGCTATTTAAAGTATTCTGAAACTAGTATAATTGTTAAATGTTTCACTCAATCTGACGGATTAAAATCTTATTTAATTAAAGGGATTAGATCTGTAAAAAAAAAAACAATAAATATTGGATTTTTTCAACCGCTAACAATTCTTGAGATTGATGCTAATCATAGAAATAAAGGGACTCTTGAAAGTATTCGTTCAGTCAAAATAATAGAACCCTACAAAACTATTCATGTTGATGTTTTAAAAAACACCATAGTATTGTTTCTTTCCGAAATCTTATCTAAAAGTATTCTAGAAGAAGAAGAAAACAAATCTTTTTATGACTTTATAAAAACATCTTTGATATGGTTAGACTCCTCAGAAAATTTTGTGAATTTTCATATTCAATTTATTACTAAATTGTTGAAACATTTAGGAGTTTCTCCTGATATATCCCTCATCACACTTAGTAGTTTTGACATCATAAATGGTGTTTTTTGCAGGCCTTCCAAATCGCTATATTGTATTCAAGGAAGTGTAGTTAATCATTTTAAAGAGTTTTTAGGCACAGATTTTGATGCAATACTGTCAAATATCGACTCTTCACACAAAAGAAAAGAATTATTAGAGTTTTTAATGAAATATATGCAATTCCATTTACCAGAGTTTAAAAGACCTTTATCCCTTAATATTATGTATGATCTTTTTAAAAAGTAAAAACATTTTAGTGGTTGCTATTTGCCTAGTTTGTTGGAATAGTTTTTCGCAAGAATTAATTGTAAAAGATTCTCAAGATAATTCAGAAATTAGCAATGCAACTGTCTACAATACGCAAAGAACCATTTCTGTTCTTTCAAATTCTGAAGGAGTTTTAGATCTTTCAAAATTTAATAAAAATGATACTCTTGTTTTTAGCCATTTGTCTTACAAAAAACTGATTCTCGCCAAATCAAATTTTTCTGTTGATAAATCAATTTTGTTTATGGATTCAAATACACAAAAGTTAAATGAAATCATCTTATCAGTTGCCCGAAATAAAGAAGATAAAGGAAAAATATCTAAACAAGTTTCGTTAATCACTCAAAGAGATTTAGAGCTAAACATGCCCCAAACATCTGCAGATTTATTGCTTTATGCTAGTGGGGTTAGAGTTCAAAAATCACAAGGTGGGGGAGGGAGTCCAGTGATTAGAGGTTTTGAAGCTAATAGAGTTTTACTTGTGATTGATGGGGTAAGAATGAATAATGCAATTTATCGATCTGGGCATCTTCAAAATTCCATTACTATAAATCCTAATAGTTTAGAAAGAACTGAGGTAATTTACGGTCCTTCTTCTGTTGGGTATGGCTCAGACGCTTTAGGAGGAGTAGTCCATTACTTTACAAAAACCCCTAAAATTAACAATGAAAAAAAATGGGCTATTAAGGTAATGTCTTCATTTAATCCAAGGCTACATAACACTATTCAGAATTTAGATTTTGAACACAGTGAAAAAAGATGGGCAAGCTATACCAATATTTCTTTTTCAAAATTTGGAGATATAGTAATGGGTTCTAAAAGAAATCATGGTTTTAAAGATTGGGGTTTAGACAACCATTATTTAGATTCAAACATTTATAATCTCCTCGATATTAAAAACTCTAATCCAAAAACTCAATTAAACACAGCATATCATCAATATGATTTTATGCAAAAATTTAATATCATGCTGTCTGAATCGTCTAATATGATTTTGAACTTTCAGCACTCTAAATCATCTGACATAAATAGATTTGACAAGCTTAATGAAACAAAAAATGGTGATTATAAGTATTCCGGATGGAGATATGGTCCGCAAAAAAGAACAATGATTTCATCCGCTTTAAACTTTTCTAAAAAGAAAAAATTAAGTGATAAAGTGAAGCTATTAATTGCATATCAAAATATTGGAGAATCTCGTCATTTCAGGAAATTCCAAGAGCTTTCTAAAACTAATCAACTAGAGAGTTTAAATATCTTTTCAATAAATTCAGATTTTATTAAACTCCATTCCAACAGATCTTCCTTAGCCTACGGATTCGAGTATGTTTATAATAATGTTAATTCTAAAGCTTACGTCAAAAATTATACTCTTGGTTCTTCAAACGAATTAATTGAAGATGGAGTAGATTATGATGTTCCAACAAGATATCCAAGTGATGAGGGTCATTACGCAACAGCTGCCGCTTATTATGAATACAGAAAAGACCTTTCTCAAAAATCTAATATGAATGTTGGAATGAGATATACCAATACACAGTTAAAGGCCAAGTGGAATGATCAGGCAATAATAAATGCAAATATTTATGATATTCATTTTCAAAATTCTTCTTTAACAAGTAGTGTTGGCTATGTGCTAAGGTCAGATAAAAATTGGCAATTTAATGCTAATTTTTCCAGCGGATTTAGATCGCCTAACATTGATGACATAGGAAAGATTAGAGAGCAAAAGGGAGTTCTTTCGGTTCCAAATGCTGAACTTAAGCCGGAATATGCCTACAATACAGAATTAGGGTTTTCTAAGTCGTTTAATAGACGAAATGTCCTTTCTTTAAATGCATATTATACTCATATTTCCAAACATATTACAAGAGATTATTTTGAAATAATAAATGATACTTCTACTGATGATGACTCAACTATTATTTTTAATTCTGAAGAAGTTATTACAATGGCTAATGTTAATAAAGGTAGTGCCTATATTTATGGAGGAACTCTAGACTTAAAAGCCCATATTTACAGTAATCTATTGTTTGCCGGAAACCTAACTTATACCAATGGAGCAAGCGTTAAAAATGAACACCCCTTACCCTCTATTTCTCCATTTTTTGGATATTTTTCTTTAAAAATACTTTTCAAAAAATCAGAGACTCAACTAGCTTACAGGTTTTCTAATTCCAAAAATCCTGATGAATATAGTATTGGGGGAGAAGATGGCTTAGAGGAAACTCCTGAAATTTTCCAAGGATTAGACTCATACTTTTACGGGATGCCATCATGGAGTATTTTAAAACTCTCTTCTTCATATGAGTTTTCTAATAATTTTAAAACAACCCTTATTTTAGACAATATTTTTGATTTACATTATAGAGAATTTGCTTCTGGAATCTCAGCTCCAGGTAGAAACTTAAATGTTGTTTTAATTTATAAGTTCTAAAAATTTCATCTAAAATAGTTACTTTCGCTTCTTAGCAAATTTCGATTTAATCAAATGGCATTTAAAGAATACAAAGGCTTAAATTTATCACAAGTTGCTGATGAAATTCTTATAGATTGGGAGAAGAATAATTCTTTTGAAAAAAGCATCAGTATAAGAAAAGGGGCTCCCAAGTTCATTTTTTATGAAGGGCCTCCTTCAGCAAATGGTATGCCTGGCATTCATCATGTGATGGCAAGAAGTATAAAAGATATTTTTTGCAGATACAAAACTTTAAAAGGATTCGAAGTTAACAGAAAGGCTGGTTGGGATACTCATGGACTTCCTATAGAGCTTAGTGTTGAAAAAGATCTTGGAATAACTAAAGAGGATATCGGAACTAAAATTTCTGTAGAAGATTATAATAAAGCTTGTAAAAAAGCTGTCATGAAATATACTGATGTATGGAACGATCTCACAAAAAAAATGGGTTATTGGGTTGATACAGAAAATCCATATGTAACTTATAAATCAAAGTATATTGAAACTGTATGGTGGCTATTAAAACAACTTTACGATAAAAAATTAATTTACAAAGGCTATACCATACAGCCGTATTCTCCAAAAGCTGGAACAGGGTTAAGTTCACATGAATTAAATCAACCTGGAACCTATCAAGACGTAACTGATACAACAGTGGTAGCCCAGTTTAAAGCAATAAACGAAACTCTTCCTGACGAGTTGAAATCATTTGATTCGGTTTATTTTTTAGCCTGGACAACAACTCCATGGACACTTCCTTCAAATACCGCTTTAACTGTAGGTCAAAAAATTAATTATGTGTTAGTTTCAACTTTTAATCAATATACTTTCGAGCCCGTTAGCGTAATTCTTGCAAGGGATTTAGTTAGTAAGGTTTTTAAAAATGGGTTTACTGAAGTGCAAAACAAATTAGAATTAAAATTTGACATAAAATCTAAGAATAAAATTCCATTTATTGTTGAAAAATCATTTATTGGAAATGATTTAATTGATGTTAAATACGAACAGTTGTGGAATGGCGCTCCTCTTCCTTATGAAAACTCTCAAAATGCTTTTAGAGTTATAGCTGGAGATTTTGTAACGACTGAAGATGGAACTGGGATAGTTCATACTGCGCCAACTTTTGGCGCTGATGATGCTAAGGTTGCTAAAATGGCTAGCCCTGAGATTCCTCCTCTTTTAATTTATAATGAAAATCAACAACTAGTTCCCTAGTTGATTTACAAGGCAGGTTTCGAAAAGAGCTTGGGGAACTTGGAGGAAAGTATGTTAAAAACGCTTATTATCCAGAAGGCGAAGCTCCAGAGAAGTCTGTAGATGTTGAGATAGCGATAAGATTAAAAGAAGAAAACAAAGCTTTTAAAGTTGAAAAATATGTTCATAGTTATCCTAATTGTTGGAGAACTGACAAGCCTATACTATACTATCCTTTAGATTCTTGGTTCATTAAAGTGACTGAAAAGAAGGACAGTTTAAAAAAACTAAACGATACAATAAACTGGAAACCTAAATCAACTGGCGAAGGTAGATTTGGTAATTGGCTTCTAAACGCAAATGACTGGAATTTATCTAGATCTAGATTTTGGGGAATTCCTCTTCCTATTTGGAGGTCAGAAGACACTAAGGAGTCTATAATTATTGGTTCCATGGAAGAGCTAAAAAATGAAATTGTCAAATCGATTTCTTTAGGATTCATGAGTTCTGATCCATTTAAAAATTTTGAAGTCAATAATATGGCTGACTCAAATTATGATCAAATTGATTTACATAAAAATGTTGTTGATCAAATTATATTATCCTCTAAAAGTGGACAAAAAATGTTTCGAGAATCAGATTTAATTGATGTTTGGTTTGATTCCGGGTCGATGCCCTATGCCCAATGGCATTATCCCTTTGAAAATAAAAAAATGATCGATGAAAACCAAGCTTTTCCAGCTGATTACATCGCAGAAGGTGTTGACCAAACTAGAGGTTGGTTTTATACTTTACATGCTATTAGTTCAATGGTTTTTGATTCTATAGCATATAAAAATGTAATATCAAATGGATTAGTTCTTGATAGAAATGGTCAAAAAATGTCTAAAAGGCTAGGCAATGCTGTTGATCCCTTTAAAACTATATCAGAATTTGGACCTGACGCCACAAGGTGGTATATGATTAGTAATGCAAACCCATGGGATAATTTAAAATTTGATTTAGAAGGAATTCAAGAAAGTAAGCGTAAATTTTTTGGAACACTATACAATGTTTATTCGTTTTTTTCTCTCTATGCTAATATTGATAATTTTACATATTCTGAAAAGGATATAGATCATAATAAAAGGCCGGAAATGGACAGGTGGATTTTGTCTGAGTTAAATTCATTGATCGCTGAAGTTGATGATCATTATTCAAACTACGAGCCAACTAGAGCTGCAAGGTCTATTTCCAAATTCCTTCAACTTTACTTAAGCAATTGGTATGTTAGACTTTCTAGAAGAAGATTTTGGAAAGGTTCCTATGGTGAAGATAAAATTAGCGCCTATCAGACTCTCTTTACTTGTCTAGTAGAGGTTTCTAAAATGTCCTCTCCAATAGCTCCTTTTTATATGGACCGATTATATCTTGACTTAACTTCAAACACGAATTCTAATTTAAACGATTCCGTTCATCATTCTGATTTTCCCAAAAGCAACAGTGCTTTTATTAATGTTGATTTGCAAAAGAAAATTAGAAAAGCACAAATAATTTGCTCTTTAGTTCTTTCATTAAGAAAAAAAGAAAAAATAAAAGTTCGCCAACCGCTTTCAAAAATAATGATTCCCTATTTTACTGATCAAGAAAAAGTGGAATTAAGCGAAATCTCTGGTTTAATTAAATCAGAAGTTAACGTAAAAAAAGTAGAATTAATTAGTAACTCTTCTGGTATTCTAGTTAAAAAAGTTAAACCTAATTTTAAAGCTTTAGGCCCTAAATTAGGCAAAACCCTTTCTCAAGTAACTAATAAAATAAAAGCATTTGATAATGCTGATATTCAAAAAATAGAAAACGGAGAGTCAATTACTATAGAATTTAATTCAGAAAAAATTATTCTTGAGCCAACAGACTTAGAGGTGGTTTCTGAAGACATAGAAGGGTGGTTAGTTGCTTCAGAGAATGATATTACAGTAGCTTTAGATGTTCAGCTAAATCCTAAATTAATTAATGAAGGTGTCTGTAGGGAGCTAATTAATCGTATTCAAAATTTAAGAAAGGAAACTGGACTATTAGTTACTGATAAAATTAATTTAAAAATTCAGAGGGATAATATCATTGAAAAAGCTATTTTTGAAAATAGAGCTTATATTTTAAGCGAAACTCTAGCTGAAAATTTAGAGTTCTTTGATGTTTTAAGCGAAGGAATTGAAATCTCCTTTGATAATATTAAAACTAAACTTTATATTAAGAAAATAATTTAATTATGGCTATAACAAAATACTCTGATAAAGATTTAAAAGAATTTAAATTTTTAATTGAAAATAAAATAACAAAAGCTGAAAATGATTTGGCTTTAATCAAAAGCGCGTATATGAACGATGGGAATAATGGAACAGAAGACACTTCCCCTACCTTTAAAGCTTTTGAAGAAGGATCGCAAACTATGTCTAAAGAAGCCAATACTCAACTTGCCATAAGACAAGAAAAGTTTATTAGAGATTTGAATAGTGCCCTTATTAGAATAATAAATAAAACGTATGGTATTTGTAGAGTCACTGGCAAATTAATTAACAAGAAAAGACTTGAGTTAGTTCCACATGCTACTTTAAGTATTGAAGCTAAAAATATTCAAAAATAAATCCAGATTCCTCTTAATTTTCTGTTTTAAATTTTATGAGTTTAAAAAAATCTTTATTAATAATTTTATTGATTTTAGTAGTTGATCAAGTTTCTAAAATTTATATAAAACTTAATTTTCCTCTTACACTCTACGGAGAAGCAGCTCTTCTAAATTGGGGCTGGTTTAAAATTTTATTTATTGAAAATAAAGGAATGGCTTGGGGAACAAAAATCAATGATATCATTCCTTTTATTAGTGAACGAAGCGGAAAGTTAATGCTCACATTATTTAGGGTGATTGCTGTTTCTGGGATTTTTTATTGGCTGTATGATAGCATTAAAATTCATGCCAGTAAATTACTTATAATGTGCTTGACTCTAATTTTAGCAGGAGCCATTGGCAATATTCTTGATTCTGTTTTTTACGGATATTTATTTACTGGCAGTTATTATAATGTTGCTTCTTTTAGCCCAGGAAATGGTTATGATTCATTATTTCATGGCAATGTTGTTGACATGCTTCAATTTCCTATGTTAACTTGGGAATGGCCTAATTGGATCCCATATTTTGGGGGAAATGAATTCACTTTTTTTGAACCAGTTTTTAATATAGCCGATACCGCCATTAGCACTGGAATAGGAATAATGCTAGTCTTTAACAAAAGAATTTTTCCTTAAAAAGTATATGTTTTACTTGGAGTAATACAGTGATTCATTTTAATATCACTTTGTGTTATGTCCTCAATTCTATCTTCTGGATCGAAAAAAGAAAGTCCAATTTTAATACAATTCCTTGAGCATTTTTTAAGAAGCCTATCATAATATCCACCACCATAACCCACCCGATGACCGCTTTTATCAAAAGAAAGCAGAGGAATAAACACTACTTCTAACTGAACTGGCTTTATTTCTATTCCAGAAATAGGTTCTGAGACACCTAGCTTATTCACTTTTAATAAAGTAGAATCCGTAAGTAAATAATTTGTCATGGTGTTCTCTTCCAAATTAACTTTTGGAAGAATAACATTCTTGTCTTTCCCTTGAATTATTTGAATAATAAGCTTTGTGTCTATTTCATTTTGCTTTTCAATAGGAAAAAAAATATGATAATTCTCGTTATTCCAAATGTTCAATTGCAGAGATCTATTTGCAATCTCAAAACTTAAGTCTTGACTCTTTTTTTGATCTAGAGAATTTCTTTTTTTCTTATAAAGCGCCCTTAAATCTTCCTTTAACACTATTTTTTTATTTTAAATTTATTTCCTTTGTATATCATATAAGGCATTGGAATAAGTATTGAAATTAAATATCCTATAGATGCTGTCTTCTCATCAAAAACAAGATAAAGAGTTAAGTAAATTAACGTGCTATAAATAGCCAGGTTTATAAAAAACTTTTTGAAAAATATAAGATAATTTTTAATGTCAAAAGACTCTTGCTCTTTCTTTGACATGGTATTATAGCCTGCCAAAAGATACCTCGCATTATCTTCGTTTGTTATATAAGCAACACCTATAAAACATATGTTTGTAATGATTAATCCTAGCAACATTTCCATATGTAATTTAAAAAATGGTTAAAGTATAAATGTAAAAATAAAAGAATTATTTTAGTCAAGTGATTAATTCATCCATAAAATTAGAACTCTCCACAATGCCTAGCTTGCCAGGCGTGTATCAGTTTTTTGATAGTTCTAACAAAATAATCTATATAGGAAAGGCAAAAAATTTAAAAAAAAGAGTGGTTTCTTATTTTCAAAAAAACTTAAACTCTCAGAAGACGAAAAATTTAGTAAAAAACATTTTTGAGATTAAACACGTCGTAGTCTCTTCCGAATCTGATGCCCTTCTTTTAGAGAATTCTTTAATTAAAAAATACCAGCCTAAATACAATATTCTACTTAGGGATGACAAAACATATCCGTGGATTGTTATTAAAAATGAAGCTTTTCCAAGGGTAATTACAACTAGAAAAATAGAAAAAGATGGTTCAGAATATTTTGGGCCTTTCACAAATTATAAAACTGTAAGAATGATAATGGACATGTTCTCGGGTTTATACTCTCTTAGAACTTGTGCTTATGATCTTTCAAAAGAAAAAATTGACAATAATAAATATAAAGTATGCTTAGAATATCACATAGGCAACTGTTTAGGTGGGTGTGAGGGGTTTCAAAAAGAAAATGATTATAAAAAGTATATCTCTAATATCAGAGATTTTTTAAAAGGCAATTTATCTACGTCAATAAATTATTTTAAATCTGAAATGAAGCTGGCTTCTGATTCCCTTGACTTTGAAAAAGCACAGTCATTAAAAGAAAAGATAGAACTTTTATTAAACTATCAATCTAAATCAACTGTCGTTAGTGCCTCCTTAAATAATATTGATGTTTTTAGCATCCAATCGGATTCTACTCATGCTTATGTAAATTACCTTCAAGTAGCTTTTGGAAGAATTGTTCGTTTTCATAATCTGGAAATAAAGAAAAAATTAGATGAAAGCGATGAAGAGTTGTTGCTGTTGTCTATAGTAGACCTGAGAAATAAATTTAATTCAAATAACAAAACCATCATTTCTCTTTTTGATTTTAAAAAAGTAATTCCTGCAAAATTTATAATTCCAAAAGCTGGAGAAAAGAAAAAATTACTTGACTTGTCCTTAAAAAATGTTTCTTTATTTAAGCTAGAAAAGTTAAAACAAGTTCAAATTGTAGACCCCGAAAGGCATTCTAAGAGAATTTTAAATCAAATGAAAGTTGACTTAAGGCTCCAGGCTAATCCAGTTCATATTGAATGCTTTGATAATTCTAATATTCAAGGCTCAGTCCCAGTTGCCGCTTGTATAGTTTTTAAAAAAGGGAGAGCTTCAAAAAAAGATTACAGACATTATAATATAAAAACTGTTGAGGGTCCTGATGATTATGCTTCCATGGAGGAAGTTGTCTATAGGCGCTATAAAAGGTTAATAGAAGAAAAAGTGCCTTTGCCAAATTTAATTATAATTGACGGAGGAAAAGGTCAACTAAGCTCCTCGATACTAGCTTTAAAAAAACTCGATATTGATAAAAAAATTGCCATTTTAGGTATTGCCAAAAGGTTAGAACAAATTTATTATCCCAATGATCCTATTCCGCTATATCTTGATAAAAAATCCGAAACGTTAAAGCTTATACAGCAAATGAGAAATGAAGCTCATAGGTTTGCTATTAATTTTCACAGAAACAAAAGAAGTAATCAAGCTCTTAATTCATCTTTAGACACTATCCCAGGAATTGGAGAAAAAACAAAAATCACTCTTTTAAAGAAATTTAAATCTTTGAAAAACATAAAGGAACTCCCCATAGAATCCTTGATTTTAGAAATAGGCGAGTCTAGGGCTAAAAAATTAATGTCTTTTTTAAATTCAAACAATTAGTATTTTATACTTTTGTCAAATCATGCGTTTTAGGATTTTGTTTATTTTGTTTATTTTGTTTTGTTCTAAAGCTCTATCCGGCCAAGAATATGAAGGGCTTAAATCTCCTTTTTTAAGCACTTCAAAAGATTCTTTTAAAAAAGGGGAATCTTTAAAATTTCGATTACATTATGGGTTTTTTAATGCCAGTTATGCTTCCCTTAATTTAGAAGAAAAGGTTTTAAATGATCAGAAAGTTTATAAAGCTACGGCTATAGGAAAAACTACAGGAATTGCTAGGTTATTTTTTAAAGTAGATGATATCTATGAAACTTATTTTAATAAAACTTTCGTTAGGCCCTTAAAGTCTACAAGAAATATTAATGAAGGGGGTTATACCAAAAACGTTGAGATTAATTACGACTATTCAAACAATGTTGCTAATATAAATGACATTAAAAACTCTAAGTTAAATTCTGTTTCAATTCAAGAAAATGTTCAAGATTTAATTTCAACTTTTTATTTTTTAAGAAATCATTTTGATATAGAAAGTCTTAAAATAAATGATTTTATAAGAATAACTATTTTTTTTGATGCTGAAAATTATAATTTTAGAATGCAATTTTTAGGGATGGAAGACGTTAAAACAAAATTTGGAGTTGTAAATTGCTTTAAGTTTAGACCCTACATCGAGTCTGGAAGAGTTTTTAAAGACAATGAAAGCTTAACTTTGTGGGTAAGTAATGACAAAAATAAAATTCCTATTAAAATAGAGGCAGGGTTAAGGATTGGTTCGATTGAAGCTGATTTAGATGAATTTAGGGGTTTAAAATTTCCATTTAAAATAAAAATTAATGAATAAGATTTTTTATATAATTATTGCATTAAATTTTCTTTTTTTTGCTTCATGTAAAACAGAAAATTCTGATCAAGTTTCTGTTATTTTAAAAGAAAAAATAGTAAAACAATTTGGCTATACTTTAAATAATTTTCACGTGTTAAAGGATACGGTAGTTAGCGGAGATTCTTTTGGCTCAATATTAGAGAAAAATAACCTTTATTATCCTCAGATTTATAATATTGTTCAAAAAGCCAAACAAGTTTATGATATAAGAAAAATAAATGTAGGAAAGCCTTATACTATTCTGTTTTCAAAAGACTCGCTGAAAACTCCAGAGTTATTTATATATCAACCTAATTTGATTGATTATGTTTTAGTTTCTTTAACTGATTCTCTTTGGGCTGAAAAAAAATCTAAAGCTGTGAAACTTCTTGAATTTGAAGCTCAAGGAGTTATCACAAGCTCCCTTTCAGAAGCTATGGAAAAAGAGAAACTTTCTCCTCTACTCTCAAATGAACTTTCTGAAATCTATGCTTGGACGATTGATTTTTTTAGACTTGAAAAAGGAGATAATTTTAAAGTTATTTATACAGGAAAGTTTGTTGATGATTCAATTTATGTTGGTTTAAACAGGATTCATTCTGCTTATTTTGAGCATAAAGGGAACCCCTTATATGCAATTGAATTTGAAACAGATCCAAAAAGAAATATTATAGAGTATTTTGATGAAAATGGGAAAAATTTAAGAAGAGCTTTTTTAAGGGCTCCAGTTCAATTTAGCAGAATTTCATCTAGATACAACCTTAAAAGAAAAATTGCTTATTATGGAAGAGTTCGACCTCATCTAGGGACAGATTTTGCCGCTCCTACTGGCACTAAAATCCGATCAACAGCTAGTGGAACTGTAGTGAAATCAAGTTATACAAGAGGAAATGGAAACTACGTTACTATTAAGCATAACGCGACTTATTCAACACAATACCTTCATATGAAAAAAAGAGGAGTTAAAGTTGGGCAGTTTGTCAAGCAGGGGGACTACATAGGTTTAGTAGGAATGACTGGAAACACTTCAGGTCCTCACGTTTGCTATAGATTTTGGAAAAATGGAAAACAAGTAGATCCATTACGACAAAAACTTCCTGAAGCCAAGCCTATCTCCAAAGATTTAAAAGAGAAATACTTAGCTTATATGAAACCAATAAAAAAACAACTTGATAATATTAATTCAAGTTTTTATTTTTAATAAAACATAATAGCATATATTAATAAAATGTCATTAAATAAAATAGACCCTACTAAAACTAAAGCTTGGAAATTGCTTGAAGATCACTTTAGTGAAATCAAATCAGATGAAATAAAAACCCTTATTAATAAAAGGAGCTCTAACGATTATCATCTTACTTGGAATGATTTTCTTGTTGATATTTCAAAAAACAGAATTAATGATAGAACTTTAAGTTTACTGTTTAATCTAGCCGAAGAATGTGGGCTTAAAGAAGCTATTTCAAAACAGTTTAATGGTGAAGTTATTAATCAAACTGAAAATAGAGCTGTTTTACATACGGCTATCAGAACTGACGGAAAAGAAAAAATAATACTAGATAACAATGATCTTGTTCCTTCAATTATTCAAACCAGGAAAAAAATTCAAGAATTCACTGATGATGTGATTTCTAAAAATGTAAAAGGGTCAACTAATAAGGCGTTCAGTGACATTGTTAATATTGGTATTGGGGGGTCTGATTTAGGTCCAGTTATGGTTGTTGAAGCCTTAAAACATTATTCTTCCAGGTTAAAAACTCACTTTGTATCAAATGTTGATGGAGATCATGTTTTAGAGGTTTTAAAAAATCTCAATCCCGAAACAACTTTATTTATTATTGTTTCCAAAACCTTTACTACTCAAGAAACTATTTCTAATGCAACAACGATAAAAAAATGGTTAGTTACAAAATTAGGAAAAAAAAGTGTTTCAAGTCATTTTGCTGCTGTATCAACTAATCAGAAAGAAATAAAAAAATTTGGAATTAATACTGACTTTGTTTTTCCGATGAATGATTGGGTTGGGGGAAGGTTCTCGTTATGGAGTTCTGTTGGCCTTTCAATTAGTCTAGCTGTCGGATATAAAAATTTTGAGAAATTATTGGTAGGGGCAAACAACATGGACATACATTTTAGAAGTTCTTCAATAGAAAAAAATATTCCTGTTGTTTTATCATTAATAAGTATTTGGTACAACAATTTTTTTAAATGCGAGACCGAGGGAATTATTCCATACACTCAATATCTAAGTAGACTCCCGGCTTATCTTCAACAAGCTATAATGGAAAGTAACGGTAAAAGCGTCGACAGGTCCGGAAATAAAGTAGACTATCAAACAGGAAATATTATTTGGGGAGATACTGGAACAAACTCACAACATGCTTTTTTTCAGTTAATTCACCAAGGAACAAAATTAATTCCATGTGATTTTATAGGATTTAAAACTCCTTTATTTGAAAACAATACTCAGCACAACAAATTAATGTCTAATTTTTTTGCTCAAACTGAAGCTTTAATGATGGGTAAAACTAGATCTAGTGTACAGGCAGAGTTAAAAAAATCTGGCCTTAGTGATAAAGAAATAAGCTTTTTGACTCCATTCAAGGTTTTTGAAGGAAATAAACCCACTAATACAATATTGGTAAAACAATTAACCCCTGAAAGTCTTGGAAGTTTAATTGCAATGTACGAGCACAAAATTTTTGTCCAAGGAGTTATTTGGAATATTTTTAGCTACGATCAGTGGGGTGTTGAGCTTGGAAAACAACTTGCTTCCAAGGTTTTAAAAGAAATTGACAACAACTCAATTGAAAAACATGATTTTTCAACTAATTATTTGCTCAATAAATATTTGTCAAACACATAAATAAAGGAGCATTTTATTAATCATTTAGCGTAATAAAAGCCTTAAAATCAGTTATTCACATTGATTGTTCAAAAAATTAATCGTCAATTAACATTTCTTTAAGAAAAAATAATCATTTTTGTAGAATATAACTTACTTAATCAAAATATGAAAAAAATAACTTTATTTTTAACAGCTATTCTTATTTCGGGATTCTGTTACTCACAAAACATTCTAACTGGAACAGTTGTAGATTCAGAATTAGGCACTGGCCTTCCTGGAGCTACCGTACTAATTAAAGGGACTTCAAATGGAGTTTCTACTGACTTTGATGGTGTATTTAAAATAGATGCATCTGATTCTGGTATTCTGGTTGTTTCTTTTTTAGGATATGACACTCAGGAAATCGCATTTACTAACTCAATGGCTATAAACGTTTCCTTAGTTCCTAGCGCTAATGAGTTAGATGGAATAACCGTCTTTGGAACGGTTGATTTCGCTATTGATAGAGAAACCCCTGTCGCTGTTTCAACTCTTACAGCTTCAGAGATTCAAGAAAGAATTGGAAATTTAGAACTTCCTGAAATACTTAATTCAACACCTGGGGTTTATGCTACAAGAGCTGGTGGTGGTTATGGAGATTCTAGAATTAATGTAAGAGGTTTTGACTCTCAAAATACTGCTGTTTTAATTAATGGTATTCCAGTAAATGACATGGAGAATGGAAGGGTGTACTGGTCAAACTGGGCCGGACTTACAGATGTTGTTTCGGCTATGCAAGTTCAAAGAGGTCTTGGAGCGTCTAAACTGGCTATTTCTTCTGTAGGAGGGACTATTAACGTTTTAACCAAATCTACAGACCTTACAAAAGGAGGGAAAATTGCTACGAGTGTTGGTAATGACGGGTATATGAAAACTGTCCTTGGTTACAATACTGGAGAAATGAAAGGTGGTCACGCATTGTCTTTCTTAATGTCTAGAACTGCAGGTGATGGCTATGTTGACGGAACTATGTTTGAAGGGTATAACTACTTTTTAGGTTATGGGTGGAAATCTGACAGACACAATGTTCAAGTGATTGTTACTGGTTCTCCTCAAACACATCACCAAAGGACTGGTAGTTTTTATAACATGGCTTTAGGGAAACAGTACAAACAATATGGTATTAGATACAACTATAACCACGGATACTTAAATGGACAAGAATTTACGTGGAGAAAGAATTTCTATCACAAGCCTATTGCTTCTGTAAACTGGGAATTTAATATTAATGACTCTACTAAGCTTTCTGCTTCAGCTTACTACTCAGTAGGAAGAGGAGGGGGAACTGGAGATATAGGTAGGGCTTATGGATTTCAATACGCAAGTGGTGATTTAAATTATAATGGAAAATATGCTTTTAGAAACCCTATTAATGGACATTTTAACTACGATAAGTTAGCGGCCTATAACGGAGGGATTGCTACTACTTTCTACAATGGAAGAACTGCAGCAAATTCAATTGATGCGGCTACTGGTCTTTACATTGTTAACGATCAAGATGAGAGAGTAGATGGTGTAAAAAGAAATGGAATCGTCAGAAGAGCTTCTGTAAATTCTCATAATTTTGTTGGGACTCTAGCTAATTTAAAGAAAACACTTTCTGATAATTTAAACCTAGACTTTGGTGTTGATTTAAGATCTTATAAGGGAATTCACTATAGAAGATTAGACAACTTACTTGGCGCTGATGGATATAGAGATTTTGATAATGTAAATTATTCTGGAGGAAGTGCCGTAAGAACTAAAACTTACAGTTCTGAGCTAAAAGATCAATGGAATGTGTTTAAAGACACTGATGATGAAGAAAAAATTGATTATCACAATGACGGTTTAGTTAGATGGAGTGGAGTGTTTACTCAATTAGAGTACAAAAAAGACAAACTTTCTGCTTTTGTTCAAGGAGCCGTTTCAAATCAAGGTTTTCAAAGAGTAGAGTATTTCTTAAGATCTGGTGCTGATCAGACGTCTGCTTGGAAAAACATAATGGGAGGAAACGTTAAGCTAGGTGCTAACTACAACATTAATGCAAAGAGTAACTTTTATGTAAATACAGGTACTTATTCTAAGCAGCCTAATTTTGATGCAGTATGGATTAATTATGATAATATTTTAAATCCTGATTTAAAAAATGAAACTGTAGTAGGACTTGAAGCTGGTTATGGATATAGATCTAATAGTTTTGATTTCAATATAAACGTTTACAAAACTTCTTGGAAAGACAGATTTCTGTCTGATGGGGTTTCTATTGGAGATGTAAGAGGTACTGCTAATTATTATGGTATCGAACAAATCCATTCTGGAATTGAATTTGACGGAGTTTATGAGATTAGTCCATTTGTAAAAGTTGAAGGGATGCTTTCACTAGGAAACTATGAATATGCTGGTAATGTAACTGCAGACGTATTTGATTCCAGCAGAACTAAAATTGGAACTTCTACTGTTTATTTAGACGGGGTTAAAGTTGGTGACGCTGCCCAAACAACTTCAAGATTAAATCTGATGGTATCGCCAACAGATTTATTTAAGTTCAATGTCAGTATGTTCTCTGCTTCTAATTTGTTTGCAAATTTCAATCCAGAAGAGTTTGATTCAGAAGGTCAAATGGCAATGCAATTACCTTCATATGAATTGTTTGATTTTGGAACATCGTATAACTTATCTGTTGCGGGTGAAAAAGTTTATGTGAGATTGAATGTGAACAATATCTTTGATAATCATTATTTAGCTGAGTCTGCAACAAATATTCTTGCAAACCCTGGTGACCCAACATTTTTAGGGGTTAATTCAAATAACAGAGTGTTTCCTGGCTGGGGAAGAACTTGGAATTTAGGATTTACATATAGATTCTAATTTTTAGAATAACTTTTTAAAAAAGCCTCTTAAAAATTAAGAGGCTTTTTTATTTTAAATCCTTTATTTTTAATTGCATGGTTGTAGTGCCGTTCCATGTGTTTTCATCAATACTATAAACTGCTGAAAAACTGGAAGAGTCTTTAATGCCATCAAATTTTTCTGAAAGCCAAAATCCAATAGCAGGAAAAGTTTCCATATTATCTTGAGTGAAATTTAATTTAATATGCTCTTTTTCTTTACCTAACTTAAATTCTTTATCCTTTACTTTCAATCCTCTTGTTAGAAACAAAGGGGTTCTATTTCCTGGTCCAAACGGTTCAAATTGTTTTAAAATTCTATAAAATTTTGGAGTAATAAAATCTAAATCTATTTCTGATTCAATTACAATTTCTGGTTCAGAATTTTTGCTTTTAAATATTTTGGAAACCGATTCTTCAAATTTGCTTTTAAATTTTAAGTACTTTTCTTTTTTGATAGTTAATCCAGCTGCATATTTATGTCCTCCGAATTGACAAATTGTGTCTTTACATTCTTCTAGAATTTTATAAAGATCTATTCCTTTGACAGATCTTGCCGAGGCGGTTAACTCCCCCTCTTTTGATTCACAAAAAACTACTGTGGGTTTATAATGTTTTTCAATTAATCTTGAAGCAACTATGCCTATCACTCCTTTATTCCATGCCTTATTAAAAACAACCGTAGAATTTGTTTCTTTATTATCTTCTTTAATCCAATCCAAAGCTTGATTGGTCGTCTCTTTTTCTATTTCTCTTCGTGAACTATTTAAAGTTTCTATTTTTGAAGCCAAGGCTTCCGCTTTTTTAACGTCTGTTTCAATTAAGAGTTCTAAGGCCAGTGAAGCGTGTTTCATTCTTCCCGCTGCATTTATCCTAGGAGCGACATGAAACATCAAGTCTCCTATATTAAACTCTGTTTTAACTCTGTTTTTAAACAAGCTATGAATTCCTACTCTTGGATTTGAATTGATTATTTGAATCCCTATGTGAGCTAACACTCTATTTTCCCCAATTATAGGGACAATATCTGCGGCAATTGCAATTGCCACTAAATCTAGATAATTAATAATACTATCTATTTTGTTATTAATTTTTAACTCTAAAGCTTGTATTAATTTAAACCCCACGCCACACCCGCATAATTCTTTAAATGGGTAACTACAGTCTTTTCTTTTAGGGTTTAAAACGGCTAAAGCATTTGGAATAAGCTTGTCAGGGTTGTGATGGTCACAAATGATAAAGTTTATTTCTTTTTCTAAAGCGTAATTTACTTGATTATGGGCCTTAATTCCGCAATCTAGTGCAATTATTAACTTTTGATTGTTTTGGGATGCTAAATCAATTGCCTTAATTGAAATACCATATCCTTCTAAATTTCTGTCTGGGAAATAGGGTGCTATTTTGCATCCCTTAGATTTTAAATACATACTTAAAAGAGCTACTGAGGAGGTGCCATCCACATCGTAATCTCCAAATATCATAACGGATTCCTTGTTTTCGATAGCCATTAGTATTCTGTTTACTGCAAGACCCATGTCCTTCATTAAAAAAGGGTCATGAAGCATTTCTAAACTAGGTCTAAAAAAATCTTTTGCTTGATCGAAAGAATTTATTCCCCTGTTTACTAACATTAAGGAAAGAGTCGTGTCAATATTTAGTTCTTTTGAAAGCTGATTGACAGTCTCTAGATTTTTATTTTTTTTACTTATCCAGTTCATTTCGTTTTCCCCTTTCCATCTAAAACAATTACAAACTCTCCTTTAGGTGGTTTTTCTTGAAAATGATTAATTAATTCCTCTATAGTTCCTCTAAGAGTTTCTTCATAAATTTTAGTTAATTCTCTAGAAACCGAAATTTTTCTTCCGGATCCAAACGTCTCAGAAAAATCATTCAGGGTTCTTATTAATTTATGGGGCGATTCATAAAAAACCATTGTTCTACTTTCTTCACATAGTTTGTCAAGTCTTGTTTTTCTTCCTTTTTTGACAGGAAGAAACCCTTCAAAAACAAATTTTTCAAATGGGATTCCACTAATTAGTAAAGCCGGGATTAAAGCAGTTGCACCAGGCAAGCACTCTATATCAATGTTGTTTTCTAAACAAGTTCTAGCTATTAAAAACCCCGGGTCAGAAATTCCTGGAGTTCCAGCATCTGAAACCAAGGCTATATTTTCTCCTGATTTTATTTTTTCAACTATAAACTGAACTTCATTATGTTCGTTAAATTTATGGTGAGACCTTAACTTAGATTCTATATTAAAATGATTAAGTAATTTTTTGCTTCTTCTTGTATCCTCGCATAATATTAAATCCACACTTTCTAGAATCTTAATGCCTCTAATTGTCATATCATCTAAGTTTCCTATTGGGGTTGGAACAATATATAATTTTGCCATGTTGAATTAATTTTAGCACATTTGTCAAACGTTTAAAGTTAACTACTTTAAAATAATAATAACAATTTCGAAATGGCTGAAAATAAAAATTTTAAAAAACCCACAAAAGGACGTTTAGAGGTGATTTGTGGCTCCATGTTTTCAGGGAAAACAGAAGAATTGATTAGAAGGATTAAACGAGTTGAATTTTTAAATCAGAACTATATCATCTTTAGACCTAAAACAGATTCTCGAAATCCTAATGATAAAATTATTTCACATGCAAAAACTGAGATTCCTGCAAAAATAATTACAAACCCTAAAGAAATTCTAAAGTACGCAACTAACTATGATGTTATTGGAATTGATGAAGCACAATTTTTTGACAGTTCTTTATCCTTAGTTTGTAATGAATTAGCTAATTCTGGACATAGAGTTATTGTTGCAGGACTAGACATGGATTACAAGGGCAACCCTTTTGGTCCAATACCTAATTTAATGGCTAGTGCAGAAGAAGTTACAAAAGTTCATGCTATTTGTGTTGAAACAGGAGAACTGGCAAATTATAGTTTTAGGAAAAAAACTAATGATAATTTAGTTATGGTTGGAGAAAAAAAAGAGTATGAACCGCTATCAAGAGCAGCTTTCATAAAAAAAATGGCTGTTAGAGAAAAAAAGAAATAATGACTGCTCAACAAACTCAAATTGAGATCAACCTCCCTAATCTTAGAAATAATTTAAACTTTTTGCGTTCTAAATTAAATTCTAAAACTATGATAATGGCTGTTGTTAAAGCTTTATCATATGGTGCAGATTCGAAAATTATTTCAAAAGAATTAGAATTACAAAATATAGATTATTTAGCTGTTGCTTATCTTGATGAGGGGATTGAATTAAGAGAAAGTGGGATAATGACTCCTATTCTAGTGCTTCATCCTCAATTAAATGATTTCAATAAAATTTTTAAATATGAGCTAGAACCAAGCATCTATTCTTTTAGAATTTTAAAAGAATTCACTACTTCATTGGTTAGGCATTCTAAAAATAATTATCCATTTCAAATAAAATTCAATACAGGTCTTAACAGGCTTGGATTCGCTCAAAACGATATAAGCGATTTGATTTTTTTGCTCAAGAACTTACGACCAACTTTCCTGTTCTCTCATTTAGGAGCCTCAGAAGACTCTCAGCAGACTTCTTTTACCTTAGATCAAATAAAAAAATTTAATCAAATTAGCACTGTTTTTGAAGATAAAATTGGCAGTACTATCAAAAAACACATACTGAATACTTCAGGTATCTTGAATTATGCAGAATACCAATTCGATATGGTAAGGTGCGGAATTGGATTATACGGGTTTGGAAATGACTCAAAGTATACTGACTTTTTAAGACCTATTCTAAGTTTAAAAACTGTAATTTCTCAAATAAACAAAATAAAAAAAGGAGAATCTATTGGTTATAATAAAGGCTTTGTAGCCTCTAAACCAACTAAAAGCGCTACCCTTCCAATAGGGCACGCTGATGGAATTAGTAGGCTATATGGGAAAGGTAAAGGCAAGGTCTTTATTAACGGAGCGTTTGCAAAAATCCTAGGAAATGTATGTATGGATATGCTTATGGTTGATGTCACTGATATTAAATGTAAAGAAGGAGATCAGGTTATTATTTTTGATGATACTAATTTTTCAGCTCAAGAATTTGCTTCGTCTATTGAAACTATTTCCTATGAAATTTTGACGGCTCTTTCAACTAGAATCAAAAGGATTGTCATAAGCTAATTGTTTTATCTATAACGATTTGTTATAAAATTGATTTAAAACTACAAGGCGATTGCTGGAATTAATGAAATAACTATTTTTGATAAATAATAATTCTATATGAAAATAGCTTTGGTTGGTGCAACTGGAATGGTTGGAGGAGTGATGATGGAAGTAATAAAAGAAAGAAATTTTTCTTTTGATCAAATGTATCTTGTTGCATCAGATTCATCAATTGGAAAAAAAATTACTTTTTTAAATAAAACGTACATCTTAATAGGCATTGAAGAAGCCTTAAAGAAGCAACTTGACATTGCTATTTTTTCGGCTGGAAGCGACACTTCATTACACTGGGCTCCAAAATTTGCTAAAAATGGAACTTTTGTAATTGACAATTCTTCTGCTTGGAGAATGGATAGTTCTAAAAAATTAATTGTCCCTGAAATTAACGGAGATTTATTAACTATAGATGATAAAATAATCGCGAATCCTAACTGTTCAACTGTTCAAATGTTAATGGTCTTAGCTCCTATTCATAAAGAGTATGGAATCAAAAGAGTGGTGGTTTCTACATATCAGTCCATTACTGGTACTGGAATGAAAGCGTTAAGTCAATTAGAAAATGAATATAAAGGTATAAAGGGGGAGATGGCCTATAAACATCCTATTCATCAAAATGCTATTCCACAATGTGATGATTTTCTTCCAAATGGTTACACAAAGGAAGAAATGAAGCTTTCAAATGAAACTCATAAAATTCTTGATAAAAACATAAAGGTTAGCGCAACAGCTGTTAGAATTCCTGTAATTGGGGGGCATAGTGAATCAATTAATTTAACTTTAAATAACTCTTTTAAAGTTGAAGACATAAAGAATTTATTAAATAACAGTGATGGGGTTGAGTTAGAAGATGATGTAGCTAATTTTTCCTATCCCATGCCTTTGTTTTCTAAAGGTAAAGATGAAGTGTTTGTGGGGAGGATTAGAGAAGACTTCTCTGAAGTAAATAGCTTAAACCTTTGGGTAGTTGCTGACAATTTAAGAAAAGGAGCCGCGACTAATACTATTCAAATAGCTGAAAAAATTATAGAAAAAGGTTATATAACTAATTAGACTTCTTTTATTTCAAAATCTTCCATGAATTTAGTTGTATAATTTCCAGCTATATAATTAGGATCATCCATTAACTGCCTATGAAAAGGAATGGTAGTCTTTATCCCTTCAATTACAAACTCATCTAAAGCTCTTTTCATTTTTTGAATTGCTTCATCTCTGTTTTGAGCCGTTACAATTAATTTAGCTATCATCGAATCATAATTAGGAGGGATGACGTACCCACTATACACATGAGTATCTAATCTTACCCCATGACCACCTGGCAAATGAAGGTTTGTGATTTTTCCGGGAGATGGCATAAAATTTTTAAAAGGATCTTCTGCATTAATTCTACATTCAATTGAATGAAGTTTTGGAAAATAATTCTTCCCAGACACTTTTATTCCTGAAGCTACTTTAATTTGTTCTTTAATCAAGTCATAATCTATAACCTGTTCTGTAATAGGATGCTCTACCTGAATTCTAGTATTCATTTCCATGAAATAAAAATTTCTGTTTTTATCTACTAAAAACTCAATAGTCCCAGCTCCTTCATACTTTATATATTCTGATGCTCTTACCGCCGCTTCACCCATTTTATCTCTTAACTTGTCAGTCATAAAAGGAGAGGGGGTTTCTTCTGTTAGTTTTTGATGCCTTCTTTGAATTGAACAATCTCGTTCAGATAGATGACAGGCTTTTCCAAATTTATCAGCAACTATTTGGATTTCAATATGCCTAGGATCTTGAACTAATTTTTCCATATACATCCCGTCGTTTCCAAAACAGGCAAAGGCTTCTTGTTTTGCGCTTTCCCATAAATCTTGAAACCCTTCTTCTTCCCAAACAGCCCTCATTCCTTTTCCGCCACCTCCTGCAGTTGCTTTAATCATTACAGGGTAACCTATTTTTTTTGCTATTTTTTTTGCTTCAGCAAACGATTCAATTATTCCTTCAGACCCTGGAATAGTTGGAACTCCTGCTTCTTTCATAGTAGCTATCGCAGAAGCCTTATCTCCCATTCTATCTATCATTTCTGCAGAAGCTCCTATAAATTTTATTTTATGCTCATCGCAGATTTTAGAAAATCTAGCGTTTTCTGATAAAAACCCATATCCTGGGTGAATAGCATCTGCATTTGTTATTTCAGCTGCTGCTATAATATTTGAGATTTTTAAATATGACTCTGCACTATTTGCTGGACCAATACAAACTGCCTCATCTGCAAACTTTACATGTAAACTCTCCTGATCTGCGACAGAGTAAACAGCGACTGTTTTGATGCCCATTTCTTTACAAGTTCTAATAATTCTAAGGGCTATTTCGCCTCTATTAGCAATTAATATTTTTTTAAACATTTTTTAATTTTAGTTTAAGATGGGTCTACTAAAAATAAGGGTTGATCAAACTCAACAGGTGAAGCATTTTCTACTAGTATTTTAACAATTTTACCTGAATATTCCGACTCAATTTCATTGAATAATTTCATGGCTTCTATTACGCATAGTACGCTGCCTTCTGAAATAACATCTCCATTTTCGATAAAATTAGCCTTATCAGGAGATGGTTTTCTGTAGAACGTCCCTATAATTGGAGATTTTATTGTTATTAAATGATCCTCCTCAATAGATTCATCGTTGTGTAATTGATCGTTACTAGAATCTATTATACTACTCTGATCTATAGGACTCTGGCTTAATGTATTTGGCTCTGTATAAATTACAGGATTGCCAGTTGCTGCTGTTTTTACACTTATTTTTAAATCTTTTGATTCGATTTTGACTTCGTGAACTCCAGATTTTGCTACAAACTTAATTAGTTGTTGTATTTCTTTAAGATTCATAATATATAATTTATTAACTGTTATACCCCCATTTTAAATACATGGCTCCCCATGTAAAACCTGCGCCAAAAGCTGCAAAGATAATTTTATCTTCCTTTTTTAACTTAGATTCGTAATCTGATAAAATTAACGGAATTGTTGCTGCCGTTGTGTTTCCATAACTCTCAATATTCATTAGCACCTTATCGTCAACAATTCCCATTCTAGTTGCAGTAGCGTCAATAATCCTTTTATTGGCTTGATGTGCAATTAAGTAATTTACATCAATATTCGTTAAACTATTTCTTTTCATTATTTCCTCTGAAGCATCTGCCATCTTTGAAACAGCGTGCTTAAAAACGTTTTGCCCATCTTGATAAATAAAATGTTTTTTGTTTTTAACGGTTTCTAAATTAGTAGGCATTTGAGAACCTCCTGATTCAATTCTTAAAAAATTCCTTCCTATTCCGTTAGTGCGTAAATACTCGTCTTGAACTCCCATCCCTTGCTGATTTGGCTCTAATAAAACCACTCCTGCGCCGTCTCCAAAAATAATACAAGTATTTCTATCTGTATAATCTACAATTGAAGACATTTTATCCGCTCCTATCAGTAAAATTTTTTTATACCGTCCTGACTCGATGTAGGCTGAAGCTGTAGACATTCCAAACAAAAATCCTGAGCAAGCTGCGTTCAAATCATATCCAAAAGCATTATTAGCTCCAATTTCTGAAGCAACGTAAGCTGCAGTTGCAGTTGCATGCATATCCGGTGTGATTGTAGCTACAATCACCATGTCGATCTCTAAAGGGTTAATGTTTTTATTTTCTAAAATTGATTTAGCCGCCTGTATAGCCATAAAAGAAACGCCTATTCCTTTATTTAAAATTCTTCTTTCTTTAATTCCAGTTCTGGTTATAATCCACTCGTTGTTAGTATCAACCATTTTTTCTAAATCGTTATTAGATAAAACCTGTTCTGGTAAATAAGACCCAACAGCAGTGATCGAAGCGTGAATTTTTTTCAAATTAAATAATTTTTAATTTTAATCAAAAATGAGGAAAAAATGAGGAAAAAGACAAAAAATGACGAAAAAAAGGCAAAAAATGACAAAAAACGTCATAAAGATGCTTTTTTAATTATTAAAGATTATGCTTCTGCTTGAACAGCATTATCAATTAATACTTTACCTCTATAGTAAAGTTTCCCTTCATGCCAGTGAGCTCTGTGATATAGGTGAGCTTCTCCTGTTGTTTTGCAAGTTGAGATTTGAGAATCTGCAACTTTGTAATGTGTTCTCCTTTTATCTCTTCTGGTTTTAGAAATTTTTCTTTTAGGATGTGCCATAATTTGTTTATTATATTAAATCTTTTAATTTATCCCATCTGGGATCATTTTTAGAACTCTTTTCATTAACATTTGATTCTAACTCCTTTAGTTTTTTTAAAGTTTCTGACTCTAATGAGCCGTCTTCTACTCCAGGATGAATAATTTTAATAGGCAAAGATAGTATTATCATTTCAAATAAGTATTGAGCTGCATTTAACTGAGACGACCCAACTGGTAAAATTAATAAATCTTCGTTATCATTAATTAATTCAGAGCTAAATTTAACGACTAATTTCATTTGACTTTCTATTAAATGGTCAAAAGGTTCGTTAGAAACATAGCAATTAACGTTTATTAACCCTTTAGAGTTAAAGCTAAATTCCAATAAATTAGATTTTTTACTAACGTTAACTTCTGCTTTTAAGTGACAGCTATTAAAATCATTGTAATCAAAATGTTCAAAGAACTTGTTATCTAAATCAAACTCAAAACTGTGTTCTCCTTCTTTTAATCCGGTAAAATTAATTACAAATTGATTTAAAAAAAGCATTCACTTTTAGTTTGAACCCGCGAATATAAGAAATTTTAAAAATAGAACTGATCTATTTTTTAAACGTTTTAACTTTTGAAGCTAATAAGGGGTTTTCGTTTATTTTATCATTTAATTTTCTGTTGTTGAAAATTTCAATTGCAGAAAAAATAGCGTTTTTAAAAGAATTAGGATTTGCCAGGTTTTTTCCAGCGATATCGTAACCCGTTCCATGATCAGGAGAGGTTCTTATTTTATTTAATCCTGCTGTATAATTAACACCTTCTCCAAATGAGAGGGTCTTAAAGGGTATCAAACCTTGATCATGATATATAGCTAAAATAGCATCATATTTCTCATGTGTTCTTGACCCAAAAAAACTGTCCGCAGAAAAAGGCCCAAAAAGTAAAGTGCCTTTATTAGAAATCTCTAAAAGAGCTGGCGTTAAAACCACCTCGTCTTCTTTGCCTATAACACCTCCATCACCTACATGTGGGTTTATTGAAAGAACCGCTATTTTAGGCCTTTGAATTCCAAAATCTATTTGAAGTGATCGTTCCATGATCATGATTTTTTTTGTGATTTTTTCTAAAGAAATGCTTGAGGTTATATCTTTAATTGGAATGTGATCTGTTAACAACCCTACCCTTAAGCCATCATTTACCATAAACATTAAGCTCTCTCCTTTTAATTTGCTTGCTAAATAATTCGTGTGACCTGGAAATTCAAAATCTTTATTTTGAATGTTTTTTTTGTTTATTGGAGCAGTAACCATCACATCTATTTTAGAATTGATTAGAGCGTTTGTTGTAGCCTCTAAAGACAGGTAAGAAAGTTCGCCTGATTTTGCAGTAGCCTTGCCAAATTCTGTTTTAAAGTTTTCTTCCCAAACATTAATAATATTAATTTTTCCTTTTAAAGGATTTTGGTTAGAACTAATTTTATTACATTGAGTCTGAAGGTTAAAAGCTGTGATTTGATCATTTATTAGATTATTATTTGAAAAAATAATCGGAGTTAAAAACTCTAACATTCTGTTGTCATCCAGAGATTTTAATATAACCTCTATCCCAATTCCGTTTGGGTCACCACAAGAAATTCCTACAATTGGCAATGTTTTTTCTTCCATATATAATGTAACTTTATTATTGCTAATTTTACACATTAAATATATAGATAAATTAAAGAATATGTTTACAGGAATTGTAGAAGATAATGGCGTAGTCTTAGGTTTGGTGGCTAACAAAGGGAATTTAAATATTACTCTTTCTAGCAAGCTTGTCTCTGAATTTAAAATAGATCAAAGCATTTCTCATAATGGAATTTGCTTAACCGTTATTGAAATTAAAAACAATACTTATACAGTAACTGCTATTAAAGAAACCATTGATAAAACTAATATTGGTAAATGGAAAGTTGGAGAGTTTGTTAATTTAGAGCGTGCAATGAAAATAGGAGACCGCTTAGATGGACACATGATTCAAGGCCATATCGATCAAATTGGAAAATGCACTAAAGTTGTGGAGGCAGATGGAAGCTGGGAGTATACTTTTAATTATACTGCTTCAGAAAATATAACTGTTGAAAAGGGGTCTATTGCGGTTAATGGAGTTAGTTTAACTGTCGTTAATTCTAAAGAGAATAGTTTTAGTGTAGCTGTTATTCCTTATACCTATTCTCATACTAACTTTAAAAACTTTGTTGTGGGTAGTATAATAAATTTGGAGTTTGATGTTTTAGGAAAATATTTAATAAAAATGCTTCCCAAATATAGATAGTCTACATTTTTAAAATCCACAATAAAGGATTCATTGGGGTTGTTTTTTCGAAAAGACTAAATTGTATTGTAGACTGACCCGTTGAATTATTTGTAAATACCTGCCCTATCTCTTGACCTGAAGAAATGATGTCTCCTTTTTTGACATACACTTTTGAAAGGTTTTTATAAGCTGATATGTAATTTCCGTGCTGAACTAACACAGTTGGATTACTGCCTTTAAACTGTAAAACAGATAAAACAGTTCCTTCAAATACAGTTTTAACTTCTTCAAATTTTGGAGTAGCAATAACGATTCCGTTACTTTTAATTTTAGCTGTTTTTACAACTGGGTGAGGTTGAGTTCCAAATTTTTGAATAACAACTCCTCTTAAAACTGGCCAAGGTAACTTCCCTTTGTTTAAAACAAATTTCTTAGCTAACGCTTTCGCTTCAGGAGTTAAATTAAAACTTTTCGATCCCGAATTCTTTTTATTTGATCTGGCAATAGCCTCTCTTATTAGTTTTTCTATTTCTTTATCAATTTTCGAAGTTTGTATTTGTTTTTGGACAATTTCTTTTTTATAATTCTTTTCTTTTTTTCTTAGCTCAAATGCGATTGTGTTAACCTCGTTTTTTTCGTTTTCTAGCGATTTTTGAACCTCTCTATTATTTAGAACAAGTTGCTCTTTTTCATTTTTTTTGACTAACAATAACTCGATAGAAGTTTTAAGGGCTTTTGATAATAGAGTGATTTTAATGCCTTGATTTTTTCTAAAAGCTGTATACTGTTTCATATACTGCACTCTTTTAAATGCTTGAAAAAAAGTTTCTGAAGACAATAAAAACATTAATCTATTCTTTCCTGATTTGGTTTTATAAGATTTTAAAATCATTTGTCCATAAGCCTCTTTCACTTCTTTTAGTTGAGTCTCTAACTCTAATTGCTGATTAATATTTAGTTTAATTTCGTTATCTAAGAGATTGATTTGTTGATTTGTTAGCTTAACCAGTTCTTCTTTACGCTGAATTTTATAAGTTAAGTTTTCAATGTCTGAAAAAACTACCGCTTTTTTTTTCTTGTTGTCAAAAAGCATTTCATTAATAGCTTTTATTTCTTTTTGTATTTGATTTTTTTTTGCCTCTAAATCTGATTTGTTAGATTTTTGCGCAATTGTAAGTTGTAAATTAAAGAAAAATATAAATAAAAAAAATCCTGATTGTAGGCTGTTTTTAATTGTCATAATTCCGTTTTTTTATAATCTTTTGGAATCTCAAAAGGAAATGAAAGGTCTTGATCAATTCTATTTATTTTTAAATTAAGCAAAATCTTCAGGGTCTCTTCATTTCCATTTGCACTAAATATTATTTTTTGAGGAAAGCTTTTGCCGTTTATTATTTTATAGTTGTCATAACTAATAGTCAATTCATTTTTTGTTGTAGTTGAGGAAAGCTTCTGCTCCATCAGCTCAAAGGTAAATGGATTAAACGAGTAAGTAGATATTACGGTTTTGTTCTTTGATTCTAAAACATATGTGTCTATGTTTTTTTCTTGTGATACTTTAACAACACTTAAGTCATCTATTGGCTTTCCAACAAATAAGTTTTCTAACGATCTCAACGAAAGTTTAAAATTAAGAAGACTAGCAAGAGAGTTATAATCCTCTAAATAATATGTCTTCTTTATTTTTTCATAAAAAGCAATTTTTTTTTCTGTAATAAGACCTTTAAATAGAGGGATTAACAGAGAGCCACTAATTAAAATCTTCTCGTTGTTTTTAATCCTAATACTTAGATTAATTTGATTTTCAGATTTTCCTTTTATTATTTTTGCTTGAGATCTAATAAAAAGATAATTATAGTTTGCCTCTTGTTTTGAAATGTTTTTAAGTAAATTTTTTGTGGAAATTTTTTTAAAGCTTTTTTCTGTATCAACTTTTGTTAACGCCTTGCAGTTTAAAAACAATAGTGGAATAAAAATTAAAACTTTTCTCATGTAGGCAAGTTAAATCAACTCGCTGAAATCTCCAATATTAATTTCATTATGTCGACCATCATATTTACAATTGTTCCCAATCATTGAGTTACTAATGTCCGCATTTAAAAGAATTGTGTTTTCTCCAATAATAGAATTAGAAACAGTGGACTTAGAAATTTTACTGCCCGAGTTTATCGAAACATACGGACCTATAGTTGAATTTTCTAAAGTTACATTCGATGAAATATAACAAGGCTCTATAACTTTAGAGTTTATCATGTCAACCCCTTCTAAAGTTAATTGCTCTTTATCTTTTTTTAGAAAATTTAACATTTCCTTATTTGATATGATCGTGCTTTTGACATTACCACAATCTAGCCATGCTGAAACTTTTCCAACTTTAAATTTTTTGTCATCAGCCATCATTCCAAGTAAGCCGTCATTTATTTGAAATTCCCCAGAATGCATTTTGTTGTTTTTAATAACGATTTTTAACTGTTCTTTTAACTGGGAAATTTCTTTAAAATAGTAAACCCCTATAACCGCAAGGTCTGAAACAAAAGTCGAAGGCTTTTCTATTAAAGCTGTAATTTCTTCACTTTTATTTAGTTTTACCACTCCATAAGCTTCTGGATTAGCTACCTGTTTAGTCCAAATAACTGCATCTGCATTTTTATCAAAGGATTCGTTGGTTCTTATCAGTGTATCTGGGTAGATAACAAGTGCCTTCCCTTTTAAAGACTCTTCGGCGCACATAATGGCATGTCCTGTTCCAAGAGGGTTTAATTGACGATATATTGTAGCTTTTGAATTATGCGATTTTGCTATTTTTTCCAATTCTTTAATTACAGTTTCCCCAAAAAACAAAGGGTCTCCAACTATAAAAGCCATTTCTTCAACTGGCTCATTAACAAGCTTAACTGCATCATTTACAAGTCTTTCTACAATGGTCTTTCCTGCTATTGATATTAGAGGTTTTGGGGTTGTTAATGTGTGAGGTCTTAACCTTGAACCCCTGCCTGCCATTGGAATAATTAATTTCATTTTATTTATTTTGATCCCGTACTCCCAAAGCCCTTTGTTCCTCTTTTAGTTTTGTCAATTGACTGGCTTAATTCCCACTCAACTCTTTCATACTTAGAAATTACCATTTGTGCTATTCTATCTCCTGATAAAATCTCAAAATCCTCGTTTGATAAATTAATTAAAATAATTCCTATTTCTCCTCTGTAATCTGCGTCAATTGTCCCTGGGGAGTTTAAAACGGTAATTCCTTTTTTTAAAGATAATCCACTTCTTGACCTAACCTGAGCTTCATAACCCTTGTTAAGCTCAATATAAAGACCTGTTTTAATCAATACTCTCTCTAGTGGCTTAATAGTGACTGACTCTTCTGTAAAGGCTCTAATATCCATTCCGGCAGAAAGCAGCGTTTCATAATTTGGTAATGAATTTGAAGATTTATTAATTATTCTAACAATCATATTATTGATTTTAGCCCATAATTATTAATATTAAAAAGGCTTCGTTAATTATTTAATGCTTCAGCTCCCCCTACAATTTCTAGAATTTCATTGGTAATTGAGGCTTGTCTAGCTTTATTGTAAGTAAGTTTTAGCTCATCTCTTAGTTCAGAAGCATTATCGGTAGCCTTATGCATCGCAGTCATTCTAGCTCCATGTTCGCTTGCAAAAGAGTCTCTTATTGCTTTAAACAATTGAATTTTCAAAGACTTTGGAATCAAAGTACTTACTATTAATTCTTGGGATGGCTCAAAAATATAATCCGAATTTTCTGCACCTTCTTCTTCGCTAAGCGGAATAGGCAGAAATTGTTCTGACTTAAGAATCTGGGTAGCGGCATTTTTAAAGGAATTATAAACAATCTCAACGTGGTCATATTCTTGGGTAATATATAAGTCCATTACTTTATTAGCAATTTGAGAAACCCTTTCATAGTTTAAGTCTTCGAAAACATCACTGTCGTTTTGGATTACTTTTTCTGTTTTGCTAAGAATATCGTTTATTTTTTTTCCAATCGACAAGAAATTTATTTCAGCTTTTTTGAACTCCTTTCTTGACTTGACTACATTAACTTCTTTAGCAATATTTGCATTAAACGCTCCACAAAGACCTCTGTTAGAACTAATTGCTAGAATCAGTACTTTTTTGATCTCTCTTTTGCTTGTATATGACTTTTCTCCTGAACTACTGGCTCCACTAAGCCCCTGCATTAATTCAGAAAGTTTATTAGAATAAGGTCTCATAGCGGTAATAGCGTCTTGTGCCTTCTTCAACTTAGCAGCTGACACCATTTTCATAGCGCTAGTAATCTGCATTGTAGAAGAAACAGAGGTTATTCTAATTCTAATTTCTTTAAGGTTCGCCATCTGTTATATCTTTAATACGAAGAGCTTAATTCTTCTGCTGTTTTCGTTAAAACATCAATTATCTCCTGAGTAAGCTTTCCAGATTTAATTGCCTCCATTGTCTTTTTATGCTTAGCATTTAAAAAATCTATATACTGTCTTTCAAATTCTTTAATTTTATTAACAGGCACTTTTCTTAATAAGTTTCTAGATCCTGCAAAAATAATTGCCACTTGATCTTCAACAGTAAACGGATCGTTTTGAGCTTGTTTTAAAATCTCTACATTTCTTTTGCCTTTCTCAATCACATTTAGAGTTGCATCATCTAAATCAGAGCCAAATTTTGCAAATGCTTCAAGTTCTCTAAATTGAGCTTGATCTAATTTAAGAGTACCTGACACTTTTTTCATCGGTTTAATTTGCGCCGATCCTCCAACTCTTGAAACAGAAATCCCTACATTAATAGCGGGCCTAACACCAGCATTAAATAAGTTTGATTCTAAAAATATCTGCCCATCAGTAATCGAAATTACATTAGTTGGAATATAAGCCGAAACATCTCCCGCTTGAGTTTCTATAATAGGAAGTGCCGTTAGAGAACCTCCTCCTTTAACAATCTTTTTAAGTGAATCCGGCAAATCATTCATGTTTTTAGCAATTGTATCATCAGCAATTACTTTTGACGATCTCTCTAATAACCTTGAGTGTAAATAAAAAACATCTCCTGGGTAAGCTTCTCTTCCTGGAGGCCTTCTAAGTAATAGTGATACTTCACGATATGCTACCGCTTGTTTTGATAAATCATCATAAATAATCAAGGCAGGTCTTCCTGTGTCTCTAAAAAACTCTCCTATTGCTGCGCCAGCAAAAGGAGCATATACTTGCATTGGAGCTGGATCAGAAGCATTAGCTGCTACAATTGTTGTATAAGCCATCGCGCCTTTATCTTCAAGCATTTTTGCAATTCCTGCAACTGTGGATGCTTTTTGTCCAATAGCAACGTAAATACAATAAACCGGCTCTCCAGCATCATAAAATTCTTTTTGATTTAATATTGTGTCTATACAAACTGTTGTTTTTCCCGTCTGTCTGTCTCCGATAACTAATTCTCTTTGACCTCTACCTACAGGTATCATTGCGTCTATTGACTTTATTCCTGTTTGAAGTGGCTCGTTAACCGGCTGTCTGAAAATTACTCCTGGAGCCTTTCTTTCAAGAGGCATTTCATAAAGCTCCCCTTCAATATTTCCTTTACCATCAATTGGCTTTCCAAGAGCATTTACCACTCTCCCTACTATTTTTTCCCCAACATTAATTGATGCAATTCTTTGTGTTCTTTTAACGGTATCTCCTTCACTAATTTCTTTAGAAGGGCCTAACAAAACAACACCTACATTATCTTCTTCCAAGTTAAGCACAATGCCTTCCAGTCCAGAATCAAACTGAACTAATTCCCCATATTGTACATTAGAAAGTCCGTATACTCTAGCAATACCATCTCCTACCTGTAAAACTGTTCCAACTTCGTCCAAAGAAGCCGAAGCGTCTAATCCCGCTAGTTGTTGCTTTAAAATTGCTGAAACCTCAGCAGGTTTAATTTGTGCCATAATCTATATTATTGATAAATTTGTGTTTTTATTAAATTCGTGTTTAATATTCTTTAATTTGTTTTTAAAACTAGCATTGTATTCAATATCCCCAAGCCTTAAAACAAAACCACCTATTAAACTGGTGTCGACTTTATTAAATATAGTAGTTTGCTTGTTAGTTAGTTTTGAAATAGTGTCTAAAACTTGGTCTTCTATTTCTTTAGTCAAAGGAGCCGCAGTAGTTACTATTGCAGACTGAATCCCTTTATGATGTTTATATAATTCAATAAATTTATAAGCAATAATTTCGAATATATTTATTCTATTGTTCTCGTCTAGAACGCGAATTAAACTCTTTGTTAAAGCGCTCACTTCTTTAAATACTAAAAGTAAAGAACTTGATTTAATGCTGTTTTTTATAACTCGACTTTCAATAAGGTGACTAAGCCCTGTGTTTTCTTCAAAAGTTTTTAGCACCATTTCCATGTCGCTAAAAGTTTCTTCTAGATTGTTTTTTTCAACAGATTCTAGAATTAAAGCTTTGGCATATCTTATGGCTGCTCGACTTGTTTTCATTTTATTTTAATGTAACATCTTTAATAAGTTCCTTAACTAAGTTCATTTGAGCTTTGTCTTCAGACATTTTAGACTGTAAAACTTTTTCAGCGATACCAACTGACAAATCCGCCATTTGATTTTTCAAATCAACAATAGCAGAGTTTTTTTCGTTCTGAATCGCTTCTTTGGCTTGGGCAATTATTTTGCTTGCTTCATTTTTAGCTTCACTTTTAGCATCATCAATTAACTTTTGTTTAATCTCCCTTGCTTCTTTAAGTAAAGTGTCTCTTTCTACTCTTGCTTTTTTAAGAGTTAGTTCATTGTCTGACTGAAGTGACGCCATTTCTTCTCTTGCCTTTTCAGCAGAAAGTAAGGCATCTTTTATTCCTTGCTCTCTTTCGTTTACTGAATCTAGTATAGGCTTCCAAGCAAACTTTTTAAGCAATAGTATTAGTGCAATAAAAATAATTGTCTGCCAAAAAAACAGACCAATCGAAAATTCTGATATAAGTTTTTCCATTTTTTTTCAATATTAAATTATCTCTTTACAACGTCAAAAATGTTAACGTTGTAAAGAGTTTGATAATTGGCTTAAAGTGCAAATAATGCAGCGAAACCTATTCCCTCTACAAGAGCGGCTAAAATTAAAGCAGCTACCTGAATCTTTCCAGAAGCGTCTGGTTGACGACCAATAGCTTCCATCGCACCTTTTCCGATTAAACCGATTCCAATTCCTACTCCAATTACGACTAGACCTCCACCAATAATTAATGGTATTGTTGTTTCCATATATATATAATTTTAATTAAACATTCAAATTTTTTAATGTTCCTCATCATGTTCTGCAACTGCAAATCCAAAATACAACGCTGAAAGCATTGTAAAAATATATGCTTGTAATAAAGCAACTAATATTTCAATAATTGAAATAAAGAAAGCCAATCCAAACGACAAACTACTTCCTACCCAATTCTGAAACACAAACATAAGACCTATTAGACTCATTAATACTATGTGTCCAGCCTGTATGTTAGCGTAAAGCCTTATAAGAAGTGAAAATGGCTTAATAAAAACTCCCAATAGTTCGATTGGAGCTAAGATTATTTTTATTAACACAGGCACACCAGGCATCCAAAAGATATGTCCCCAGTAATTTTTGTTAGCGGTTACATTGGTAATAATAAAAGTTAGTAGCGCTAATGAAAAAGTAACAGCGATATTTCCTGTAACATTAACCCCTAAAGGAGTTAATCCTAGCATGTT
The DNA here is from genome assembly GCA_905181625.1 of uncultured Flavobacteriaceae bacterium. Classification (GTDB taxonomy): domain Bacteria; phylum Bacteroidota; class Bacteroidia; order Flavobacteriales; family Flavobacteriaceae; genus MAG-121220-bin8. The sequence goes on from CAJIYJ010000005.1 coordinate 216,063, forward strand.
AAGAAACCATATGAAAAAAAAGACAGTTAACAGAAAACTCATATAGTTTCTATATTTTTTTTCTCCAATATTTGGAATAGCTATCTCGTCTCTAATGTAAAGAATAATTGGTTCAAAAAACCTTCCCATTCCTTTAGAAATTCCTTTATTCTGTTTAAATGATTTTGCTAAGCTAACAAAGAGAAGCAACATCATTATTGAAACTAAAAGAATTGTTGCTATATTTTTGGTAATTGAAAAATCTAGTGGCTTTTCGTTTAAAGGATGATGATCAGAGTCATACGTAATCGTTCCGTCCTTGTCTGTTTTGTAAATTTTACTGTCGTGATATTCTAGTTTATAAAAATTTCCTCCACTAGCAACAACTTTTTTTCCATGCTTTAGAGCAGAAGACCAAAAAAATTTGAGCCCGTTGTCGTAAAGAATTACAGGAAGAGGAAGCTCAATGTATACTGTTTTTCCCGTTTTTTCATCCTTGTAAGAGGTGATAGAAAAAGAATGACTGTCTTTTAAATGATGATTTATATATTCCTTTATTTCTGACTTAACATCTTGTTTTAAGTTTTTGTCTTTTTCCAAAACAGATGTTGATGATCGGCCAATTGTTAGTCCAAAAAAGAAGATTAAAATGGTAAATGCTAAATGTCTTTGTTTATTCAATTTGAGACCTTTCTTAAGGATTAAAAATAAAGCCGCAAATGTAAGGTTATTAACTAAAAAATAAAAATATGCTTTATAAAAAATTTATAATACCCATACAAGTCATTAAGCTTAGGGTTTAAAAAGGTAAATTGAGTGTAAAAGTAGGCTAGTTGTTAAACTTTTTCAACTGTTTTATTAAAATATAAAAGGAAATAAAAACCCCTAAAAGTGTGATCAACCCGGTAAACACCCTGTCAAAATCATAAGTCAAATCAATATATTTTCCAAGTTTTGCAGCGCAAAAAATAATTACTCCCATTTGAGAGACTAACCCTAAGAATATTAAAAAAGGACTAGGCTGTTTTTTCTGATTGTGTTTTTTCATCTGTAGAAAGAGCTTTCATTTTTTTAGCACCCTTCATTGAAATAGTTGCATCAACATTTGCCCCAGCTTCAATCGCTAGTTTTCCAGCAATAACCTGACCTTCAATTTTTGCAGAAGATTTAAGAGAGAGAACACCCGAAACATCAAGGCTTCCTTTAACTCTACCTGCGATATCAGAATTTACACAAGTTATATTTCCTGAAACAAGCCCTTCTTCACCTACCACTACTTTTCCTGAGGTAGTGATTGTCCCCTCCACATTTCCGTCTATTCTAAAGTCTGCTTGCGATGTAATGTCTCCAACGATTTTTGTTGTCTTCTCTATAATATCTATTTTGTTAGATTCTCTTGATTGTTGCATATCTGTATTTTTAGTTAAATTAAATCCCATAATGTTAATTCAAGTCTAAATCCTTGTAAATCAGTATGTTTTTATACTGGGAAGACAAAACTACAAAATTATTATTTAGTCTTAAAGATTCTAATTTTTCTTTAATATTCTCCACAACTTCATTCGCTTTTTCCTTGCTTTCTAAGTCTCTGACAACTAAAAGTTTCGTAGACAAATCATACACATCTACAGAAACTCTAAATTTATTAAGCGTTATATCTTTGACTTTTTTTATTAGTGAGTCACTGGGGGTTTTCAAATTCTCTAAATAAAAGACAATATTATAATTGCTTAAAATTTTTTTGGTTGGCTTAGTTTTCCACTTCAGATTTATCGCCCTAATTAACTCTTTCAAATCTGCCACTTTAGAAGAATTAGGGTAGCGGTCAATAATATTTTTTATTTGCTCGCTATACTTTATAACTCCTTCAAGTTTTCCAATAGTTTTGGCTTTCAAAAGATCAAACTCTAATAATATCTCTTTATTCTCTATAAACACCATTCCTTTTTCCACACCAACTAAAACTTGTTGAAACTTTTGATCGTCATAAAGAGTGTAAAAGCTGTCTAATTGTTTTAAAGTTTCTCCTTCTTCAGCTATAAGGATGTTTTGGTCTGCTAATATTTTGGCAAATTTTGAGTCAGGAAATTGTTTGATAATTTGAAGTCTAATTTCTTCAGCATCTTTTTTGTTTTGTTTTTTTTGGACTTTATAAAGCATGTAGTTTGCTTCAACTAAAATTTCATTTGACGGATTTAATCTTCTAAGTTGGTTTAACTTAGTTTTAGTTAATGAATAGTCGCTATACTTCTCAAGGTATATTTCAGCTAACCTTAAGTATGATTTGTTTTTTAAATGATTAATGCTGTCTTTTTGAAAATTCGTTCTAGGAATTGTTGCTAGAAGATCATTATTTACAGGCTCTGTTTCTTCAAGAATTATGTTTTTTTCATCTATTTCCTCTTTTTTCTTAGAAACTGTCGTTGGTTTTGAAGAAACGTTTCGCCAATAAGACTCTCTAGTTCTCTGTCCCCAAATGGTTTCAAACGATTTTTTTCCAAGCTCTACTAGTTTAGTGTCATAAAAATAAAAATTTGGTTTGCTGCTATTTCCTGTTCTTGTTTTGTTATTCCGAACAGGACCTGTTTTTTTCTTTGGCTTTGGTTTCTTTTTTTTATCTTTTATTTGATTTAATACCTTATTTAGCTTTGATGGTTCATAGCTAGAGAGCTTTAGCAAACTGTCGTATAAATTAATGTTTTCTTCTAGCTGAACCACACGATCCAATCCTTTTCTCCTTCTCTCTAATTCCCAATATTTTTTTGAATTTTTTTCTAAGTTATTTAATGTACTGTCTAAATATTTTCCAGATAAAACATAATTTGATTTGTTGAAATTTATTTTTGAAATCTGCTCATAGCCTCTAGACAACAGGTCTTTATCAGATGGATTTTCTTTTATCGCTTTATTTAAATAATATTCTGCTTTAGAAACCGAATCTTTTAAAAACAACATGTTAGAGTAGCCGTAGTATATCTTGTCTAGGTAAGGTTTGTTCTCAATATTATCAATTATTTTTGAAATCTCCCTCTCATTTTTGTTTAAAGGATTGTAAATCAGGGTTTTTATCTTGGCATTTATAAGCAGGTCTCTAGGGATGCTTCTATTGAAATTTACAACTTTATTAAATGTTGAATACGCGGAGTCATTTTGAAATTTTTTTTCATATATCTGCCCTAATATAAATAAATACCTCGCTTTATATTGCTTGTTTTTTTCGTTTGATGAGGCTGTTTTAAGCGGATTTATTGCTAGATCATTTTTTTGTAATTGCAAATAGGCCATGGCAAGAACTGAATTTGCATCAGCCTTTACTTTAGCGCTTAATTTTTCTTTTTTTAATAAATTTTTTAATAACTCAATTGCCAGCTCCTCTTGCTCTAATCGAATATTACATTTTGCTTTCCAAATAACTGAATGATACCACTCGTCAACAATTATGTTTTGTTTATATACTTGATTAAAGGCATCTAAGGCAGGAATAAATCGTTGATCAAGGTATCTAGCTCTTCCCAAAAGAAGATAGGCCTGCGCAATTTTTGAATTGTACTGAACATTATTTATAAGCATAGAATGCTTCTGGATGGTCTTAGCGGCTTTTTCTTCTGATTTTAAAAACTTCTCGTTCCCAATTCCGTCAACGGTAATAATCTCTTTTGAAAGGTTTATTTTCTCAATAGGCAAAAACTCCCAGAAATTATCAACAAAAGACTCTTGTGTTTGCAAAAGCCCCTCTTCAATAGAGGATTCTCCATTAAATAACACGTTATAGCTTGAAACAACTGAGTGATAGCTTCTGTTTAGTGATTTATTTTTTTTTGTCGAGCAAGACAAAAATAACATGCAAAAAAGCAGTAAAAAAGTGTGTTGTTTCAAATTCTATTAAGTCTTTATATTCAATAACATAAAATAATGAATTTTATTATGGAATATTCTAAAATAATTGAATTAAAATCTATTCTCCTTTAAAGTATGACTCTAATTCTTTTAAAGTTTCTGGGCTGGTAACAAGATCTTTGATTACTCTTCCTTTTTCTAGCAATACTATTCTTTCACAAACTTCAGTTACGTCTTGAATATCATGGCTAGAAACAAGCACAGTCACATCCTTATTTTTGGACATGTCCTTAACGATGGATTTTAATCTAATTTGAGTCGTTGGATCAAGATTAGCGAAAGGCTCATCTAAAATAACCACTTTTGGTTCTCCAATCAAAGCGGCAACCACTCCAGCTTTTTTTTGATTTCCTTTTGAAAGATCTCTTAAGTATTTTTTCCCTCCTAAAATTTCTCCGTGAAAAAAATCTTCAAACTGAGCTAAAAAAGAATCTACCTCCTTTTTATTCAACCCTCTTAGTTCTCCAATAAAGTAAAAATATTCTTCCGGCATTAAGTATCCTATTAAAAAAGTTTCGTCTAAAAATGCAGTTGTAAACGATTTCCAGTCCTCGCTTTTAGAAACATCAACATCATTATTAATAACTTTTCCTTTTGTCGGTTTTATTAAATCTAATAAACAGCTAAAAAGCGTAGTTTTTCCAGCTCCATTATTACCAATTAATCCAAATGTTTGACCTAAAGGAATGTCTATTGAATCTATGTCTAAAACAGTCTGTTTTAAATACTTCTTAGTAAGGTTTTCAATTTTAATCATAACAACTAATTTGTTTTATAAGCTTTAAGCGTTGAGTATTTTTCTGTTTTATAAGCTTTCATAATAAGGTTAAATGCAACAGGCTTTAGGAAAATTCCTAATGTCCCTAAGCCAGCAACGGCCAAACATCCTGTTAAATGATCATAATATTGACTTGTAAAGTAATAAACCAATACGGGTAAAAGCATTTGAGGAAATCCAACTAAAAGAGTTTTAGCGTTGATTGCTTTTTTGTCTCCAAAGGCGTTTGCGCTTGAATTTAAATCAATTGGAGATTTTGTGTAAGCCCCTGCCCAAAGAGTCAAATAGCCGTTCACACCTATATTGTAGAAAGCTCCTGCCAAAACAGCGTAAACAGCATTTGTTCCAAAAAAAGAATAAATAAAAGACGCTAATATTGTGGAAATTACTGTTCCTATTATCATCAAGGACCACTTTGAATTTAGATATTCTTTATACAGAATCTTTTGAGTCATCATCAGCGGATAGTATTGACTGTCCCAACTAGGGACAAATGAACCGAACATAAACAGAAACCCGCCAGTAGAAAAAAGATATCCAAAAAAAGACATCGCTAGCGCAAAACTACCGCCTGCAAAATCCGAATAAAGATCCTCTTGAGAAGCAAAGATCAGCCCATAAAAAAGAAATCCTATCCCCATATAAACAGCAGTTCTTGCTCGCTTTGATCTTTTTAAAAGGCGCAAGTCATTTTTAATAAAGGTTGCTGTTTTTCCGAACCTATCAAGAAAACTAAAATCGTCTATTTTAGCTTCTGCGATTTTTAATTGTAGTCCTTTGTCAAGGTACAGGCCTTTTAGAAAATATTTTTTGACATAACCATATAGCCAAAAAACTAGTAGCCAAGTAAAACAGGTTGCATATGGCGCATTATAAAATAAATAAAAAAACTGTTCAGAATAAATAGTGAAATCTATAACGGAATAAAACTCTAACGCTTTAATTAAGGCAAGAGTAGCTCCAACGCCATAAAGCAACTTGTCTTTATTGTTTAATAAAAAATTAAAAAAATTTGTTACATATATAATTCCTATAATATTGATATTCCAAAAAATTAATCCTGTAATGTCATAATTCCCAGATTTAGCAAGCAGAAATGAAAAAGGAATTAAAAAGAATAATGGTAGAATATTAAAATAGGTAAAAACAGTTTTTAAAAGAGAAAAACGTACGATTTGAGTTTTCAAAACTGGGGCTAACAAAAGTGCTCTAATATTTAATACCGGAAGAGACTGAATAAAATAGCGCATTACGATTAAGTACGCAAAAACATATATTAATTGTTTGTTTAAGTAAAGAAAAGGAGCTGTTGTCCCTTCTTCTATGGGAAACGTCATTGAGGGTCCTCCATATTTTGATGCAATAAGTCCCATCATAAAAGACATAAAGGCAAAATAAACGATCCCAAACCATTTCAAAATTTTAGCAATAAGCTTGCCTCCGGCAGCTTTTCCTCTATTGAATTCTTTCCATTGTAAGCCAAACATCCTTTTAAACATTCAGGGAATATACAAATTTTAAAGCATTCTTTTTAGAATGTTTTTTCGCTGGTTTTCGTTGCCTTTGTTTGTTATATTTGAAGAAAAAAAATTGAATAAAACTCAATCCTTAACGGTCTCAAATATAAAACAAGAAACATTAAACTCTGTTGTTGTTTCATTTGAAATACCTAAAGATTTAAAAAAACAATACTTGTTTAAAGCTGGGCAGTATTTGGCCCTTTCATCAAATATTCATGGAAAAAAAATTAAAAGATCTTATTCAATATGTAGCTCTCCTCGAGATGAAACTCTTCAGGTTGGGGTTAAGATTATTGAAAATGGTGTTTTTTCCAACTATGTTAACCATGCTTTAAGAGAGGGAGACTTTTTAGAAGTTTCTTGCCCCGAAGGTAGGTTTGTATTGGAAGACAACGTTAACGCAAACTATTGTGCGTTTGTTGCTGGTAGTGGAATCACTCCTTTAATGTCTATTGTTTCTGATGTTTTAGCAAAAAGTCCAAGCAGTATATTTGTTTTGGGTTATGGAAATAAAACCAAAGCCAGTTCAATGTTTAATGACCCTATTGCTCGTTTAAAGTCTAAATACCCAAAAAGATTTTATTGTTATAACATCTACAGTCAAGAAAATAATTCAGAAGCGGCTTTTGGAAGAATTGACTCTAGCTTTATAAATTATGTTTTAAAGCAAAACCCTAAGCTTAGTTTTGAGAAAATTCTATTATGTGGCCCTGAACAAATGATTAAAAGTAGTATTAAAGCTCTTATAGATGGGGGAAATAACAAGGATAATATAGTTTTTGAACTGTTTTATTCTAAACCAGCAGTTGAAGTGACTGAATCAAGTGGCGCTCAAGCCAAAATCCATTATGACGATGAAGTCTTTGAAATTAATGTGCCTGAAAACATGACTATTTTAGATGCGGCATTACAAAAAAACCTTGATGTTCCTTACTCTTGTCAGGGAGGTGTTTGCTCCTCCTGTATAGGAAAAATAACAAGTGGCTCCGCTAGGATGATTCAAAATAATATTTTAACAGATGCTGAAGCGGAAGAAGGGTTGGTACTGGCATGTCAAGCTATTCCGTCATCAAAAAAAATTACTATCGACTTTGATGATATTTAGGGAGTTCCAAAACTTTTAAGGCTCTAACTATTACCTCTTTGTATTCTATTGTTCTCATCACAGATTCATATCCTTTAGGAATTTTTTTTCCATAAGCTGAGGTTGGCAGTAAAGGGTATTTTTCTCGATCTGAAACAAGCATGTTTTCACTTAAAGATAAAAATGGCGCAAATCCTGCAAAAGGGTGTGTTAACCCCCATAAGGTAATTACCGGCACGTTATAGTTGGCCGCTATGTGTCCATTTGCAGAATCCATAGATATCATTAAATCAAGATTGGAAATAATTTCTATTTCTTTTTCAAGAGAATTTAACTTATAACATCCAAAAACATTTTGAAAAGCTTTCTCCCATATTTCTAGTTTTTTTGTCTCGTACTCTCCGTTACCAAATAAAAAAACTTGATGATCTCTTTGTAAAAAAGAAACAACATTTTGCATTAAATCTAGAGGATATATTTTTCCAGTAAAAGAAGCAAAAGGAGCTATTCCTATCCATTTTTTTGATTTATCAACAAGAGTTATTTGATCTTGTGAATTAATTTGGAAAGGGTCTGAGAACTCATGACTGGACAAATCAATATCAAATCCAAGCCTGTTAAACACTTCGCTGTATCTATATTGGGCTGGGGTTAAGGGTTTGAAAATTTTATTGTTTTTACTAAATAATTTTTTTCTTTCATCTCTTGATTTATTAATTCTTTTAATTTTGTAGAATTTTAATTTAAAAAGCAAAAAAAGAATGTGTGTTCTTAGTACAGAGTGAAGGTCTGCTATATGAGTTGGGTTAAGCTCGGACAATTCTTTAAAAAGCTTAAATAAACCATTAAGTCCTTTGTGTTTTGTTTTAAAATTAACTTCAAAAAAATTAAGATTTTTAAATTCTTTAAAAAAAGGTCGGAAAGCTGGTTTTGAAACAACTGTTATTTTAGTTTCGGGATATTTTTTAATCAAACACCTTATTGAAGGTATCATCATAGCCACATCACCCATCGATGAAAATCTTAAAACTAATAGGTGATTCATTCTTTATTATTTCTTCAAATTATATAGTACAGGATTTAAGTCTTCATCGTTATACATTTTCATTTGTTTATACGTTTTCATGTATTTATTTCCAGATTCTATGTCAGAAATTAATTCATCAATAGAAGTGCATAAGTCCAGGTTTTGCTCTTTTAAAATATTTAATTTTCTGGCACAATCCTCTAAATGGTTTTGATTGGCCCCGATTCTATTTGCCTCCTCGTTCATGTGAAATATCTTAAGCGATAAAATAGAAAGCCTGTCTATCGCCCAAGCAGGTGTTTCAGAATTAAGAGTTGCTTCTTTTTTAGGGCTAATGCTTTTATATGTGTCAAGAAAAAAACTATCAATGTATTCTACTAGGTCTGTTCTTTTTTGATTTGACGAGTCTATTGTTCTTTTTAACTTTAAAGCTTCTGTTGGATCAATTTCTGGATCTCTAATTAAATCTTCAAGGTGCCATTGCACTGTGTCTATCCAGTTTTTATGGTATAATAAGTGCTCTATTTTATCCTTTTCAAAAGGGTTTGATATGGCTTGGTTAACCGAGTCTTTGACGTGGTAGTTTAAAACACTTTTTTCAAAAACATCTAAACATATTTTGCTGAACATCACTTTTATTTTAATGTTCAAATATACTTAATCTCAAGTAATTTCGATTTCTAAAAATTAATCTTGTAAAACACTTTCTATTTCTTATTTTTGCGTTGAAAATTACTAATAATGAAAGAATTCTTTAGTTTAATTGAGTATTTATTTGTTGAGCTTTTGTTTATCCCGTTTGATTTTTTAAGAAGTCTGGAATTAAAAAGCTGGGTTTTAGCTAATGGTCTAAACGCAACGTTTATATTGATTATTTCTTCTTTGCTTGTGTATTGGATGCTTCAGTTAGTCAAGTTTGATAAATCTGGGGAAGAAGATAAAGACCCTTCTGCTCATTCTTTTTTATAAGTCAAAGCCTAAGTCTTTTCTGTAATATTTTTTTTGATAATCTATTTTTTCTATAGTTTCGTAAGACTTCTTTAAAGCCTCTTTAAAATCATTTCCAATTGATGTAACAGACAAAACCCTTCCTCCGTTTGTTACTGTCTTGCCATTTAAATTTTTTGTTCCTGCATGAAAAACTATAGAATCCTGTGAGTCTTTTGGAATACCGTTAATTTCTAATCCTTTTTCGTATTCTTCCGGATATCCCCCTGAGACCATTACCACGGTTGAGGCGGTTTTTAAGTCAAGTTTTAGGTTGGTATTCCCAAGAGATTGATTTGCGGTGCTAATCATCATTTCCAAAAAATCATTTTTTATTCTTGGTAGTACAACCTGCGTTTCTGGATCTCCCATTCTCACGTTGTACTCTATAACAAATGGCTCGTCACCAACCTTGATTATTCCTATAAAAATAAATCCTCTATATTCGATTTTATCTATCTCTAAGCCGTTAATTGTAGGTTTAATAATTTTTTCTTCAACTTTTTTAATAAATTCTTTGCTTGCAAAGGGAACAGGCGAAATCGCTCCCATTCCCCCTGTATTTAATCCGGTGTCTCCTTCCCCTATTCTTTTATAGTCTTTTGCATTAGGAAGGGTTAAATAAGATTTTCCATCTGTTAAGACAAAACAGGAAAGCTCTATGCCGTCTAAAAACCCTTCAATAACAACTTTATGTCCAGATTCTCCAAACTTATTATTCACAAGCATGTTTTGAAGCTCCTTTTGAGCTTCTTGCAAGTCGTTTATAATTAACACCCCTTTTCCGGCAGCTGGTCCATCTGCCTTTAAAACATATGGAGCCTTGATAGAGTTTAAGTATTCTTGTCCTTCTTTTAACATTTTTTGATTAAAACTTTTATAGGGTGCTGTAGGGATTTTGTGTCTTTCCATAAAAAGTTTCGAAAACTCTTTGCTGCCTTCAAGCTGAGCCCCTGTTTTTGATGGGCCCACAACCAATACGCCATTTAATTCTTGGTCGTTTTTAATAAAGTCTGTAAATCCTTCAATCAACGGGATTTCTGGCCCAACAATTACTATTCCTATTTTGTTTTCTAAAACAACCCTTCTGATTTCTTGGAAGTTTAAAATCGAAATATCTAAATTGATTGCTAATTTGGCAGTTCCTGCATTGCCTGGGGCAACAAAAACCTGTTTACAAAGGTTTGATTGTTTGATTTTCCAACAAAAAGCATGTTCTCTTGCTCCAGAACCAATAATAAGTACATTCATTTTGCTAATTTAAACTATGAACAAGAGAAATTAAAATTATTCTGTTTATTAATTAAAAAAAGTATGATAGCCAAAAAAGAACCTTTAAACTCTTGTTTGTTAGTGTTTTAAATATATAATCTTATTTTTAGAACTACATAATTATAAGTTTTTTGTGCAATTAAACAAATATATTTATATTTGTATTCTAAAGCTTTACGCTATGTGCTGGTTTGCTGCTTATACAAAACCTCGTTCTGAATTCAAAGCGCTAGAACACTTTTCTAGATGCGGTGTCAATGCCTACGTTCCTGAATACTCAGAAAAAAGAGCCTGGTCAGACAGAATAAAAAAAGTGAGAGTGCCTGCTGTTTCTGGTTATGTTTTTTTTGAAATACGCGCCTTAAACTATGACTTAGTAAATCTGAACCCGTATGTTAAAAACGTAGTCAAAAATCTTGGATTTCCAGTTGAGATTTCTGACGCTGAGATGATTCGATTAAAAAATTGTTTAAAAAATTACACGGAATCCCTTGAAATAAAGTTTGGAGATTCTGTAAAGGTTAATGCAGGTCTGTTTAAAAACAAAAGAGGGGTCGTAGAAAAGTTTGACTCAAACTTTGTGACCTTATTAGTAAACTCGATTAAGCTAAAACTTTCTTTGTCCGAAGCTAGGCTTAGCGCGATTGGTTAACGGAGTTGAAGTTTGTTTATCTTTACTGCTTGAATTTTTGTGATTCAATTGGCGAAGCCATTTAAAATATACTATGAAAAAACTACTTTTATTTGTTTTAATTTTAACGTCTAGCCTTTCTTTTGGGCAAGATCTACAATCTCTAAAAAAGGCTCAAAACCAGGTCAAGTCAATTGATCTATTGTCTGATCAGGAGCTGCTTTCATATTGGTCAAGTGCACAAAAACAGGGCTATACTCTAAACCAGCTCAAAACCCTGGCAAGAGCGCAAGGTGCTAGCGAAAGTGATCTTGCTAAATTTGAGAAAAGAATCAAGAAGTTAACTGCTGTTGATAACTCCAATTCGCCTGAAAACGAAATCTCTAAAACTGAAAGCGACCTAACTTCTATTTTTGGCATATCTAAAACCACAGAAGAAGAAGAAGAAGAAAAATATAGTGGGCTTAATATCTTTGGGATGAGCTTTTTTAAAAACTTCAAATCCGTAGAAAATTCCAGCACAATACCACAGATAAATGTGGCAACCCCTTCTTCTTATCAATTAGGCCCCGGCGACGAATTGACGATTTCTATTTGGGGAGCGTCAGAAAACGAATATACTAGCTTGGTTAGCAGAGAGGGTGTTATTAGAATAGACCGAATAGGCCCAATCTATATTAGTGGTTTAACCGTCTCAAGTGCTAAGAAAAAAATAGGAAGAGCTTTGTCGAAAATTTATTCTGGGATAAACTCCTCTTACGAGTCCTATCAGAAAGTTTTTTTCGAAGTCAATTTAGCTAAAAGCAGATCAATTATTGTTAATCTTGTGGGGGCGGTTGAAAGGCCTGGTGTCTATACTCTTTCCAGTATGAGCTCTGTTTTAAATGCGCTTTCTGCCGCTGGTGGGCCTAATGAAAATGGTAGCTTTAGATCTGTAAAAGTTCTAAGAAACGGCAAACTATTTAAAACCCTCGACTTATATGATTATTTTGTAAAAGGGTTCTCCCCTTCTATAACCTTAAGAGATCAAGACGTGATTTTAGTTCCTAATTATACCTACAGGGTTTTTGTGAGGGGGGAGTTTAAGACTGTCGGAATATTTGAGTTTTTAGAAAATGAAAAAATTAGTGACTTATTGTCCTTTACTGGAGGTTTTAATTCATTTGCGTACAAAGACGAGCTTTTTATAAAATCTATTTCAGGAATAAACAGGCGTATTCAAACCGTTTCATCTCTCAATTACTCTTCTTCGAGCATTAGCGATGGTGATCTCATTGAAGCCAAGCCAATTTCAGACAAATATAACAATCGAGTTACTATTGAAGGTGCTGTTTTTGTTCCTGGAGACTATCCTATTGAATCTGCTGCGACCGCTTTTGGTTTGATCTCTCTTTCTCAAGGCCCTAAGGAAGATGCTCTTCTTTCGAGAGCTGTGATTTATCGGCAAATAGATGGGGTAGAAAAAAAGGTGATTTCGTTTTCGTTATCAGAAATTCTTTCAAAAAAATCTAACATAAAATTACTTCCGAATGACAGGGTTTATGTTTTTTCAAAAACCACTTTAGAAGATCCTGTTTTTGTGTCAATAAAGGGGGAAGTTAATAAAGAAGGTCAATACGCTTATTATAAAGGTATGACCGTTGCTGACTTGATTTTAATGGCTGATGGTGTAACTTCTAAAGGAAATCTGGAGACAATTGATGTTTTTAGAGCTTCATATGACAATGGTGAAGCGTCTTTTGTTTCTTTAAAATCAACGTTGGGCGACGCTTTTAATCCTTTATCAATTGAAGGTAATCTAGTTTTAGAAAAAGAAGATCTTGTAGTGATAAGGCCTATTGAGGGGCTAGTAAAGCAAGAGTCTGTGCTTATAACTGGTTTAATAAGAAAGCCTGGAACATATTCTCTTTTAAACTCTAAATATTCTCTTTACGATCTTTTAAATGATGCCGGAGGAGTGCTAAAAGATGCTGCTCTTAATGGAATTAAAGTCAAAAGAATAAATGCTGCTAAAGCAATAATAGAAGAGGTTGCTAATGGAAAAGATTCTTTAGGTTTTGCTGTTAAAGAGCAAAAAGGGTTTTTAGAGTTTGGAGTAAATATTAAGGCTCTTTATAAGACTCAAGGTAAAGACTTTCGTTATAATGTTGTTTTAAAAAATGGAGATGAAATCTCTGTGCCGAAAGTTGACAATACAATTGAAGTGATTGGTGAGGTTGGACAGCCTACTGTCCTTACATATGAAAAAAACATGCGTGCTAAAGATGCTATTGAAAGAGCTGGAGGACTTAATGATCTTGCAAAAAAATCAGCAGTTTTTATAGTTTATCAAAACGGAAATGTTAAGTCTACAAAAACATTTTTAATTTTTAATAAATCTCCTAAACTAGAGCCTGGAGCTAAAGTTATTGTTCCTGCAAGAATTCCTAATCCAAATAAAACTAGCCTTACTGAATTAATAGGACTCACTTCAACATTAGCCACCCTAACTGTGCTGCTGCGTTCTTTATAATCTTTTAATATGAAAAAAGAAGAGTTTCAAGATGACGAAATAGACTTAATTGCTTTAATTAAGCAGTTGTGGGTTTCAAAAAAACTAATTGTAAAATCAGTGATAGGTTTTGTCGCTTTAGGTGTCTTTGTTGCTTTATTCTCACCCACGATTTATACCGCCTCTTCAACCTTTATCCCACAATCTAGCAGTTCTAGTGGAGGGTCTAGCTTAAGTGGCCTAGCTTCTTTGGCGGGTATTAATATAGGCGGTAATGTTGCGGGGTCTGAAATTCCTCCCTCTATTTATCCTCAAATCATACAAAGCGTTTCTTTTAAAAGAGAGCTGCTTGAAGCAACTATTAGCGAGTCGAACTCCTCCTCACAATCATTAAAAGATTTTTTATTAATTAAAAATGAAGGGTTTAATCCGATTTCTACTATTAAAAAATACACCATTGGTCTTCCTTTTACCATTCTTAACGCCATTAAAGGAAAGGATGAAAAGGTAAAGGGTTCGCCAAACAACGCCCTTATTGTAAGCTCCGAAGAACAAGAGTTGTTTGAGGAACTTGACGGCTTGTTGAGTCTTTCTGTAAACGCTAAAGAAGGGTTTGTAACGCTTTCCGCCTCAATGAGTGAGGCTGCTCAGACGGCTTATACGGTAAAAGCTGCAAAAGAAATTCTTCAAAAAACAGTTATTGACTATAAAATTCAAAGCGCCAAAGAACTGTTGTCTTTCAACAAAAGAGAGCTTGCGTTAAAAAAAATAGAATTTGATAGCCTTCAAGATAGGCTAGCTCTTTTTAAAGACGGCAACTTAAATATTGTTGATTCTCGATTTGAAAATGAGCTTAACAAGATCGATTCCGAATTCCAAATAGTTAGCGCTGTTTATCAAGAGCTTAACAAACAGCTCGAGCAGGCGAAACTTCAAGTAAGTAAAGACACTCCTATTTTCTCAGTTATAAAGCCCGCCACTATTCCCAACATAAGATCTGCTCCAAAGCGATCTTTAATAGTTTTAATCTGGGGCTTTATTGGCTTTGTTTTGTCCTGTGGCTTTGTTTTAATAAAAGGGCCTTTATTAAATATTGTGAAAGAAATTAGCGCTTAAATAAAAAGGTAAAAAGAGAGGGCTTTGTAAACACCTCTTGTGTCGCTTTATAAACTAGGTAGCGCCTATCTTTGGGGTCTTTTTCCTCCAAGACTAAGGGGTTTTTAGCTTTTGTTAACGTTGTGAAGGTGGCGTTTAAATCCGTGATAAACTTTTGCCTTAAAAGAGTTAGGTGAGATTTTGCAAATTTATTTTTAGAAGAAATGATTTTGTTGAGTTCTATTGCAGTCATCTGTCCTTTAAGGCTCAACCTGGCAATTGTTTTGTGTTGCTTTAAAGAAATCTGTATAGAGTGATTGTCAAAATAAAGCTTGTTGTTATCAAACAAAATAAGCTGTTTTAAAAAATCTTTATATCTAAAGAGTCCAAATAGTAGCCAGATTACAAAAACAACTACAACAATAGTCCCGATAACCAAAAAGTAGCTCTCGCTCTTTTTTGGTTTTATTAATGAGTATGTTGTGTTTTTAAACTTTGACAGCTCTGTAAGGGCAAGCTTACTTAAGTATTCTTTGTTTTTTTTTGCGCTGATATAGTATAGCGTGTCTTGAGATTCAAAAATTGTGCTATTATCCTTTAGGTGTTCAAATAAATTTTTTGAATTAACCCGAGTCATTTCTTCATTAAGAAAATCGATGATTATTAGTTCGTTTTTATTGGCATATGCCTTTTTGCCTCCTAGAAAAAACCCTTGTTTATTCGCGTATGTTATTGGTATTTCAGGATTATAACTACCCTTGTTTTGAAACGTTTTAGAGTAGAGGTCAAAAACAAAGTAGTCGTCAAGTATCACATCTATATTGGTTGTCTCTTTTGAAGAGGCCCGCCCGCCTAAAACAAAAAGTTTATTGTCGATAACTTGATATAGCGCTTTCCATCTGCCTAATGGGGTTTCTTTAGAGTTGGAGGCTAAATATTCCCATTGTTTAGTTGAGTTTTCAAAATAAGTTGTGTAGTCTTTGAAAGCCCAAAGCCCATAGCCTCCATACACATGCAATTGATTGTTGTATGTAAAAGCAGCTCCGCCAATTTGGTTTTTTTGATCAACGGAGTTGTCAAACCTTGTTAATTCATTGTTTGAAAGCTTTAAAACGAACCCTCCGCCATTTAAAATAAAATAAGGCTGATTGTTAAGGAACAAAGGGGTGTAGTTTTTGTTATTAAATTCATATGAAGAATAAATCGCTAGACTGTCTTTTTTGCTTAAAATGTTTTTAAAATTTGTTTTGATCCATTTGTTTTCAAAACGATAAATGCCTTTCCTAGTAACTAAGCTGGGGGCTCCGGTTGAGTCTTGAATTAGTATGAAATTCTTTTCAACTCCTTCTGGAAGCTCTATTTCTTGAGAGCTTAAACCCATTATACTTATAAACGCTAAAAAACAAGCTAAATAACCTTTCATCTTTTACAAAAATATATATAATTTTTTATCTAAGCTCCATGACCGAATTGTTTTACTATTTTATCTTTCTTTTATTATCTATGGTTGTTTCCTTTTATTTAAACGGATATGTTTATAGTACTTTTTCAAGTAATAAAATGATTGACCCCATAAACGAAAGATCTTCGCATAACTCTAAAGCAACCAGATCGGGAGGGATTTCTTTGTTTTTAACCATTTGCTTGTGTTATGCTATAGCCGCTAGTACCGGGTTATTGCTAATTCCTTCTACTCCTATTGTGCTTGGAATTGTTTTTATGGCCCTAACGGGTTTTATAGATGATATGTTTTCCGTTAGGTATAGGGAAAAATTTTTTTTACAACTATTTTCTGGTTTTTTAATTATTCAAGGTGGGTGGGCCATCGACTCTTTTCATGGGGTTTTTGGCGTTTTTGCGATTCCTGAGTGGGTAGGATTTTTGGTTTCTATGTTTGTTTTTATTGTTGTTGTTAATTCTTTAAACTTAATAGATGGCCTAGACGGCCTAGCTTCATTAGTCTCGATTAAATTTTTTTTAATAATGGGAGGGCTCATTCTCGTTTCTTCCAAAGAAATGTTTGTTTTCTTTCCTATAATTATTGGTGCTCTTTTTGGGTTTTTAGGACACAACTTCAGTTCCTCTAAAAAAGTGTTTTTGGGGGATACCGGGTCTTTGTTTGTAGGCTCAATAATTGCTTTTTTTATGCTTTATGTGTTAGACTCTAGTAACCCTATAATTACCGACTCTTATATCTCTAGACCTCTTTTAGTGGTGCTTTCTCTTTTCTATCCTTTAATAGACACTCTTAGGGCTGTAGTCCTTCGGTCTTATAAGGGGCGATCTCCTTTTATTGCTGACAGAATTCATTTACATCACCGGCTCGTTGACAAGGGTTATGAGCATTGGATGGCTTCTGTTTTAATCCTTTGCCTTTCTATATTTTTATTGGTTCTTAACTTTCTTGTATATGCAAAAATAGGTTTGCTTCTTTGTGTTGTGATAACTATTCTTTTATGTTTAATCATCTACCAATTCCTTTTTAAATGATTTTATTTTTTAGAGTTTTTCTTTTATTGTTTTGTTTTTTGTCCTTCTCTCAAGACTTTAAGGCTGAGCCTTTGTTAGTAAAAAAAGATAGTGTTTCCTTTTACTCATTTTCTGAAAAAAGTGTTTCCTATTTTCGTTTTAATGATCAAAATAAATTAATTGTAAAATCTATTGATTACAATAAGTCTCTGCCAAAGTCATTAGATTCTGATTTAATAGCGGGTCTTAGCGCGGTTTCTAAAAAAGGTGTTGTTTATCTATTATATCCTGGAGGAGGCATCCTGTATCGGTTTATAGACAATGCAATTGAACGAATTGATGAGAGTTTTGCGCACAGAAGTCAGTTTTCTGGACATTTTTTTATGTATAAAGAAAATCTTTATCTACTAGGAGGTTATGGATATTGGAAGTCCGGCAGTTCTTTGACAAAATTCAATTTTCAAAGTGGAAGTTGGGATCTAGTTTCAACTTCTGGACAAGTTCCGCCTGAGGGAATCGACCAAGGTTCTTTTGTTGTAAAAGAAAACATTCTTTCTGTTTTTGATTTTTACGAGACTAATGCTGGGACTTCTAAGCTGAATCCTAATTTGTTTGCGCTTAATCTAGATACTTTTATGTGGTCAAAAAAAGGAGCTTTGAACTCTCTTTTTAAAAACGACATTAGAAGGTCTATTCTTTTGGCTAAACTTCCTTATAAAGAGTCTCTTATCACAAAGGCTCCCTGGGAGAATGAGTTTCAAATAGTTTCTCCTTCTCTAAATTCAATTAAAACTTATAAAACCAACGATCTAAGTCAGTTGTCAAACAACTCTATTGTAGTGGGTGACAGGATGGTTTACTTCTCTAGGGACGCAAAAAGGACTGGATATACGGTTGTTTTTAAACCCCTTTCGGATTTGCTTTTGTTACCGTCTGAAGAGTTGTTGTACAATGATACTTTGGCGTTTAAAGTGTATGGCTTTTTTGCTATGTCTTTGCTTTTTATATTACTTTTAGCTGTGTTTATTTACTTCAAAAGATCTGCTAAAGCCTGTTTTCTGTCTGCTAACTCTCTTTCCTTTGAAGAAAAGTCTGTTGCTATAAATACCGACGAAAGATACTTTTTAAAACTCCTTGTCAACTCAAAAAAAGGAACTATTGAAAACTCCTTGATTTTAAGTTATTTTAAAAATGGGACAACTTCTCTTGATGCAGCCATAAAAAGAAAAAACAAAATGATTGATTTATTAAATAAAAAGTTTTTTGATTGCTTTGATACTCTCTTGATTAACAAAGTTTCTGGCCTCAAAGACTCTAGAGAGGTTTTTTATATTTTAAATTCTTCTGTAAAGGTTTTTGTAAAAGAAAGTTAGTTTTTTGAAATTAGCTTTTTCATTTCAGACACTATCTTTCTGTCGTTTGAAAGTCTTGGAAGTTTATTCTGCCCCCCTAATTTTCCCTTTTTTTTCATATAATCCTTAAACCCTCCTTTTTTTACAACTACTATTTGCAAGGGCTTTAAAACCTTTCCGACTATAAGGTCATTATAGTAAATGTTTAACTCTTTTAGCTTTCCTTCCAGGGTTCTCGCAAATTCATTTGTTGCTTTTGAATTAGGCGCTGACTCAAACTCTATCCACCACTCATGAAAAGATATCCCTGCTTTTGAGCTTATCATTGGCGCAACAGTAAACTCCTTCACTGTTAATTGTGTTTTGTCTATTGCTGACTTTAATGCTTTTTCCACTTCACTTCCAATAACATGTTCTCCAAAAGCTGAAATAAAGTGTTTGTACCTTCCTGTAACTAAAATTCTACAAGGTTTTAAAGAAACGAAAGAAATCGTATCTCCCGTGTTATAGCCCCATAATCCCGCTGTTGTGGAAACAATCAAAACATAGTTGACATTAAGTGCAACTTCGTTAACCGTTAGTCTTTTTGGTTTTGTTTTTGTCATTTCTTCTATTTCGATAAACTCATAAAATATTCCTGAATTTAACTGTAGAAGCAATCCTTCTTTTGTTTGTGAATCTTGATAGGCAAAAAAGCCTTCTGAAGCCGGATAATACTCTATACTATCTACTTCTTTTCCTATTAACTTTTTTAAAGATTGTCTATAAGGTTCGTAGTTAACTCCTCCATAAACAAACAGGTTAAAATGAGGGAAAACTTCTCGAATCGTTTTTTTTCCAGATAATTCTTTGAGTTTTTCAAAATACATTTGAACCCAAGGAGGAATTCCCCCAATAATGGACATATCCTCTCGAATTGTTTCTTTGGATATTTCGTATACTTTTTTTTCCCATTCCTCTATGCAGTTTGTTTCCCAGCTGGGCAGCATGTTTGTTTTTAAATATGAAGGGGTGAAGTGTGCTATTATGCCTGATAGTCTCCCTGTATTAATCCCGTTGGTTTTTTCTAAAACAGGGCTGCCTTGCAAAAAAATAAATTTTTTATTTAAAAAATCTGTTTTTCCTGTTTCATTAATATAGTGTAGTGTTGCGTCCCGTGAACCCCTTACGTGAGTCGGCATCGAATCTTTCGTGATAGGGATATATTTCACCCCCGAAGTTGTTCCTGAGGTTTTTGCAAAATACAGTGGTTTACCTGGCCATGTTATGTTCTTTTCTCCATCAACAACCCTTTCAAAGTAAGGTCTTAAGCCTTCATAGTCTCTAACCGGTACGCTGTTTATGAAGTCTTGATGAGTAAAAACGTTTTTAAAATTATGCTCTTTTCCAAAAACAGTGTTCTTTCCTTTCCTAATCAGCTTGTGGAATACTTTTTTTTGAGTTTCAAAAGGTCTACTAGACCATTTCCGAGTTCTACAAACAACCGCTTGGGCAAAGATTTTTGCAATATGTTCTTTTAGTGTTTTCAAAGTTTACTCAAAACTTATATAGTCTTCTGGGTTAATAGGATTTCCCTCACTCCATAGTTCAAAATGCAGGTGAGGGCCCGTTGTTAATTCCCCTGTGTTTCCTGAAAGCGCCAAAACCTGTCCCGCTTTCACTATTTCCCCTTGAGATACCAAGCCCGAAGAGTTGTGTTTATAGACGCTTATCAATCCAAAAGAGTGCTCCACCATTACAACATACCCTGTTTCTATGGCCCATTCTGCAAAAACAACAACCCCATCAGCCACAGACTTAACGGGAGTGTTTGTTGGCGCGGCAACATCTGTTCCAAAATGTTTTTTTCCATAATCAAACTTAGCGGTTACCTCTCCATAAATAGGGCTAAACAATACATATTTTATTTTAGAAGAAGCGGGCTCTAGCGCATTAAAACGATCTTCTTTTTGAACAATTACCCTAAGTAAAGAGTCTTCTAAATTTGTTTTGAAATCTAATTCCGAAATGTCCACTCTAACATCTGTCGCCTCTTGATTAAGTTGACTTTCTGTTGTTTCTCCTAAAATAACAGCCCCAATAGAGTTAATAAATTCTTGGTTTTTTTCTATAACGAAGCTTAGAGAATCCAAAATTTCTATGTTTTGTGCTGCTGTTGACCTTAACACAGTAGAGTCATAACCAGGAATATATTCTTTAATCGACGTAAAGGCAATTAAACATATTGTAGTTATAATTATAAAAATTGCTACAAAGGCGCTAAGCAAAAAAACATTAAGCTTATTAAGCTTATATGAAAGCCTCTCTTCGTATGTTTCTTCGTTAAGAACAACTAGCCTGTATTTGTTTAGCAGCCTTTCTTTTAAGGGTTTTTTTTCTTTTTCATCCATTGACAAACAAATATAGTGATCGCTTTTTATAATGTTTGCTGTTTTATTTTATTGATTATCTATCTGTATTTGTATATTTCTTTTTACTTTTGTTTAAATACATAAATATTATGATTTCATCTAGTTTGTTTTTTGTGATCGGGCCCGGTCAAATCGCTATAATTGTTGTTTGTGTTCTTTTGTTTTTTGGAGGAAAAAAAATTCCGGAACTAATGAAAGGGTTAGGAACTGGAATTAAAGAGTTTAAAAAGGGGGTAAAAGAAGAGGAGTCTGAAAAAGATTCTGAAATAAAATAATTCCTTTTTTATTTTTTCTCATAAACTTTCAATGACTTGAAGATCGCTTCAAGCTCAATCATATATTGTCTTTTTTGAATTGAGGGAGAAAAGGCAAATCCATCCATTATAATAAGCCTGTTGTTTTGCTTGTCCTGAACAATATAATTTAAAAAAGGGCCTGCCATATAGTCGTTTTTCACTTCCCAGGTTCCTCTCATTTCTAGAGTTTTTAAGCCTTTTATTGTTGTTTTAGAGAAGTAAGGTTCATAGGCTTCTTCAGTTATCATGTATGAATTCTCGTTTCTTCCAGGAATAAATGTTTTTGAAACTGAATTTCTAAGTGTAATTGCTTTTGGCTTGTCAATTGTTTCAAAAAGTCCGTTATTTTCTAAGAAGTACACCAAAACATTAACGCTTCCTTTTTCTGTTTCTCTTTGAAGCCAAACCTTGCCACCTTCTTCCTCTTTGAATACTTTATAGGCTGAAGGAAAGGTTAGGTCTAGAAAAAACTTTTTAAGCCCGTTTGTCTTTAAAATTGATTTTTTTATTCTTCTTTGTTTCTCTTCGATTTCATTTTCCTTAAACGCTCTTATTGCTTTGCTTGCGTACAGGTCAATTTGACTCATGATTTCCTTGTTGTTTTCCCCATAAACCTCTACCACAACTTGAGGAGCGGCGTATTTGTTTTTGGTTATTTTTAAGGTGTCTGAATTTGTTTTTAAAACGGCCAGTACATTTCTACTGCTTCTTGTAAAGCCTGAAAAAATATCGGGGGAAATTTGTTTTAAAGAAAACAAGGGCTCTTGTTGGGGAAGCCCTAAGAATTCCGATGCAAAAGCTTTTCTAACATGAGCTCCAACTTGTGATTTCCAAAGCGCGTTTTCCATCACAACAGTGACTGTATGTATGTTGCCGCTAGAAATTGGCTTATAGCTGTTTGACCCGCTGTCACATGAGGCGATTATTAAACAAGCGAATACAGTTAGTTTGATTAGTCTCATTGTTTTGGTTAGTCCATTAAAGCTTGTATTCCTGGCAAAATCTTTCCTTCTAGGCTTTCTAACATAGCGCCGCCGCCAGTTGAAACATAACTTACTTTATTTTCAAAATTAAACTTTTTTACAGCTGCAACTGAGTCTCCTCCTCCAACAAGTGAAAATGCACCATTTTTTGTGCTTCTAGAAATTGACTCCCCTATGGCTATTGTCCCTTTTGAGAATTTGCTTAATTCGAATACTCCCACAGGGCCGTTCCACAAAATAGTTTTGCTTTCGTTTATTATTTTGTCAAAAAGCTTTCTTGATTTAGGCCCTGCGTCCATTCCCTCCCATCCTTCTGGAATATTGTTAATTTCTGACTCTATTGTATTGGCTTTTTCTGAAAAATCGTCTCCACAAACAACGTCTAAAGGAAGATGTATTGAAACGTTTTTTTCTTTTGCTTTCTCTAAAATTGAGAGAGCCAAGTCTATTTTGTCGTTTTCACATATTGAGTTCCCTATGCTTCCTCCCAATGCCTTAACAAATGTAAACGCCATACCGCCGCCAATGATAAGGCTGTCAACTTTGTCTATAATATTGTCAATAATTGTGATTTTCGAAGAAACTTTTGCTCCTCCTAAAATTCCTAAAACCGGTTTTTCTCCGCTATCCATGACTTTTTGAATTGAACTTACCTCTTTTAAAAGAAGGTGTCCTGCAAATTTTTTGTTTGGAAAATGTTTGGCGATAACAGCTGTAGAAGCGTGGGCTCTATGAGCGGTTCCAAATGCGTCATTGACATAACAGTCTGCAAGTGAAGCTAGTTTTTTTGCAAAATTCTCGTCACCTATTGATTCTTCCAAATGAAACCTTAAATTCTCTAACAACAAGACTTCTTTAGGTTTTATTTCGTTTGCAGCTTTTGAGGCTATTTCACCTACACTTTGAGAAACAAACTTAACGTTTAAGCCTAGTGTCTTCTCGATTTCATCTACAAGGTGTTTGAGTGAAAAATTCTGGTCTTCTCCTTTTGGTCTTCCTAAATGAGACATCAAAATACAGCTGCCTCCATCGTTAATTATTTTTAAAATAGTTGATTTTGCCGCTTCGATCCTAGAGTTGTCTGTAACTTGTTTTTGACTATTTAACGGCACGTTAAAGTCTACTCTTATTATGACTTTTTTCCCTTTAAAACTGTACTGATCAATCGATTTCATTCTTTTTTGAATAATTTATTGTCAAAGATATGTTTTTGTTGAACTTAAAAGAACATAAAATTTTATCTTTGACTTATGTTGTTTAGAGAAATTATAGGTCAAGAAAAGATTATTGAAGAATTGGCTAGAAGCTATCAAAAGGGTCGCATTTCACATTGTCAGTTGTTTAGTGGGTCTCAAGGGGATGGTAGTCTGCCGTTAGCAATAGCTTACGCTAGGCTGGTTTTATGTGGCGAAAATTCATCTTCAGAAAACTCTTGTGGTCTAAAAATAAGCGAATTAAAACATCCTGACCTTCATTTTATTTATCCGGTTGCAAATAATCTTGAGATAAAGTCTAAGGCTATTTCTGTTAACTTTTTGCCTCAGTGGAGAGAATTTATACACTCTAATGCTTATGGGTCTTTATACGACTGGCACCTTTCTATTGGTATTGAAAACAAACAAGGTAAAATAGGGACAGATGAAGTCTTGGATATTGTTAAAAAAATGTCATTAAAATCTTATGAAGGTGGGTGGAAGGTCGCGATTGTCTGGATGGCCGAAAAAATGAACCTTAGCGCAACCAATAAGCTTTTAAAATTAATTGAAGAGCCTCCTGACAAAACCTTGTTTTTGTTTGTTTCAGAAGACTCCTCTTCTTTAGCTGAAACCCTAATTTCTAGGTGCCAAATAATTAAGTTAAAAAAATTGTCTTCTGAAAAAATTTATAAAGAATTAATTTCTAGAGGCTATTCTTCTGAAGAGGCGCGCGCCGCCTCTATACGCTCTTCAGGAGATTTTAATAAAGCTCTAAAAACTGTTGGCAACAAACAAGAAGAAAAAATGTTTGAGAAGTGGTTTTTGTCCTGGGTTAGATCCGCTTTTAAAGTTCGCACAAATAAAGAGGCTGTAATTGAGCTTGTCGGCTGGAGCAAGACCCTTTCTAAAGAAGGGCGAGAAACGCAAAAAAGCTTTATTTCTTTCGCTCTTGAATTGTTTCGTCAAGCTTTATTAAAAAATTATTTCTTAAATGAATTAACTGTTTTTTCTCCGAAAACTGATTTTAATTTCGATGCTTTTTCTGAGTTTATAACAGGACAAAACATCGAAGAAATTTCCCAAGAATTAGAAAAGGCTTATTACAATATTCAGTCTAATGGAAATTCTAATATGATTTTCATGGACCTCTCTTTAAAGCTTACTAGACTTCTTCATAAGTCTTGATTTTGATTACAAGAATCTTTCGCTACTTTATGTTCTAATCAAAAACACTGTTCTGTTTTTTTGTTGTTCTTTCTCTTTTATTTTGTCGTCACCACTTTGTTGATAATGCTTTGTTGAGGTTAAAACTCGGCTGAGAGAAAAAAGCTTCTTAAAACGCTTTAAAATGTTTTTTTAAAGACATAAATGTGAGAAGAGTAGTTTTTACACACAAACCCATGAATGTTTGAATAAAGACCAAGAATGAAACCTTTAAGTATCCAAAGTTTACTTTTTAGGTTTTTTTCAGAAAGCATAGAAATGTAAAACGCGTCTAACAAAAGCGGCCATTGGTTTATTTGCTTCATTCCCATGGGTTCCATTATTTTGATTAATGTGTCTGGAGCAAAATGACGCAGATGTCTTGGAACATCATATGCTGCCCAAAAAGAGCCATAATGCTTTGCGTCCCAAGATTTATAGTTTGGACATGCTATCATCATAATTCCGTTTTTCTTAAGAGCTTTAATTGATTTCTCTAAAGTATCTTGCATTAAATAAGTGTGCTCTAAAGAATGCCAAAAAGTAATCAAACCGTATTGCGAAGAGCCCGCGTTCTCAAGGCTAACAACATGAGCAACTCCTTTTTTTATTGCAAAATCTCTGGCTGTTTTGTTTGGCTCATAGCCTTTTGCTGCCCATTTCTTTTTTGTCAATTGGATAATAAAAAAGCCTGAGCCTGAGCCAATATCCAAAGCGGAGTTGGGCTTGTCAAAATATTTTGAAATTAAAAGATTTTTTGGCCACATTGCAAAGGCTCTAGCTAAAAAATATATTTTAGAGAAAAGGGTTTTCCTAGAGTTGTTGTGCGAAAGATAGTCTGTAGACGCGTAGTAGCTCACAAGGCTTTTTTCGCTAGGCTTTGGGGTGGTTTTAAGCATGTTCGTAGATGGGTCTTTAACTAAGAGAAACTCTTCTTTGCTTAAAAAAAGATCTTTGACAACGCGATGTTCGTGTTTAACCATTTTTTACATATTGTTCCACGTGGAACATTCTTTACCTTCCTATATACACCATTAGTACGCTAATATCGTTTGGCGAGACGCCGCTGATTCTCGCCGCCTGAGCAAGTGTTGTCGGTTTTATTTTGTCTAGCTTTTGTGTTGCTTCTGAGGAAAGAGAGCTGACTTTAGAGTAGACAAAACTTGAGGGTATTTTCATGCCCTCTAAATGATTCAGCTTTTCCGCGTTTTGTTTTTCTTTTTCAATATAGCCAGAATACTTTACTTGCACTTCCGTCTGTTCACAAACCCCCTTGTCTAGACGGTTTGTTTCGCAATAATCCTTAACCGATCCGACCTCAAGCATGTCGCTTAAAGAAATGTTTGGTCTAGAAAAAACCTTATAAAGCTTGACCGATTGTTTAATTTCAGAAGATTTTTTTTTAACTAAAATCGGATTAATTTCCTCAGGCTTAACGCTTGTTTTTTTAAAAAAAGAGACAAATGATTCGGTCTTATTTTTCTTATTTTCAACTTTTTCAAGTCTGATTTTTGAGGCTAAGCCTAGCTTGTGTGATAAGGGCGTGAGCCTTAAGTCTGCGTTGTCTTGTCTTAACAAAGTTCGGTATTCTGCCCTAGAAGTGAACATTCTATAAGGCTCGTCTGTTCCTTTGGTAACAAGGTCGTCAATTAAAACACCTATATAAGCCTCGTCTCTTTTAAGCACCAAAGCGGGTTGCTCTTTGGTTTTTAAATGCGCGTTTAGCCCAGCCATTAATCCTTGTGCTGCCGCTTCTTCGTAGCCTGTTGTTCCGTTAATCTGCCCTGCAAAAAAAAGACCTGAAATAGGTTTTGTTTCAAGGCTGTTCTTGAGTTGAGTTGGAGGAAAATAATCGTATTCAATCGCGTATCCTGGTCTAAAAAATTTAACTTTTTCAAAACCCTGAACTGAGGACAAAGCCTTAAACTGCACGTCTTCAGGTAAAGAGGTTGAAAACCCATTAACGTAAACCTCAACAGTGCTCCAACCTTCTGGTTCAACAAAAATTTGATGACGATCCTTTTCTGAAAAACGATTAATCTTATCTTCAATAGAAGGGCAATATCTAGGCCCTGTGCTATTAATTGTCCCATTAAACATTGGTGATCTTTCAAACCCTTCTCTTAACAAATCATGAACCAAAGGGCTTGTATAGGTCATGTGGCAGTCTAGTTGTTTAGAAAGAGGTGTAGTTGAGTCTAGGAATGAAAACTTGCTTGGATTCGAATCGCCTGGCTGAACCACCATTTTTGAATAGTCTAAAGACCTCCCGTCAACTCTAGGTGGAGTTCCAGTTTTCATTCTCCCTGAATCAAACCCGTAATCTAACAAAGCCTCCGTAATTCCAAATGAGGCTTTTTCCCCGGCTCTTCCGCCGCCAAACTGCTTTTCTCCAATATGAATAAGGCCATTAAGAAAAGTTCCATTCGTCAGGACAACCGTTTTAGATTTGATTTCAAGGCCTAAAGAAGTTTTTACTCCAACAACCTTATCTTTTTCAATCAAAAGACCTGTAACCATTTCTTGATAAAAATCTAAGTTTTTGGTTTGCTCCAACATTCCTCTCCAAACTTCTGCGAAACGCATTCTATCAGACTGGGCCCTAGGACTCCACATCGCTGGGCCTTTAGAAGTGTTTAACATCTTGAATTGTAAGGCGGAGTTGTCAGTAACGATGCCGCTATAACCTCCTAAAGCATCGATTTCTCGGACAATTTGACCTTTAGCAATCCCGCCCATTGCAGGGTTGCAAGACATTTGGGCAATATTTTGAAGGTTCATTGTTACCAAAAGCGTTGTGCTCCCCATGTTAGCGGCAGCGGCAGCGGCCTCAGAACCAGCATGACCCGCGCCAACAACAATTACGTCATATTGTGAATTAAACATAGCTTATTGTTCCATGTGGAACATTTTAATTTTTAAGTTTTCTTTATTTGTCATCTCTATTTTCTGTTCTTTATTAATGTCGTTGTAGCCCATAAAGTGTAAAACTCCGTGAGCCATTACCCTTAGCAGTTCATTTTCAAAAGAAACGTTGTATGTTTTAGCGTTTTCTTTGACTCGATCCACTGAAATAGCGATACTCCCTTGCACGTTTTTACCTGTCGTTTCATCAAAAGAAAGGATGTCTGTATAAAAGTCATGCCCTAAGTGCTTAATGTTTAAATCTTTAAGCTCTTTATCGTTAAAAAAAGCATAAACCACAAGGCCTAAATTAAAGTTTTCTGACAAAACTACCCTATTAAGCCAAGAACTAAACAAAAACTCGTCGCTTAGAGAAAAATCAGTATTATAAACATACTCTATTGGCATCAGAAATTTTTTGCAAATATAGCTTGTTGAAACATATATAAAAACTTTCTGCGTCGTAATAGGGAATTGTCCGCATTTAATGATGATGTTTTGCTCTTTTAGTGTAACTTGATTTTAATGAAGGATTTAAAATACTTAGCCGCATATTCTATCCCGTTAGCAACGGCGCTTTCCTTAAACTCAAGAGGATGGCTAACTTTTTCCACGGTAATTTTTGCTTTTATAGCTATTCCGATAATTGAAATGATTGTTGGAAAAGACTCGACAAACCTTTCTGAAAAAGAACTTGAGCAAAAAAAAGTAAATAAAGTGTTCGATCTAATGCTTTATTTAAACCTTCCGATTGTTTTTGGGCTTCTTTATTGGTCGTTTATAAATATTTCTTCAATAGACTACTCTTTGACAGAGCTAGCGGGGCTTTCTTATTCGATTGGGATACTTTTAGCCACTAATGCAATAAATGTGGCCCACGAACTCGGGCACAGAAAAGGCCTTTTTGAAAGAACTTTAAGTAAGGCTCTTTATATGCCGTGTTTATATATGCATTTCTACATAGAACACAATTACGGGCATCACTTAAAAGTAGGGACGCCAGACGATGGAGCGACGGCAAAATACAACCAGCCGGTTTATTCTTTTTGGGCTTCCTCAGTAATTAAACAATATTTTGATGCTTGGAAAAAACAAAAGGAGCTTTTAAGCGCTTCAAAAAGCGGGTTTTTTTCAATAAAAAATGACATGGCTTGGTACGTGCTGATACAAACGTTATACCTTGCTCTTGTTTGTTTTTTCTTTTCTTTTAAGGGTTTTCTTTTTGCGTTGATTATTGGAGTGATTTCGTTTTTGTTTTTAGAAACTATAAACTACATAGAACACTATGGATTACGACGGCTTAAAACTAATTCTGGGAGGTACGAGCGTGTTAAAAAAATTCATTCTTGGAACTCCAACCATAGTATAGGGCGGATTGTGCTTTATGAACTAACCAGACACAGCGACCATCATTATAAAGCGTCAAAAAAATATCAAGTCTTGGACTGCTTTGAAAAAAGCCCTCAACTTCCATACGGATATCCTGCATCAATTATATTAAGCCTTCTCCCGTTTCTTTGGTTTAAAACAATCAACCCATTAGTTCCTAAGAAAATGAAAAACCAGGAAAAACTATAAAAAGTCTTTTCAAGGCTGTATTTTAGCAAAAAAAAATGTCTAAAAAAATTAGAGTGCGTTTCGCTCCAAGCCCTACAGGTCCTCTTCATATTGGAGGCTTAAGAACAGCTTTGTTTAATTACTTGTATGCTAAAAGCTTTGGGGGAGATTTTATCTTAAGAATAGAAGACACGGACAAAAAACGATATGTCAGTAAAAGCGAACAGCACATTTTGGACTCTTTAAAATGGTGTGGCCTTACAATAGACGAGGGGCCTGAAAACGAAGGAAATTATGGCCCCTACAGACAAAGCGAAAGAAAAGAATTATATCATTTAAAGATCCAAGAGCTTTTAAAAAGTGGTCATGCATATTATGCTTTTGACAAAAAAGAAGATTTAGATTTTCATAGAAAAAATCATGAACAAGAAGGGAAAACTTTTATATATAACGCTCATAACAGGCTAAAGCTTAAAAACTCTCTTTCGCTAGACGACAAAGAGGTTCAACAAATGCTAAACGAGGGCCAAGAATTTGTTGTAAGGTTTAAAACGCCTGAAAAAACAGAAATAGTGTGTGAAGACCTCTTAAGAGGAACTGTCCGTGTTTCAGCCGAAACTCTAGATGACAAGGTGCTGTATAAAAGTGACGGCATGCCCACATATCATTTCGCAAACGTGGTTGATGATAATGCTATGAAAATCTCACACGTCATAAGAGGCGAGGAGTGGCTTCCTTCCCTTCCAATACACTGGCTGCTTTATGATGCTTTTGGATGGAAAGAAAGGCCTGAGTTTATACACCTTCCGTTGATTTTAAAACCAACTGGAAAAGGAAAGTTGTCTAAAAGAGATGGCGAGCTCATAGGATTTCCTGTTTTTCCTATAAAATGGAGTTCTGATAAAGGTGAGGTGCTTGGATATAGAGAGGCTGGATATTTGCCAAGTGCTACTATAAATTTTTTGTCACTCCTTGGCTGGAACCCTGGAGGTGAAAAAGAAATTTTTTCTCTTTCAGAGCTAGTTTCTTCGTTTTCAGTCAAAGGCTTAAATGGTTCAGGATCAAGGTTTGATCCTGACAAAAACCTTTGGTTTAACCACCAACACCTACAACTGACAAGTGACGACGTGCTCGCTAAGTGTTTAGAAAAAGAGCTGGTTAAAAAAGGGATTGATTCAAAAGAAAAAAATTTAACTAAAATAGCGGCTTTAGTTAAACCTAGGCTAAACTTGCTGTCTGACCTTGTCAACGTGTCGTTGTTCTTTTTTAAAGATCCTGAGGTTTACAATGAAAAAGCTTTAAGAAGGTTTAACAATGAAGAGGATTTGTTGTTGTTAAGCTCTTTATTTGTCTATTTTAAAACAATTGACCCTTTTAATGCCCGTGAGATAAAAAAATCTTTAGAAGGTTATATTTCTGAGAACAACTGGTCTTTTGGAAAAGCACTTGGGTTGTTGCGCCTGGCAATGGTTGGAGAGCTCTCGGGGCCAGATTTATTTTCTTTGTTAGAAGAGTTAGGAAAAGAAACTAGTGAGAAAAGAGCGAACAGCTTAATAAACATTCTAAAAGCCTAACCCCTTCTGTTAAGAACGTTTTATAGTTCTTTTTCACTATCTTTAATACGAACAAACTAAAATTTTTAAAATATGTTTTTTTATATTCCTTTCCTTTTTATAATTGGGTTTCTGCTTGTTATGGGAACTTTTTTTGTGGTCAAACAGCAAAGCGCAGCTCTTGTGGAGCGTTTTGGCAAGTTTTCTGGCACAAGACAATCTGGCTTACAGTTAAAAATCCCGCTTATAGATAAAGTTGCGGGCAGACTAAGTTTAAAAATCCAACAACTTGACGTTGTTATTGAAACTAAAACAAAAGATGATGTTTTTGTAAAACTAAAAGTGTCGGTTCAGTACAAAGTTATTAAAGAAAAGGTTTATGATGCTTTTTATAAATTAGATTATCCACACGATCAAATCACCTCTTATGTGTTTGATGTGGTTAGGGCAGAAGTGCCTAAGATGAAGCTAGACGATGTGTTTGAAAGAAAAAACGACATAGCTAACGCTGTAAAACTTGAGCTAAACGAGGCTATGCTTAACTACGGTTACGACATTATAAAAACTTTAGTTACTGATATAGACCCAGACCAGCAGGTTAAGGAGGCTATGAACAGAATTAATGCCTCCGAAAGAGAAAAGGTTGCCGCACAGTTTGAGGGAGATGCGCAAAGAATTTTAATAGTTGAAAGGGCTAAGGCTGAAGCAGAAAGTAAAAGACTGCAAGGAATGGGTATAGCAGATCAAAGAAGAGAAATTGCCAGAGGACTAGAAGAGTCTGTGGAGGTTTTAAATAAAGTTGGTATTAACTCCCAAGAAGCCTCTGCGCTAATTGTAGTTACTCAACATTATGACACTTTACAGTCTATCGGAAGCGAAACAAATAGTAATTTAATATTACTGCCAAACTCTCCTCAAGCAGGTTCAGAAATGCTAAATAATATGGTGGCTTCTTTTACCGCAAGTAATCAAATAGGAGAGGCTATGAAAAAGGCTGCAAACGAAAAGGATGCAAACAAAAAAATTGAATAGGTTAATTGTTTTGCTTTTTCGCCCAATTATCTCTTAAGCCCACTGTTTTGTTGAAAATTAATTTAGTAGCAGTGCTTTCTTTGTCTGTAACAAAATACCCTTTTCTTTGAAACTGGTATTTGTTTCCTGATATGGCGGTTTTTAAGAACGGCTCCGCGTATCCTTTTAAAACACGCATAGAGTCTTTGTTAAGCATGCTTATTAACTCCTCGTTTGTCTTTGCAGAAGCGGGAGAAGGCTCAAAAAAAAGCCTGTCATATTCTCTAATCTCAACCTCAAAAGCGTGTGTCTTAGACACCCAATGCAAAGTTCCTTTAACCTTTCTTTGACTTTGTTCTGAGCCACTTCCGCTTTTACTTTTAGCGTCGTAAGTACACTGAATCTCTTTTATGGTTTGGTCGTCGTTATAAATAATTTTATTGGCTAAAATTATATACGCTCCCTTTAAGCGCACCTCTTTACCAATTGTGAGTCTGAAAAACTTTTTACCGGCCTCTTCTTTAAAATCTTCCTTTTCAATTAATATTTCTTTACCAAACAACACCTCTCTTTCTCCTGATTCTGGGTCTTCTGGATTATTTACTGCGTTAATAACTTCATACTTACCTTCTGGATAATTCGTAATCACGATTTTAACAGGGTCTGAAACAACCATCACTCTTTGGGTTGTTTTGTTCAACTCTTCCCTTGCGCAGTATTCTAAAAGCGAAGCCTCTATGATGTTTTCTCGCTTGGCGACTCCAGCCGCCTCAACAAAAGCTACAAGCGCTTCTGCGGGATATCCTCGTCTTCTTAAGCCTGAAACAGTTGGCATTCTTGGGTCATCCCAGCCAGAAACATGTCCACCCTGAACCAATTGCATTAACTTTCTTTTAGAGGTAATTGTATGGCTCAGGTTTAGTCTTGCAAACTCCCTTTGTTTTGGTTTTATTTTGTTAGGTTCTGCTATTTGTTTCAAAAACCAATTATAAAGCTCTCTGTGTGGTTTGAACTCTAGAGTACAAAGAGAGTGAGATATTTGCTCTATGTAGTCGGACTCTCCGTGTGCCCAGTCATACATGGGGTAAATGACCCAACTAGCCTTTGTCCTGGGGTGTTCTTTTTTTAAAACCCTATAAATAACTGGGTCTCTTAAAAGCATATTGTTGGCGTTCATGCTGATTTTAGCCCTTAAAACATGAGAGCCCTCATCATGAAGTCCCGCCTTCATTTCTCTAAAAAGCTTAAGGTTTTCTTCTATTGTTCGGCCTCTAAAAGGACTGTTTAACCCTACACTCGTTGGTGTTCCTTTTTGATCCGCAATCTGAGATGAAGACTGAGAGTCAACATAAGCCTTGTCGTTTGAAATCAAAATTTCTGCCCACAAATAAAGTTGTTCAAAATAATCTGAAGCAAACCTTTCTTCCGACCAATTAAACCCTAGCCATGACACGTCTTTTTTTATAGCGTCAATAAAAACCTGTTCTTCTTTTTCGGGATTTGTGTCGTCAAACCTTAAAACAACAGGAGCATTAAATTTTTTGGCTAAATTAAAATTAATACATATTGCTTTAACGTGTCCTATGTGAAGGAATCCGTTTGGCTCTGGGGGAAACCTAAATTTAATTTTAGATTTTGGAAATCCATTTGAGACGTCTTCGTCAATAATTTGTTCTAAAAAATGCTTCTTTTCGCTCAAAATAAATGTTTACTTTTAAAGAGTAAAGTTAAATAATTCCTGTCTGATATTCTTTGTTTCTTATATCTTTGTTTTTAGATTATGATAGAAATTAAATTAAAAAACGTTCGTTGCTATTCTTATCATGGGTGTTTAAAAGAAGAAACACTTATAGGGAGTGAGTATCTGGTTAGCCTAAGTGTAAAGGCAAAGCTCGGAAAAAGCCACCTCACAGACAGCTTAGAAGACGCGGTAGATTATGTGTTTTTAAATGCGGTTATAAAAGAAGAAATGGCTATTTCAAGCAAGCTTTTAGAAACAGTTGTGAAAAAAATATGTGACAGGGTTCTCTCTGAAGAAAAAAGAGTTTTAGAGGTAACCGTTAGAGTCAGCAAACTATGTCCCCCTATAAATGGTGATGCTGAAAGTGTTTCTGTAAAAATAACAGAAAAAAGAGAAGAAAATTTTTAAAAAAATGTATTTTTGAGCTCGAAATGGCACTGTGGCCGAGTGGCTAGGCAGAGCTCTGCAAAAGCTTCTACAGCGGTTCGAATCCGCTCGGTGCCTCAAAGCCCCACTTTTTAGGTGGGGCTTTTTATTGTTTGTTGTTTTTTATATATTTACAGCTATGGACACGGAAATAAGTGATCTTTTGTTGAAATACACCCTTTTTCCAATATTCGGATGGGGGTTTCTTTGGTTAATGGATCAGCTTGAACATTTGTTTATAGACACTTACTTTAAGTGGACTTTGCGTGTCGAGCGCCCCAAGCGCCCCTTAATGGATTCTGCCAAAGACTTCTTTGGGTCTGTTTTTGTTTTTGATTTAAAAAAAGCCCAAACACACTTAATAGACATTAGTAAATCTGGCTTTCTTAAATTCATCGTCGCTTATTTTTTAGGCGTTTGTCTCGTAGAGCTTGGTGAATACAGCTGGCTTCAAATAGGGAGAAACTATTCGTAACAGCCTATAACAAACCTTTAAAAATTAAAAAGAGTCCGCAAATTACAATAAACGAGTTCACTACTATTTTTATGGTTTTGATAACTAAATCTGTAAGCTTCTTTTTTAGCTGTTGGGCTAAATATATTTTTCCTAAGTCTATGGTAAAATACGTGGCAATGATCACAAGAAAAAAGAAATATATTCTTGACTCATCCATCTCTAGTTGAGGCCCAAAATAAAGTATTATTCCAACCCAATAAAAAAGAACAACAACATTAATAATATTTAAAAGGAACCCTTTAACAATCATTTTAAAAAAATTTGGACTGCTCTCTATTTCTGCCCCCTCTTTGTTTTCTGGATTGTTTTTTTCTTGTATAATTTTAATTAAACTTACTCCCGCGTAAGCAACCAACAAAACTCCTCCTAAAAAATACCACGAATCGGTGTTTTCTTTAATCGAGTTTAAAAGACTATTTGTGCTAAAAAAAGCTATTACAAAAAAGACAACGTCCGAAAGAACCACTCCTATGTTAACAAAAACTGCAGCCTTCACTCCTTTACTTATACTGGTCTCTAATACTGTAAAAAAAACGGGGCCAATAGTAAATGATAGTAAAATTCCTATTGGAATTGCTGGAAAAAAATCACTCATTAATTTGTTTTTCTATTACTTGACCTCCAAAAGAAGATGATTGTGTTAATGATTTCGGAGAACCATAGACGTTAGCCACTCCTCCAAGAGTCGCTGTTGCCTCAAAAACCTCGGTCCCAAAAGCGCTACAAACACCCCCAGAAAACGTGTTGATAATGGTTTGGCCACTAATTAGTTTTGAGGCTTTTATCACCCCCCCTGAAGCAGCTTTTGCTTCGTGAGAGCCTGTTCTGCCTGTTATTTGTATAATTCCTCCATAGTTAGAAATGCTCCTAACTTTTTTTACATTAAGCTGTGCGCTTATTTGCCCACCGGAAGATGTTTTAAAATACACTGTCGACTGGGACACAGTATCCTTTATAATTATTTTTGACCCTTGTTGGCTTTCTATTAAAAAAACCGGCGATTTATGTTCTACATTAATAATCGTGTTTTCCCCTTTAAATTTTTTAAATAACCCCATTTTTAATTTCAATGTCCCTGACTTATTTACAACCACAACGTTTTGGGAGTTTTCACCCAAAATAACCAAAAAATTTCTATTCGATTTTTTTAAAACAACATTTATTCCATCGTACACCTTAAGCTCTTTAAACTCTCCTAAAACTCTTTTTAGCTCTGATTGACTAAAAGAAAATTGAAGCGCAAACAAAAAAAGAAGGGCCCTATACATTGTTTTTTTATACAAAATTACAGTTTTTCTATTAAGGCAAAGTCTATTTGTTTTTTGTCTTCGTTTGTTCCTATTACCTTAACCATAACCTCATCTCCAAGCCTATACTCTTCTTTGGTCTTTCTTCCGTATAACAAAAATTCTTTCTCATTAAAAACAAAATAGTCGTTTGGAATGTCTTTTATTCTTATAAAGCCCTCGCATTTACTTTTTTTAGTTTCAACAAAAATTCCTCTTTCCATTAAGCCTGAAATAGTCCCAACAAACCTTTTGTTAATTTGTTTAGACATATATTTTACTTGCATATACTTTATAGAGGTTCTTTCTGCTTTTGTAGCAACCTCTTCTCTTTTCGAACAATGTAAACAGTTTTCTTCTACGTTTTTGTGTTCTACAGATTGTTTTAATAAAATATTTTCTAATATCCTGTGTACAATCACGTCTGGATACCTTCTTATGGGAGAAGTGAAGTGAGTGTACTTTTTAAAAGCCAAACCAAAGTGACCTATATTGTTAGAAGAATATTTTGCCTTACTCATGCTTCTAATAACCAAAGTATCTATTAGATTTTGTTCTGGAGTGTTCTGAACCTTTTTTAATAGATCGTTTATTTCTTTATGAATATTATTAGTGTGTTTTAATTGTTGATTATACCCTAGTTTTTTCACCACCCTTTCTAGTGTTGCTATTTTTTGATCATCTGGGTAATCATGAATTCTGTAAATTCCTTTTGCTTTTTTGTTTTTATCAAAAACTTCCGCAACCTTTCTATTTGCTAGAAGCATAAACTCTTCTACCAGTTTATTTGCGTCTAGTGATTCTTTTAAAATTGTGTTTATTGGTTCTTTTTCTTTGTTTAAAATAAACTTAACTTCTTTTTTATTAAAAGTTATAGACCCCTCTTGGCTTCTTTTATTTCTTAAGTTATTAGCTATTTTATTTAATGTTTCTATAGCGTTTTTTATTTCATTTTCTAATATTTCTTCTTTTTTAGATAAAGAAATTTCTTTGGGAATAATATTTGATTTGTTTGATATAACATATTGTGCCTCTTCATATGTGAGCCTTTTGTTTGAGTTTATGACTGTTTTTCCAAACCATTCTTTAATTATTTTATAATTCTCGTCAAAAGTAAAAATAGCTGAAAAAGTAAGTTTTTCTTCATTCGGTCTTAAAGAACATAGTTTATTTGATAAGGATTCTGGCAACATAGGAACAACCCTGTCTACTAAATAAACAGATGTAGCTCTTTTAAAAGCTTCATTATCTAATAGAGTGTTTTTTCTTAAAAAAAAAGAAACGTCAGCAATGTGAATTCCTATTTCTATTAAATTGTTGTCTTTTTTATTTACTGAAATGGCATCATCAAAATCTTTTGCATCTTCAGGATCTATCGTAATGGTTGTTATATTTCTAAGGTCTTTTCTTTTCTTTATTTCGCTATCACATTGTAATTTTTCTAATTTAGTTGCTTCTTTATTTAATTCTTCTGAAAATTCATATGGTAGTTCATATTCTTCTAAAATTGCGTGAATTTCATTTTCAACTATTCCTTTTTCTCCAATAATTTTAATTATTTTCCCCTCAGGAAACTCTTTTTCCCATTTACTAAACTCAATTACAACAATCTCTTTTTCTTTTGCTTTTTCTTTATTACTGACAATAAAAGAAACTTTCTCTTTTTGTGAAGAAACATCTACATGTATTTTATTGTCTTTTAAAACTACCGATCCTACAAAATTTATTTTTTTTCTTTCTATTATTTTTAAAATTTTTGCCTCTCTATTAGATATTATTTCACACTCAACTAAGTCTCCATCAAAAGCTTTGTTTATGTTTTTTTCCGAAATAAAAAGATCATTCTCTATGTTTTCTTGAACTAAAAATCCAGAACCTTTTTTTGTTTTATCTAAAAACCCTTTTACCATTTTAATGGGTTTTAATAAAATATAACTTCCTGAATTTATTTGCTTTATTTTCTTTTCTTTTTCAAGAAAAAACAAACTTTTTTTAATATCCTTTGAGTTTACTTTACTTTTTAATTTAAATAAAACTTGTTTGTAGTTAAATTTTCTTTTTTGATTATTTTTAAAAACAGAAAGAATTTCTTTATTTAATAGATCTTCTTCTTTTTCGTACATTCTTTTTTTTACTAAGGTACTTTTATTTGAAAGAAAGAGAAATTAAAAATTAATTAACAATTATAACATTATAAATAAAATTTTAATTAAATATTTTACTATTATAATGGTATGTTAATAGCACATATAAAATTTAAAGTATAAATAAAAAACAAAAGGAATTAACACTTAATGAACATTTATTTAGCCATAAAAGACTAATAAACAACATAAAAAGAAACTAATAAACAACATGTTAATTAAATATTTGTTAATTTAATTTTTAAAATCAACGGTTAATAATTAAACATATTTTGTTTGTATTGTAATAACAAATAGTAATAAAAGAAATTTTTTTTAAAAAAAATCAACAAAACATCAAGTTATCATAAATAACCAACAACTTTTCAACCAGAAATCAACAATATGAAAATAGCAATAGGAAATGATCACGCAGGAACAAATTATAAAAATGAAATAAAAAATTTTTTAATAAAAAAGAATATTACCGTTATAAATCACGGAACCAACAACAATGAAAGCGTAGATTACGCGGATTATATTCATCCAGTTGCGAAACAAGTAGAGTCTAAAGAAGTGGATATGGGAATTATTATATGTGGCAGCGGAAATGGAGCGAATATGACAGCAAATAAACATCAAAAAATTAGATCCGCATTATGCTGGAACAAAGAAATTGCAGAGTTATCAAGAACTCATAACAACGCAAACATTTTAAGTATTCCCTCTAGGTTTGTTTCTTTAAAAGAATCTTTAGAAATGGTAGAGGTTTTTTTAAAAACCGAATTTGAAGGAGGAAGACACTTAAAAAGAATAAATAAAATTCCAAAAAAACAATAACCATTAAATGGAAAAAATTGTTTGGAAACACAAAAAATGGGAAGGGTTAGACAAAAATGATCTTCACGAGATTCTTATTCTTAGGGCTGAAATTTTTGTTGTAGAGCAAAACTGTGTTTATCAAGATATTGATAATAAAGACCCAAAAGCAATACATTTATTTGGCAAAATAGACAACAAAATAGTTGCCTACTCTAGGATTTTTAATGAGGGAAGTTTTTATAAAGAAGTTTCTTTTGGAAGAGCCTTGGTCCTTAAAAAACAAAGAGGAAAAGGAACGGGAGATGAACTTGTTAAAAAGAGTATAGAAATAATAAAAGAAAACTGGCCCAACAAAAAGGTAAAAATTTCTGCACAAGCACACTTAAAGAATTTTTATAAAAAACATGGTTTTATAGAAAAAGGAAAAGAATATTTAGAAGATGGCATTCCTCATGTATCAATGGAATATTTTAGCTAGCACCTTTATTAAAGACGAGCAAATAACATCACTTTCACAAACAGAGCTCTTTGTATAAACCACAAACATCTTACCAAAAGAATTAACAAAAACAGAGTCTGGCAACAGCCTAAACTGCTCTTTAAGCCGCCTTTTTATAACATTTCTTTTTACCGCTAAAGGAATAAGTTTTTTAGGCACAGAAAAACCAACCTTAAGAGCAGGTTCACGGGGCTCAGACAAAAAGAAAACTTTAACCGGACCAGAAGAAAACGAACCGCCTTTTTTGAACACACGAGTAATATCTTCTTTGTTTTTTAAAATAGTGGACTTATTTAAAACAAACACTTAAAAAGAAATAGAATTGTTGGTTAGGTCGACATCGGCCAATAACCCCGAAGGATCAATTAAAACAGAAGAAACAGGTGTTTTAGAGTTTATCTTAAATCGGTACAAGGGATTTGCCCAGCCCCACACAGGACTAACAACAACATCATTATCTAAACCTTTTTTTATTCCCCTCATTAAATCAAGAGGAACATAATAAAGCTGTTTTTCTCCATTTGTAAAAGAAACCTCTACCTCCAACGGCATAGGAATAAGCCCTATTCTTTTTAAAACAACCTCATTATTATTATAATCAACAGAATAATCAATAGTGTTTACTGTTCGAGTCCAATCATTTAAATACCACTCTAACTCCAGGTCTGACACCTTTTCTGCAACTCTTTTAAAATCGTTGGGAGTAGGGTGTTTAAACAGAAACTCGTTATAATATCTTTTTATTGTTTTATCTAAGGCCTCTTCTCCAATTAAATACCCTAACTGAGCCAAAAAAACAGCCCCCTTACTGTAAGCAGAAACGCCATAAGCAACATTAAAACTATATCTGTCCGAGTGAGTGGTTTGCGGCTGTTCCATTTTAGAGTTTGCTAAACGCCTGTAGCTTTGGTATGATCCTAAAAAAGGGTTTTTTTTGTTTTTTTTTAAAACAACATTCTCTGCCAGAGCGTCAATATAGCTTGCAAACCCTTCGTCCATCCACGGATGTTTAGCCTCATTATTGGCTAAAGCGTGTTGAAACCATGCGTGCCCCATTTCGTGAGCCGTAGTTCCAAAGAGCCTCCCGTAGTTTTCCCCTCCCGTAATTAAAGTGCACATTGCATACTCCATTCCGCCATCTCCCCCTTGAATTATAGAGTATTGCTTCCAAGGGTATGGACCTATTTTATTGTTGAAAAAAGTCATTAAATCCACACTGTGTTGTTGAATTTTTTTCCAGTTTTCAAGATGTGTTTTATATAAAAAATGAAGCTCAACATTGTTTGGACCCTCGACAATATCGTGAATAAAATCAGGATCTGCAGCCCAAGCAAAGTCATGTACATTAGGTGCGTAAAACAACCAGGTTAGTTTTTTTGAATCAGGCCTTTTAAGTGATTTTTCGGCGTTTTCGTATCCGTGCCCAATTTCTTGAGGATTTTGAAGGTAGCCAGTTCCCCCTACAACATAACTTTTGTCGATGGACAAAGAAACGGTGTAATCGCTCCAAACACCATGAAACTCTCTTCCAATGTAAGGGTTTGGGTGCCAACCCTCAAAGTCATATTCAGCAAGTTTTGGGTACCACTGCGTCATAGACAAAGCAACGCCGTCGGCATTGTTTCTTCCTGAACGACGTATTTGTTTAGGAACCCTGCCTTTAAAAGACAGCTGTAGTTTTGTTTTTTTTCCTGGCAATAAAGGTTTTTTAAGTCTCGCCAAAAGAACAGTTTCTTGTTCAGCAAACTCAAGAGCGTCTCCATTTTGAGAAAGACTCACAACCTTTATATCCCCAAACTCACCTTCTTTTAACAAACTAATACGGTCTTGAACCCTTCTGTCAGGATCGGCAACGTTTAAAGAACGAACATCCATTTGACTCCCTGGCTTAAAAGCATTAAAAAACAAATGGTAATAAACTTTTGTTATGGTGTCTGGGGAGTTATTGGTATATATGATTTCTTGAAAACCGTCGTATTCAAATGTCTCGACATTAATGTCAACGTCCATAAAATATTCAGCCTTTTGTTGCCAGCTTTCTTGCGAAAAACAAAAAAAAGAAACAAAAAGAAATAAAAAAAATGCAAATAAGTTTTTCATAATAATAGTTTTAAGAAAACAGCTCGCTAAAAGAGAAAACCCCATCTAAACGAACACCTTTTTCTGTGTTTTTTAAAGTTATAATCTCATTGTGAGCGTCGTGCTCTAGAAAAAGATAATAATTATTGTCTGCCGCTTCTTTTAAAAAACGATCTTTTTCGGTCATTGATAGCAAAGGCCTTGTGTCGTAGCCCATTATATAAGGCACAGGAATATGGCCAATGGTCGGAACTAAGTCAGCAGCAAAAACAAGACTCATGCCCTTGTAAGAAACCTTAGGAATCATTTGTTTTTCAGTGTGGCCATCAACAAATAAAACGTCAAACCCTAAATCTTCTTTATGTTTGAATCCGCCAGAGTGGGCAGAAACAAATTTTAAGCGCCCAGAAGACGAAATAGGCAAAAGGTTCTCTTCTAAAAAAGAAGCTTTTTCTCTTGGATTTGGTTTTGTTGCCCACTCCCAATGTTGCTTATTACTCCAATAGTGTGCGTTTTTAAACAAAGGCTTTAAAAGTGTTTTGCTGTTATCCCAAACAACACCACCACCACAATGGTCAAAGTGTAAATGAGTGAAAAAGACATCTGTAATTTCATCACAAGAAAACCCAGCGTTATTTATTGAGTTTTTTAAATCAAATTCTCCCCACCTATGGTAATGTTTAAAAAATTTTTTAGACTGCTTATCCCCCATCCCCGCATCTATTAAAATCAACCTATCAGAAACCTCTAACAACATACAGCGAGATCCCATGTCAATCATATTATTAGAGTCGGAAGGGTTGGTTTTTTGCCAAAGAACTTTTGGAACCACCCCAAACATGGCTCCGCCATCTAATTTAAAATTTCCAGCTTCTATAGGATGTATTTTCATTTTTAATAAAAGCTAATTTAAACAATTAGTTTTTCATTGTGATTCTTAAGACAGAACAAGCAGAGCTTTCAGTAAACTTGTCTCTACCTGTTCCTAAAAGCAAGCTGATCCAACTATCTTTTTCTGGGGCTCCCAATATCAACAAATCATATTCAGACGAGATTGAGGCTATTGAGTTTAACGGATCTTCGCTTACAACAATTTTTAAATCAGCTGTAGTTTTTAAGCCAGACAAAAGTGACGTGGACTTTTCTTCCATTTTTTTTGTAGCTTTTTTTGAAAAAGAAGGAGGAACTATATGAAGAAGGGTCAATGAGGCGCCATAAAAGTTACACAGCCTTTCAGCAACAATAAGAAAATTTTTATCTTTTCTCCCAGGGCGAAGAGCAATCAAAACTTTTCCAATATTCTGTATGCCATTGTCTTTAAACAAAGCAAAATTAGAATTAACATGAGTCAACAACCATCCAATCGGATTTCTAATCAACAAGCCGCTGTGCGCTTTCCCGCTCCACCCCATCACAAGCCAATCACAACTGATTTGATTACTTAAGTGAGCCACTGTGTTAGAGACTTCGTGAGTAACCACAGATTCAAAGTCAATTTCTAAACCCTTAAGCTTGGAAAGTCTTTTTAGCCGCCTTTCAATAGACTGTATTTTAGGAGAATCGACATTTAAGGCGTCTAAAAAAGTTTGATTAGGAACTTCAGTAATATTAACCACTTGAACAGATTTTTTAGGGTTTATAGCAGAGGCTATTTCACTAAGCATTTCGGCCGAATATTCGTTTCCAAGCAAAGGAACGATCGCCCCAGCTTCTGAAGTAAGTTTTCCGTCAAGACTTGAGGAGATGGTCTGTTTTGAGTTAGCAGACGTATTAAGGTTTTTTTTGTAAAACAAGAACAAGGCAGGAACGTGACCATAATTTCTTAAAACACCAGTTCTAGTAGCGTCTTTTCCAATAATTAAATAAACTAAACCCCCTATTATAGAGATAATTAAAATAGACAAAAAAGGGAGTAGCCCAAGAAAGACAAGCAAAAGGAAACCACTAAGTATGCCAAAAATCTGGAGAAAAGGGTAAAAGGGAGATTTATAAGAGGGGTTGTACCACTGCGCGGAAGTTTCCCGTAAAATAATAACACAAAAATTAACCGAAATAAACATCATCACCATAAAAGCACTAGCAAGTTTAGCGATTTTAACCACATCTAAAAACACAATAACAAGAGCCATTAACCCCCCAGTGAATAGAATGGCAGCTACAGGTGTTAAGTGTTTGGAGTGAATTTTAGAAAAAAAAGAGGGCATCAACAAGTCTCTTGCCATCGCAAAAGGAAATCTAGAAGAGGCTAACACACCAGAATTAGCCCCAGACATTAGGGTTAAAACGCCGACTCCCGCAATAACATAACCGAAATGTTCTCCACCTAGAATTTTAGAAACAGTATGAATTGGTTTAATGTCGACAGACAAAGAATTAAGAGGAATATTTCCAACCAACACAAATGCAATAAAAACATAAATAGCAGCAATAGAAAGAAGAGACAATAGCATCGCTAAAGGAAGGTTTTTATTTGGGTTTTTGATCTCCCCCGCTATAGCAGCGATTTTTATAACACCAGAATAAGAAATATAAACAAAAGCAATCGCAGAAATTAAACCAGTATTTCCGTTAGACATAAAAGGAGACAAAAGCTCAGGCTTAACTAAAGGAAAACCTATAAAAAAAACAACCCCTAAAGCAATTAAACTAAGGCTCACTATGTAAAGCTGAACCTTGCCAACCTTTTTAACGCCAAAGATATTTAAAAGCAAAATAAACAACAAAAATCCTAAGGCCACAATCTTGGACAAACTGTCGTCTACGTTGATTAACACAGACAGATAAGCCCCTAATCCGATTAAAGCGAAAGAGCTTTTTAAAAGCAAAGAAATCCAGAGGCCAAGGCCAGAAATTGTACCAAACAAAGGCCCAAAAGCTCTCTCTATATATACATAAGTCCCTCCAGAAGCAGGCATGGCTGTTGCCAACTCCGACTTAGAAAGAGCAGCTGGAAAAACACAAATGGCACCAATTAAATAAGCCAACCAAACAGACGAGCCTGTTAAGCTGGCGGCAAAGCCCGGAAGAACAAAAATTCCACTACCAAGCATTCCGCCAATACTAATGGCAATTACATAAGGCAAAGAAAGGCTGCGTTCTAATTTTTTCATTTATAATTTTATGTAATAAAAATAATGCTTTTTTTAAATCAAAGAGAAGATAACTCATTTTTTAAAACCAGCATGTCTTTAGCCAATTGCTCTGCCTCTAGTCTCAAGGTCCCGTTATAGATTCCGCGAATTTTTTTA
This sequence comes from uncultured Flavobacteriaceae bacterium, assembly GCA_905181625.1. Taxonomy (GTDB): domain Bacteria; phylum Bacteroidota; class Bacteroidia; order Flavobacteriales; family Flavobacteriaceae; genus MAG-121220-bin8. The sequence continues at coordinate 260,500 of CAJIYJ010000005.1, forward strand.
TTGTGATCAACTAAAATAAAATGCTCTGTGTGAAGAAACTGCGCGCTGTCTTTTGAAAATCCAAAATCCTCTTCGGCAAAATAAGATTGCCTGGCCAAAGAATATATTGCCGCTTTTTTACCAGTCAAAAAATGCCAATTGCTAGAGTTGATTTTATAAAAATCAGCATAATTTAAAAGCTTTTTAGAGTCGTCTATCCAAGGGGTAACGCTAAAGGATAAGATTTCCACCAAAGAATCGTTGGGAAAAAGATTTCCGACAATTTTCATGTTAGAAGTCATTTTAGGACAAATGTCGACACAAGTTGTAAAAATAAAACTAGCCACATGAATTTTGTTTTCTAGATCTTTAGAAGAATAAAGTTTTTCATGCTGGTTTAAAAACTGAAATTCAGGTATCTGATGAGTTATTTTTTTTTCAGCTTCTTTTTCGCTGAGAAAATAGGGGGTAAAATCAGGAGTGTTGTAATAAGGGAGCTCCGAAACAGGCTCTTTACAAGAAAAAAAGAATAAAACAACACTAAAACAAAAGAAGATCGCCCGAGACATTAACGCAGTTTTTAGTTCCAAGAAGCCCATAGCGGCGGTTGTTTTTAATTATGTAGTTAGACTTAACCTTTCCGTTAAGATACCACGTTTTCTGAACACCAGACTCGTATCCCGCCTTAAAATTACCTTCTTCAACAAGAAGCCCTTCTTTGGTCCAAAGTTTATTTGTTCCGTGATATTCTCCTTTGTTAAATTGAAAAATAAAATTCTTAGAACCGTCCTTGTAGTAACCATAGTAGTCCCCTTCTTTTTTGTTTTTTACAAACACCCGAGCCTCTTTAAGTTCGCCTGAAGAAAAATATTTTCTCCAAACACCTGTTTTTAATCCGTTTTTATAATAACGAGACCAAAGCGTGTCAGAAGACTTCGGGTATAAATTAAAAGCTAATCCAGAAAAAGGGATGTTGTTGTAAACAACAATGTTTTTAGTGAGATCTAGATTAGGGTCTAACGAATTAACCCGTAGACTCTGCTTAAGCTCTTTGCAAGAAAAGAACATCAAGCAACAGAACAAACAAAAACTACTGACTAACTGTACCTGGCGAACCATAATATCCACTTCCGTTAATATAAGGGGCGTCCCCCGTTGTGTGATAGTGATAAATTCCGCTAGGGAACTCTTTAGTAGCTAAAGTATGCCCGTGATAAGCGTCAAGGGCTGAGCTAGTCACTGTTTTGCCCCCTTCTTCAGGCCCATAAACAGGAAAACCATCTAATAAAAACCCTAAAAGGGCATCTTTACTTGCGTTTGTTGTTAACCAAAAAGGCTCCATATGATAATGATACCTTCCTCCAGAACCGTTTTCGGCCCCTGGAGACAAAGGGGCGGGGTGCCCGTTGTAATTATCAAACGAATTAACTTCTCTAGTTAAAGGCTCGTTCATTCCGGCATATTGATTGTAAAAAGGGACGCCATTTAACGAAACCCCAATTGGCCCCATTGCAGTGGGGCTGTTTACAGAAGAGTATGCGGGGGAATTAGGGATTTTAAACGAAATAGACAACTCAGAAACTCTGTTTGGGTTTAAATTAAAAGTGCCTGTATGAAAAACGTTAGGGTTAACAGCGTCATATTCCTCATACAGAGTATCATGCCATTTTGTGCCTTGAAAATAAGGGCTTTTATGATCGGGAACGCCATTTGTGTTTATATAAACAAAACCTCCTGAAATAGTAATATCAGAAGTCACACCATAAACTTTTTTATAAATTTCTAGAGGAATTGCAATGGCGGGGGTGTTTTCGTTTAAAGTTTCTTCTTCTGAGTCTGAGCACCCAAAAAGCAATACAATTAAACAAATGCTAGATATAAAAAATTTAAAGCTGTTTTTCATGTTAATTAATTATTAAAATAATTAGACTAAAAAAAGTATAAATGGTTTAGTAACCTCAAAAGCAATCCTAAAATCATCTAAAATTAAATGTTAATTAACATAAAGAGTGTTTTTAGTTTCGAATTACACTTAGCTGTAAAACCAATTCGTTTTTAGCGGCACTGTTCACCTCGTTTAAAGGAAGTTGGTTAGGGCTTAACAAGTTAGGAAACTCAAAGGGGTTGTCCGAAAGGTCGTACAAAGCTTCGCTGCCATCATTAAAATAAAGATACTTGTGGGTTTTATTTCTTATAGTGTAGTCTTGGCCAAAAGATTTTGAGTTGTATTTTTCAGAATATACAAACTTTCTTTGGGAAGAACTCGAGGAAGAAAGCAGGTTTTTAAAGCTTTTGCTATCGTTTTTTTCAAAAATTCCCGTTCCGGCCAAATCTAAAATAGTAGCAAACAAATCTGTTCCATTTATAAGAGCCTCTTCGTTAGAGCTATTTCTAGAGACATTTTTACCCGAAACTATCAAAGGGACGTTTATACCTCCTTGGTATATAGACCCTTTAGCCCTTCTGTTGTTGTACGTTTGCACAACTTCACTTGGAGTCCCGTTGTCACCAATAAAAAAAATTATTGTATTGTCCAAAGTCTCTTTAGAAAAAGAGTTTAAAAGCCTCCCTATTTCACTATCCATTGCCTCTATCATTGCCAAATAATAAGGCAAGGGGTTTGCCTCTATGCTTGCATTATCTTTAGGAAGGTTTCCTTGATTATGTAGTTCAGAAGGCGGAAGATGAAAAGGGCTGTGCGGCGCATTATAAGCTAGCCATAAAAACCAAGGCTTTGATTGTGCTCCTGTCCAACCAATGGCTAGATCTGTAAACTTTGAGGTGGCGTAAGAAGCCGTTTTAGCCGTTTGGCCGTTCTGAGTTAAATTCCAATTGTAATAAGAGTTCACCCCTCCAGAAAGAAGGCCAGCGAAATAACCTGCCCCCATATCAGTTGGCTGGCTTGGGTTATTAGAGAGATGCCATTTTCCAATAAGAGCGTGGGAATATTCAGAAGCGCTGTCGTTTAATAAATTAAATATAGAAGTTTCAGAACTAGAGAGGTTGTCGCCAGCGCTTAAAACGCCAGTTCGAAAACCATATTTACCTGTTAATATAGTTGACCTAGTGGGTGAGCAAACTGGGTTTGACCAGAAGTTCTTAAACTTTACCCCTGAGTTGAACAAGGATGTTAATTGTGGCACCACAGGCTTTACCTCTCCAACAGAATAACCTGGCGAAGAATCTAAACCCATGTCATCAGCAATTATTAGCAGGATATTAGGCTTTGTATTTTCTTCGCTAGCTGAGTCACTTATTTCTGCCTCTGAAGAACATCCAATAAAAGCCAATGCACCAAATAAATAGAGATATTTAATTAATTTTTTCATTACAAGCCTTAATAAAAGTATAACTGGTCAATAGGACTAATCATTAAGTTTTAAAACAGCCATAAAAGCTTCTTGCGGAATTTCAACATTACCTATTTGACGCATTTTTTTCTTTCCTTTTTTTTGTTTTTCTAGAAGCTTTCTCTTTCTAGAAATATCCCCACCATAACATTTTGCAGTAACATCTTTCCTAAGAGCCTTGATGGTTTCTCTAGAAATTATTTTAGCGCCGATTGCCGCTTGAATAGGAATGTCAAATTGTTGTCTAGGAATTAATTCACGAAGTTTTTCGCACATTTTTTTACCGATAGTATAGGCGCTGTCAAAATGAATTAAAGCGGAAAGCGCATCAACAGAACTTCCGTTTAAAAGAAGATCTACTTTTACAAGCTTAGATTTTCTTAATCCAATAGGAGAGTAATCAAAGGAGGCGTAGCCCTTAGAAACAGTCTTAAGACGGTCGTAAAAATCAAAAACAATTTCCGCAAGAGGCATGTCAAAAAGCAGCTCCACTCTTTGGGTGGTCAAGTAAGTCTGGTTTTGTATAACCCCTCTTTTTTCAATACACAAACTCATCACATTGCCAACATAATCAGATTTAGTGATAATAGCAGCCTTGATATAAGGCTCTTCAACACGGTCCAAACTACTAGGGTCAGGAAGATCAGAAGGGTTGTTAACCAGAATACTTTGCTCAGGATTTTTTCTGGTAAAAGCCTGGTAAGACACATTAGGAACAGTTGTTATGACAGACATATTAAACTCTCTTTCTAGTCGCTCTTGAATAATTTCTAAATGAAGCATTCCTAAGAAGCCACATCTAAACCCAAATCCTAAAGCGGAAGAGCTTTCGGGTGTAAAAACTAAGGACGCATCATTTAACTGAAGTTTTTCCATAGAAGAGCGCAGCTCCTCAAACTCTTCTGTGTCAACAGGGTAAATTCCTGCAAAAACCATTGGCTTAACCTCTTCAAACCCAGCAATCCCGTCTATTTGCGTCGAATCGACATCTATTATCGTGTCTCCTACCTTAACCTCTTTGGCGTTTTTGATTCCGGTTATTAGATAGCCAACATCTCCTGCCTCGACAGACTCTTTAGGGGTTTGGGTTAGGTTTAAGGTGCCAACCTCATCAACTCTGTAAGTTTTTTGAGTAGCCAAAAACTTAACAGACTGCCCTTTCTTTATCTTTCCAGAGAAGACCCTGAAATACGTTTCAACGCCCCTGTAGGGGTTGTAAACGGAGTCAAAAATTAAAGCTCTTAACGGAGCATTGCTGTCTGACTTAGGTGCGGGAATAACATTAATTATGGCATTTAAAATCTCTTCTATTCCTAAGCCGGTTTTGGCGGAGGCGTGGAGAATCTCTTCTTTTTCACAGCCCAACAAATCTATAATATCATCACTTACTTCTTCGGGGTTTGCAGAAGGAAGGTCAACTTTATTTAAAACAGGGATTATTTCCAGATCATTTTCTAAAGCTAAATATAGGTTAGAAATCGTTTGCGCCTGAATACTTTGCGCGGCATCAACAACAAGAAGAGCTCCTTCGCAAGCGGCAATAGACCTGGAAACTTCATAAGAAAAATCAACATGGCCCGGAGTGTCAATTAAATTCAAAACATAATCTTCCCCCCCCTTAGAGTAGTTCATTTGAATAGCATGAGACTTTATGGTAATTCCTCTTTCTCTTTCAATATCCATGTTGTCCAACAACTGGTCTTGTTTTTCCCTAGAACTAACTGCGCCGGTGAAATCTAGAAGCCTATCTGCAAGAGTGCTTTTACCATGGTCAATATGGGCAATAATACAGAAATTTCTAATAGAGCTCATTTTGGCTTAAATTTAACCACAAAGATAACTCAATTAATGTTCAGCGACTATATAGATTAATATTTTACTTTTGCAATAAATTATAATATACTTTTGGTTAAAATAGGTGACATAGAACTCGGAAATTTTCCTCTTTTACTCGCTCCAATGGAAGACGTTAGCGACCCTCCCTTTAGAGCCTTATGTAAAGAGCAGGGAGCGGATGTGGTTTATACGGAGTTTATTTCTAGCGAAGGGCTTATAAGAAGCGCTCAAAAAAGCGTTATGAAGCTGGATATTTTTGAGAAAGAAAGACCAGTAGGAATTCAGATCTTTGGAGCAAACCTAGACTCCATGCTTCAGTCTGTAGAAATTGTGGAATCTGTTAAACCAGACATTATTGACATTAACTTTGGGTGTCCAGTAAAAAAAGTAGTTTCTAAAGGAGCGGGAGCAGGGATTTTAAAAGACATAGACCTTATGGTCAGCTTAACCAAAGAAATGTGTAAACGAACGAACCTTCCAATCACCATTAAAACAAGATTAGGCTGGGACGAAAATTCCATTAAAATTGTTGAGGTTGCAGAAAGGCTACAAGATGTTGGCGCAAAAGCTATTTCTATTCACGGAAGAACAAGGGCTCAAATGTATAAAGGAAATGCAGATTGGACTCAAATAAGAGAGGTTAAAAATAACCAAAGAATGTTCATCCCTGTTTTTGGAAACGGAGATGTTAACAGCCCTGAAAGAGCGAGGGTTATGAGAGATGAGTACGGCCTAGATGGTGCAATGATCGGAAGAGCAAGCATAGGAAACCCCTGGTTTTTTAAAGAAGTAAAGCAATATTTAAAAAATGGCGAAACACTAGACCCGCCGACAATAGACGAAAGAATAATAACAGCGAAAAGACATTTAGAAATGTCTGTTAAATGGAAAGGAGAAAGGCTGGGACTGTTAGAAACTCGAAGACATTATTCAAATTATTTTAAAGGAATCCCCGACTTTAAACCCTATAGAACAAGGCTTGTTACGTCAGACACTTTAGAAGAGATAATGGAAGTTTTTCGAGAGTTAGAAAACAAGAAAGAGGCCTTTATTGTAACAGTTTGATTTTTTTAGTTGCAAGGGAAGCTAAATAAGATCCTGCGGCACCCACAAACAAAAGCCACCCAACGACTAAAAAAAAGTTTGTTGAATCAAACGAAACCGGATAAGGGATTGAAGTGCCAGAGAGAAGAATTAAATCAAAAGCTTCTTGAACATAAACAACGAAACAGCCAAGGGCCAAACCAAATAATCCTCCAGAATATGACAACAACAAGCCGTGTTTAAAAAACACGTTTTGCACTTGGAGTTTTGTAGCTCCAACTTTATAAAGAGTTCTAATATTTTTTTGCTTTTCTATAATCATAATAATAACAGCTCCAACAGTATTAAACATTGCTACAATTAAAATCAAGCTCATCAGAAGATTTAAAATAAGCCCTTCTGTTTTTATCATTTTATAATAGGTTTCATTGAGTTGCTCACGAGTCTTTACTACAAAGTCTTCGCCAACTATAGAAAAAATTTTTTCAGACAAGTCTAGGTTATCAATATTATTGTTTGCCTTAATCAAAACCCCCGAAACAAACCCCTCTTTAAGGCTGAGCAGTTTTCTGGCAGAACCTAAAGAGGTGAAAACGTTTTTTTGATCTGTTTCATCTCCAGACTGAAAAATTCCAGTAGGCATAAAAAACATTGAATCGAAAGGGCTTTTTAAAACAGAAGACCTCTTTCCAATAGAAGGCACAAGAACATTAAGGCCGCCATCGTAGTTAAAAAGACCTAAGTTTAAATTGTCAGCAATTGTAGCGCTAACAACCACGTCGTTTAAATCTTGGGACACCCACCTTCCCATGACAAGAACGCTGTCAATCTCCACCACAGAACTAAAGGCCTGGTCTAGGCCGGTTAAAAATCCATAACTATTTTTGTCTTCATTGTTTAAAAGAACTTTTTCCTCAATAATTTGTGACAAATGGCTAACCCCGAAAAGTTTAACAATCTTTTCAACAGGCAGTGAGGTTATATTAAAGTGTTTTTCTTTTAAATGAGAAATTTTAATGTCAGGGTCAAAAGATTTTGAATAGTTTAGACCAAAATCTTTAAGTCCAGAAAAAACAGACAAGACGACAAAAAACGCACAAGTCGCAATAACCAAAACAAATGAAGCGACATGGCTGATTATATTTACAATATTCCAGCTGCTTTTAGAGAGAAAAAATCTTTTTGATATAAAAGAAGAAATGCTCACTTATAGTTTTTTTCTTTTCTCTAAAAGGTCTGTGTTTTTGATAGGGTCTTCTCCGCTTTTTAAAGCACTGTCGATTTTTTCAATATAATCCAGAGAGTCGTCCAAGAAGAAAGAAAGTTCAGGAACTCGTCTAATTTGATTTTTGACCAACACCCCTAAAGAGTTTCTAATAGCGCCTCTACTTTCTTTAATTAACTCAAAAACCTCTTTTGAGGCTTTTACTGGAAAAACACTGACGTAAACTTTTGCAACAGAAAGATCAGGGGAGATTTTTACTTTAGTAACAGAAGCAATAAGGGTGTTTTTCATAGAGTCCTTTAATAGCCGCTGTAAAATAGCAATAAGATCTTTTTGTAAAATACCAGATATTTTTTTTTGTCGTGTTGTTTCCATTTTCTTTAGATTTTAGAAATACGAAGCGTATTTACTTCGCCTTTTGCCGCAATAGGCATGGCAGATAAATTGATAACAAGATCATTTCTTTTTACAAAACCATTAGTTCTGGCGAGCTCATTAACCTCATCAATTGTACTGTCGGTACTGACAAAGTTGTCATAAAACAATCCTTTAACTCCCCAAAGTAAATTTAACTGAGAGAGAATTCTTTTGTTTGAAGTAAAGACAAGAATCATTGAACTTGGTCTCCAAGATGAAATTTGCCAACCAGTATATCCGCTATTGGTTAGAGTACATATGGCAGAAGCATTGATTTCGTTCGCGATACTAGCGGCATGAAAGCAAATAGATTTAGTTAAAAGTCTTTTGGCCTTTACACTAGGCAAATCAAAAGGACTTTTTATTAACGGAGAGTCTTCAACTCGTCTAATGATTTTTTCCACAGTATTAACCACTTCAACAGGGAATTGTCCAACAGAAGTTTCTCCAGACAGCATCACCGCGTCGGCCCCATCCATAACAGAATTTGCCACATCGTTCACCTCTGCTCTTGAAGGGGTAAGGCTATCAATCATGGATTCCATCATTTGAGTAGCAATAATAATAGGTTTTCTTGCTTTTTTTGATTTGGAGACTAAAAGTTTTTGATTTAAAGGAACCTCTTCTGCCGGGATCTCAAGCCCCAAATCTCCTCTTGCAACCATGATTCCGTCAGCCGCTAGAATTATTTCATCCATATTAGCAATCGCCTCGGGCTTTTCAATTTTAGCTATTATAGGAATTTTATCACTAGAAGCACTTTTTATTAATCTTTGTAAGATAGCAATATCCTCTTTTGACCTAACAAAAGATAAAGCAATCCAATCAAAGCCCTTTTTGACAGCAAACAGCGCATCTTCTTTATCTTTTTCTGTTAACGCAGGCAAAGAAATATTGGTGTTAGGCAAATTAACCCCCTTTCGGGATTCAAGAGCTCCGCCTTGCAAGACCTTAGCATGAACCAAGTCTTTTTTGTTTGTTTTTAGCACCTTAAAAATAAGCTTCCCGTCGTTAATTAGAATTTTCTCATCTACAGCAACATCTTTAGGAAAGTCCAAGTAGTTTATTGAAACGCATTTTGCGTCTCCCTCACTTACGTATTTAGTTGTAATCTCAATAACATCTCCTTTTTTAACAAAAACGTTTTCTTTAACAGCTCCTAGTCGAATTTTTGGGCCTTGAAGATCCCCCAGAACAGAAGCATGAATATTTAGCTCCAAGCTAAGCTCCCGAATGTTTTTTACAGTTTCAGAGGTTTCAGCATAGTTGGCATGAGAAAAGTTAACCCTAAACACATCAACCCCAGCATTCATAAGTTTTTTCAACATAGGCCTTGCCGTAGAAGCGGGTCCCAGTGTCGCAACAATTTTAGTCTTATTAAATTTCATTAATCAACAATTAAATTATTTTTAGATTTTAATTTTTTGGAAGGAATTTTTTGCAAAGAAACCAGCCCTGAAATAAGCTTAAAATTTCCTTCGTAATTTTTTAGCAAACTTTTTTCTCCAGAGTATTTTAAAAGGTAATCAGCCCTTGGAACCTCTGGCAATAAAAAACTTTTATTTGTTTCGTCTTTAAAAAGCAAAGTCGAAGCAGCGTTAACCTTTTCTTTTTTATAGGAGTTAGAATATAGCCATAAATTAAAAGCGCCCTCCTTATCTTCATGTTTATAAACCATAAAATGTGCATCAGACTTCTTGAAATTTAAATCAGACTTAGATCTTTTAAAAGAAAAATTCAATTTTTGGTTTAACGAAAAAGCCAGTTCAAACGCTTCAGACGAACTATAAATAGCATAAATCTGATTAAAATCTTCCAGCTCACTATATGACAAAACATGATTAGACACAGTCAAAGATACAATTAGTATGCGCTAAGAAAGAATATTAAAGAAAGAATTAACCTTGAAACCTCTTAAAAAGGACACAAGCGTTATGCCCTCCAAAGCCAAAAGTGTTACTCATAGCGACATCTATTTTCCTTTTTTGAGGTTTATTAAAAGTGAAGTTTATTTTATCGTCAATAGCCTCATCCTTAGTTTTATAATTTATAGTAGGCGGAATAATTCCGTTTTTAATTGAAAGAATAGAAGAAATAGCTTCTACAGCCCCTGCAGCCCCTAATAAATGCCCAGTCATTGATTTAGTTGAGTTTATGTTCATAGAATATAGGTGGTTTCCAAAAACTTTATGTAATGCATTTGTTTCGGCAACATCTCCAAGAGGGGTAGAAGTTCCATGCATATTAATCGTATCAACTTCTTTTAAATCTATTCGAGCATCTCTTAAGCAGTTTTCCATAACCTTGATCGCCCCAATTCCTTCGGGATGTGGTGCGGTCATGTGATGGGCATCAGCAGAAAGCCCTCCGCCAACAAGCTCCGCATAAATCTTTGCTCCTCTTTTCACAGCGTGTTCAAGATCTTCTAAAATCAAACACCCCGATCCTTCCCCTAAAACAAACCCATCTCTATCCTTATCAAAAGGACGAGAAGCAGATTTAGGATCGTCGTTCCTTGTAGAAAGCGCATGAAGCGCATTAAAACCTCCGATACCTGCAATAGTTACGCCAGCTTCTGATCCCCCAGAGACAATAACGTCAGCATAACCTAAACGAATATAGTTCAAACTGTCAATTAGCGCATTTGCAGAAGAAGCGCAAGCAGAGACGGTAGCAAAATTAGGCCCTCTAAATCCATGCCTAATAGAAATAATTCCAGGAGCGATATCAGGGATCATCTTAGGAATCATAAAGGGATTAAATCTTGGCGTTCCGTTTCCTGCAGCAAAAGCAAGAACTTCATTTTGTAAAGTCTCTAAGCCTCCAATGCCAGCTCCCCAAATCACCCCAACACGATCTTTATCTATTGTTTCTAGGTTAATTCGAGAATCTTTAATTGCCTCGTCTGAAGAGACAATAGCGTATTGCGCGAAGCGGTCCATTTTCCTGGAGAGCTTACGATCCATAAAATTTTCTGGATCAAAACCTTTAAGCTCACAAGCAAATTGTGTTTTGAAGTTAGAGGAGTCAAAATAAGTTATATCATTAGCTCCACTTTGGCCAGAAACAAGTCCTTGCCAGAATTCAGAAAGAGTGTTACCGATAGGCGTTAGTGCCCCTAAGCCGGTAACAACAACACGCCGCAATTTCATATTTTTTTATTTTACGTCCTCAATATATTTTACCGCCTGACCTACAGTGGCAATTTTTTCAGCTTGATCATCAGGAATTTGAATATCAAACTCTCTTTCAAACTCCATAATTAATTCTACAGTATCTAGAGAGTCGGCACCTAGATCGTTAGTGAAACTTGCAGCAGAAACAACTTCGTTTTCGTCGACTCCTAGTTTGTCAACAATGATTGCAGTGACACGAGATGAAATATCAGACATAATACTTTGGTTTTAAAGTTGCGACAAAAATAAAAAACTTTACATTATATCACCTCTTTTTTATAAAAATTACAAAAAAAGATCGTTAGATAAAGTTGATTTAAGGTTTATAATTATGTTATTTTGCCATATAATAAACGTTTAAGTGAGTCATAAAAAACATAAAAAAGTAGTTTTATTTGCGTCAGGATCAGGATCTAATGTTCAAAAAATTTGTGAATATTTTCAAAATCATCAAATTATAAAAGTGACACACTTGTATTGTAACAGCTCAAAAGCGCGGGTTTTAGAAAAGGCGAAAGCATTTGGAATAGACTACACACTGTTCAATAAAGCAGAGCTGCTAGACAGCGACAAGGTTTTAGAAAATCTACTAAAAACCAGGCCAGATTTAATCGTTTTAGCGGGGTTTTTGTTGAAAATACCAAAAAAAATAACAGAGAAGTTTTCTAATAAAATAATAAATATTCACCCCGCACTTCTTCCTAAATTTGGAGGAAGGGGAATGTTCGGAATCAACATTCACAAGGCTGTTATTGATAAAAAAGAAAAGAGAACAGGAATAAGTATACATTATGTAAATGAAAAATATGATCAGGGAGCGAATATTTTTCAAAAAGAGATATCAGTGAAAGAAAGCGACACTCCGCAGACTCTTTCAAAAAGAGTTTTAAAAATAGAACACGAATACTTTTCTAAAACAATTGAGAAAATCCTAAATGGCGGAAAATAAAGAGATACACATATTTACAGACGGCTCTTCAAGGGGAAATCCAGGTCCGGGCGGCTATGGAATTGTTATGGAGGACAAGAGTTCGGGTTATGTAAAAGAATACTCAGAAGGGTTTAGAAAAACGACAAACAACCGAATGGAGCTTTTGGCGGTAATAGAAGCGTTAAAAAAACTCAAAAAAGAGAACGCTCTGGTGATTGTTTTTACAGATTCAAAATACGTCGTAGATTCCGTTGAAAAAAAATGGGTTTTTACTTGGGAAAAAAACAATTTTAAAAAGAAAAAAAATATAGATTTGTGGCGTGATTTTTTAATAATATTTAGGAAGCACGCAGTCAGGTTTAAGTGGATAAAGGGGCACAATAATCATTCTCAAAATGAAAGGTGTGACCACTTAGCCTTTCAGGCCTCTAAAAAAGAAACACTCCTTGTTGACAAGGCTTATGAAAATCAAGACAAAGTAAAATTATCATGAAAAAAACACTAATAGTAGGAACGGTAGCATACGACGAAATTGAAACTTCGAAAGGAAGTTCTGGAAAAATTCTTGGAGGAGCAGGAACGTATATTGCCCTGGCTACATCTCATTTCAATTCTAAATCTGCAATTGTTTCTGTGGTAGGAGGAGACTTTGAAGAAAAATATTTAAATCTTTTGGAAAGTAAAGGAATAGACATTAGCCCAATTGAAATAATATCTAAAGGAAAAACTTTTTATTGGAAAGGAAAGTATCACAATGATTGGAACAAAAGAGACACACTTAGCACGCAGCTTAATGTACTAGCAGAGTTTTCTCCTGTAGTTCCTGAAGAGTTCAAAAATGCAGAAATAGTTGTTTTAGGAAATTTACACCCACTTGTTCAAACCTCTGTTTTAAATCAAATCACAACCAAGCCAAGGTGCATCATTTTAGATACAATGAACTTTTGGATGGATAATTCTTTGTCAGAACTGCTGGAAGTGATTTCAAGAGTAGATGTTCTTGTAATTAATGACGAAGAGGCAAAGCAGCTTTCTGAAAAAGAATCTCTTTTTACAGCGGCTGAAGAAATTTTAAAAATGGGCCCGAAGTATGTGGTAATTAAGAAAGGAGAACACGGAGCGATGTTGTTTGGAGACTCGCAGTTTTTTACTTCACCTGCTTTTCCTGTGAAGGAAGTGATCGACCCTACTGGCGCTGGAGACACTTTTGCCGGAGGGTTTGCAGGACACCTGTCAGAGTCTAAGGAAATAAACTTTGAAACATTAAAAAGCGCCATAGCTTATGGAACCGTAATGGCTTCTTTTTGTGTCGAAAAGTTTGGGACAACGTCAATGGAAAGCTTAAAAAAAGAACAGATTTTAGAAAGACTAAAGACTTTTAAAAAGTACACAACGTACTCACTTTAAAAAAGTTAATATTTTGCTGCCGGAGCTTTAAATAAATTACTTAGTTTTACAATCAACGCCAATTATATTTATGAGCGACCGAATTAAGCATGAGTGTGGAATAGCCCTTATAAGATTGCTTAAACCCTTAGAGTTTTATCAAAAAAAATACGGTACCAAAAACTATGGTATAAACAAGATGTATTTGATGATGGAAAAGCAGCACAACAGAGGTCAAGATGGCGCAGGTGTTGCAAGCGTTAAGCTAAACGCAAGTCCTGGCGAAAAATATATATACAGAGAAAGATCATCTGGCAAACAGCCAATACAAGAGATTTTTTCTTCAATAAATCAGAGCATTCAAAACGCTTCTTTAAATGATCAAAACGAAAACATTCCTTTTTTAGGGGAGCTTCTTTTAGGACATGTTAGATATGGAACTTTTGGAAAGAATAACATTGAAAGTGTACATCCTTTTTTAAGACAAAACAATTGGATGCATAGAAACTTGATAGTTGCAGGAAACTTTAACATGACTAATAATCAAGAACTTTTTGACAACTTGGTTAAGCTAGGTCAGCATCCAAAAAGCAGAGTAGACTCTGTTACTGTAATGGAAAAAATAGGACATTTTTTAGATGATGCGGTTTTTAAAATATATAAAGACTTAAAGAGAGAAGGTTACAGCAAAAGAGAAGCTTCGCCATTAATTGAAGAAAGATTAAATATTACTAAAATTTTAAAAAAGGCCTCCAAAGATTGGGATGGAGGATACGCTATGGCTGGACTTCTAGGGCATGGGGACGCGTTTGTTTTACGAGATCCTTCAGCAATTAGACCTGCGTACTATTTTAAAAACGACGAAGTGGTGGTGGTTGCGTCAGAAAGACCTGTAATACAAACTGTTTTTAACGCACCATTTAAAGAAATCAAAGAGCTGGACGCGGGTAGTAGTATTATAATAAAGAAATCAGGAGAATGTTTCACTTCAACTGTTTTAAAGAAAAAAGAAAGGAAGGCTTGTTCGTTTGAAAGAATTTATTTTTCAAGAGGAAGTGACCAGGAAATTTATTCTGAAAGAAAAAAACTGGGAGAGCTTTTGTTCCCAAACATATTAGAAAACTTAAAAGGAGACTTGTTAAACACGGTGTTTTCGTATATTCCAAATACAGCAGAAACTTCTTTTTATGGTCTAATTCAAGAAGTTCAACAACACATGATTAATCAGGGAATTAAAGACGTTCTAAAAGAAAAAGGAAAAGTTTCCAAAGAAAAATTAGAAGAACTGTTCTCCAACAAACCACGTATAGAAAAAGTGGCAATAAAAGACGCCAAATTAAGGACCTTTATTGCTGACGACGCAAATAGAGACGAGCTTGTGGCACACGTATATGACATAACTTATGGATCAATAAATCCGACAGATAATCTTGTTATTATTGACGATAGTATTGTTCGCGGAACCACTCTACAGAAAAGTATATTAAAAATTTTAGACAGGCTAAATCCCAAAAAAATCACCATTGTTTCAAGCGCACCTCAAATTCGTTATCCAGATTGCTATGGAATAGACATGGCAAGAATGGAAGATTTTATTGCTTTTAGGGCGGCGGTTGAATTAATTAAGGAAGAAAAAGAGGAAATTCTCTTAAACACTTACAATGATTGTTTAAGAGAATTGAAGCTTCCAATCCGTAAAATGACTAACAGAGTAAAGAGGGTTTATTCCAATTATTCTGATCATCAAATTTCACAAAAAATTTCTGAAATCTTAAAAGAAGAAGGGATAAAGGCAGAAGTGAATGTCATTTATCAGACTGTTAAAAACCTCCATATTGCTTGTCCAAAAAACTTAGGAGACTGGTATTTTACAGGAGATTATCCTACACCAGGAGGAAACAAAGTTGTCAACCAGGCGTTTGTAAATTACTATGAAGGACTAAATCAAAGAGCTTACTAAAAACAGCTAGCTTGCTTTAGCAAAGTTTTCAGAAACCACATTCCAGTCAATAACATTAAAAAATCCAGCGATATAATCAGGTCTTCGGTTTTGATAGTTTAAGTAATAAGCGTGCTCCCAAACATCAAGGCCTAAAACGGGCGTTCCTCCACAACCAACACCCTTCATTAGCGGATTATCTTGATTAGCAGTAGAACAAACGCCTAGCTTTCCTCCAGGCTGAACACAAAGCCAGGCCCATCCAGAGCCAAATCTTGTGGCTCCTGCTTTAGAAAAGGCTACTTTAAACTCTTCGAAACTTCCGAAAGATTCGTCAATTGCTTTAGCAAGATCTCCAGAAGGAGTTCCACCACCATCAGAACTCATAACGCTCCAAAACAAGCTGTGGTTATAAAACCCTCCTCCGTTATTTCTAACGGCAGAATTATTAAGATCAAGGCCTGAAAGAATGTCTTTTATGGACTTACCCTCAAGTTCAGAGTCTTTTATGGCGTTATTAAGATTGTTAGTATATCCAGCATGATGTTTTCCATGATGAATTTCCATTGTTTTAGCATCTATGTGAGGCTCAAGTGAGTCGTAAGAGTAATTTAAGGCAGGTAGTTCAAAAGACATATGATATATATTTAATTCAAGTTATTTCGTTTGTAAAATTAAGCAATAATCACGTACTTTTATATAGATATAAAAACTTTTTGACAACCAACTTCGACATTTATAACGCTTCTGCAGGATCAGGAAAGACATTTACTCTTACAAGCAGGGTGTTAACAAGCATAATTAAATCAAAAGAAGACGATGCTTTCAAAAACATTTTAGCCCTTACTTTCACCAATAAGGCTGCGGACGAAATGAAGAACAGGATCTTAGCTGGCCTTAAAGAGTTCACAGATTTAAAAAACACAAAAAACCCCTCAGATTTGTTTAGAAAAGTACAAGAGGAAACAGGGTTTTCTTCAGAAAAAATTTGTAACATTTCTAAAAATCGATTAAGCGTTTTGTTACATAATTTCTCTTTTTTTCAGGTATCAACATTAGACAGTTTTAATCACAATGTTATTAGGGCCTTTTCAAAAGAGCTTAATTTAGTGTCGAATTTTAGCACCATAATAGATTCTGAAGAATTTGTTAATGAATCCGTAGACAGGCTATTGGCTCAAACAGGAAAAGACAAAAAGACGTCTAACGCTTTAATTGATTTTGCTAACAAAAAAATTAACGAAGGAAAATCTTGGGACATAAGTTTTGATTTAAGGGAGCTAGCAAAAACGTTAACAAATGAAAGCCATTATAATAAAATAAAAGTTCTAGAAAATAAAACTTTGGAAGATTTTTTAACAGAAAAAAAAGAAATTAATAAAAGAATTTCTGTAATTGACAAAGCAAAGGCCGAGCTAGTAAATCAAATGGAGGATTTTGTGAACTTAAACAAAGGGGAGTTCGTTTTCTCAAGAAATACATTTCCAAACTTTTTAATTAAACTAAAAAACAATAAAGAGACATTAATAGACATAAACAGCATTGGGAGCCTTTTTGAAAAAAGAACAGTAATAACTAAAAAGAGCTTTCTAGATAATCCAGACAAGGGGGAGGGGTTGACAAAAAACATCGAAGAACTATTTACTAAAACTAAAGAGTTTTTATTAGAAAAAATGATTTTAAAATCATTTAGTCTTACAATTATTCCTGCAGCAGTTTTGAGCTTGATTAAAAAGAACTCAAAAGAGATACAAAAAGAAAGAGGGGAACTGTTGTTGTCAGAGTTTAATCAAAGAATTAGCGAAGAAATAAAAGGTCAGCCAGCCCCATATATCTATGAAAAAATAGGAACAAAGTTTAAAGACTATATGATTGATGAGTTTCAGGACACATCTTTATTGCAATGGAATAATTTAATACCCTTAATATCACACGCTCTGGAGTCTGAAGATGGAACTGGCAAAAAAGGCTCATTGTTATTGGTAGGAGACCCGAAGCAGTCAGTGTATAGGTGGCGGGCAGCAAACCCAGATATATTTATTTCTCTTATTCTGAAAGACAATCCGTTTAGCGTGGAGAAGTCAAACAAAACACTTCCAAAAAACTATAGAAGCAATAAAGAAATTATAAAATTTAACAATAAATTTTTTCAACATCTTTCACAGACAATGGAATCCCCCGTGAACAAACAGATTTACCAGCTAGGGACGAAACAAGAGTGTAGCAAAATTAAAGAGGGGTATATTTCTTTGGAGTTTTTAAAAAACAAAGAAGAAGAATATTTGGAAAAAACGTTTCAAAAAATAGAATCCTGCAAAAACAGGGGCTACTCTTATTTAGACTTTGGGATTTTAGTTAGAACGAAAAAACAGGCAGCAGCTATAGCGGGTTATTTGGTTTCAAAAAACATTCCGGTAATTTCGTCCGAAACACTACTTTTAAATAGCTCAAATAAAGTTAAGTTTTTAATTGAACTGATAAGATTTAGAACAGACCCATTAAATCAACTTGCTAGAAAAACAATTATTAATTTTTTAATAGAAAAAGAAAGACCAAAAGATCCGTGTTTATATTTTGAAGAGTTGATTAATGAGTCTTCAGATGAAATTTTTAAAAAACTAGGGATCATGTCTTTTCAAGATTTTATAAAAACACCTTTTATAAAATCAATAGAATTAGCAATTTTAAAATTAAACCTAGACGTCAAGAACGATGGATTTGTTCACTTTTTAAAAGAAGAGCTTTTTGAGTTTGTCTTAAAAAACGGAATTGACGAAAAAGAGTTTTTAGATTATTGGAAAAATAATAAGGAAAAAAGAAGTGTTATAATGGGCGGAAATCAAGAGGCCGTAACAATATTGACAATTCATAAAGCAAAGGGGCTGGAATTTCCAATCGTAATTTATCCTTTTGCAGACTCAGCAACATTTAGATCGTTCTCTAAAAAAGCGTGGCTTCCTGTTAGTGAGAAAAAAAACAGCATAGAACTTTTAGTGCCTTTTAACAAAGCCATTCAAAGCTATGGAGAGAAGGGAAAAAACATATACAATAAATTAAGACACCAACAAGAGCTAGACAACACGAACATATTATACGTCGCCTTAACTAGAGCGATAGAAGAACTTCATATAATTTCAAAACACCCAAAAAATAAGTCGATCAATTCACATAGTGAAATGTTTAGATCTTTTTTGGAAAGCGAAGAGATTTGGGAAGAAAACAGACTTCTTTATTCTTGGGGAAAAGAAAATGAAAACAAAACAAAACCAGAGCCATCCTCAAGAGGTTTAAGCAATTTATACAATAGACAGGCCTACAAGAAAAAAGCAAAAATTGAATTTCAAAATCAACAAGTTTTGTTTGGAAAAACCCTTCACGAATTGATTTCTAAAATTCAATATTCGCATCAATTAGACAAGGAAATTTCGGAATTTAGAGAGTCTAAAAACATTAAAGGAATAAATAAAGAAGAAATCATCCAGCTGGTCAAACAAACCGTTAGTCACCCGAATCTAATAGGGTTGTTTGAGACAAAAAACAAAGTGATTTGTGAAAAAGAAATATTTGTTAACCAAAAAAGAACAATTAGGCCAGACAGGATAATAATAACAAGGCCTAATAATTGTATAATAGTAGATTACAAATCAGGGGAAAAACGAGCTAAAGATCTGAAGCAAGTGAGGGAGTATACAAGAGTTTTAGAGCAGATGGGCTATAAAATTCAACAGGCCTTGATCGTATATTTTATACCAGAAATAGATGTTGTAGAGGTTAAATAGCGCAAAAACCCAAGGAATAAATATCTTATATTCTATAAATTCATTAAGTTTGCATTTATAGAATTTTTTAAAACAACTATTATAATGAAAAAATTAGGAAAATTAATATTGGTTTTTGCTGTGCTATTTTATGTTAACTCAACTCTAGCTCAAGACAAAAACAATCAATGGCAAGTTACTTTTGGTAATAATGCTGTAGATTTTCACCCAGTTGGAACAGACACGGAGGATAATCCTACGGGCCATCTGTTTAGTGAATATTTTAATATTCAAAAAAACTGGAACACACAAACGGCTATTAACTCATTTAGTATTTCAAGATTTGGAAATGAAAGTTTTTCATACGGTCTAAGAGGAACTCTAAACAGAGTGACTAGACTTGGAGATGAAAGAGCAAGAATTGAAGGAAAGAGAATAGCCAGTATAGATGCGGTTGTAACATACAACTTACCAGACTTCATGTCTTTCTGTAAGCTTGAACCGTTCCTAGAAGGAGGAACAGGATATACTTGGTTTGGAAATCAGAGATCTACAACTATGAATGGAGGTTTTGGGGTTAATTATCCAGTTTCTGAGAAAGTGTCAATAAAATTAAACTCTGCATATAAGCACGCTTTTAACGACATGCAAGATTTAAAAGCTCATTTCCAACATAATATTGGAGTGGCTATTAGTTTTGGAGGAAAAGACACAGATGGAGATGGAATTTATGATCAATATGACGATTGTCCTGACCAGCCTGGCTTACCCGCTTTTAATGGGTGTCCAGACAATGACGGCGATGGGATTGTAAACAGCAAGGACTCTTGTCCTGACGTTGCAGGACTAGTTGAGTTTGATGGTTGTCCTGACACTGACGGAGACGGAATTCCTGACACTGAAGATAGATGTGTTAACGAGCCTGGCTCAATAGAAATGGGTGGATGTCCAGATACAGATGGAGATGGAGTAGCTGATGTTGACGACGGATGTATTGAAGTTGCAGGACCAATTGAAAACAGCGGTTGTCCATGGCCTGATACAGATGGAGATGGCGTTTTAGACAAAGACGACAAGTGTCCTAATGTTGTTGGATTAGTAAACAACGCAGGATGTCCTAATCCATCTGAAGAAATTATGGAAAAACTAAATGCAGTTGGAGCACAAGTTCCTTTTGATCTTAATAAAGCGTTATTAGGAGAGAAAGTTAAAGGACTATTAGATTTTGTTGCTGATATAATGAAAGAGTACTCTGAGTCTAAATTCATTATTGAAGGACACACAGACAGCTCGGGTCCAAATGCATTTAACCAGAAACTTTCTGAAAACAGAGCGAATTCAGTTAAAGACTACTTAATAAACTCAGGAATTAGCGCTGATAGAATGTCTGCTGTAGGTTTTGGTGAAGGCCAGCCTACTGTTTCAAATGACACTAGAAAAGGTAGAATGACAAACAGAAGAGTTGAATTCAAGGTAGAAGACTAATTAAAACAATATTTTAATTATATTAAAAGCGTCTAATTTTAAATTAGACGCTTTTTTATTTTAACCCTATGAAATCTTTTTTAGAAAAAGTTTTAGAAGATGTGCAAAGAAAAAACATAGACATAGAGAAGGCCTGCTTTGTCTTACCCAACAAACGCTCCTCACAAGTGTTTAAAACCCTGCTTTTAAAAAAAACTAAACATCCTTTTTTTGCCCCTACAATTGAGAGTATAGATTCTTTTATTATTAAAATTTCAGAACTAAAAGAAATAAAAAACTCTATAGCTCTATACAAACTTTTTTCAACATATTGCACTATAAATAAAGGGAAAAACAACAACGCCGAAACTTTCAGTAGTTGGGGGAGCACGTTTATTAATGACACGATAGAAGTTGAGCAAAATTTATTAGAAGTTCAAGTTGTAGTAGAAGAATTAGCAGAAATTAATAAAATAAAAAATTGGGGAGAAATTAATAAAAAAAACACAGAAACTGATTTTTTTTGGGAGCAGCTACCTGAGCTATACAACAGTTTTAAAAAAACACTTTTAGAAAATAAACAGGGGACAAAAGGGATCTGTTACAGTGAAGCACAAAAAAACATAGAACACTACAAAGAGGCGAACAACAGTACAAAACATATTTTTATAGGGTTAAACGCGCTTAGTAAATCGGAAGAGCTAATCGTTAAGGAGTTGTTGAACTTTAATAAAGGGGAAGTTTATTGGGATATTGATCAGTCTTTTATTAACAACAAAAACCATGGAGCAGCGCACTTTATTAAAAACTACAAAAATAGCTGGGATCACTATATAAAGAATCCGTTTAATTGGGTTTCAGACGATTTTAAAGGCTTAAAAACAATTAATATTATAGAAGCAACAAAGTCTATCGGACAGGCCAAGGAAATAGGCGAAGCTCTTTTTCTTATTAATAAGGATAAGTCAAAAAAAGCAGCAGTGGTTCTAGGAGACGAAACTCTAATTGAGCCTGTTTTGAATCATTTGCCTGAAAGCATAAGGGACATCAGCATTGGCTCAGCCATCCCCTCAAGCATGCTTGAATTGAAAAAACTTTTAAAGTTAGTTTTGGAAATGCAGTCGAATAATTTAAAAAGCAAAAAAGCAAAACAGACAGACTCAATAGTTTCTTCTAGGATCATTAGAACAGCCCTTCAGGATTTAAATTTAGAAAATAAAAACAGCCTTTTATCACTAATTTTAAAAGCTTGGAAATCTCCAATAGAAGCTTTAAATAATCTTATTGGATTTGTAGAAAAACTATCGCCTAACAAAAACTTAAACGTTACAGATTTAACGGAATCAAAAGTAATTTTAGAGATTCTGTTAGAAGCGAGGGAATTAATAAAAGAAGGTAATAATATTAAAAACATTACGTCTTTAAAAGAGGTTTTGTTTACTTTTTTAGAGGAAATACATCTTCCCTACGAGTCTGACAAGTACGCTACGACTCAGGTTATGGGGCTTTTAGAAACTAGGGCATTAGATTTTGAAACGGTTGTTATAAGCTCGGCAAATGAAGGATTTCTTCCAAAAGGAAAAAGTTTTGATTCATTAATCCCTTTTGACCTGAGAAAAAAACACAATTTGTTCACCTTTAACGATAGAGATAAAACTAATACTTATCATTTTTACAGACTTCTTCAAAGGGCACAAAATATTTTTCTGATATACAATAATGTTAACGAAGGCATTAAAGGAGGAGAAAAAAGCAGGTATATTCATCAGCTAGAAATGGAAGGACTTGAAAATCATAAAATTATTTACAAAAGCACCACACTAAATCTGTCAAACAACAATAAGGAAATAAACATCATAAAATCACCTCGTTCTTTATTATTACTAAAACAACTTGCCATTAGCGGGTTTTCACCATCTTCCTTGGAAGTGTATTTAAGAAATCCTGAAGAGTTTTATTACTCAAAGCTTCTTAAAATAAACTCTACAAATGAAGACGAAGAGGAGTCGGTTAGCGCAAGAGTCGTTGGACTTATATTTCATGAATCTGTTGAAGAGCTATACAAGCCTCTAGTGAATAAAACAATTACCGTTCAACTTTTAAACTCTGTATCAAAGAAAGTAAATGAAGCTGTTAAAGCAAGTTTTATTAATAATTATGAAGCAGATTTTAATACGGGAAAAAACCTTATAGCATTTGAAGTCATTAAAAACGCCATAAAAAGACTCATCTCTAATGAATTGGAAGATGTAAAAAAGGGAAACACTATAAAGCTGCTTGCTCTAGAACAAAGAATTAACCAATCGATAGACATTAGCGAGTTAAATTACCCGGTTAAATTAAAGGGTATTATAGATAGGGTAGACATGAGAAATGAAACCATAAGGATAATTGATTATAAAACAGGGCTAGTGAAGCCAGGGGATTTAAAAATAAAGAATCCATCAACTCTTTGCGACAGCTCTTCTCAAACAAAAGCAATGCAATTAATGTGTTATGCTAGTATGTATTTAAAAAACAACAGAAGCCTAAAAGGACTAGAAGCGGGAATTGTTTCTTTTAGAGACTTAAACAGCGGCTTAATGAAGTTGACAATAAACAACCCATCAGAAAGGACAAGCTTTATTAAAACTTCTCATATTGATGAATTTGAAAAGTCATTAAAGAAATTAATCTTAGAGATGATGAATTCAGAAATTTCCTTTACAAAACCAGGTATTAATTAGCTCTATAGACAACCTCAAGCAAAACTTCATTTCTTCGATTAAAAACCTTATAAGGGCTATTATAAGAAAGCACAATAGGCCGATTGCTGATTATCGGTATGTTTTTTTCATTTAATTTATTAACTAGCAAACGATAGTTTTCAGATACTTTATTTGAATTAGAGTAACCACCATAAGTAATAGAAGCAAAAACCCCTTCTTTAGACTTATAAACCTCTATACTATTGTCTTTGGGCAAAATAATGTTTTTCTCTAAATATTTTACAGGCAAAACAAACTCCATAGTGTTTAAAGAACCTTTGTTAGTCATATAAACAGGAGCGGTCATGGCGATTTTTGTGTTATCTGAGTTATTTCCACTGATATATTTAAACAGCTTAGAGAAGTTGTTTTTAGAAGTGACTTTTGCTTTTATTGAAGGGGGATAATATCTTAGTTCAACATTATCTATCGTGTTTATAACTTTGTATTGTTGGATTTCGGTCTGTTGAGAGAACATAGTGATTGAAAATAAAAAAAATAGATATTTAGACATAATATTTAGGCTCGAGTTAATTTAACTGGGTATGTTTTTCCAGAATTCCACTGTGGAACATAAAGGTTCCAGTCATCATCAATGCAAACATCGTGCGGGTTTCTAAAACTGACCTGATCATATTTAGGCTTTACAAGCATTTTGTCCAAATAAGAAGGAGAACTGCCCCCCGGAAAGGAAACAACTTCATTGTTTTTGTCTAAAACAGCAAGCATCCCGTCATAAACCCCCCAATCTTTAGTGACTATGACAGCAAACAAAAGGTAGTCTCCTTTAATTACTGGTCTACACACATAACAGCCAGGAAGTTTAATAGTTTCTATCCATTTTCCTTCAAGAGAAAATCGTTTAAATTCATTTTTACTTCTAGAGGAGATTAATAGCGTTGGATTGGACTTAACTCTGCTGTCTATTGTTATTCCGTGACAACAATCAAACAAATCATTTCCATCACCATGACCTCCAAAATGACGAATATAATTCCCCTTATTATCGTATTGTATGATGTAGTCTAGCCCATAGCCGTCTGCAACATAAAAATCGCCATTTTCTGCAATTGCAATTTCAGTAGGCTTAAACTGAGAGGCGCTAGTGTAGGCTTTAATTTCTTTGGGATAGGATAGCTCTAAAAGCTTCTCCCCTTTGAGAGTCGTTTTGCAAAACCTATTAGAGTCTGGGTCGGTAATAAACAAGAATTCTTCCCCCCCCTGATCAACAATAGAAAGCCCATGTGCACCAGGATAGTTTAAAGTCCAAGAGTCTAAAATTTTTCCATTACGATCGTATATTAAAATATTATTCTTAGGATTTGTAGTCGTTAAAATGACCCTGTTTTTGGAATCCATAACCATTTCGTGACAGTGATCCACAGGATACGTATTTGAGTTTTGAACCCCCCAATCTTTATTAACTTTAAACTTAAAATCACCATGTCCAATAGAGTCATTTAAGCCCATTGTAGGGGCGCCATAAAGAGAAGGCAGATATAATGGAATAGAAGCCACTAAAGAAGTTTTTTTAATAAAAGATCTACGAGAGTTTTTTTTAATCATAGGGTATAAAAATCACTTCTAAGTTAAATAATATATATCAAAACTAGAAAGTAATGCGATGCGCTACCTCCAAGAACAAACAAGTGCCAAATAGCATGGGAATATTTCATCTTCTCAAGGCTATAAAAAATAGTGCCAAAAGAATAAAGAAGGCCACTTAAACCCAACAACATTAAGCCGTTAAACTCAAGAGCATTAAAAACATTTTTAAAATCTAGGACAACTAACCAGCCCATTGCTAGATAAAGCAGCAAGGAAAGCTTATCAAATTTTCCAGTAAAAAAAATTTTAAACACAGTCCCAATTAGGGCAATTGCCAAAACAGCAATAAAGATTTTAAGCCCATTTCCTTTATCCAAGGTGATTAAACAAATTGGAGCATAAGAACCAGCAATTAAATAGAAAATACTAACATGATCAAATATTCTGAGCTTTCGTTTAAGTTTTATGTCAGTCGTATAATGATATAATGTTGACGCCGCGTAGAGACAAATCATACCAAACTCAAAAAAAAGAATGCTCTCAAGGCTAAAACCTGTTAGATTTTGGTTGTAAAAAAGCAAAACTGGGAGTCCAATCACACTAAGAACAAACCCAATAAAGTGAGTAAGCGTATTCCAAAATTCTTCTTCTTTAGTTTCGTTCATTAATTAATTTTAAAAGATTTTTTTTAAGTTTTAATCGATCTATTTTTCCGTTAATTCTATCGAATTGTTTTAAACAATATATTTTTTTAGGTATTTCAAATGGCTTTAAATTTTGAAAAGCATTAGGCGCATCGCTGGGAATTTTTCCCTCAAAGACTAAAACAGATTTTTCACCAAGACTTTTGTCAGGGATTCCACAAATTGCAAAACTGCCCAAATAATAAAGACTTAAAATTTTTTCAATTTCTTCTGGAAAAATCTTGATTCCTCCCGAGTTAATTATAAAATCATTTCTGCCAAGCCAAATAAATTTTGTGTCAGAAATGAGCTCTATTTTATCTTTTGTTAATATAGGATGTTCGGAAAGATAAGGAGCGATAATCTCCAAACAGCCCTGTCTTGATTTAAAAGAAACTCCAGGGATTGCAGCAAACTCTTTTTCTCCTTTACTTAAACTCTTGACGGCTATATGAGATAAGGTTTCAGACATTCCGTAAGTCTCAAAAACGCCTAAAGAGTTGTCTAAAAGCTGTTTCTGAACCACAGATCTGGTTGGGCTTCCCCCTATAATCAAACAGTTAATTTTGTGAATATAGGGAATTGATTTTTCTAATTGATAGGGTGTCATGGCAACAAATTCAAAATTTTTAGACGAGCCTTTAATAGGGGCGTCATCAGGCTTTTGAATAAACAAGTCTAAACCCAAAACTAGCGCCCTAACCACCATCATTTTCCCAGCAATAAAGCTAATAGGCAAGCACAGCAACGCCCTGTCTTCTACTTTTAGTTTAAAAAACCTTCCGGTGTTTATTGCTGACTGAACCATTGCTTTTTTCTTAGCTAAAAAAATTTTTGGAGGGCCTGTTGAACCAGAAGATTGAACCTTAATGTTTAAATCAGCATTTAACCAATTTAAAATAAAACTATAGACGTCATTGTCTATAAACAACGACTTTTTACAATGTTCAATTAAAGATCGTTTATTATAAGAGAGCCCGTGTAATTTAAAGCTAGGGTGAACAAGAATTGACTTATTAGTCATAGAGTTTAAAAATATAATTGCTAAAAAATGCTGTTTCCCAGTTCTTTTTTGGATTATACTTTAAAAAACCTTTGTCTATATAACACGGAGAATCTATATTGTTAGAATAAAGCTGTCCTGTTCCAAGGCCTTGTTTCATTTTAGACTCTTTATTAAAAACCCATTGAGAGATAGCGTTTAAGCCAATATTACTTTCAAGAGCGCTTGTAGACCACCAGTTTATTTTTTTAGAACCTGCTATTTTTATCCAAGAATCGCAGGCTTTAAGACCGCCAACTAAACTGGGTTTTAAAATAATATATGAGGGGTTTATAAAAGAAAGCATCTTGGTTTGCATTTTGAGCGATGTTAATCCGATAAGCTCTTCATCTAAGGCAATTGCTAAAGGAGATTTTTCACATAAAAAAGCCATTTGATCCCACATTTTAGTCCTTATAGGCTGCTCTATAGAATGAATATCATAGTTAGAGAGAATCTTTAATTTTTCAAGTGCTGAATTAGGGCTAAATGAGCAGTTAGCATCTAATCTAATCTCAATATCTTTAGAAGAATATTCAAGCCTAAGAGATTTCAAAAGCTTACACTCTAAATCAAAATTTAAAGCTCCAATCTTAATCTTAATACAATCAAACCCATTTTCAATTTTTTCTTTAATTTGTTTTTTCATAAAGGACTGTTCTCCCATCCAAATTAATCCGTTTATAGGAATAGCTTTTTCCCCTTTAGTAAAACTAGAAGCCATCAAAACAAAAGGATCGAGGCTTTCAAAAGACAAATAGGCAGTTTCTAATCCAAAAAGAATTGAGGGATATAGCTCAAGTCTAGTTCTTAGAACGGCTATTCCAAGGCAGATATTATTACAGATTTCTTTTAATTTATCTTCATATGAAGAGGCTGGATCTGGGCTAAGCCCAGTAATCAAACTACACTCTCCCACCCCATATCCGTTTTTGTCGGTAATTACAATAAACCAGCTTTCTTTGGTCTTTAAAACCCCTCTCGAAGTTCCGCTAGGGACTTTAAAATTCAACAAATGTCTAAAATAATGAGCCTTCATGAACTAGATAATTTCTAAGTAATGTAAGGATAAAACCAATGAGTAAAAAACAGTAGCAAAGACGAGAGGTTTTAAAAGCTTATCAAATTTTTTAGGGTCAACAATATTAGAAATTTGGAGAAGATGCACAATTAACCACAAAATAATGAACGCAAACAGCCCCATTAATAAAGGTGAGCTAGAGTTTAATTTAAACAAAAATACACTCATTAAAACAATGGAAATAGCAATTAAAAGATAATGATATAACCTAGAAAAGTGAGTTCCAAGAGAAACAGCCAGAGTTTTTTTCCCCATTAATTGGTCATTTTCTAAATCTCTCATGTTGTTTAAATTCAACACACCTGCCCCTAAAAGTCCAACGGTACAGGCCGGATAAAGAAGCGAAAAATTTAAAGAGGACGTAAACAAATAATTCGAGCCTAAAACACTAACCAATCCAAAAAAAACAAAAACAAAAACATCTCCATATCCACTGTACCCATAAGCGTTTTCACCCACAGTATATTTTATGGCAGCAATAATCGCTAAAACTCCTAATCCAATAAAGACTACAAAAGAGAAAAAGTCTTTGCTAAAGGATACGTAAACTAATAAAACTGTCAAAACAAGAGATATAAAGGAAGATATTATTATACCTTTTTTCATTTCTTGAGGGCTAATAATTCCCGATTGAAGAGCTCTTTTTGGGCCGATTCTATTTTTATCTGTCCCTTTTACTCCGTCACCATAGTCGTTTGCAAAATTGGAAAGAATCTGATACGATATGGTTGTTGCTAAAGCAAGTATAAAAATGAACAAGTTAAAATCGAGAGCGCTGTAAGAGGCAAAGGAGCCAATAAAAACACCTGACATCGACAAAGGAAGTGTTCTTAGCCTGGCTGCAGAAACCCAGGAGCTAAATTTTGAAATATTGTTTTTTGACAACGATTTTTTAATAATGATTAAGGAAATTTAGGAAACTTTTTAAAGTCAGGCGTACGTTTTTCTAGAAAAGCATTTTTACCTTCTTGAGCTTCTTCCGTTAAATAGTATAATAAAGTAGCGTCACCGGCAAGCTGCATTAACCCATGTTGACCATCAAGCTCCGCGTTAAGACTTCTTTTGATCATTCTAAGCGCTAAAGGACTTCTTTGTTGCATAATTGCACACCAACCTAGAACTGTTTCTTCTAACTTTTTTAAAGGAACAACTTTATTTACCATCCCCATTTCGAAAGCTTCTTTCGCAGAATATTGTTGACATAAAAACCAAATTTCCCTTGCTTTTTTTTGTCCGACGTGTCGAGCTAGATATGATGACCCAAATCCTCCGTCAAAGCTCCCAACTTTAGGGCCAGTTTGTCCAAAAACAGCATTTTCACTAGCAATGGTTAAGTCACAAACAACATGTAAAACATGCCCTCCTCCAATAGCGTATCCGTTAACCATAGCGATAACAGGCTTAGGAATTTCTCTTATTTTTTTATGTAAATCCAAAACATTTAATCTTGGAACCCCATCATCGCCGATGTAACCTCCAGACCCTTTTACATTTTGGTCCCCTCCGCTACAAAAAGCCTTGTCACCTTCACCAGTAAAAACGACAACATCAATATCATTTCTTTCGCGACAAAGATCAATTGCTTCAAGCATTTGAATATTTGTTTCTGGCCTAAAAGCATTGTAAACCTTTGGCCTATTGATGGTTATTTTAGCAACTCCTTTATATAATTCAAATTTTATATCAGAGTACTTTTTAATATGTTCCCACTTAATTGTCATGAAAAATTTTTATTAAAGATAAGGTTTTCTAGAGAGAAATCAACCGCTAAGCTCTAGACAAAAACTGAAAATAATTTTTTAAAGTATCAGAACTAAGTTTAGAGGAAGTGGTTATTTCTAAAATCTTAGGAGCACTTGATTTTTTAAAAAAACCATTTAAAGCTATTTTTAGCCCAAGTTTAGATTTTTTGTTTTGATATTTGAACCCATACATTTTTGCTAGTTGTTTAGCACTCAACTTGTGGGGGGTTTCAATGAAAGAAGAAAAAAACTTATTTTCTTTATGGCCTGGCAATATTTTAAAGATTCCACCGCCATGATTATTAATTATAATAATTCTAAAATCTGAATTAATATAGCTATTCCAAAGACCATTAGCATCATAGAAAAAACTCAAATCTCCTGTCACTAATAACGTCGGAGTTTTATTGACGACTGACGCCCCAACTGCAGTTGACGTGCTTCCGTCAATCCCACTAGTTCCTCTGTTGCAATAGACAGAATTAACTTCAGGCATTTTAAAAAGCTGTAAATATCTTATCGGAGAACTATTAGCAACATGCACTTGATAATAAGCGGGAATTTTAGATGATAAAACAGAAAAGACAATCAAATCTGAAAACGGTGCCTGCTTAATAAAATTCTTGTGACACAATTGGTGTTTGTTATATAGTTCAAGCCATGAATTCTGGTAATTTAAATCTACAGTAGTCTGTAAAAGTGTTTTTTCAAAAAACAAATTAGGATCTACTTTAATGTGCTCTACGCCACAGTAAAAAGTATCATTGGGCGTATTAAGGCCAATATGAAGATGATGTGTAGCAGGGTAATCTCTTAGAAATTGTTTTATTTTTTTTGAAATTATCATTCCGCCAAGCGTAATTAATATTTGCGGTTTTAAATTTGAAAAAACGGCTTTTTTGTTTTTCAAATTTTCAATAGGAGCGATTATTTTATCAATATTTGCAAAAAAAGATTTGTGGCTTAAATTAGACGTAGATTCTGTTAGTACAACTACACTAGTTTTTTCTGCTAATTTTTTTCGGGTTTTTATTGACAAATAATTAGGCGTGGAACAGCCTATTAACATTAATATTTTAGATTTTTTTTCAAATAAAGGTATAAACTCGTCTAGGCTTACTTTTTGCTCAAAAACATCTAAACGTTGAGGTTTTTTTGACAGTTTAATTGTTGCGCTAGAAATAAAATCATATAAAGGCTCTTCAAAAGGAATGTTAATATGTATAGGTTTTTTTGATTGAATTGCATTAAAAAAACTTGAATAGATGAGCTCTTCATTAAAGTCTTGAATTTTTGATTGTTGTTTTTTTATTGAAGCTGTACTCAAAGGGGTTTTAATTAATTTTTGAATATTGCTTTTAAGAATAGCCTGAGTTTGATGGGTTACA
Organism: uncultured Flavobacteriaceae bacterium; assembly: GCA_905181625.1. GTDB lineage: Bacteria > Bacteroidota > Bacteroidia > Flavobacteriales > Flavobacteriaceae > MAG-121220-bin8. The sequence goes on from CAJIYJ010000005.1 coordinate 291,236, forward strand.
TCCTGTAGCAAGGAATTTGATGATAAAATATTATTTCCAAAAACTTTATTTTGATCAATTGTTTGACCGTCGCCTATATTGATTTTATATGTTGGCCGATCTGTTGAAAGCACAATTAAAGGGATGTTACTGTAATATGCTTCTGCTATTGCTGGAGAATAATTCAATAAAGCCGTTCCTGAAGTACATAACAATATTACAGGGGTTTTTGTTTGTTGAGCAATCCCAAGAGCAAAAAATCCTGCGGATCTTTCATCGACAATACTATAGCAATTAAATTTCTTGTTAGAAGCGAATCCGATTGCCAAAGGAACATTTCTGGATCCAGGAGAAATAACGACGTCAGTTGTATTGAACCTTAAACAGTAAAGTAAAATCGTTTGTGCAGATGGTATTGTTGGATACATCATTAAGTCTACAAATGTAGTAAATGAATTAATGAGCTACTTAAAAAGAACATCCATCATAGTTTGAGATTTATGTATTATTTCTTCCCATTCTTTTTCAGGGCTACTCTCTTGAGTTATCCCTCCCCCCACAAAGAGCTTGGCTTTATTATTGGCTATCTGTAAGCACCTAAGGTTTACAAAAAGGCTACAGTTTTCGGGGGCAATTTTCCCTAAATACCCTGAATAAAAGGACCTCTCGTGTTTTTCTTTTTTATTTATGATTGAAATTGCCTTCTTTTTTGGCACACCAGCAACTGCAGGAGTCGGATGAAGAGCTGCTATTATTTCCTTAGGAGATTTAGTTGTAAAGCCAGTAATGGCAGTTTTTAAATGCTCAATTCTGCCAGCTTTTGAAGTTTGAGGTTTTAGAAAAGTTAACTTTTCACAAAGAGGAGTCAACGTCTTTTTAATTTCGTCTTGAACTATTTTTTGTTCAAAGAGCTCTTTTTCCCCCCAATTTAAACCGGGCAGACTTTTTGTTCCCGCTAAAGCCATTGTTGAAATTTTATTGTTTTGAATTTCGACAAGAGTTTCGGGACTTGCTCCCATCCAAAAACCTTCTTTAGGATGAAAAAACAAATAACAAAATGCGCTTGGATACAAGTCTAAGGTATTTTTGAAATAATCAATGGCATTTTTAGACTTAAGGTCAAACTCAAAACATTTAGAATAAACAACTTTGATTAAATCTGTAGAGGAAATATTGTCTATGATACTTACAACATCATTAAGATATTGTTCTTTAGATTTTTTAAAATCTAAATCTGGCTTGTCTTCAAAAAAAGACAAATCTTTTGACATACTGTTTTTTAAATAACGTGTTGAAACAACATTGTTAGAAGAAATAAGATACCCTCCATTATTAGTGTTAAACGGTTTTATAAGAAACCCAGAGCCAGAAGGGTTGATTTCTTTTTTTGGAGCCTTCTTTAGACCCATATAGCACTCTAACAAAGTAGAGTCAGGAGTTCGAAATGCAGCAAACGAGTGCTTTTCTGTTACTAACAAATTTAATTGATCAAAAAAAGCGTTATGGGAGATCATTTATAATTAAAAAAATTTATTTAGTAGCTATATAAATAGAAGTTGCTCCAAGCATTAAAGGCTTAACATCAACGTTGTTAAAGCCACAATTTTCTAAGATAGAAACAAATCGTTTTCCACTAGGAAATTTTTCTGCGGATTTTTGAAGGTATTGATAAGCTTTTTTTTCTTTAGAGAAAACAGAACCAACAAAAGGGATGAAAGACCTGCTAAACAAAAAGTAAAAAAACCTTATAATAATATTTTTTGGAACAGATGTTTCAAGTATGATTAAAACACCATTACTTTTAAGTACGCGACAGCTTTCTTCAAGGCCTTTTTCTAAGTTTTGAAAGTTCCTAACTCCAAAACCAATAGTTACTACGTCAAAACTTGAATCTGAATAGCTAAGATTTTCCGCATCACCAGATTTTAAAACCACAGTATCAGACAAGTTTTTGGCAACAACTTTTTTCCTTCCTACTTCCAACATTTTTTCCGAAATGTCAACTCCGATTATTTTTGCGTCTTTTATTTTTGCAAGCTCTAAAGCAATGTCAGCAGTTCCTGTAGCAATATCTAAAATTGTTTTAGGGTCATGACTTTTAGCAATCGAATACATTTTCTTTTTCCATCTTATATCATTTCCAAAAGTCATTACTCGATTTAAAAAATCATATTCAACAGAAATTGAATCAAACATGTTTTCAATTTGAGTTTTTTTAGAAGAATTAAGAAATTGATTAGGTTTCATATATTTTTTATAAAATACCAGGACAAAGATAATTAATTAGGGTCATTTGAAGTCAAAAGAAAATCAATACAATAAATGCTTTTGATCTTCGTTTTTCCATCCACATTGATAAGTATAATTAACAAAATAAACGGTTAAATCTGCTTGATACTTGTATTTTACAAAGAATATTTTTTTTTCTGATTGATAATTATTTTTTGTGAAATACCAAAGACCAGAGTTACCCTTTGCTTTATAGGCTTGATCAACTTTATAAGCCCTTAAGTCAGCTTGATATTCTTTGTCGACAACAAAAACCTTTAGATCTGCCTGGTATGCATTTTTTGTAATATAAATTTTTTGGGCACTTAAGCCATAGCATAAAATAAAAGCAATTAAAAACGAAATAAAATGATTCATTAAAATATAATTGTCAAAAACAATGCCATTTTAGAAAATCAAATTCAAATCTTCCATCCAGGCCTGTAGTTTCTAGTTACAAATTGATTTGCCTCTTCTAGATTGGTTATTTTCATGTTTTCACCATCCCAAAGAAGTTTTTTTCTGGCAAAAAAGTCAAACCCTCCATTAGAACTTTCTTTTCGTAACATATAGCTTCTAATGGCTAGATTTCCCATCAAGACAGTTTCTGTCATTGGCCCTGCGTAATCAAAAGACGAAGTTAAATTAAGATGCTCTTCACTGTTAAACCCTGCTTTACAGGCGTCAACCCATTTTCTTTGATGGCCATATTCAGGCTCAGGCATTTCTTCTTTATCGGGACCAAATTCAGTTTCTCCATCATAAAGATATAGTTTAGGCGTAAGGGGAGAGCTGTCATTTATGTTGGTAGAAATAATTCCTTTTTCACCAATCATTAAAACTCCGTTTTGACTGCCAGGCCCGCCAATATCGCTATTTGGAGGAATTATATCTGGGTGTGGAGGCCTAATTCCTCCATCTGTCCAAGTTAATTGAATTGGAGAATCGTTTTTTTCTGTTGAATCAAAATTTAAAGTAATCAAAGATGAAGGCGGGCATCCTTCTGGGTGATAGTCAGGATTCCACATCTTAGTAAAAACACTTCCAACGCTACATTCAGCATCTTTAGGATACTTTAATCCTAATGTCCTAAAAGGAATATCAATTAAATGACACCCTACATCTCCAAGCGCTCCAGTTCCATATTCCCACCATCCTCTCCAATTGAACGGGTGTAAATTTGGAGTATATGGTTTCTCGCTAGCTGGCCCTAGCCATAAATTCCAATCTAAAGATTTTGGCTTAAGACTAGCGTTTGGAGATGGCATTTTAATTCCTTGCGGCCATACAGGTCTATTGGTCCAAACTTTAACCTCAGAAATTTTACCTACTTTTCCAGAATCAACCCACTCTTGAACCATTTGGAGCAAAGGGTTGGACCCCCCTTGATTACCCATTTGAGTAACTACTTTTTGTTTTCTAGCAAGGGTTGTAAGAAGCCTTGCCTCCCTAATATTATGAGTAATGGGTTTTTGAACATAAACATGTTTATCTCTTTCCATTGCATAGACAGCAGCAGAGCCATGGACATGGTCTGGAGTAGAGATAGTTACAGCATCTATGTCTTTTTCATTATCTAGCATCTTTCTAAAATCAGAATATAGCTTTGCTTTCGGGAATCTTTTTACAGAATTTGATGCACTTCCAGAGAAATCAACATCACAGAGAGAAACTATTCTTTCCCTTCCGTTTACCGAAGAATTATATATATCACTAATTCCTTTCCCTCCAGAGCCAATCGCTGCTAAATTTAATTGATCACTAGGAGCTGTATATCCTGGCCCACCTAAAACGTTTCTAGGCACAATAAATACTCCAGCACCAAAAACTGAGGATTTTTTTATAAAAGTTCTTCTTGATTTTTTCGAATTCATAATTTACTTCTTTTATTAAGTTCTTTACTTAAATGTAATCTAATATCATTAATTAACAAACACTCCAAAGACAGATTATTTAAAAGGCTCATCTTTTTTCATTACAATTCTTGAAGGTGTATCATTTCCATTAACAATCGAGAGAGTGCCTATCGCTATAGCCTTAATTGTTTCTGAAACAGTAAAAAGGTCTAGCGTTTTAGTTTCGTCAGAAACCTTATGATAGTCAAGATCTTTATCCATTGGACTCGTTGAAAAGGTGTGGGCTGGAACGCCAAGCCTAGCTAAAGAGGCGTTATCTGATCTAAAAAATAAACGAAAATTAACATAAGGATCTGGGTAAAGGCTATAGTCAGATTCTTCGAGATTTTTTTGAATAATTTGTCCAAAATCTGAACGATCAAACCCTGTAAGCCATGCTGTCTTTGGTCCAAAAGGAGATTCTTTGCCAATCATTTCAATATTAATTCCAGCTATAATGTTTTCAGGATTTATTTGTTTGCCAAAATAATTAGAACCTATTAACCCCATTTCTTCAGCGGTAAAAGCTACAAACAAAAGACTTCTTTCGTTTATGTTTTGAGTTTTGTAATGTTCCGCTAAAGCTAGAACAGCACTTACTCCTGAAGCATTGTCGTTAGCTCCATTAAAAATTAAATCCCCTTTTTCGCCAGTTTTCATGCCAAGATGATCGTAATGCGCAGAGATAATAACGTATTCATCAGCTTTGCTTTTACCTTCTAAAACACCAATAACATTGAATAAACTCATGTCTTTTGAACTAAAGCTTTGACGAAAGGAATTTTGAGATTCAAATTTGTCTAAGCCAATACGTTCAAATTCTGATTCAATGTATTTTGCAGCCATTTCAATCCCTTGTGATCCAGCTTTTCTACCTTCCATTTGATCATCAGCAAGTGTGGTGAGGTGTTTTTCAACTAATTTTTCATTAATTATTTGAGAGTGAGCCTTGCTTGAGAAACAGACAAGTAAAATCAATAACAATTTTTTTATCATAGCACAAGAGTTTTTAATTAGTTAACGAATTGAGGTTGCAATTTTCAATCCTTCGACTGTCAATAAGCGTTACAATTTTCCACCCATCATCACCCTTGAATAAATTAAACGAATTTACGCCACAATGACTAAAATTGCCTTTGACCCAAAACTCGTAGCTCACCCATGCATTAGCAAGCTTTCCATCTATTTTGATCTCAAACCCAGTCAGTTTTTCCTTCCAATTAGCATCAGAAGGCCTTTGTAGTAAAACATTTAAAAAAGAATAAAATGGCATGGGACTTAAAACAGCTTTTCCATCTTGAGCCGTGCTAGTTGACAAGAGTTTAAAGTCAATCGAATAAACAGTTGAGGCTATGGTTAGGGAATCTTTTTCATGAAATCCAATAAAAAACTTTTCAATGACTCTTTGAACCTCTTCTTTCTCTAAATTTTGACTATTTAAATTAAATAGGAACCCCAAAAACATAAAACAGAAAAAGATTTTTTTCATTTCTTTAAATAGATAGAAGATTCTTTTTTATTAATCTTAGTTATTTTAATTGACGAGCCATCGCTATTAATAAAAACATGAGCATCATACAACATCACACTTCCGATAGATGCTGTAATTTCTGAACGATCATAAACTCGAGAACTTAGCGTTATTAAAACAGAATCAGGATAAGAAATGGTCATTTTTTCCGTGTCAATAATGAAAGATTCTTTGTCGTTTCCCCAGGCTCCATTTATTTCAGAAATAGCGGTAATTTCTCTAAAATCGTTAGAGCAAGAAAAAAGAGCATACGATAATAAAAAGAAGAAAAGGACTCTCATGATTTATAAGGTGTTGCCGTTAATCTGTTTAAAAACATCGGAACAATTATCATGATTTTTCATAATTATAAGAGTAACTCATAAGTTACATTTATTACAGTTTCGCTATCAAACCTTCGTATAACATTTTTATATAATGTTCATAACAGCGATCTTTAGAATCACGAATATTTCAACAAAGAATATACTAAAAAAAGAGACAGTGTTCAAATAGTCTAAATAAAATTTATAATAAATTTCATAAGATAGCGCAAAGGATAACTTTAGGGTTAAATGTATTGTAATTTCATCAAGCTAGACAATCGTATAAAGCATTTAAGATCAGCAGATTGTTTTAAAAAACTATAACTTTAAGCAATTAAACTTTAACAAAATGAAGAAAATTATTTTTAATCTATCCTTATTGCTAATGTTGTTATCGATAGCTTCATGTAGCAATAACAATAAAAAGCCTCTTGATTCGTCAGACTATGATAGAGCTGCAAAACATTTAGGACAAAACTTAAACAAACATTTGTTTAACACCCTTAATTATCAAAGTTGGGATGAAGGCTTTTTCCTTTATAATGTTAAAGGCAAATCAGAAACTAAAGGATATAAACTAAACTTATCAACTAACGAGCTGTCGCCTACTTTGAGCCCAAACAAAAGAAAAAGTCAAGACTTCTCTAGAAACAGAAAGGAATTTGTTTCTCCAAATGGCAAGTTAGCGGCTTTTATAGATAATTATAATTTGTGGGTAAGAAATACAGCTAACGATGTAAAAACCCAGCTAACTTTTGATGGAAAAAAAGATTATGGATATGCAACTAATAATGCAGGGTGGGTGCAATCGGCTGGTCCGGTTTTAAGGTGGAGTCCAAAATCTAATAAAATTGCAACTTTTAGGCAGGACGCTATAGACGTTGGAGAAATGTATTTAACCACTACAAACATAGGTCACCCCAAGCTTCAAGCGTGGAAATATGCATTGCCAGGGGACTCCAAAATATTTGAGATAGAAAGGATCATAATTGATTTAAAGGCTAATAATAAAATAATAAAGCTGAACATGAAGAATGACTTCCAGCGATCTACAACAACTGATCACATTGCAGGCAGAGGAGGAGAATTCTTAGACACCCAGTGGAGTCAAGACGAATCAAGGCTGGCATTTGTTTCATCATCAAGAGACCATAAAGAGGCTCACCTGCAAATTGCAAACGCAAAAACAGGAGAGGTTTCTTCAATTTTTAAAGAAAATGTAGAGACGTATTATGAATCTGGTGTAAGAAGCGAAAACTGGGAAGTTTTATTTGAGTCAAATGAATTTATATGGTATTCTGAAAAAGATAATTGGGGACATTTATACATATATGATTTAAAAACAAAGAAATTAAAAAATCAAATTACAAAAGGAAATTGGCTAGTTAGAAGCCTGAGACATATTGACCCTTTAACTAGAGAAATATTTTTTACAGCAGGTGGGAAAGAAAAAGGCAACCCTTATCATGTTTATTTTTACAAAGTCAATTTTGATGGCAGTGACCTAACCTGTTTAACACCAGAATTTGGAACACACACGATTAATGCTTCTCCAAACTGGAATTATTTTGTAACTACTTATTCAACAACAACATCCCCTCCTGTTTCTGTTTTAAAAAACAGAAATGGGGACAAATTAGCAGAATTAGCATCTGCAAACATTACAGCGTTAGAAAAAAACGGATGGCAAAAGCCCATAGAATTTTCAGTAAAAGCAAGGGATAATAAAACAGACTTATTTGGAATAATGTATGTACCTAGTTATTATACTGAAAATGATAAATATCCTGTTTTGAATTATATTTATCCTGGACCACAATCTGGCAGCGTTGGAAACTATTCTTTTAATGTTGCTAGACGTGATTATCAGGCCTTAGCAGAACTAGGGTTTGTTGTAGTTAGTGTAGATGCGATGGGGACTCCTGGAAGATCTAAGTCTTTTCATGACGCATATTATGGAAACATGGGAGATAATGGTTTGCCAGATAACATAACTACAATAGAGCAGCTTTCAAGTCGCTATAATTCAATGGACATTTCTAAAGTAGGTGTTTGGGGACATTCTGGTGGTGGATTTGCATCCACAGCGGCACTTCTTCGTTATCCAAACTTTTATAAAGTTGCCGTTTCTAGTTCAGGAAATCATGACAACAGAAATTATGAAGCAGATTGGGGAGAAAAATGGCATGGATTATTAACACCACTTGAACTAGATTTTCAAGACGGAAAATCAGAGTATGACGTAACGAAGTCCAATTATGATATACAGGCAAATCAACTGCTGGCAGAAAACCTACAAGGCAAGCTGTTAATTTCCCATGGGATGTTAGATGACAATGTACCCCCCTCCAACACTATGCTTGTGGTGGACGCTCTTATTAAAGCAAATAAAGATTTTGATTTAATATTATTTCCAAATAAAAGACATGGCTATGGAGATATGAATGATTATATGACAAGAAGAAAATGGGATTATTTTATAAAGCATTTAAAAGGAATAGAGCCGCCAAAAAATTATATATTTAGCAAAGACTAATTATGAAAACGAAAAAAGAAATTGTTAAGGACTGGATAACTAGATATACTGGAGTTAAAATAGAGTCTTTCGGAGAGTACATACTATTAACAAATTTCCAAAAATATGTTGAAGAATTTGCTTTATTAAACAAGGTTAAGGTTGATGGTTCTGAAAAAAACATGCCATCATCAACGCACGATAATATCACTATTATAAATTTTGGAATGGGGAGCCCTAACGCCGCTACCGTGATGGACTTACTTATTGCAATAAAGCCTAAAGCAGTTTTGTTTTTAGGAAAGTGTGGAGGATTAAAAAAGAGAATTGGTCTTGGTGATTTCGTTTTACCAATTGGCGCTATTAGAGGAGAAGGAACTTCTAATGACTACTTCCCTATAGAAGTTCCCGCAATGCCTTCTTTTTCTTTGCAAAGAGCCGTTTCTTCCGCTTTAAAATATCAAAAAATTGATTATTGGACTGGTACAGTTTTTACTACAAACAGAAGGGTTTGGGAGTTTGACACGAAATTTAAAAACTACCTTAAAAAAGTAAGAGCTTACTCTATTGATATGGAAACCGCAACGCTTTTTACAGTAGGGTTTCATAATAGAATTCCTATAGGGGCTTTATTGCTGGTAACAGATCAACCAATGGTTCCTGAAGGCGTAAAAACAGAAGCCAAAGATGATGTAAATTCAGCGTTGTTCGATAAAAAACATTTAATAATAGGAATTGAATCATTAAAGCAGATAATAAACAACGAAGACACTATTAGACATTTGAAATTTTGATTTTCAAATAATAAAATTAAAAGCTAGCCCTTTAATTTGTTTTTTAAACCTAGCCAAGCTCCTCCGTTATAAACAGTATTAAATCCTTGAGATAAAAGTATTTTTTTTGCAGAAGCACTTCTCATTCCTGACGCGCAGCAGGTTATAATAGCATTTCCTTTTTTTAAATTTTTTAGTCCGTTTGAAAGCTCTTGAACAGGAATGTTGACTGACCCTATTATGTGTCCTCTAGAAAATTCATTTTTAGTTCTTACGTCTAAAATAATGGCGCCGGCTAGAACAAGTTTGTTAAAATCTATTTTAGTTGAAAAGCCAAAAAGTAGTTTTATAAAATCAAACATAATTAAAGGTTTAAGTACGATAAGTTAATGATTTTAAAAGGAGATATCAGGCTTATATTAAATCTAATTTAAGCCCCGATTTGTTCTCAAACATAAAAAGAAAGATGGGTTAGTTTTTAGTATTTATGCACAATTCTTTTTTAGAATAGTTGTTTGTTAAGTTGGCGAATTTTATTGAAGCCAAGAGTCCTAAAACAGAAAACAGAACTAAAATTGTGAACACGTACTGATGACCAAGAATACCAGGGTATTTGTCTAAAAAATATCCAATAATTGGACTTGCGAAAATATCAGGAGTATATCCAACGACTGAAATCACTCCAACGGCTGTGCCTGTCATCAAAAGAGGAATACGACCTTCTTGCATGATAGAGAAATATAAAGCACGAATAGCGTATGTTCCTGTAGCAACAATAATTAGTGAAAAGAAAAAGACAAAATTCATATTTAATTGAACAATTCCGAAGGCAAAGATTGTGGACCCTATTAGCATAGTAATAAATCCAAAAATAATAAAATAAATATAATTTTTTTTACCTGCTAACAATGCAATTATTACACAAACTAATGGTCGAAGATATAATTGTAATGAACCAATGTTTGCAGCTTCTATATGATTGAAAAGCATTACTTCAGAGGCATATAAAGAGTAAATATCAGTTACCTTATAGCCTACATAAGCAGAAATTATAATAATCATTATTAACCATACGGATTGAATTTTTAAAACCGCCTTAACATGAGAAAGTGTAGAGAAAGTGTTTTTAGCTTCACTTTTTTGATTTGATTCCATAAAAAAGAGAACTAAGATCCCGTTTAAAAAAACCATAAATGATGAAAATAAAATGACATATCTAAAGGCGTCTTTACGTTCAATTAAGCTAGCAGACTCTATATCGTTAGTCAAAAAGAAAGAAAAAATCAACACCCCTAAACTTCCCATCGATGCGGCTACCAATCCCCTCCCACCATCCAAAAACCCAAAAGCTTGACCCTGGTTTTTAGCACCCCCCCAAACACGGGCGGCCTTAATCATAGCGCCCCAAAACAAAAACACAGTTGTAAAGCCCCAATAACCATATAAAATTTGCAAGACAAAATAAGAAGGATAAATGGCTAAAACCAGCCCTCCTAAAGCTGTAAAAAAAAGCGAACTTGCTATTAAATTCTTTGGCTGAAACCTGTCTGAAATTACTCCTCCATATACATAAGATAATAAAGCTACTGTCCCGTAAACGGAAAACAAGCTTCCTAGCTGTAGGTTGCTTAAACTGAAAACCTCTAAGAATGTAGGTCTAAAGATTCTGGCTAAAACGTATGGTAATACAAAAATTAATTCTCCAGAAAGTATTAATAAAGTTATACTTAAAAAAGAACCCTTTTTAAGTGCAGGATCTTTCAATTTTCTTGATTTTTCACAATATACATTAATTAAAAAGGATCAAAAAAAGAAGACATGCCTCTGGTTTCTTTTTTGGAGTAAATAACATTGTCGTTGCCATCACAAGGCCTAAACAAATAAGGCCAAAGACTCTCTAGGATTTACACGCGTAGGGAATGTTTATTAAAACAATCATAAGGAGAATCCAGTAGCAAGAGTAGAGAATTGTTTCTTAATTTTTTTTAACAATGTATTAATCTTTATAAAACTTCTATTATTGCTCGTCAGGATTGAGGATTTTTTAAAGACCTTTCTAAGATACTTACTAGATTAATCCATAAAGCTTAACTTTGCCAATATGATTCCGGAAAAAATTGCATTTCTTTTTGTTTTAGCCTTCTTTTTAATTGTTTTTATTCAAAGCGGTATCGATAAGGTATTTGACTTTAAAGGAAACTTAAGTTTTTTGAATGATTTATTAGGGGCCTTCTTTTCGCGGCCATTAATTACGCTTGCTTTGATTTCGGTTACAATATTGGAACTACTTTCTGGGCTGCTATGCCTAATAGGAATTGTTGATGTTCTTTTTAACGGATCTAATTTTATTGGTCTTCTTGGTCTAATTATAGGATCATTCGCGCTGTTGGTTCTTTTGTTTGGTCAGCGCGTTTCTAAAAATTATGATGGAGCAAAAACAATAGCTATTTATTTTATTTTAGCAACGATGGGCATTGCGCTGGCCTAGTCTATTCTTTTTAGAAAACACATAGTTTTTGAGACTTTATACCTTTAAGTAAGTTGTTGCTAAACATCTAAAAACAAAAAACCCCTCAATTAAGAAGGGTTTTAAGGGTGGTCCCACCAGGACTCGAACCTGGGACCAATTGATTATGAGTCAACTACTCTAACCAACTGAGCTATAGGACCTTTGTTTCGTTATAAATAACGAAAAGCAAACTTAAGAATTATTAATACTATTTTAAAGGATAACATAACTTAATTATGCGATTATAGTATTCATAATTTCATAACAAGATTCTTAACAAATCCTCAGTAAAAAGTGTTAAAAAGTGTTAAAACAGCAACTATTAAGTTAATTTTTTGTAAATTAAGTATCTAACTAAAAAATATATTATGGAAAAATTTGTTAACATGGTTTTGGATTTTCCTCATATGGTAAATCAAAAACTTCCAAAGAATGGCTTTAACGAAATGATGGATAACTCCGAAAAATCAATAAGCGGATGGGTCGGAACTTTTTTTAAAGTCGGCGCTTTAGTTGTTCTTATTGCAATGCTTATTTCAGTTTTTACAGGTGGAATGGAGGCTTTTAATGGAGCCGAAGGAGGTCTTGGAAAAGCTTCCGCTATTGTATGCATGCTAATTCTACTTTATGCTGCATTTCCAATTGCACAAGTAATTAGATCAGCTGGAGATTCTTTAGCGGCATCTAAAAGTGGAATGGTTGACTTCTTTTTTAAAGATGTGATCGTTGCAAACATTAAAGCTTTTGGACACATTACTGCTTTAGTAGCGTTATTTGGCGCTATTTGCGCAACTATTGGATGGATTCTTTCTTCAGGAGGAATGTCAATGGACGTTGGTATAGTAGATGGATTTGCAGACGCTTATGGACTTCCTATTGATGCGATGGCAGCCTTTATGTCCATGCTTGGTCTTGAGTTTGTTGGCGGTGTTATAGAATACTTCTTCAGTATGGATGTTACAGGATCTGAAGCAACAGGCTATAACCTTGACGGTGCATTAGCAGTTGGCTGGGAGTATGTTCAGGTAGTAGTAATTCTTGTTCAACTTTATGTAGCATTAGCTTTTTATAGCTTCTTTTATGGAATTTTAAGTTCTTTATTTAACTGGATAAAGAGCCCTTATTTACCATTTAAATCAAGCTAAGCGATTAGCTTTATAAATTTAATTTAATAAAAAAAGCCCTTTCTAATAATTTAGATAGGGCTTTTTTTTAATTCTAAAATAAAAGGTTATTCCGCTGGAACAGGTAATGTAGCAGCTCTTTCGTAAACATAAAAAGCGCCAACCTTACCGTCTTTAATAAAGGCATCCATAATTTGACTAGCATTAATCACCTCTCCTTCAACCTCAAGAGAAAGGTCACTACCAGAAATTACCCATTGCCCATCTTGACCTTCAACCTCCATGGTGTAAGAAAAGTAGGGATCCCATTTTGGGTTATTATTTTCAAACCATTCAGACAAAAATTCGCTATGAGCTTGAGCCCCTTTTATGTATTCTCCTCTAGGGCCCCAAATAGCAATAGAATCATGACTCATAGAGGCAATTTTAGCTAAATCTCTTTTGTTGTGAGCGTCGATATATTCATCCCATAATTTTAAATTTGAAGGATCTCCATCATAAACATCAGATCTTCCATCAGCTGTAGATAAATATCCCGCAGGGTTATTAACCTCAACTTCTACAATCTCCGCGTCAGGAGACATTGACGCTGCTACTTTTTGCACAGCAGTATTATTGCAAGAAGTCAATAAACTTAAAGCAAATAATAATAATAAATTTCTCATAAAATTTTTTTAGATAGACTAAAGATAGTAAACGGAATCTATTTCATTTATTTTCCGAAGTATTTTACTTATCTTCAGCTTCAAACAATTAACATTTTAACATTAAATGAAAAGAAGAAATTTTATTTTAAATAGTTCAATTATGTCAGCATCATTGATAGCTCCCCTTTCTATTAGCGGCTGTAGTTTTAACGAAAGCAGCCAAAAAAACATTATCGGAATTCAGTTATATTCTGTCAGAGATGAAATGGTTAAAAATCCAAAAGAAACTTTAACGAAAATAGCTTCATATGGATATAAATATGTTGAAGGCTATGAAGGAAGTCTAGGACTTTTTTGGGGGATGACTAATTTAGAATTTAAAAAATTTCTTGATGATTTAGGCTTGACAATGATTTCTAGTCACTGTGGAGACACGAACAATTTAGAAAGCTTTAACAAGAAGTCTTCTCAGGCAGCTGAAATTGGAATGAAGCATTTGATTTGTCCATGGGCTGAAGGAGATAGAACAATTGATCAATTTAAAAGAAACGCAGAAATTTTTAATAAATGTGGAGAAATTTCTCAACAAAATGGAATGAAATTTGCCTATCACAATCATGATTATTCTTTCAAAAAAGTAGAAGGAGAGTATTTACAAGATGTGTTAATGACCAACACAGATATAAATTTAGTTGATTATGAAATGGATATTTATTGGGTTGTAGCCGCTGGAGAGGATCCAATAAAATGGTTTAACAAGTATCCCGACAGATTCAATTATTGCCATGTTAAAGATTATTTAGCCCTTGCAGAGAATAAATCTGAATCTTGTTCACTTGGAAAGGGGTCTATTGATTTCCCAGCTATTTTAGCTCACGGAAAAACAAAAGGGCTTAAGAATTATATAGTTGAACAGGAGCAGTATACAGGTACAAGCCAACTAGAGGCTGCGAAAGATAATTTCAATTACATGAAATCTCTAAAAGTATAAGTTACTTTAGAGCTTAACACTAGATTTAATAAAATTTATTGTAATGAGCACGACTTCTTTTAATTCCTTTGGAAGAAAGTCAAATTTCCACGGATGTTTTGCAGAAAAAGTATGATCCCCGTTTTCGATTAATTTAAGTTGACTTGTTGAACTCCAAGTCATCAGTTTTTTTCCTTCCGACGGAAGAACTCTTATATCTTTTTGACCATGAATAATTAAATAGGGGATTTTTAAGCCTTCTACAGCAGACTTAATATTTAATCTGTCTTCATTCTTTTTGAAATCTTCATAAAATTGAAAAAAATGAGGCATAGACTGTTTGGTTCGCTGATTTTCAACATACATTACTCCTTTTTCCTTCCAATCTTTCCAACTTTGAGTGTTTTCTTTAAATCTAATTTTAAAATCACTGACTCCTGCCCAAGTAATAACGGTTCTTACTAATGAATTTTCAGAAGCTTTAATTAACACCGATCCACCTCCTCTACTATGCCCAATTAAAATAATAGTATTTAAATCAATATTCTTATAATTAGATTTTTTAAAATAAGTCAAAACTCTTTCCAAGTCATCTAGCTCGTGAGAATAATTATTGTTTCCAAAAGCATTTAAATCAGGAAAATCAATAGGGTTCTTTAAGGTTCCTCCATTGTGAGAAAAGTTAAACTTTACGAAAAACAAATTATTTTTAGCAAACTCTTTTCCAACGAGATCCCAAGCACCCCAATCTTTAAACCCCTTATATCCATGAGAAAAAATAACTAATGGTTTTTTAGTGGAGTTGTCATTGTGAAAAACATCAAAAAGAATAATTTTCTTGTTTTTGTCTTCAAGAATCAAGTTTTTTTTAATAATCATATTAAACTAGTATTAGCTTTTATTGTCAGATTAAAAATACCCGTTATATTTATATAATCATAAAACTTATTAAAATGAAAAAATATCTTTCCATTATCCTTTTATTTCTTGCTATTAATTCTTTTGGTCAATTAGAAACAGTTGATAATATAATTAAAGAAGCCACAGAGAATTCACAATTAGAGCATTTAGCTCATGAACTATTAGATGTAATTGGACCAAGACTTGTAGGAACACCACAAATGAAAACTGCACATGATTGGGCTACTAAAAAATATGAATCCTGGGGAATTCCTTCCAGACTTCATAAGTGGGGAGAATGGAGAGGCTGGGAAAGAATATCTACTCAAATTGATATGACCTATCCAAGAAACAGAAGTTTAACAGGAATGCAATTGGCTTGGAGTCCTTCGACTAAAAAAAATGGAGTGACAGCTGAATTAGAAGTTATGCCAATGGTTTCAAATAAATTGGAGTTTGATAGTTGGTTAGAAGGGGTTAAAGGGAAGTTTGTCATGAAAGATATGAAGCAACCTACAGGTAGGCCAGACTATAATTGGGAAGAATTTGCTACACCTGAATCTTTTGAAAAAATGAAAAAAGATAGAGATGCTCAAACAAAGGCATGGAGAGCAAATCTTAGAAAAACAGGGTATGGAAGAGGGTCTCTTGATCAGGCTATTGAAGACGCTGGGGCAGTAGGAATTATTTCATCTAATTGGTCGCGTGGGTTTGGAGTTAATAAAATTTTTAGTGCAAGAACTAAAAAAATCCCAACAATTGATTTGGAATTAGAGGATTATACAATGCTTTACAGGATGGTTGAATATGGAAACAGCCCTAAGATTAAAGTTACAGTAAAATCAAAAGAACACGGGATTGTCCCCACTTTTAATACGATTGCTGAAATAAAAGGTGTTGAAAAGCCAGAAGAATATGTAATCCTATCTGCTCATTTTGATTCATGGGATGGGGGAACTGGAGCAACTGATAATGGAACAGGGACTTTAGTAATGATGGAAGCAATGAGAGTTTTAAAGAAAATGTATCCGAACCCTAAAAGAACAATTTTAGTTGGACACTGGGGAAGCGAAGAGCAAGGCTTGAACGGCTCTAGAGCTTTTGTAGAAGATTTTCCTGAAATTGTAAAAAATACGCAAGCGGTATTTAATCAAGATAACGGAACGGGTCGAGTGGTAAGTATTAATGGAGCAGGCTTTTTACACTCCTATGAATACGTTTCCAGATGGTTGAATTCTGTCCCAAAAGATGTGACAAAGCACATTGAAACCTCATTTCCTGGAAGCCCTAGCGGAGGAGGTTCTGATAACGCTTCTTTTGTTGCCGCAGGAGTTCCAGCATTTAATTTAAGCTCTTTAAACTGGTCTTATTGGAATTATACTTGGCATACAAATAGAGATACTTCCGATAAAATTATTTTTGATGATGTAAGAAATAATGTTATTCTTACAGCTGTTTTAGCTTATATGGCTAGTGAAGACGATAGCAAAACATCCAGAGAAAGAATAATTATGCCTATCGACTCTAGATCAGGGAAGCAAAGAGCTTGGCCAACTCAAAGAAGTCCACAAAGAAAAGGGGGGCTTTAAAAACAGTTTATAGCTGTTTTTTTAAAGCGTTTATTTGCTTTTGATGATGCTTAAAATGAAACTTATAAAAGGCAAGAGTTAGCTTGATGTCAATTCTTCCAATCAAAGGATGCTTAAAAACAGCTTTATCATGTATTTTCTTTTCTTTTAGTTCTGTAATCAGAGAATCAAAGGATTGTCTAGAGATCGCCCACTTAGTATTTAAATTTTTTAAATCAATTTTTTTAGGAAACATCTGAGTTATTTGAGGCCCCTTAACCTTAAACCCTAAAGAAAGAAAAGTTGTTACTAAAAACATTTTTAAATAAACAGAAGACTTCACTTTTAAAAGTGTTTCAGGGTATTTAGTTTTTGTACGAATGTATTTTTGAGAAGATTCTTCGGCTAGCCAAACATGGTACAGGATTTCATTAATTGACCATCCTTTTTTAGAGTAACTTAATTGTGCTTGAGTTAAATTAGATAAATTCTCAAAAAGAGCAACACGTTCTTTTTCGAAACCTTTTAAAGTGGAATTATTCATTTACAAGGATTTAGAAAACTTTAATAAGACTTCTGGGTAAATTTTATGACCTCCTTCATATTTAGTACTAGAAAAATCAATACCGTAATTTTGAATTTCTTTTAAAAACTTGACTTTCATTTCTTCTGGGATTAAATAGTCTTGATTACCCATGATCAAATGAGTATTAATGCTAGCCCATTTTTCTTTGTTTTCAACAGTTAATGTGTCTCCAGGAATGTCACCGGCCCATAGAATTAAATTATTAACCTTCATATCAGATGAAAAAGCCCACCTACAGGCAGTTGCCCCACCCTGTGAAAATCCCAAAATATTTAAAGAAAAATTATCGTGCCCAATTTGATTAAAAACTTCTTTTGCTAAGGAGTTTAAATACTCATTATTTTCTTTAATATCAGTTATTCGCTCCTCCTTAGTCATCCAGCTAGCACCGACTCTGTTATAAGTGCCATCAATATAAAATCTATTTAATGCTTCAGGCGCTATAATTAATGTGCTACCATCATTTAAGTTTTCAAATTTTTTAATAAAAAACTCACTCAACATCGCATATCCGTGTAACACTATCCATACTTTTTTTATTATGGGAGATGCTTCTCCTATTTGATAGTATCTAGCTTTTTTTGAAACTGTAATAGAATGTTTGCTCATGCAATGATTTTAGGGTGTAAAACTACCATAATAATTAAAAATCAATAGAAATAATTAAATTTGCTATCAAATTAAATTTATAAAACATGATTTCATTACAAGACATTGAGTTAGCTCAAAAAAAATGGGGAGAAAATGTAGTCCAAATAGGGTCACTTAAAAATGATCTAAAAGCTAGCGAAAAAGCAACAGACAAAATGCTTAATGACCTTTATGCGTTTGACTTAGGGCATGTTTTATTTAAGCCAACAAAAGCTACAAAAATTCAATTTAGATTAAATTTTGAAGGTGCTAAATCTTATTTTATCGGAGAAAATTCTAATTATGACGAAGATAATGGTTTTGCTTTTCAACCTTGGATTCAAGTTGAGTTTGAAAATGCATCTGTAATTATAAACGAAAAGAGCGCTCTAGCGATGGGAAATTATTTTTTCACTGACCCTAAAGGAGCAAAAGTGAAAGTTGAATATACTTTTTCGTATATTCGAGATTCGAAAGGAAGTTTAAAAATTAACCTTCACCACTCTTCTTTTCCATTTAATGATGAAGCCTATTTTAATTAACTTATTGATTGCATTAATATCTGTTACAGGGTTTTCACAAGAAGCTATTGTAGGAACAGGTGGAGATGGCACATCATCTGAGGGCTCCTTTAGCTTTAGCGTAGGTCAGTTAATAATAAATCAAGTCACCCCAGAATACTTATGGGGCGATGAAGCGATTACTCTAAATCATGGGGTTCAGCAGTATTTTATACCCAACTGTTTAACCAATACCAATACTCAAATTATTGCTTCACCAAACCCTTCTAAAGGCTTAGTAAATGTTAATCTAACAAATTGGGACGAAGTAGACGTTTCTTTAACAATTTCCGAGGCTTCAGGAAGGACTGTCATGAACAAAGTTCTTGTTTCAAAAAAATCTATACTAGAATTATCTCACCTATCCTCAGGAGTATATTTTTTAACTATTAGAAATAATTGTGGAGCTTTCACTTCTTTTAAATTAATTATTTCTAAAAAATAATTTTTTTATTTCCCTTTTTTTAGTGTTATAATCCTCACTTTTTTATAAAATAACTACTTATATTTACCAGGTAACTAGCAAATAATTATTTGCTTTATTTTTTTATTATGAAAAAACATTTCCTTCATTTATTATTCATATTTTTTTGTGTGAGTTTGTCTTCACAAACCCCACAAAAGTTCACTTATCAGTCTGTTGTTAGAAGCTCAGACGGAAATATTTTAAAGTCCGCCAACATTGGCATTCGATTTAGTATTTTACAAAACTCAAACATTGGTAAAACTGTTTATAGAGAGCGACATTCTACAGAAACTAATTCTAATGGAATGATTTCTTTATCAATTGGTGATGGGACAACTTCGGATAATTTTTCAGCTATTGACTGGTCTACAGGCGAATATTTTTTAAGAATTGAAGTAGATCCTCTTGGTGGAAGTAATTATTTAATTCAAAGCACTTCACAGTTACTAAGTGTTCCATACGCTTTGTATGCAGGGAGTTCAAATACTAATTTGCTTTTAAGTGGAGAAAATTACCTGACTTATTCAAACAATGAGCTTAGGCTTAAAAAAATAAATTTATCAACGAACACTAATGGGGTTCTTCCGGTTAATTCAGGGGGAACGGGCGTGAATACAGCACCTATGATTAGCCTTATTAAAGCAGCAGATGCTGCTGGAGCTCGGGAAATATTAGGGGTTGAGTCTTCATCAGATGAAGACAACTCAACTCCCGTCACATTAACAACCGTTACAGGAAATTACTTAACTATAGATGGCCAAGAAATTACAGCAGGCATAGTTCCTATTTCACTAGGTGGAACTGGGGTTAATTCAACTCCAATGATTGGTGTAATCACTGCATCCAACGCCGCCGCTGCAAGAACTGCCCTTGGCGCAGGAACCATAGCCACTCAAAATAATACGGCTGTAAATATTGACGGGGGATCTATTGATGGAACACCTGTTGGAGGGACTTTAAAAAGCACAGGAGCTTTTACTATAGTATCTTCAGGCTATTTATCAATCTAACGACAATACAGACCTTACCTTAAAAACAGGGAGTGCAGTCACAGGAAACATCACCATAGCTAATGGTGCTAATGGAAATATAAACATTTCACCAGATGGCACAGGACAAGTAGTGATAGATAATTTAAAATTCCCTAACTCCTTTGGAAACTCTAATCAGGTGCTAAAAACAAATGGCAGTGGAACACTTTCGTGGGCTGATGAAGCAGACGGTTCTACAGCAGTCACCTTAGCAACTGTTACCGATAATTACTTAGCAATAAGTGAGCAGACAATTACAGCAGGCACGGTTCCTATTTCTCTTGGTGGAACAGGTTCAACTACTGCTCCAATGATAGGATTAGTTACCGCAGAAAACGCAGCAGCAGCAAGAAATGCTCTGGGCGTGGATGCTTCTGGAACAGACGGTTCTACAGCAGTCACCTTAGCAACCGTTACCGATAATTACTTAGCAATAAGTGGACAAGCGATTACAGCAGGCACGGTTCCTATTTCCCTTGGTGGAACAGGTTCAGCTACTGCTCCAATGATAGGATTAGTTACCGCAGCAGATGCCGCAGCAGCAAGAACGGCTCTGGGCGTGGATGCTTCTGGAACAGACGGTTCTACAGCAGTCACCTTAGCAACCGTTACCGATAATTACTTAGCAATAAGTGGACAAGCGATTACAGCAGGCACGGTTCCTATTTCCCTTGGTGGAACAGGTTCAACTACTGCTCCAATGATAGGATTAGTTACCGCAGCAGATGCCGCAGCAGCAAGAACGGCTCTGGGCGTGGATGCTTCTGGAACAGACGGTTCTACAGCAGTCACCTTAGCAACTGTTACCGATAATTACTTAGCAATAAGTGGACAAGCGATTACAGCAGGCACGGTTCCTATTTCCCTTGGTGGAACAGGTTCAGCTACTGCTCCAATGATAGGATTAGTTACCGCAGCAGATGCTGCAGCAGCAAGAACAGCTCTGGGCGCAGGAACTATAGTGACTCAAGATAATGATGCGGTTAATATTGATGGCGGCGCTATTGATGGAACTTCAATTGGAGCAAGCACTGCCTCGACTGGAGTATTTACATCTGTAAGTTCAGGGGTTATCCAATCTGTTGGAGATACAGACATTGTTATTAAAACAGGAAACGGGACCACAGGAACCATTACCATTATTGATGGAGCGGATGGAAATATCAATATTAGTCCAAATGGAACAGGGAAAGTAGTATTAGACAATTTAACTTTTCCGCCAGCTGATGGAGCTGCGAATCAAATACTAAAAACAGATGGAAGCGGAACTTTAGGATGGATTGACAATACGGTAGCTATAAATCCAGGTGGAGATGGAATTGAAGTTGGTGATGGTAGTGGAGTTGGAAAGGTTGAATCCAAAGGAGATCATGACTTGACTATAAGAACAGGAAATGCAACCTCAGGAGACATTACAATTGTTAATGGCTCAAATGGAGACATTAGATTAAGTCCAAATGGAACAGGAAAAGTAGCTGTATCGTCGGACTTAGCAATCAACACCAATAAGTTTACAGTATTAGCAGCATCTGGAAATATTGGAGCGGCTGGGACCTTAGAGGTAGCTGGGAATTCTACTTTAGCAGGGGCTTTAAGTGTAACTGGAAATATAGGAACGTCTGGAACTTTAGGCGTAACAGGAGCTAGTACTTTATCAGGAGCTTTAAATGTAACAGGGGCTACTACTTTAACGGGGGCTTTAAATGTAACGGGGGCTTCTTCTGTAACAGGAGCTACAACAATTATTGGAGATTTATCCGTTGGAGGAAGTAACCAAGAGTTGAGATTTTACGAAGGATCAAATTATGTAGGATTTGAAGCACCAGCTTTAGCAGCAGATAAAATATGGGTTCTTCCTGCAGCAGATGGTTCTGCGAATGAAATTTTAAAAACAGATGGAAGTGGAACGCTTTCTTGGACAACAAATGTTTCTGGTGCTTCGAACATAGGTGCTCTTTCAGAGGTCTTGATAGAGGATAATTCATTATACATCGGACACGACCCAGTAAGTAATACAAGCACCGCACAGTGGAATGTTTCAGTGGGAGTTACTGCTTTGGATGCTATAACATCAGGAGATGAAAATACGGCAATGGGATATGAAGCTTTATCAGTATTGTCATCTGGATCGGCCAATACCGCGATCGGAAAAGGGGCATTAAGTATGAATAATGGAAGTAGAAATACTGCATTAGGTTATTTAGCGCTTAGGAAAAATACTAGCGGAAATGACAACAATGCTCTTGGAGAAAACGCCTTGAGAGAAAACTCAGCTGGTTCTCACAACACTGCAATTGGAGACGAAGCACTTGAAAGGAATATGCAAAGTTATAATACTGCTGTTGGATCATTGGCCATGAAGGGTACGTCAAATGACAACTCAAATAATTCTACAGCCCTTGGCTATAAGGCGGGATATGTTATCAATGATGGAGATAATAATGTCTTTATCGGCTATCAAGCAGGTGATGCGGTTACAAGTGGTGATAATAATATAATTATAGGAGCTGACGCAGCTGCGAGCGCTGTTACAGCTGATAATCAAATAGTGATAGGGCAAGGAGCTACTGGAACAACGGACAATACGGTTCTTTTAGGAAACGGCTCTATTACTAACTGGCTTCCAACTGATACTAATGAAGTGGATTTAGGGAGCAGTACAAAAGAAATGAAGGATATTTATGTGGATGGAGTAGCTTATACAGATGCCATTGGTTTTGGAACTGTAGCCATGACGCTTCCAACAGCAGATGGATCAGCTGATCAAGTTTTAAAAACAGATGGAAGTGGAAACCTTGGATGGACTGCAGCAGGTGGTGGTGGCGCAATAGACGGTCTTTCAGATGCTAAATTAGAAGGAACGGACTTTACAGGCTCAATGATTCTTGGTCACCAAACAACTGGAACTTTAGATGCTGCTGAATCAAATACAGCGGTTGGGATAGGCTCATTAGATGCAATAACATCTGGAGACAGAAATACGGCAATAGGAAACAATTCTTTAACGGCAACTACATCGGGAAATAAAAATGTAGCGATTGGAAATGAATCTTTATCAGGAAATACATCAGGAGAAAGAAATACCGCAGTAGGAGATAAAGCTATGTTTCTTAATGAAACTGGAGTGAGAAATGCTGCTTTTGGTTATGTGAGTGGCAAAAGTGGAAGTTATAATGCTGCTTTTGGGGCATACAGTTTAACTGCAGTAACTGGGAATAGCAATACCGCAGTTGGATATTATGCAGGTGCGGGTGATGGAGTTAACACGGCAATTACAACAGGTGCCAATAATGTAATAGTTGGATATCAAGCAGGAGTAGATGATGCAGCAGCAGCAAATAGAATAGTTATTGGATCTGGAACAGATGGGCTAGACGACAATACTGTTACTTTAGGAAACGGCTCTATTACTAACTGGCTTCCAACTGATACTAATGAAGTAGATTTAGGGAGCAGTACAAAAGAAATGAAGGATATTTATGTGGATGGAGTAGCTTATACAGATGCCATTGGTTTTGGAACTGTAGCCATGACGCTTCCAACAGCAGATGGATCAGCTGATCAAGTTTTAAAAACAGACGGAAGTGGAGCTCTTGGTTGGGCAACTGTCAGTGGTGGTGGGGGTTCACTGGCTCAATTAACAGAAAATTCAAAAACTGGATATAGACTCTCTGAGGCCGATGCTAATAATTATGGAGAGATAGGAGCCAGTGCCGTTGATTTAAGTATTTCCTCTACTGCAAGCTCAACCAAGGGAGCCACAGGAACCAACTCTTTCGCAACTAATATTTCAACAGCATCAGGAACTCAAAGTTTTGCAGCAGGCTCTTCATTTGCGAGTGGAACTCAATCTACAGCTTTTGGTTATAATAATAATTCTCCTGGCCAGTTTTCTTTTGCTACAGGGCAGGGATCTTATTCTTACGGAGCTCGTTCAACTACATTAGGGATGGCCAATCAAGCACGTGGAACACTTTCTGTTACTACAGGGCGCATACACAGTTGCAAGGGACTATGGCACATTAGTGATTGGGCAATATAATTCTGTAGGAAATCTTGCTGTAACATCTAACGGAAGTGGAACAGTTTTTGATACTGACAACTCCGCTTTCGTTATTGGAAATGGGGAAAGCGGTTCATTATCCGATGCATTTGTTGTTTACTCAAATGGTAACACAACCACTAGTGGAGATTTATCCTTAGGAGGAAGCAATAAAGAATTAAGGTTTTATGAAGGAGCAAATTATGTAGGGTTTGAAGCCCCTGCTTTGTCAGCAGATAAAATATGGGTTCTTCCTGCAGCAGATGGCTCCGCAGATCAAGTATTAAAAACAAATGGAAGTGGAGATCTTGGTTGGGCAGATATTTCTGGCGCTACCTACAGCGTAAACACCTTTTACGCAGAGTTAGGAGGTTATGTTATAGAAGTTCGTGATGGCGGTAAACACGGTTTGGTGGTTGCAATGCAAAACCAAGGACTGATTAATTGGTATGGAGCAAACGAGTTATTAAATGATCCCGATAAACACGATGCTAACGGGGATAAATTTATGGATTGGCGACTACCTACCAAAAGAGAATTAAACCTTATATATGTTAATTATAATAGTGGAGATAATGGAGCAAGCCTAGCTGGTGAATCCTATCACACTTCCTCGTTGTATGATAATAGCCAATACTGGTATCAGTATTTCCACAATGGTAATCAGGCCTACGTCGCAAAGGGCACCAACAGCTATGTGCGTGCTGTTCGGGCTTTTTAATTATTTTCCTTACCAATATTACTACTAGACTATTTTTGCAATCAATCCTATTCACAAGCACCAGAAAAATTCAACTATCAATCCATAGTTAGAAGTTCAAATGGTGCTGTTTTACAGTCAGCTGATGTTGGAATTAGATTAAGTGTTTTAAAAAGCTCAAGTATAGATATATTATAATTTTCAGTCACTAAGTAGAAAGTTTAAGCAGAGTTTTTCTTTAAATCTTCTGTGATTTGTTATTGCTTTTGAACAGCTCTTATTAAAGGGGTTGTTAAAGCACCATATTGTATTCCCTGCTATCAGATAGACTCATTTTCTGACCAGAACAAGTAGGATTAATAGACAATTTAGGTTTAGAATAAAGAGGCTGACGAAAGACAGTTTTTCAAGGTGTTTACAACTAACAAACTGATCGTTAAACAATTTTCAAATTATTATTTAAGAACGCAGTCTTTTTAAATAAGTATATTTGCAGATTAGAATTACATGAAAAAAACTTTTTATTCTTTATTACTATTTTTTTTGTGGGTGAGTTTGTATTCACAAGCTCCACAAAAGTTTACTTATCAGTCTGTTGTTAGAAATTCTAGTGGGAATATTTTAAAATCTGCGAAAATAGGGATTCAGCTAAGTATTTTTAAGAGTTCAAATGAGGGAACCCCAGTCTATAGCGAAGAACATAGCACATCCACAAACCAAAATGGTCTAGTCACTTTAATTATTGGCGAAGGCTTAACTAGTGATAATATTTCGGCAATTGATTGGTCTACGGGCGAATATTTTTTAAAGGTTCAAGTAGCTCCTCTTGGTGGAATCAATTATTTAATTGAAACCACTTCAAAATTATTGAGTGTTCCATACGCTTTGTATGCAGAGAACTCAAATATTGATCTACTTTTAGAGGGAGAGAACTATCTTACTTATTCACCCAACGATTTAAGATTAGTACTTAAAAAAATAGATTTATCTTCTAATATTAAAGGAACTTTACCAGTTGAATCTGGAGGAACTGGGGTAAGATCAATTCCAATGGTTGGATTAATTAAAGCTGAAAATGCAGCTGCAGCAAGAACGATCCTTGGGGTAGATGCATCTGGAACAGGAAGCACAATAGTGCTGACGACAGTAGCGGAGAATTATTTAACAATTTCAGATAGCTCAGCAAGTCAAGAACTTACAGCCGGGATAGTTCCTATTTCACTTGGTGGAACGGGTGCAACAGATCCTGCTTCCGCTAGAACCTCTCTAGGTTTAGGAACAATAGCCACTCAGGATAATGACGCGGTCAATATTGATGGTGGAGCTATTGACGGAACAATTATAGGAGGAACTTCAAAAAGCACAGGGGCTTTTAATACAGTTTCTTCAGGGATTTATCAGTCTAATGGGGATTCGGATGTGATTTTAAAAACAGGAAATACAACGACAGGAAATATAACGATAGCTAATGGAGCTAATGGAAACATTAATATTCAACCAGATGGCACAGGACAAGTAATCATTGACGATTTAAAATTTCCAGCAGCAGATGGATCAGCTAATCAAGTTTTGACTACAGATGGCAGTGGAAACATTTCATTTGCAAACTCAACAGACAGCTCTACAGATGTTACACTAGCTACAGTAACGGATAACTATTTAACTATAGATGGCCAAGAACTTACAGCCGGCATAGTTCCTATTTCACTTGGTGGAACTGGTGCAACAGATTCTGCTTCCGCTAGAACCTCTCTAGGTTTAGGAACAATAGCCACTCAGGATAATGACGCGGTCAATATTGATGGTGGAGCTATTGACGGAACAATTATAGGAGGAACTTCAAAAAGCACAGGGGCTTTTAATACAGTTTCTTCAGGGATTTATCAGTCTAATGGGGATTCGGATGTGATTTTAAAAACAGGAAATACAACGACAGGAAATATAACGATAGCTAATGGAGCTAATGGAAACATTAATATTCAACCAGATGGCACAGGACAAGTAATCATTGACGATTTAAAATTTCCAGCAGCAGATGGATCAGCTAATCAAGTTTTGACTACAGATGGCAGTGGAAACATTTCATTTGCAAACTCAACAGACAGCTCTACAGATGTTACACTAGCTACAGTAACGGATAACTATTTAACTATAGATGGCCAAGAACTTACAGCCGGGATAGTTCCTATTTCACTTGGTGGAACTGGTGCAACAGATTCTGCTTCCGCTAGAACCTCTCTAGGTTTAGGAACAATAGCCACTCAGGATAATGACGCGGTCAATATTGATGGTGGAGCTATTGACGGAACAATTATAGGAGGAACTTCAAAAAGCACAGGGGCTTTTAATACAGTTTCTTCAGGGATTTATCAGTCTAATGGGGATTCGGATGTGATTTTAAAAACAGGAAATACAACGACAGGAAATATAACGATAGCTAATGGAGCTAATGGAAACATTAATATTCAACCAGATGGCACAGGACAAGTTGTCATTGATGATTTAAAATTTCCAGCAGCAGATGGATCAGCTAATCAAGTTTTGACTACAGATGGCAGTGGAAACATTTCATTTGCAAACTCAACAGACAGCTCTACAGATGTTACACTAGCTACAGTAACGGATAACTATTTAACTATAGATGGCCAAGAACTTACAGCCGGGATAGTCCCTATTTCACTAGGTGGAACTAATTCAGCAACCGCTCCAATGGTTGGTGTTATTACAGCAGCAGATGCCGCAGCAGCAAGAACTGTTCTGGGTGTGGATGCTTCTGGAACAGACGGTTCTACAGCAGTCACATTAGCGACTGTTACAGATAACTATTTAACTATAAGTGGTCAAGAGCTTACAGCCGGGATAGTTCCTATTTCACTAGGTGGAACTAATTCAGCAACCGCTCCAATGGTTGGTGTTATTACAGCAGCAGATGCCGCCGCTGCGATAGAAGCTCTTGGGGTTAACTCCACAGCAGCAGAGCTGAATGTTCTAGACGGAAATTCAACGCTAACCACAGTAACGTTAGCTTCATCAGATGGAATTATTATTAATGATAGTGGCGTAATGAAACAAGTAACCTTGACTAGTGCACAAAACTATTTATTAGGCTCATTAAGTATTGATATTCTCTCAGATGCATTAATAGAGGACTTCTCAATGTATATTGGAAATGACCCTAGTGGAACTACAGATACTGCCCAATTTAATATTGCAGTTGGAGCAACAGCCTTAGACGCTGTTACAACTGGAGACAAGAATATAGCTGTTGGATATAGTGCTTTAACAGTGAATCAGGGGGGAGCTGACAATACAGCTGTCGGTTATCAAGCCGGAGTCGCAAATACCATTGGGCAAAGCAATGTGTTTATAGGAGCATCCTCAGGACTTACTAATACCACTGGAGAAGAAAATATTGTCATTGGGACGGATGCCGACACAGGAGCTTCTGGTGCGATCAATAGAATCGTAATTGGAGATGACGCTACAGGAGTTGGAGATAATAAAGCAGTAATAGGGAATGATTCTATAACAGAGGTTTATATGTCAGAAGATGCTGGAGCTACAGTATATGCATCTGGAATGGCTGTTGTTGATGAAAGCGACTTAACAATAGGAAATGTAGCGGGAGATTTGTATTTAAAGGTTGCTCCAAGCGCGACTGCAGGCAATGAGGATATTAGAATTCTAAACACTTATGGAACTGACGAAGCTTCTGTACAAGTTACTTCCACAGCTGGAGGAATAGACATAGATGCCGCTTGCTGCTAAAGATATTAATATTGCTGGAGGACAGGTTGCTCTTGTGTCAAAAGATGATGCCGCTTCTGCTATTTCATTAACAACAAATCAAGGAACTAGTGAAACTATATCTATTACCAATACTCAAGGAACGGATGCTGCTGCAGTTAATATCACGTCAACAGCTGGAGGAATAGACATAGATGCCGCTGCTGCTAAAGATATTAATATTGCTGGAGGACAGGTTGCTCTTGTGTCAAAAGATGATGCCGCTTCTGCTATTTCATTAACAACAAATCAAGGAACTAGCGAAACTATTTCTATTACTAATACACAAGGGACTGGTGCATCGGCAGTCAACATCACTTCTTCGGCAGGAGGGGTTGCAATAAACTCTTCTTCTACAACTGTAAGTGGAACTTTATCAGTGACGGGAAATCTTTCAAGTACAGCCGGAAATATTGCAGGCTTTGATGCCGCTCTTAACGCTGTTGCATCTGGAAATTTTTCAAGTAATAATTATACACTAGTTGCTTCGGATAATGGCAAAGTGATAACACTAGACAACGGAACAACAGCCTCTACATTAACTATTCCTACTGGACTTAGGGGATGGATTTAATTGCCTCATTGTACAGAAAGCAAATCACGACACTACTATAACTGCTGGTGGTGGAGTAACTCTTTTCAACAGAAGTAGTGAGGTTATAACAGCAGGCCAATATGCAATTGTTACGCTAGTAAATATCGGGTCTGAACTTTACATATTATCAGGAGACACTAAATAATGAGGTACTTATTTCTAATTCTGTTTACTGTTAGCTTAAATGCTCAAATACTCCCTTCTCAACAGGCTACTCATTATAAAAAATCATCTGGTGGAAGCTGCAGCTCTTCTGAAACATTTATGGCCTTGCCTGACCAATCCTCTCCTTATTCGGGTATGGTAAGAGGTTATTTTTTTACTGCTCCTATAGATTTTTGCATTACTGGAATTAGAGTACCAACTGATGCTAGTACTGGTTGTCAGAGTGTTGCAATTTTAAGGTTTACTGATGGTGGCCCTACAGCCTATCCAACTCTTACAAATGCTTTTAATCAGTCTTTAAATAGTTCGGCATACTGAGGACCCATTGTAGTTGATATTTCTGTTAGTCCCTTTGTAAGACTTTCACTAGCTTCGGAGTGGTTCAAATTCATACGGTAGTCCTTCTGGATTTAATTTTACTATAGGGGGTGAAGCAGTATCTGTTCAAAGGACTGGTATGAGAAACCTGTTGTTAAAAACGGACAAATTATAGTCGGTAATACTATGAAATGACTACGGAAGAATGGAGATGGTGACAATTAATTCCATAGACCAGTACTGACAAGTTATCTAATTTTATGAGCACTTGAATTAGTAAGGAGTTTCATATGAAAGACAATAAGGAAGCTGGAACAATATTTCGCATGGTAATGTAGATATGTTTGATGTTATAGTCGGCAAAAAAGAGACATACATGTACGGATCAAATGTTACTGAGTTACATTACGGAGCATCTTACGGTCAGCGGAGATGTTATCAAAATTTCATTAAATATGAACAACGGGAGCTTATTTTTATAAAAATGGAACTAGTCAAGGTGTGTGCTATACACTGTTCTAACAGGGACATGATATTTGCTGCATTATATAAAACGCCTAATGTTCAATAACTATAACACATTAAAAAATAACGTTCTAGTCCAGAATGTATTTTTTATGGTACTGTGGAGAAGACATGTATTAAGAAAGTTTAAATAAAAAATCTAGAAATATTTACTTTAAAAACAAGAAAGCTATTCTTTAATTTTTCTCATAGTTTGATACCAAAGTTCTAGCTGATTATTTTCAAAATAATACCACTCGTTATAGACTTTTTTAATCACATCATCTTCAGAAGTTTCAGGGATTGAAGTAAACCCTGCGTTCACCCATTCGCCTTTTTTTTCAGTGTTTATATCAACTGAAAAAGCATATTCTGTAGTCCAAGTATCGCTATTCCCTAATGCCTCTTGTTTTTCACTTTCTTCTTTTATAAGTTTAATAAATTCATCAGGGCCATTAGCCCTTTTACCATCTTCAAATTCAAAAGATGCCTGTGGAGAAATCATAGTTTTTAATAAATCATAATTCTTATTAGCCCAAGCCTTATCGAAAGCTTTAAAAAGCTCAACAGCCTTGTCACTACCTAAATAAAATTGATCCTCAGTTTGATTAACAAAACCACTCCCAGACTTTGGAGTTGTAGAACAAGCGCTAATAAAAAGGATAAGAAATCCTAAGAAATATTTCATATAAAAAGTAATTAGATTTTAATAAAAATTTGACGTTTATACATTTCTTTAATAATAATGTAGATAAAAAAAGTATAAAACAAGGCCCAAGCCAGTGAGAAAATTTGAGGGTCTAGGCCGGTTGATATTCCAAAATCCATCCAAGATGCTTGAATGCCTTTCCCGGATATTACTGGTAAATAAAACAGTCTTCCAAGTGTCGAATGAAGCACATAGGCGAAGATCGCATTGGAGCCAAAAACAATTCCAAATTTAGTATAAGATTGAATTTTTTTATGATCTAGAATCCACATGCAAGAAGCTAAAAAAATCATGGCCAGTCCTGAAGAAAAAAGCACATAGGAACTAGTCCAAATATGTTTGTTTATAGGAAAGCTGAAGTCCCAAATCATTCCAAGGCATAAGGCTATAGATCCACACAGGTAAATCAAGATTATTTTATCTTTTAAGCTTTTCAATTTATTTAAAATAATATGTCCACAAAACATACCTGATATCCCAGTTGAAATAGCGGGTATAGTGCTGAAAAACCCCTCTGGATCCCATGTTTTTTGATAAAGTCTCCCCGGCGTTATAAATCGATCGATCCATGCAGCGAAATTGTTTCCAGGTTCCAAGACTCCAGCTGCGGTATTTTCAAAAGGAATTTTGGTCATAAAAAACCAGTAAATTATAAGTAAAATAGCTCCTATCCATATTTGATGTGAAGCCTTAGTGTTTAAATAAATAATAGAACACAAAAAATAGACCAATGCTATTCTCTGAAGTACTCCAGCAATTCTTACATTATTAAAATCAAAGTTTGGAAATAGGGCAAGAAAAATTCCAATACCAAAAAGAATAAGAGTTCTTTTACTAATTTTTAAATAAGTTGAGAAATCTGATTTTTCAATTTTAGATAAGGACAGGGCAATAGAGACCCCCACAATAAATAAAAAGAAAGGAAAGACTAAATCAGTAGGAGTAACCCCATGCCACTGGGCATGTCTTAAAGGAGCAAATACATATTTCCAGCTTCCAGGATCATTCACCACTATCATCGCGGCAATAGTAAAACCTCTAAAAAAGTCTAAAGAAATTAACCTAGAATTCATTTATCAAAATTACAAAAGTTTTTATAAGCCTAACCCTTCAATATCATTAGCTTCGGAAGGAAAAGCATTAGCAGGTTTAATGGCTTCGCAGTCAATAGGGATATTCAATTCCTCAGGAGCAAGAAAATCTTCTATAGAAATACCCAAGGCTTCATTTTCGTAACACTTTTTCATATACATCCCCCAAATTGGCAAGGCCATGGTTGCTCCTTGTCCGTAAGCAATTGTTTCAAAATGTGTGGCTCTATCCTCTGCGCCTACCCAAACTCCGGTAACTAAATTAGGAACCATACCCATAAACCATCCATCACTTTGGTTTTGTGTAGTTCCTGTTTTACCCGCAATTGCGTTTTTAAACTTATAAGGATAGCCTGTTACAACATCTCTATAAACAGGATTTCTCTCATCTTCTGGAATATCATGACGTAATCTAGCGCCAGAGCCAAATTTGGTAACTCCTTCTAAAAGGCTAACAGTTACGTATGCGGACTCTTCGCTTATAACATCTCTAGTTTCTGGAATAGCTTGGTAGAGTAGCGCCCCATTTTTATCTTCAATTCTTGTAATCATTGTTGGCTTAACATAAATCCCTTGATTTGCAAAAGCACCATAAGCTCCGACCATTTCATAAACGCTTAAATCTGGTGTTCCTAGCGCTATGGCAGGGACATTTGGAATGAAAGATTCAATTCCTAAACTTCTAGCTAAATCAGCAACAGGTTTAGGGCCTACTTTATCCATTAGCTGAGCGCTAATCGTGTTTTTTGAATTGGCTAGTGCATTTTTTAGCGTTCTCATTCCTCCGTATTTATCACTGGAATTTGTTGGACACCATGGTTCAGGGTTACCGTATTTATTAGGCTCTATACAATATATGGCATCAGGAAGCGAATCACAGGGAGACAGTTTCAATTGATCAATAGCTGTAGCATATAAAAAGGGTTTAAATGTGGATCCAATTTGTCTTTTTCCTTGTTTAACATGATCGTACTGAAAATGTTTATAATTGATCCCTCCTACCCATGCTTTTACATGTCCAGTTTGAGGTTCCATGGACATCATTCCTACTTGCATGAAATGCTTATAATAACGAATAGAATCAATAGGCTTCATAATCGTGTCAATGTCGCCTTTCCATGAAAAAATAGTCATTGGCACTTCAACCTGAAATGAGTCAAACATTTCCTTTTCAGATTTTCCCGATATTCTCATTTTTCTCCATCTCTCAGATCTTTTCATGGCTCTATTAAAAAGGTCCTCTTCCTGCTCTTCCTCAATATCTAAAAAAGGCGCCGTTGGGTTTAGCTTTTTCGTGTTTTGTTTAAAAAATTCTTCTTGAAGATTAGTCATGTGAAGCTTCACTGATTCTTCAGCATATTGCTGCATTTCATAATTTATAGTAGTGTAAATCTTCAGACCATCTAAATAAACATTGTAATTAGAGCCATCATTTTTTGTGTTGTTTTTTGACCAACCTTTCATAAAATTCTGAAGGTAAGCCCTGAAATAGGTGGCCAATCCTTCTCTATGTGATTGTGGGGTATAATTAATTTCTAAAGGGATTAGTTTTAAAGAATCTAACTCCTTGTCATTAAGGTGGTTATTTTTTTTCATTTGACTAAACACCACATTTCGTCTTGACTTAACAAGCTCAGGTCTTCGAATCGGATTGTAATAGGATGAGTTTTTTAACATTCCAACAAGAACTGCGGACTCTTCTAAGTTTAAATCATTAATTTGTTTTCCAAAGAAAATACTAGAAGCTGATTTTATTCCGTCACCATTATATCCAAAGTCATAAATATTAAGATACATAGTAATTATTTCTTCTTTGGTATATTGTTTTTCTAGTCTAACTGCAAGCACCCATTCTTTTACTTTTTGAGTAAGCGCTTCAAAAATATTTTTTGAACGAACTCCTACAAATAACTGCCTGGCTAACTGTTGAGAGATTGTACTGGCTCCTCCTCTTTTATTAAGGTAGACAATTGCCCTAACAGTTGCTTTAAAATCAATTCCTGAATGTCCATAAAATCGCTCATCTTCGGTAGAAATTAAGGCATCAACCAAATGCTTTGGAAGGTCAGTAAACTCAATTGGAGTTCTATTTTCTCCAAAATGAAATTTTCCTAAAATCTTATTGTCAGAAGAAATTATTTCAGTTGCTAAATTGGTATTAGGATTTTCAAGTTGTCGAAAATCAGGCATTTCTCCCAAGGCGCCAATAGATGCAGAGTAAAAGATGCCAGAAACAGATAGGATTCCAAAAATAAAAATGATCCAAAAACTATAATAGTATAGCTTATATTTTTTTGGAATCCCTTTGTTTTTATTTTTTTTCATTACTCTTTATTCTCCTCTTCAATTAATAGTCCTAAACCAATAATCCCTTCTAAATTAGCAATTGGTTTAATATGATCGTTAAGCCTCATTGAAGTTCTTACTTTTAAAGAATATAGGCTGTCTTTTGCTAAAAAAATATTTTGTTTATAAGGGAGTTTATGCTCTATTAAAGTTAGTTTTTTATCTCCAAGCCATTGTCCACTAGGATTGCTTAACAAAAACTCTAAAGTATCAGTCTGAGTTAAAGAATGAGTAGAATTTAACTCTGTTATTAAAAAAATATTAGCATAATCGTAATCGTTATTATGCCTTAAAATCAAAGAGATGTTTTTAGAGTTCAAATCTCCTTTAAAATTAAATTCAACAGACTCTGAGTTTTTCCAGCCTTCAGAAAACTCGGTAAACTCTAAGTGATAGGGGGCAGAACACGACTCTAAACATATAATAAATAAAAGAAAAAAAAGACTCTTTTTAATTTTCATAACGTTCTTAATTATGCTTTTTTCCAAACTTTCTTTTTCTTGTTTTTGTATCTATTATTTTTTTTGTCAAAACGAGTTAAGCTGTCTTGTCCAACAACATTTTCAAAATTAACATCATTAGAAGTTTCGTAAGTGGCGTATTGCTCTAAGCTTTCAATTTTATCTCCTTTGGCATTAATTTTTAAAATTTCATTGGCTTTTTCAACGCTTAACTGGTGCCAAGTAACACTATCGTTTTTATAAACAAACCAAAGAAGACCTTTGAAAATATCTATCTTTTGGCAAAAAGCAATTCCTTTTTCAGTTAAAATTTTGGAATTAGATTTCGGAAAATCTTTTAATGCTTCTTGATAAAAATCAAGTTCATAGTTTAAGCAACATTTTAATTTACCGCATTGACCTGCTAATTTTTGCGGGTTTAAAGAGAGTTGCTGATATCTTGCTGCTGAGGTTGTAACAGATCTAAAATCAGTTAGCCAAGTGGAACAACATAATTCTCTTCCGCAAGATCCAATTCCTCCAAGTCTAGAAGCTTCTTCTCTTAGGCCAATTTGTTTCATTTCAATTCGAGTGTTGAATTGTCTGGCCATATCACGAATTAATTGTCTGAAATCAACTCTGCCTGGAGCAGTATAATAAAAAGTAACCTTACTATCATCTCCCTGGAATTCAACATCCGAAATTTTCATTTTTAAATTTAAAGAAATAGCCAATTGCCTAGATTTCTTTTTCACATCCTCTTCTCTTTCTCTAGCACGCGTCCAGATATCAATATCTCTTTGAGAAGCTTTTCTTGATATTTCAAGAAATTTAGTTGTTTTTGGATTAATTTTTTTCTTTTTTAACTGAAGGGCAATAAGGCCTCCTTTTAAAGTGGCATAGCCAACATCATGACCTTTTTCAGCTTTTACAACAAGCAAATCTCCAATGGAAATAGTTAAATCAGAAGAATTATTATAGTATTCTTTTCTTCCATTTTTAAATCTTACTTCGATTACTTTTGAGTGTTCTTGATCTCCAACAGGCTTCATATTAGAAAGCCAGTCAAAAACAGTTAACTTATTACATCCATCCGT
Organism: uncultured Flavobacteriaceae bacterium; assembly: GCA_905181625.1. Lineage (GTDB taxonomy): Bacteria > Bacteroidota > Bacteroidia > Flavobacteriales > Flavobacteriaceae > MAG-121220-bin8. Next base: position 327,286 of record CAJIYJ010000005.1, read on the forward strand.
CCCACAAGTGCCATTGTTTTTACACCCACCAGGAACTCCGTTTGAATTAGTGCTACAACTTGAACAACCCATAGATGATTATTGTAATTTATAAGATTTTAAAGTTAGGTAATTTAAGCTGCTAACTCAAAACTATTATAAAGATGTTTTTTTAAACTTCAGAACCTCTGATCTTCCTTTTTTATAAATTTTATTGCTATTTCCCTTTCCTTTTCTTAATTTCTTTTGTTCTTCAAAAGGCAAAGAGTTGATTTCTTGACAATCAACAGAGCAGCAAGTGTTATATTTTTTTGAACAATTTTCACATTGAATAAACAGAAGGTGACAAGCTTCGTTAGCACAATTTACATGCTCATTACTTTTTTCACCACACTGATGACAATTAGACACTACAGTATTGGTTATCACTTCGCTTCTTCTTTGGTCGAAGACAAAGTTTTTTCCTAAAAATTTATTTTCGATTCCTTGATCTTTAACTTGTCGGGCGTATTCAATAATACCACCTTCTAGTTGATAAACATTATCATATCCTTTATGTTTTAAAAAAGCACTAGCTTTTTCACAACGAATTCCTCCTGTACAATACATTACAATATTCTTGGATTTTTTATGCTTCTCAAAAGTTTTTTCGATAATAGGTAACGACTCTCTAAAGCTATCAACATCAGGTAAGATTGCTCTTTGAAAGTGCCCAATTTCACTTTCGTAATGATTTCTCATGTCAACAAGAAGGGTCTTAGGGCTTTCGATCATACTATTAAAATCCTTTGCATTTAAATGTTTCCCGTTATTGTTTAAATCAATGCTAGCTGAATCTAATCCATCTGCAACAATATTCTTTCTGAGTTTAATTTTTAATTTTAAAAAAGCAAAATCATCATGTTCAATAGCAATATTCAATCTTACTTCTTCTAAAAAAGAAACTTCATCAATACTTTGCTTGAACTTTTTAAAATTTTCTGAAGGAACTGAAAGTTGTGCATTAATTCCTTCTTTTGCTATATAAATTCTTCCAAGAACATCTAATGCACTCCAAGCAAGATACAAGTGATCTCTAAACAATTGACAGTTTTTAATCAAATGGTATTTGTAAAAAGAGAGCGTTAGACGTTTACTGCCAGCCTCTTCAATTAAAGTCGCTCTTTGCTTAGCGCTAAGTTTATTGTACAGTTCCATTTTTACAAGCAAATTTGATCTACAAAGCGAAAATAATATTTTAATAATTCTTATAAAAATCCAACCTATACCGCTATGAGATAATTTAAATAAATTGTAGTTTAGCTATCAACCTAATTTCATTTTTTCATGAGCAAAGATAAAGATTCAAAACTAAAAGCACTTCAGTTAACACTTGACAAATTAGATAAAACTTACGGCAAGGGAACTGTGATGAAAATGGGCGATTCCCCAATTGAAGAAATTGAAGCAATTTCAAGTGGATCATTAACTTTAGACTATGCTTTAGGCATAGGTGGATACCCTAAAGGAAGGGTAATAGAAATTTATGGTCCTGAGTCCTCTGGAAAAACAACTTTAACACTTCATGCAATTGCAGAAGCTCAAAAAGCTGGCGGAATAGCAGCGTTTATTGATGCTGAGCATGCTTTTGACAGGTTTTATGCTCAAGATCTTGGAATAAATATTGACGAACTAATTATTTCTCAGCCTGACAATGGAGAGCAAGCTCTTGAAATAACAGATAATTTAATTAGATCGGGCGCAATTGATATAATCGTGATTGACTCTGTAGCCGCATTGACTCCAAAAAGCGAAATTGAAGGTGAGATGGGAGACTCTAAAATGGGGCTTCATGCAAGGTTAATGTCACAAGCCTTAAGGAAACTAACCTCTAACATAAGCAAGACTAATTGTACAGTTATTTTTATTAATCAGCTTAGAGAAAAAATTGGAGTTATGTTTGGAAACCCTGAAACTACAACAGGGGGAAATGCATTAAAATTTTACGCTTCGGTTAGACTTGATATTAGAAGATCAACTCAAATTAAAGACACTGATGGAAATGTTCTAGGTAATAAAACTAGAGTTAAGGTGGTAAAAAATAAGGTTGCTCCTCCATTTAAATTAAGTGAATTTGATATCATGTATGGAAAAGGAATTTCTAAATTGGGAGAAATTATTGACTTAGGAGTAGAACACGGAATTATTGATAAAAGTGGATCTTGGTTCAGCTATGGAGAAACAAAACTTGGTCAAGGAAGAGATTCTGTGAAGAAGATTCTTACTGACAATCCTGAGTTATGTGATGAGTTAGAGGTGAAAATTGTTGAAGCGCTTAAATCTTAATCATCTAAATCATTCCAAAGCAAATCGTAAACTTGTTTTTTTAAGGACTCCCTGTCGTTTTCACCTAGCCCTTTAGTACTAATGTGATTATGCACTCGTACTCTAAGAAATCCGGGTCCTCCTACAAAGTGATTATAAGAAAAATGGTAAGGATATCTTTTTTCACAATCAAGAAAAGACATAGGGACTATTGGCATTTGAAAATCTGTAGAAAATCTAAAAACACCGTTTTTAAAAGGAGCTAATTTAACTTCTGGGCCAAATACTGCGCCTTCAGGAAATATGCAGATACCTAGGCCTTGATCTAATCTTCTTTGGGCAAGCTTATAGACATTTTTTCTGCTTTCACGGCTGTCTCGATCTACCATGATCGCAACTCTTTTATAGAAGTATCCAAAAATAGGCAGTTTCACAAGTTCTTTTTTCCCTACAAAAACAAAAGGTATTTTACTAACTCTTAGCATTAGCATTACATCAATCATACTTTTGTGGTTAGCCGCCAACATATAACTATTCCCTTTAATAAAAGGCTCCTTGTATTCTATTTTTGGAATTAAACCCATTCCAAATAATATAATATTAGCCCAAATATTTCTAGCAACCCAAAAAAACTGAGGATACCAGGTTTCCTTATATGTTAATACAAAAAAAACAGGTAAAAGAATTAAAAGTCCTGACCCTGCTAAAATATAAAACCAAACGTTATACAACCCACACAAAATGATTTTTATAATTCTTAGCATAGATGTAAAAGTAATTAAATGTGCAATATGTTTTTTAAATCTATTACTTTTGTTGGTAATAACACTTACATGGCAAGAATTTTAACAGGAGTTCAGAGTACAGGAACCCCACATTTGGGAAATATTTTAGGGGCCATTATTCCTGCGATAGAGATGTCTAATGATTCAAAAAATGATTCGTTTTTATTTATTGCAGACCTACATTCCTTAACTCAAGTAAAAGACAAAGAAATTTTAAAAAACAATACCTATGCTACTGCAGCAGCCTGGCTGTCATTCGGACTTGATATTAATAAAACTATTTTTTACCGTCAAAGTGATGTGCCGATTGCTACGGAATTAGCTTGGATTTTATCCTGTCATTTCCCTTACCAAAGGCTAACGCTGGCACATTCATTTAAAGACAAATCTGACAGGCTAGAGGATGTTAATGCAGGAATTTTCACTTATCCAATGTTAATGGCAGCAGACATTTTACTTTATGATGCTCAGTATGTTCCAGTAGGAAAAGATCAGCATCAACATCTTGAAATGACACGTGATGTAGCCTCAAGATTTAACAATTCCTATGGTGAAACATTTGTTTTGCCAAGCGCTAAAGTTAATGAAAGTACCCAATTAATTACCGGCACTAACGGAGAGAAAATGAGTAAATCTAAAGGGAATGTAATTGATATTTTTCTTTCTGAAAAGAAGCTAAAAAAGCAAATCATGTCTATTGAGACCAACAGTACTCCAATAGAAGATCCAAAAGACTATAAAAACTGTAATGTATTTAAACTGTATGAACTAATAGCAGACAAAAATTCAGTTAATTCTCTAAAAGAAAATTACAAAAAAGGAGGCTATGGATATGGTCATGCAAAAAAAGAATTGCTGAGTTATATCTTAGCCAAATTTTCTGCTGAGAGAGAAAAGTTTAATTACTACATGTCTAACCTAAATGAAATAGACGAGGCTTTAAATATTGGAGCTTCAAAAGCACATAAGATTGCGCAAGGTGTCTTAAATAGAGTTAGAGAAAAATTGGGATATAATTAGAGTTTAATTATTTTAGAATTTAAATCAAAAAAATGTATTTTTGATATATGCAGCTATCTAATCATATTAGTGAACTATTATTTCAACACGATTGTGTTACCGTTCCAGGGTTTGGAAGTTTTTTAGGAAATTATAAACCTGCTGAATATGACTTTAGTGAGGAGAAGTTTCATCCTCCTTACAAACAAATTTCTTTTAACTCTCAAATTAAAGACAATGATGGTCTTTTAGCTAAGCATATTTCATCAAAATTAAATTTGAGCTATGAAAATGCTCTAAAAAAAATTCATCAGGAAGTTCTTGACTGGAAACAAAAGCTACAACATCAAACAGTTCAATTAAAAAAAATTGGAGAGCTTTATTTGAATTCTGAAAAAAGCATTGTATTTGTTCCTGTAAAATCAGTAAATCATTTAAAAGATTCTTTTGGCTTAACTACACTTTACGTATCTCAACTGAATCAAGATAAATCAGATAATGTAAAGAATATCCCAACATATTTTAAACCAGTTAAAAAATCTAATTTATTTAAAACGGCCGCTATTTGGACCTGTTTAGTTTTTGGATTAGGTTCTTTATATTACAATGTTAATAATAAATTTATTGAACAAAAAATTGTTCAACAACAAGAAGCTCGAAATCAGTCAAAAGAAACTGTACAAAAAGCAGTTTTTGATTTAGGGTCTTTACCTTCATTAACTCTTAATGTTAAAAGAGAAGCAAAACAATATTATATTATCGCTGGTGCTTTTAGGGTTTCAAATAATGCTGAAAAATTGGTTTTAAGTCTCAAAAACAAAGGATATGATTCAAAAATACTTCCACTTAATGATAAGGGGTTAAGTCCAGTTGCTTTTTCAGGATATTCCAATAGAGATGAAGCAGTTGTTAACCTGAGGCTTGTTCAGAAAAAAGAGAATAAAGATGCGTGGCTTTTTAAAGCAAATTAGTCTAAAAGTACAGGATGAAATTAAAAACGCCAGAAAATTCTAAAACAATTCAAACAGATCTAGTATTGCCTGGAGATACAAACAGTCTAAACAGTCTCTTTGGGGGAGAGTTATTAGCAAGAATGGATAGAGTAGCTAGTATAGCTGCCATTAAACACTCAGAACAAATTGTTGTTACAGCATCCGTTAATAACGTTGTGTTTGGAGAGCCTGTTCCTGTCGGAAGTATTTTAACTATAGAAGCAAAAGTTTCAAGAGCATTTAATACATCAATGGAAGTTTTCATTGATGTATGGAAACAAAACAAAACTAATTCAAAAAACACCAAAGTTAATGAGGCTATCTTTACTTTTGTTGCTTTAAATAAAAAAGGAAAAACAGTAAAAATTCCACAAATTATTCCAGAAACCAAACTAGAAAAAGAAAGATATGATGCAGCTTTAAGAAGAAGACAATTAAGTTTAGTTTTGGCCGGCAAATTACCCGCTAAAGAAGCTACTGAACTAAAAGCTCTTTTTGACTAAATCAAAATGATTTTTATAAAACAAACAAAATTTAACATTGCTCTCTTAATGAGCATAATGCTAATAGGCTGTAATTCTCAGACACAAAAAAAAGAAATAAAATTTGATCATGTTTCTTTAAAGGTTTTAGGAACTATTCAAGATGGCGGTATTCCACATCTGGGTTGTAATAAAAAATGTTGTGAAGAATATTTTTTAAACCAAACACAAAGAATAGGAGTTTCAAGTCTTGGAATATCAAATTTAAAAAACAACAAAAATTATTTAATAGACGCAACCCCAGACATTAATTTTCAACTAAAGAAATTAATTGGAAATGAAAATATATCTAAAAAATTAAATGGAATATTTATAACTCATGCACATATGGGGCATTATTCTGGACTTTTAAATTTAGGAAGAGAATCTTTTAGCAGTTCATTGGTGCCTTTGTTTGTTATGCCTAAAATGCATGAGTTTATTAGCTCAAATGGTCCTTGGGATCAATTGGTTAAATTGAAGAATGTAGATCTAAAAAGCCTCTCCAATAATAAGCCAGAAGTTTTAGGAGACAATTTAAGTATAGTTCCTTTTTTAGTTCCACATAGAGACGAGTATTCAGAGACTGTTGGGTATAAAATAATTGGACCTAATAAAACAGCTCTTTTTATCCCTGATATTGATAAATGGGAAAAGTGGGAAATATCAATAGTTGAACTTGTAAAAGAAGTAGATTACGCTTTTTTAGATGGCACTTTTTATGATGCAAAAGAAATTAATAATAGAGATATCTCAGAAATCCCACACCCTTTTATTATTGAAAGCCTAGAGCTTTTTAAAAACCTCAGTGTTGTAGATAAAAACAAAGTGTATTTCATTCATCTCAATCATACTAATCCAGCGATTGACAAGTCTTCAGTCCCTTTTAAAAACATAATCTCTAAAGGTTTTAATGTCGCTGAGGGTAATATGGAGTTTAATCTTTAATTTAAATGGAGCAATTCATGTCTTCTCCACAGCATAAAGGGGATTTTATTTTGCCTTCACAACTAGGACATTTTGAGACTTGAACTTGAGCCCCGTCTTCAAGATTAATATGGCTGTTTTCTAAAGGAATTCCACATTTTCCACAAGAAGCGTTAACTGACATTCCACATTTATCACATTTATAAGTTTCCATATAGTTTGATTAAGTTAATCTTAAAGTTAAATCTTTTTAATCTTCAACACAGTATTGATCGCCAATTTTTTTTGATAAATAATCCTTTTTAGCAACACTCACATCACTATACACTCTGCCGCCACCATCATTATCGCTAGAATTATTGTCTTCATGCATTATTAATGCAAAAAAATATTCGCCATTTTTTTCATACTTACGGTCAATTTCTCCGCAATTATCAATAGATCCACTGCAACTAAAAAAAAACAGAGAGATTAAAAAGAAAGAAATAAGATGTTTCATGTTATGATTCTAAGGTTATAAAAGTAATGAATTAAAACAAAACATTCTTATAGACAATGTTTTGTTAAACAATCCTAGAGTCCTAAAATTTGATTAATGTGATTTGAATCGGTATTCCCGCCTGCAAAATCATCGAAGGCTTTTTTAGAAACATCTATAATATGATCTTTGATAAACTTTGAACCTTCTTTTGCGCCTTGTTCAGGAGATTTAATACAACACTCCCATTCAAGCACAGCCCAACCGTCAAAACCATATTGGCTTAGTTTTGAAAAAATGCTCTTAAAATCAACTCTGACCATCTCCAAGTGATCGGAATCTTCCTGGCCTATCAATCCAATCTTGATAGCCTCCATAAACTCCTGATTTTCCTGAAGGATTGAATTCCGCATCTTTTACGTGAAACATTTTTATATATTCATGGTAGTAGTCAATAAACTTTAAATAATCCATTTGTTGTAAAACAAAATGACTTGGGTCATAAAGTATTTTTGCACTTGAATGATTATTAGTCGCTTTCAAAAACCTTTCAAAAGTTACCCCATCATGTAAATCTTCACCAGGATGAAGCTCGTAACATATATCAACTCCATTATCTTTACAATGATCCAGAATAGGCGTCCACCTGCTTGCTAATTCTTTAAAGCCAGCTTCTACTAATCCCTTAGGTCTTTGTGGCCATGGATACATTGTATGAAATAAAAGTGATCCTGAGAATGAAGCCATTACATCTATTCCCAAATTCTTGCTAGCTGATGCAGCTGATTTAACTTGACTTATAGCCCACTCTGTACGTCCCTTCACATTGTTTTGTAATTCCTTTGGAGCAAAGGAATCAAACATTGTATCATAAGCATAGTGAGACGCTATAAGCTGACCTTGAAGATGAGTTGCTAGTTCAGAAATTTCTAATCCAGCTTCATTAACAATTCCTTTAATTTCATCACAATATGTTTTGCTTTCTCCCGCTTTGGTTATATTAATGAGTCTATCATCCCATGAAGGAATTTGAATAGCCTTGTAACCCAATTTTTTAGCCCAATCACAAATGTTTTTCAGGTTGTTAAATGGTTTCTTATCTCCAACAAATTGTGCTAAAAAAATAGCAGGCCCTTTTATAGTTTTCATATTGTTATTTATTCAATTCAACCCAAACATTTCCATTAGAGTTTGATTCTAGAGTTCTTTCAATAAAATCCATTCCTCTTACACCATCTTCTAATGAAGGAAATTCTGCAGGATCATAAGGTTCATTGTTAATCGCTCTTGCAACGCCTTTATATATATTACCCATTGAATCAAAAATACCTTCAGGATGTCCAGGGGGAAGCTTTGTTCCGTCTAGAGACAAGGGGTCGTTATAGGCGTGACCAGACTTTAAAACTTGAATAGGATTTTCATCCGATAAATGAGATAAATAGTTTGGATTTTCTTGTTCCCACTTTAATCCTCCTTTAGCGCCGTAAACGCTAATCCTTAAGTTATTCTCCTCACCTGTGGCAATCTGACTTGAACGAATAACCCCTTTAGCATTATTTGAGAACCTAATAAGAATATTAGCATCTACATCCATTGGATTATCATCGTATAAAGTATTTAGATCTGCCAATACTGTATTTACTTTCATTCCAGTTACAAGTTCAGCCATATTAAAGGCATGGGTTCCAATATCGCCAAGACAACAACTAGAGCCAGATTTTTTTGGATCTAATCTCCAGGTTGATGATCTTTTTTCTTTTTCATGAATTATAGGGTTTAGCCAACCTTGGAAATATTGAACATCAACTTTCTGTACATTACCAATAACTCCTTGAGAAATCATTTTAGTCATTTGCCTAACCATAGGATAACCAGTATAGGTATAGGTTACAGCAAACACGGAATTTTTTTCTTTTTGAATTTTCTTTAAATCCAAAGCTTCCTGATAAGAAGTGGTCAAAGGTTTTTCACATATTACATGAAAATTGTTTTCAAGTAATTTTTTTGCCATTGGGTAATGAAGAAAGTTTGGGGTCAATATTGAGACAACTTGCATTCTTTGGGATTCATCTAATTTAGACTCCTCGCTAATCATCGTTTCAAAATTTTCATAGACTCTTGTAGTATCTATTCCTATTTGTTTTGCAAAAGCAACATTTTCATTAAAGTCAGGATTAAATACGCCACCAACAATCTCGTAACGACTAAACATGCTGGAAGCCACCCTATGTAAAACTCCTATTAATGAATCTCCACCACCACCAAGAACTCCTAATCTAATTTTTTTATTCATTTTTAATTTATAATAATTATCCTGCTTGAGGGATTCTTTTTTCTTCTAACTTTTTTCCAAACGCAAATAAAATTCCAAAAAGTACGATTAGGGCTAATGGAAAATAGACCATGTTGCCTAATGCCGCTTTTCCTGCAACTAGTTCGGCAGCCTCTTGGGCAACCCCAGATGCTAAAGCTATTTCTTTTTCTGCATCAAGCCATGAGCCTATTACAGGCTGCCAGATTGCTGTTGAAAGCATTCCGGCTCCTCCAACAAGAGACATTCCTAAAGCACCGGTTTTTGGAAGATATTCAGAAACAAAACCAATCATTGTAGGCCAGAAATAACACACTCCAAAAGCAAATAAGATAGCTGCAAAATAAATCATATTACCTTCAGCAATACTCATTGAATAGACCGCTGCGGAAGTTAAAATAGCAGACATTAATAAAACACCTATTGGGTTTAATTTATGAATAATAGGTCCAGCAAAATACCTTCCTAAAGCCATAATTCCAGTAACCATAGCAAGAATTAACATTGGATTAGCTCCTGAGTTACCTAATATTCTTTCAATCCATTGTTGTGGACCAAACTCAGAAATAGCTGTTAAAGTCATACAGGCTATTATAAATAAAAACAAAGGACTAAATAAAGACTTAATGTTTACTGAAGTATCAGTCTCTATATGTTGGCTTTCAGGAAATTCTTCTTTAAAAAACAGGTATCCGTATATTAAAGTTGGAATAATCATAACGGCTATTTGTATTTGCCAACCCATTCCAAAATCAGACATGAATTTTGACGTTAACGCACCTATAACAATTCCACCAGGAAACCATACGTGAAATTTATTTAACATAGCCGTTCTGTTTTTTGTATACATATCAGCAATTAAAGGATTACATGCAGCTTCTACTGATCCGTTAGCAAATCCTATAAAGAATGAAGAGATTAATAAGGCTTCAAATCCACCGGCATAAATGGTCAATACAAGGCCAATCAAATGTGAGAAAAAAGCAATAATCATTAATTTTCTAGCCCCTAAGACATTATATAAAAGCCCCCCTATAACTGTAGCTACTGGAAACCCTAAAAAAGCTAGGCTATTAATATAGCCCAGTTGAGTGTCGGACAATTCGAATTGAACTCCTAAGTCTGTCAATATTCCTGCTCTAATAGCAAAAGTCATCGCAGTAACGATTAGCGAAATACAGGCTGCTGTAAATAGTTTGTTTTTTGAAATAGAGTTATCCATAATTTAATTTTTGTTTAGATTATTCAATATACTAATTTCTTTTAAAAAAGAAGAAAAGTATAGTCATTGTAGACCAACATTAGATTGAAGCAGATTTAGACTTAATTAGTTGGGATTAAGATTTATGTGCTCCATCACAAAAGGGAAGATTTTTAGACTTTGTACAGCCACATAAACTAAATCTTGGTCCGTGTTTAATTTTGTTACCTTCTTCATCATTCAATTCAACTTTTCCTTGTACCACTATTGGCCCGTTTGGTTTTCTGTAAATTTTAGGAATTTGATCTTTCATTTTATTTAATAAGTAGTGAGGGCGTATTTTTTAAATACTTTTTATACTCTTCTAAATGCCCCCATTTTTCTTTTCCACTTTCCTCTAAAAGCCTTACTCCACTTATGTAAACTAGTAAAACATAGGTAAAAACAGGAGAAATTAGTGTTACATATTGCCATTCGTTTAATGCCGAAATAGACATTATAGATATACCAAGCCAAAGAATTATTTCACCCAAATAGTTGGGGTGTCTAGAAAAAGACCATAGTCCAGTATTAATAAACAGGTTTTTGTTTTTGGTATTTGATCTAAATTTAGATTTTTGAGTGTCTGCAATAATTTCTAAAATAAAACCACTTAAAAAAATGAATAATCCAAAATAGAATAAAAGATTTGTTTGAATTCCGTTTGGATTTGCTAAGGCTGTAAGAGCACATGCTGAGCATAGAGACACCCACATTCCTTGAAGAGACCAAGTCATAAAAAACCGAGTAGGGGAGGTCTTAATTTCTTTAAACCTTTTGTCTTCGCCAGCTTTTTTTATTCTTAAAAACAAAAAACTACCCAATCTTAAAGCCCAAAAAATAATAACCATACTTAGAATCAAACTACCGATATCATAGCTTAATAAATCATCATTAGATTTATAAAAAACAAATGACACAGCAAAAATATAAGTGACACTTCCCGCTAAATCAAAAAACTTTTCGGTTCGAAATAAGTATGCGGGGATAAATAAAACCCATTGAATTGCAAATACAATTAAAACGGTATCCTGTACTAAACTCAGCCCAGTTGAGTAGGCTAGTAAATAGGATAATGAAAAGGCAATTAAAGAAATAACAATGTGGAGAAGATAATTTTTCATAGTTATAATAAAGATAAAAAAACTTTCGACCTTAGTTATTATATTTATTATATGAAAAATAGAAAACTAATATTTAAACTCTTTTTTATCATTTTTGGAATAGTATTAGTTTTTTGGAGTTTGATTTCTCCAGATATTCCTTTGTCAGAACTCACAAAAAAATACACTAACGTAAATTCTAAATTTGTGAATATTCAAGGAATGAATATTCATTATAGAGACGAAGGAGAAGGACCTGTATATGTACTTTTACACGGAACGGCTGCTTCTTTACATACTTGGGACAAATGGACTAATGAACTTTCTAAAAATTTTCGTGTGATTCGATTAGATCTCCCAGCATATGGTCTAACTGGACCTCATCCTCTAAAGAAATATCAATTAGATGATTATCGAATTTTTTTAGAAGAATTTTTTAATAAACTAGAACTTAATGAATTTATGATAGCAGGGAATTCATTAGGGGGCGCAATAGCATGGTATTATAGTTCGTTTCATCAAGATCAGGTTTCTCAGCTTCACTTATTAAACCCCGCAGGGTTTTCGACTAAAGACAAGCCACTTGTTATTAAACTAGCAAAAATCCCAGGATTAAATAAAATACTAAGATATGTGACTCCAAGAAGTTTTATTAAAATGAACTTAAAAGAAGTGTACTATGATGAATCTAAGTTAACCAATGAGAAAATTGAAACATATAGAGATTTAATTTTACGAGAAAACAACAGACAGTCATTTATTGACAGGGCGTATATTAAAGCAAAAGATCACACCAATAGGTTAAAGCTAATTTACACTCCAACTTTAATTTTGTGGGGAAAACAGGATGCTTGGATTCCTGCTTATAACGCAAAGTTATTTGATGAGTTATTGCCAAATAGCGAAATTGTAATAATGGACAAAACTGGACATATTCCAATGGAAGAGAGGCCAATTAAAAGTTTAGAAATAGTTAAAAAATTTATAAATAAGAACAAATGAAATATGTTCGTTAAAAATCAAATTTTAGCTCACCAACAAGAGAATTGCCATTACAATCATAACGGCATTTTCAATAAAAGTTGCTTCCGTCATTGGTAGCTTTAAAGCAGTGCCTAAGCAAGCACAACGAATAGATTTTTTGTCTAATAATGATTTTGTAACCCCTATAGTTGTAACCCCTAAAACAATTAAAGTAATAACTAAAGCTGTTTTAACGCCAAAATGCATCAAAAACATTAGGCCTAAAACAACTTCTATAAAAGGGTATATCCATCCATAAATTGGAACTCGACTAGCCAAAGGATCATACATTTTAAATGACTCTGAGAATCCTTTTAGGTCTAATAACTTAAAAAAACTAAATACAATATAGAATAAACCCATAAAGTCTAACATGATTTCATTCCTATCCCAATTTTGATAATTCAACAAGACACTTGCTGTAGTTATATAAAATAAAATAAGTATCAGCGGTTTGAGTTGCTGTAGCTTACTTTTTTCATTTTCAGAATTTGAAAGAGCCTTAGAAACAAAATTATTTTCTATTAACGAAACCTTGTATTTTGAAGGCAATGCTTTTTGAAGTTCACTAGCTTCAATAGGATTCCCCATAGTGATGACAACTTCTTTGTTTTCAAGAGTTATTTCTACTTCGGAAATTTCTTTTAAATCTAAAAGGTGTTTTTTAACAGAAGCCTTACAACCACCACAAGTCATCCCGTCAATTATATATGTTTGCTTCATAATGAATTAGAATATAAACTAAACAGTAAGAAAAACCAAAAAATCAAAGTCAATTATTAATTTAGGATTACTAAATTGCAACTGATTTAAATTACATTATAATAATGAATAACCTTCTTTACTCTTTTATATTTTTATTTGCATTAAACATTAACTCTCAGTCTTCAACAGTCAAAGTATTAGACTCTCTGACCTTGTCTTCAATACCATTTGCTACGGTGTATTTTTCGAATAATAAAGGAATAATTACTGACATAGATGGCCGTTTTGAATTAATAAACGAGCAATATGGCACTAACGATTCATTATTTATTTCATCTATGGGGTATAAAAAAACTTCTTTGAAAATAAGCAGTTTTAAAGATAGTATCGTTTATATGATTCCTGAAATGATAACATTAGAGAACGTAGTTGTTACAAATAGAAATCTAAGTTCAAATGAAATAATAGAAAAAGTAAAAGCAGGGATAGAACAAAACTATCAAAAAGAAATAAGCGAAAAAAAAATATTCTATAGATATGAGTCTAATAGGAAAATAGATAAGATAGAGCTTAACAAATTTAAATCATCTATTGATCAGGTTAATTCTTCTATTCTAGACAGCTTGTTAATTAGAGTTCCCAAAGAAAATAAAAGCGCAACAGAAACTTTATGTTATTACTACGGCAACTTAGAGGAGGGAAAGCAGAAAATAAATTTAATTAAATCTAGATTAACTTATAAAAAAGATGATGATATTTTAAATTCAATAAACTCTAGACTAAAAGAAGCTTTACAGGAAAATCTAAAATCAAACTCATATTTTAAAATCAAGTCTGGTTTACTGCCTTTTTCTGCTGATTTATCAATCGACGGACTTTGGGAAATAGATAGTACTAACCAAGAAGCATTAAAAAAAGCTCAAGATTTATGAGCTTAAAAGAAAACAAAACTTTGCTGCTTATCAAAAATCAAGAATAACCAATATTTATTCTAATCTTTTTTATAATGAAGAAACAAAATTAGATTTTATTTTAAAATCTAATAGATATAGATTTGGTGATCCAGAATTAACTTACTTAGGCAATCAGTTAGTTTATGTAATTTCCTGTTTTCCTAAAGGATCTAAAGATTATAAGGGTGTTTTATATGTAAATTCAGATGATTTTGCAGTTGTAAGAATTGATTTTGAAAATGTGAAATCCTTATTTAAATTTAAATTACTAGGAGTTTCTACAAACGTTTATTTGGAGGAGGGTCGAATGGTGTTTTCAAAACTAAATAATAAAAAATATTCTTTGAGCTATTTTCAGGTTAGTAATGGAAGAAAATCTGGTATTGACAGACCAATTAAGGTTGTTGAAAAAAATAAATATGTAAAGGGGAGAAGAAAGCAAAATCAAATTTCATTTAAGTTAGATTTAATTATTAATTCATTAAACAAACAAGAACTGCAAATATTTCAGTCAAAAACTATGGACATCAAAGGGTTTGAAAACATAAAAGAAAACAACAAAGTATTGCCGGAATATTTGGATGAGTTTACCACCAACTTTTGGGAAGAGTTTTAATTAAAAGCGCTTTAACAGATGATTTTATCAAATAAAATATTTAGTTTTTTTAAGAAACTTAAATTCAATAATCAAAGAGATTGGTTTATAGATAATAAACCAGCTTTTAAATTATATGAAGCACAAGTTAAAGTGTTCGGAGAAGAATTAAAAAATAGATTAAATAAGTTTGACAACATAGATCGTTTTAAAGTATTTCGTATTTATAGAGACGTTAGATTTTCAAAAGATAAAACGCCTTTTAAAACCCATTTTGGATTAACATGGCATCGTTCCAAACCACAATATCGTGGGGGATATTACCTTCACATATCTCCTGGAAATAATTTTTTGGCTTGTGGTTTTTGGGATCCTAATCCAGACGATCTTAAAAGAATACGTCAAGAGTTCATGTATGAGGCTCAAGAGTTTAAAACGATAATAAATGCCCCAGAATTTAACTCTGTATGGGGGAGTTTAAAAGGAAACGAACTAAAAACAGCTCCAAGAGGAATAGATAAAAACCATTTGGAAATTGATTTAATTCGCAAAAAACAATATATATTTTCAATTTCATATTCCAATAAAGAAGTATGCGGAGAAGATTTTATTGACAAAGTGGAAGATGCACTTAAACAAGTTCGCCCATTTGTAGATTATATGTCCGAAGTATTAACAACTGACGAAAACGGACAATCTTTGTTGTAGTTAACTATTCCACAGTGGTGGTTTATTCTTATTATACAGTTAACCTTAACCCTTAAACTTTTCTTACATCAACTTTCAAGAAAAAATAAATCATCTACCCGACAATCTAATTCTTTTGAAAGTTTCAAACACAATAGTATGGAGGGATGAAATCTGTTATTTTCAATGGAGTTTATTGTTTGTCTAGAAACACCAATTTTTTTTGAAATATCTTCTTGTGTATATCCAGACTTTGTTCGATATAACTTTAAATTATTTTTCATGAGTTATAGTGTTTGAATAGTCTGAATTTAAATATTAAATTAAATAAGAGAATTATTAAAAATAAGTTGAACACCAATACATACATATAGTTAATATTAAAAACTAAAAATGTAGATATAATTATTAACCCAAAACTTATAAACAGAGATAAGGACAAACTTTCTAATCTAATTCTTGAAATTAATTCATCTTCTGTTTTCTCTTTACTAAAAGAGTTTATTAATCCTGAAACAATAATTAATAGGGTAAAAATTTCATCACCTAACCCATTTTCTATCCAACCAAAACCTGTTTGTTCTGAACCAAACCATTCATATGAAAAAATTGAAAAAACGTTGACAACAAAAATGTCTTGTATTCTATCTGTCAAGAGTAAAAATAATCCAACTAGTATTGACAAATAAAAAACCACACCACTTGTTTTTTTAAACTTATTACTAAATAAATAACTCATATTATAATTTTTATATTTCAACAAATGTAAAGTATTTTTTACATAATGACAAAAAAACTTTACATTTAATCAAAAACGGATTTTTAATTTAACTCCTCAATGATAGGTTGAGACACCTCTACGATATCTTTTCTATTCATTCTTTCTTCACGAATTAAACCTTTCTTATAAATGGAGTGAACATGGTTGTTTTTAAAGGGACTTCCTCGGGGTGTTTTTAACCCCTCCTCGTTGAAGATTTGAGATATCTTTCTGAACCCAATAGGGGTAAGAAAACACTCTTTATATTTACAAATTCTGTTGAATAAATACTGTTGATAATCACTATAATTTGATTCCCAAACTTTTGTTGTAGTTATTGTAACAGAGAACCTTATTACTAAATTCGAGAGGTAAGGATAACCGTTTTCTTTTACTCCACAGTAACAGATTTTGCTAAATTTCTAGGTTGATCTACATTACAACCTTTTTTATTAGCTATATAATAAGATAATAGTTGAAGGGGAATATTAGCAAGAATAGGCGCTATTAACTCATCACAATTAGGGATTTCAATTACGTGATCTGCTAATTTTTTAATTTCAGTATCTCCTTCTGAAACAATGGCTATAATCTGCCCTCCTCTAGCTTTGATTTCCAGAACATTACTAACTATCTTATGGTAGTGACCTTTTTTTGTAGCAATCACTACAATAGGCATGCTCTCATCGATTAAGGCTATTGGGCCATGTTTCATTTCGGCTGCTGGATATCCTTCGGCATGTATATAAGATATTTCTTTAAGCTTAAGAGCGCCCTCAAGTGCGATAGGAAATTGGTATCCTCTTCCTAAATAAAGGAAATTGGCGGCATCTAGAAAATTTTCAGAAACATTCTCGATATGTTTACTTTTTGACAGTACTTTTTCAAGAATTTGGGGAATTATAGCTAATTCTTTAATGACTCTTTTATATCTACTTTCTTCAATTGTACCTAGTCTTTTTCCAATATCTAGCGCCATTAAAAGAAGTAAACTAATTTGGCAACTAAAAGCTTTTGTTGAAGCTACTCCAATTTCGGAGCCTGCGTGTGTATAAACTCCCGTATGAGTTTCTCTAGCAATAGTAGAGCCAACTACGTTGCAAATTCCATATAAAAAAGCTCCTTTTTCCTTTGCCATTTTAATGGCAGCTAAAGTATCTGCTGTTTCACCAGATTGTGAAATTGGGATAACAATATCTCCTTTATTAATTATAGGATTTCGGTATCGAAATTCAGAAGCATATTCAACTTCAACAGGAATTCGAAGAAGCTCTTCAAAATAGTATTCAGCCAATAAACCTGCATGCCACGATGTTCCACATGAAATAAAAATTATTCTTTTGGCAGATTTAAACTTATCGAAATGTTTTTCAATTGATGAAATCTTAATTGGGGTTGATGCAGAAATTAAACGCCCTCTAAAGGTGTCTTTTATAGACTGAGGTTGCTCAAAAATCTCTTTTAACATGAAATGATCGTAACCTCCCTTTTCAACTTCTTCAATGTCATGCTCAAGCTCTTCTATAAAAGGATCTAGAATAGAGTCTTCTTTGATTTCTCTTAACGTAAGCCCTTTTTTTAAGTTTATTATAGCCATTTCATGATCATTCAGGTAAATGCACCTTTTAGTAAATTCTAAAAAAGGAGAAGGATCAGAACCAATGTAGTATTCAGATTTACCAATTCCAATAGCTAAAGGACTTCCTAGCTTGGCTGTAACAATTTCATTTGGATTAGTTGAGTCAAAAACAGCAATAGCATAAGCTCCTACTACTTGCTTAAGTGCGTAGTAAACAGCTTTACCTAACTTTATTTTTTTACTTTTCTTTATGTCCTCAATTAAATTGACTAAAACCTCAGAGTCAGTGTCAGATTCAAAAACATACCCTTTTTTTAATAATACTGATTTTATAGAATGATAGTTCTCAATAATGCCGTTATGTACAAGTGAAATTTCCCCTGAGTTCGATACATGTGGATGAGAATTAATTTGATTTGGTGGTCCATGAGTAGCCCATCTTGTATGCCCTATTCCTACAGACCCTTTTTTATCCTCCTTATTTGTAAATAGACTTTCTAAATCGGCAACTTTACCTTTACTTTTCTTAATAACAGAAGTTTTATCATAAAGCATAATTCCTGCGGAATCATAACCTCTGTATTCCAATTTTTTTAACCCATTTATTAAGATATCATAAACAGGCTTATTTCCTATATATCCTACAATTCCACACATTTATTGTTTTCTAATAATCATTTGAACTTCTTTTTTCTCAAATCCAATTTTCTCATAAAAAGGAACGTTACTTTCAGACGTATTTAACATCGTTTTGTCACAATTATTTTTAAAAGAAAGCTGGACTAAGTTTTCAACTAGTAATTTTCCAGTTCCATTCCCTCTATAATTTTTGTTTACTGCAACGTCTTCAATTAAGCCAAGTTTCCTAGTTAATTTTTGAATAATATATAAAGAGGCTACACCAATAATTGTGTCATCTTTTTTAGCAATTAAAGTGATGGAATTGGGATCAGAAACATTTGTCAAGCATTTTTCTTTATCATATCTAGAACTAAAAGCATTAGCCCAAAGCTCAATTACTTGATCAATATCTTTTTTTTCTAAAAAGCGAATAGTCATAATTATTCGCGAAAATAGAATATTTTATCTACAAAAAATATATATTAGTAGGGTAAAAAAACCATTTAAGCTACAACTAGTTGAATTTCAGACTAGTTTCTAATTTGATAGAATCCAAAATTAATTTGTCACCAAGGTTTTCAAAAAAGCTTCCCGAACCATATCTGACATTGTATTTACTTCGATCAAATGTTAGGTAGCTTACCCAAGAGCTGTCTTTTAGTAACATTTTAAAATCTATAGGATGAGAAGTTCCTTTAATAGTTAAGATGCCAGAAACACTTAATCCATTAGGGATTTTAGAAGAACTAGAAATTACAATTGAAGATTCATTAAATTTTTCAACAGAAAAAAAATCATCTGATTTTAAGTGACCTTCTAGCTTTCCTTTACTTGATCCTTGTAAATCTTCGACTGAAAGAGTGGTCATATCTACAATAAAGGTACCTTTAGTAATTAACCCATTTTCAAATAATACATCACCAGATTTAAACTGCAAAGAACCATAATGAATTTTTGATGTTATTTGTTCCCCGGTCCACTTTAATGTGCTTTTTTCAAGATTTAAAGTTGTTTTTTGTGCAGAAAGCAAAAAAGTTCCAAAACAGATAAGGTATAAGAAGTGTTTTATTATTGTCATAGTTAAAATATATAAGATAGTTTGTTAAAGTGTAAAAAAGGGGGTGATTGGTATTAAAAACTAGCTTCCTCTACCTGTTTTTCTAACTCCGCCAGATTTAGCATTACTATTTTTGTTGCTAAAATTTTGTTTAACTCCTTTTTTGCTAGCAGTTTTTTTTTCAGTTCGATTGCCAAAAAATTTACTTCCCATTTTTAAAATTTTTATTTGATCTTTTAAATTTACTAAAATCATCTTAAATTAGAATAGTAATTGCTCGAAAAAACCGCCAATTTTTTTATTTCTATCTATAAAGTGTATTTCAAGTATCCAGTTTTTAATCTTACCATCTAATCCATTAATAAGCATTTTTTCAGAGTTACCAGGATGGATGTAATTACTTTTATTTTCTTTCTCTAGCTTTTCGTGAGGGTATTGACCAATAAGATGACCGGCAATTTGACCTCCAAATTCCCATCCATAATCTGAAGCTAATTTCACGCAATAATCGTAAAGCTGAGCTCCAGTTAGATCTGAATTATTTTCAAAATAGGTTTTCCCCTTATACCAAGCCAATTCTATATCATTTTTAAGCTTTAATTTATATGGATCTTTGCCAATTACATAAGTTCTCCCAAAGTCAGCTTCCCAATCTTCGAATATTGGTCCAAAGTCAATAAATAAAATATCATCTTCTAGCAGATTAAGATTCTTAGGGTTTTCATTATAGGGCATTAATGTATTTTCTCCACATCTTACTATTCGTTTATGCCAATATTTCTGAATTCCAAACATTTCAAAAGCTAGAGTATAGATCTCCTTGTTAATTTCTTCTTCACTTTTACCAGCAACTAAAAGTTTATTTGATTCAATCATATCAAACAACATTGCTGCTTTTTTTTCAGCATTAATTAAGTTTTTTAAGGTCAAGTTCATTTAAGAAGTTTAAAAATCAAATAAATATAATTAAATTGTAATGTTTACTTTCTAATGTAGAACAACATTTTATATGAAAAAAATAATTTTAATTGTATTTATTATGTCAAACTGTTCTTCAAACGAAAGAAATATACTAAATATTGGTCACAGAGGCGCTAAGGGACATATAGCAGAAAACACTTTAGCTTCAATTAAAAAAGCTATAGACCTAGGGGCGGATGGAGTTGAAGTAGATGTGTTTAAATGTTTAACTGGAGAAATAGTAGTTTTTCATGATAAAAGTTTAGATAAGTTAACTAACGGAATCGGTCTTATTGAAGAAAAAACATTAGAAGAATTAAAAGAGCTTAGAGTTTTAGATTCACAAGAACAAATACCCACTTTATTAGAAGTAATTGAATCAATAGGTGAAGATGTATTTCTAAATATTGAACTTAAGGGGCGTAATACTGCAGAAGGATCTTTAGATCTTGTCAAAAAACATATAACAAAAAGCGATAATATTTTGTTTTCAAGTTTTAATTGGGATGAATTAAAAGATTTAAGAAAATTAGATAGTGAAATAAAAATTGCTTTAATAACAAGAGAAAATCCTCTCTTGGCGATTAATCCCGCATTAAGCTTGAATGCCATAGCTATTAACCCTTCTTATAAAAGTTTAAATAAAAATAATACATCTGAAATTTATAAAGCTGGACTTAAAATTTATACCTGGACAGTGAATGATACAGTTCAAATAAGTGAAATGATAAATTTAGGAGTCCATGGAATTATTACTGATTTCCCAGAAAAAATATAATTTATTTATTGACCTCTACTTTAAATAAACTCGAAAGTAACATTATGGGCTGCCACTCTTTAGTCTTGCTGCAATAAATAATATGACTAGTGCTTTTAGGCTCCATTAAGTCTCCGTTTATTCCATGCTCTATTATTTGATCTTTGGAGTATTTCTGATCAATAGAAGTTTTAATATCATTAGAAAAATAATCTAGTTTAGTAACAGGAATTTTTTTAAATCCTAGTTTTTTTAAACTAAAATATCTGTGGTGACCATCAATAATTACCATGCTTTTAGAACAACATAAAATAGATGAAAGAACTATATGATCGTTAAAAGATTTAAGAAAATTACTTATTGTAGAAGTGTTTTTTTCTATAATTTTTTCGTGAGGGAAAATTAAGTCAACGTCAACCAGATCTAAGCCTTTAATTATTTCTGGATTAAAATCAATTGAATACATAATTCAAGGATTAATGATATGTAAAATGAGCAACAAAAACTGCTACAATAACTAACACTACAATATTTACTACTATCAAACCATAAATATTGTTAGAAATTAAAAAATCATTTTTTTTCATCTAATATAACTTTAGCAGCAAAGCTAATAAAAAGATGTCATAGACAACATTACATTTTAAAATTTTCTATTTACTTTTAGTCTAAAATTATAGTTATTATGGATAAAATAATGGGTGATATTAGCAAAATTTTATCCAAGCACCTTAAGTCTAGTAAGCAAAATAAAAATCACGTTTTAAATCAACAAAAACCAGAGTTAATTGCTTCGACCCTTGAACTAAAAGAGCTCCTTGAAAAAGGCTTTTCAAATAACGATGAAATATTAAAATTTATTACTAATTACTTAAAAAACACAAATCACCTAAGTAATCCTAATTACATGGGTCATCAAGTTGCTGTTCCATATGATTTGTCAGGAATTCCCGAACTAATTCATGGTACCATAAACAATCCTAGTTCATTATATGAAATGGGGCCTGCTGGAGCGACTTGCGAAGGCTTTATGATAAATTGGATGCTTGACAAAGTGGGGTGGTTAAATGGAAAGGACTATTATGATTTTAAGTTTAAAAAAGGGGAAGCTAGCGGGTTATTGACCCATGGTGGATCAATAGCAAATATGACGGCATTAGCAGCAGCACGATCAGCTATATCACCAGAAGCTTGGCAAGAAGGCAATCCAAAAGATATTAGTAGTGATTGGAGCTAAATCGGCTCACTACTCTATTTCTAGGGCATTATCCATATTAGGCTTAGGGAGCAATTCTTTTTTGCCCGTTAAGGTTGATAAAAATGAAGTATTAAAAATGGATGATTTAGAAATAGTATATAATACAGCTATTAAAAATAATTTGAGAGTTATGTGTGTAGTTGCTAATGCCTGCGCAACTTCAACTGGTCTATACGATCCTATTTCTGAAATGGGTGATTTTTGTGAAAATCACAAATTATGGTTCCATATCGATGGCGCACATGGAGCGGCTGCATTAGTGTCGAAAAAGAATAAAAATCTTCTTAAAGGAATAAATAAAGCAACATCTATAATTTGGGATGCTCATAAAATGATGCGAGTTCCAGCTTTATGCACAGCATTATTATTTAAAAACTTTAAACACCAAGCTTTGGCTTTTCAACAAAAAGGATCTTATGTTTTCCATGAACAAGAAGTAGTAGGAATGGACTCAATGCCTTATACGATTGAATGTACTAAAACTGCTTTAGGAACAAAGTTTTTTTGGGCATTAGCTTTAGAGGGAGAAGGAGCTATTGAAAAATATATTGATTACACTTTTGAATTAGCAAAATATTTCTATAATCAATTGAAAAAAGAAGAGCATTTTGAATTACCATACAGCCCTGAAAGTAATATATTATGCTTTAGATATGTGAAGGAATCGAATAGCAATGAATTTCAAAAAAAATTAAGATATTCAATTATTTATAGAAAAAAATTTTATATCACTTCTTGTGAAATGAATGGTTTAAGATATTTAAGAGTGGTGTTATTAAACCCAGAAACCTCAAAAATAGAGTTAGGAAACTTAATAGAAGAAATAAAAATTATTTCTAAAAAATTAAGCAATGAATGATAATTACTTTCTGGTCAGTTTAAAAAGATCTAAATCGATGTCATCTAACCCTTCTTTATCAAAAGGGTATTCCATTTGATCTTGAATGTTGTAAAGGGATATTAGAATAAATTCACTTAAAACAACAATGAAATAAGTTAGCCAAACAGGGTTTTCAACGCCTATTTTATTAATAATAGTAGGAGTATAAATTAAAGGAAAAATATAAATAAAAATCAAACAATACGCTTTTAAACTGATTGGCGTACGGTGATTGTGTATTCCAATTAAATTATCTGCACTATCGATTGTATCTTTTAAAAACCGAATAGCTTTTTGTAGAGTTCCACCAAGGACACTTTTTTTTGATTTTAAAAATTCAAATAGCTCTTGCATGTTTTCATCGTGAATTTTTGCAGATTCTTTAGAGTTTACTAAGAACTCAAATAATCCTTTATTTGATTTGTGAATCAGTTCAATTCCGTCATTAATTTCCTCAAGCTCTAGTTTTGAACTAGAAATAATATTTTCAACTGTTTTTAGACTAGCTCGAAATAGACTTAAATGTTCTAATGCCTTCTCTCTTCTTCTAAAAGCTCCTCTAATTGTAAATACTAAAGGAAAGATAATAGCAATACTAATTAGAGTTAAATCGATATTATAATTTACCCCTAATTTATAGCATGCAAAAGGGATTAAAGTTGAAATTAATATGGCGATTAATGTTCTACGGTTTAAAATAATGAGGTATCTAGACATTGTAAAATTTTTGTTAAATTACGGAAAATTTAAAAATAACAATATGAAGAACCATGCTATTCTATTTTTGACACTACTTATCTGTTCATTAACACAAGCACAAAAAGCACTTAAATCAGACCTGTTATATTCGGACCAAAGTCCGATGGAAATCAAATTAAATTATTCAAATAAAAATGTAAAAAAGAATACAACAGATTCTACTTTTATTGAAACAGACTTGAATTTCATGCATGAAGGAAAATGGAATGTAATACCAGTATCTCTAAGAGCAAGGGGAAATTTTAGAAGGGCTAAATGTTATTTCCCGCCAATTAAAATGAAAATTAAAAAAAGTCAATATAAAAACACTGTTTTTGATGGCAATAAATCCTTAAAATTGGTTCTTCCTTGTAGAATAGAAAATTCAAAAAATGACAATATTATTAAAGAATATTTAGCTTATAAAATATATGAATTAATTTCTCCTTATCATTTTAAAACAAGGAGAGTAAATGTTGAATTTACAGAACCAAAAGGAAGAAAGGTCAAAACCTTTTCTCTTAAAGGTTTTCTAATTGAGGATGACAGTAAATTAGCAAAACGATTTGAAGGAAAAGTTGTAGAACAGTTTATTCACCCATTAGCAATGCAACATTTAACATCGGTTCAGCATTCATTTTTTCAATATATGATTGGAAATACTGATTTTTCCATTTCATACCAACATAATGGAAAATTGTTGTTTGCTGAAAAAGTATTTTTACCATTGCCTTACGATTTTGACATGACAGGCTGGGTTAATCCTAGTTATGGTTTTGGTAATCCAACATTAGATTTGAGTTCATTAACCGAGAGAAGGTATAGAGGCTTCAAAAGAGATAAAGAGGTGTTTGATACTGTAAGGAATCAATTTATAGGAACTAAAGATCAAATAACTTCTTTGGTTAAATCTTTTGAATTAGAATTTGATAGTAAAAAACAATATGAAACTATGTTTGGTTTTATGGAAGAATTTTTTGAAATAATCGAAGATGATAGTAAATTCAAAAAACTTATTTTAGATCAAGCTAGAACAAAATAAATCCTTTATTTCAACGTGTTTTTAAGTTTTTCAAATATTTCGGTGTTTTCGTAAATCCCTTTAAAGGATTCTGCATTAGGTCCAAAACTAAATACAGGTACCATAGTGGCAGAATGCCCTTCAGTGTTGAACTTACCAAACACTCTGTTTTTTTTCCCACCTAATAAGGCTAGCCCTCCTGTTTCATGATCAGCAGTTACCACAACTAGAGTGTTTCCATAATATTTGGCGAAATTTAATGCTTCTTGAATAGCAGCATTAAAATCTTTAAATTCAGAAGTAACATATTTAAGGTTATTGTCATGCCCCCCCCAGTCGATTTGCGCCCCTTCAATCATAATAAAAAAAGGGTTTTTCTCTAAATGCAACTTATCTAAAGTGATTTTAGTTAGTTTATCAAGATTAGCAGATCTACCCTCAATAATTGCAGGAGGTTCATCAAAATAAGTAAAATACCCAATTTTAGAAGCTTTACTTTTCTCGTACTCTGTGATTGATTTCACAAAAGTATATTCCGACATTTCTTTAATTAAATTTCTTTTGTCTTTTCTAGACATAAAATGCTTGCTACCTCCTCCAACAAACATGTCAATGCTATGTTTACTTAGTTGCAAGGCAATGTTTTGGTAATTATACCTTGAATCTTCTTTTGCATAAAAAGAGGCTGGTGTAGCGTGAACAATACTCGATGTTCCTATTAAGGCAGTTTTATAACCCTGATCTTGACATATTTCTAAAATTGATTTTTGACGAACATTTTTAGAGCTAATTCCAAGCACTCCGTTGAGGGTTTTTACCCCTGTTGCCATCGCGGTTCCACTTGCAGCCGAATCAGTAACGAGATTATTGGAAGAAGAAGTTTTAGACAATCCTATGTATTCAAACCCTTCTAAAGCAGTGCTATTTCCATTGGCATACATTCCCGCACTTATCTGAGTAAGTCCCATTCCGTCTCCTATTAAGAGTATTATGTTAGGAGAGTCTTGTGACCAAGTAACAGAATTGAATAAAAACAGGACCAACAACACAGACGTTTTTTTAAAATAACAGATATTCATCATGTTTGAATTTTGAATTTATAAATGTATTAATTATTATTTTACAGAAATTTAAACTTTTCCTTTTATTTTTTTATAAGAAATTTGACTTAATTTTTTTATAACTAAATCTGCTTTACTATAGTCTTGATTTTTTGAATGGAAACTGTCAAATCCAACACAATATATTCCAGCATTAACAGCAGCTTCAATCCCGTTTGTTGAGTCCTCTATTACAAGGCACTCTTCTTTTTTGCATTTTGAAGCTTTAGCGGCTTTTATGAAAATTTCAGGATGAGGTTTAGAAGCTTTTAAATCTGCCCCACTAAGCTTAGCTATAAAATATTGGTCTAGTTGGAATCTTGTAAAAATCTTATTAATGGTTTCCATTGAGGCAGAAGAAGCCAGTACTAGTTTTAAACCATTTTTCTTATAGTCAATAATTAAATTTAAAACCCCTTCAATTAGACAGAAATCAGTATCGTTTTCAAAAATATATTTAAAATGTTTTCTTTTAAGAGCCACTAACTCTATTGGAGCTTGCTTTAAATTAAAACCTTCACAAAGTGTTTGGCAAATTTTTAATGTAGCCTGGCCAGTAAATGATGCAAAGACTTTACTTGAAACGACAATATTAACGTCCTGAAACATTTTGTAATAAGCTTTTTTATGAAGTGGCTCGCTATCAACAATCACTCCGTCCATATCAAATATAATAGCCTTTAGCATTTGAGATTTATATTAGGAAGTTTAGGTTGAATTATTTCTTTCATTACTATAAAAGTAAGAATTTTAATAAATCTACTTAAAAGCTCTTTTCAACTTTAATTAAAACTGCTGTATGCATTAGAGTAGCAGCTAACTTGCCATCTAAATTATATAGTTCACCCCTTAAAGTTGCTATGTTTTTTCCTTTTTGTACAACCGCAGCAGTTGCAATAACTTTACCCTCAAACAAAGGTCTATGATGATGACTATGTAGATTGGTGGAACTTGGGTAAACAAATCCTTGCGATTCATATACTAAAAGTAAACTTGTTACATCATCAAGCATTGAATTCATTTGACCACCTTGAACACTTTTATTTGGGTTAAGTGTTTCGCTAGGAAACTCTGCCTCTAATTTTAAAAATCCTTCACTATAATCAAGGAACTTGAATTTAAACATTTTGCCTGTTCCTTCATTTTTTTTAAAAAAATCTAAATACTTTTTAAAGTCTTCTTGTATAAATGAGTTCAATTTGATCTTAATAATTTTAAGTCTCAAATATATTAAATATAATGACTTACCAATGAAAGGGGATGGATTATGAAAGTAGATTGGGTTAAAAACGAATATCGAAAATAATCTAAAAGACTTGGATTATTTTTTTGTAGCTCTAATTAAGCCTCTTCTAAGAAAAGGATAACTCAAATTTTTATCCCAATAAAAAACAGTATATCCGTTAGAGTGTTCTACTTCGTAATTATTGTCACGGAAATAATTAGAATATTTTTCAAAATCATTTTGACTGTGATAAGTACATAAAGCAACTTGCATTTGTTTAGAATTTTCGATAATATTTGAAAGCCCAGACATCACCTCTTTTTCATTTCCATCAACATCAATTTTCAAGAAATTTATTTTTTTTTCCTTAAAAAAACTATCTGCATCAACGGTGCTTTCAGAACTGAAATTGGACAACTTTTTATTTACAATAGTAACTTTGTCTTTATATTTTTCAAAAGTTTTTTTTAAGGGTTTACTCCATATATTATTGGCTTCAAATAAATAAACATGTTTGACTTTATCTATTATTTCAAGAGAAAAATTAGCTTCCGCACAACCTATATCAGCAACAATTGAATTCTCATTAACATTAAAATTATCAGTTAAATATCTATGAGGGCTTTGCGGGTCTTGTTCTATTAGCAATTGATTTAAAGCTTTTTTAATTCGAAATTTAGACCATCTTTTTTTAAAATAAAGCTTTTTATCGTCTAGTAATACATACTTTAATTGTTCCTCTTTGTCTAAGTAAACTTTAATGTCTTTCGCATTATAATTAAAAATAAAATTATAAGGAAATAACTCTAATGGATTCTTATTAAGAAAATCTATTACTTTTTTTATTTCTTCGTTTGTGTCATTTTTAAAAAACAGAATAATACTTTTCCTTAGAACTCTTTTCCAAATTATAGTTCTTATTTTTTTTGGAACTAGAGCTCTCCAGATGAAAAATTTATTTAGTTTATTAATAAACATTACCCAAATATAATGTTAAATAAAGCAATTTATTTACGGTCAACTTTTTTAAAATAAAACTATTTATTATTTGGCAACTAGTTATATACGATTCATTAATTCTGTTGATCTATTAGAGAATTTCTTATATTTGTTCTATGAAAATAGTTAAATATTTATTTCTAATAATTTTTATTTATTCTTGTCAAGAGCAAAATTTAGAAGTATCAGAAAAATTGACCTTTAATGATAGTCTATCATTACAAATGAGCATTCAATCAATTAAAAAAATAAAAAATTTAGTTATTGATGAAGATTCAGATAATTACAGGATATCTGGCGCAATTCCCTCTGAATTATGTTTTGATTTTAAATACCCTATTAGTGTTCAGTATAACGATAGTTCAACAGTAACTGTATCAAGTTTTGCACATTTTACTCAGTTAATTTTAACTGAAACTATTGAATTACATATGACTGGTATTGGATTTCCTTTTACTATTATTATGAGTGATGATAGTTCTGAACAAATCATTTCAAATGAAAATCAATTTCAAAATCTAGTAGAAAACTGTGGTTATGGAACTTTATCTTTTGATGAAATAAAAAAAGTATATGCAACTTGCTTTAATTTTAATTTTCCTGTTTCTGTAGTTATTAACGGAGTTAATTATACTTTTAGTAGTGAAGGTGATGCGGTATCTTTAGCTGCAGCATTTAGTCAAAAAGTTGTTAGTTTCAATTTTGTTTATCCTTTTAGTATTAAATACGTTTCCAATAGTACAGACGCGAATGTTCCGGATTATTATACCTTAACTTCTGTCATTTCGGGCTGCAATTAATAATTCTAAGATTAATAAGAATTTCTGTTGATTCAAACTAAACCTTAAGCATATTTTCTTCTTTTTTATATTAATGTTATGAAAAATGTATTCAGACTTATTAGCTTTTTAGAAGGAATCTCCTACTTATTGCTTCTTTTCATTGCAGTACCAATTAAATATTTTCAAGGAGATGCAACTTATGTGAAAATGCTCGGTATGCCGCACGGAATTTTATTTATGGGTTATATTATTTTGGTAATTTTGATTCAAAAGCAAATGAAATGGAATCTAAAAACTATGGGAGTTGTAGCACTAGCTTCTGTAATTCCCTTTGGCACTTTTTATGTAGATAAAAAGTATTTGCAAAGTCTATAAAACAGCATTAAATCAAAGAAAGAATAAGTGAAGTTCTAACGAATGCTATGTCAACTTTAGATATAGATTCAATGACAAAAAATGAAAGGTTAAAACTTATACAAATTGGGTTGACTTATGTTGTTCCAAAATTAAAACACACAGAAGAAGTTAGAGAAGATCCAAGGGAGTTTCAAATAGAAATAATAGACAGGTTAACAGATTATTCAGATGAGGAGCTGGATAAAGCTATTAAGGGTTAAGACTAAAGAAAGGAATGAGTAATATTATTAATAATTTTTTCATAACAACAATCAAGAACCTCCCCAACTATCTTGAAAAAAAATTCCAACTCCAAGTTCAGCCCACAAGTATAAAAATAAAATTATTAATAATATTATAATTGATTTTTTCTTATTCATAAATAAATATAATGTTTTTAAAAACACACAATCCAAGAACTGCTATAATACAGAGCTATAATCGTCCAGTACTATACAAACACACAGTAATATATAAAAGTTTTAGATAATCGAACTATTAAATTTTATAATACCTGTAAATCGAACTATTATATTATATAAGTTTGAATTTATAAAATATTTATTATGAGAAAATTACTTCTACTATTATCAGTTTTGTTTGTTGTGTCTTGTTCAAGTGCTGAAGAACCTGCACCAGTAATTAAATATACTTTAACGACTGCAGCTAATCCTACAACTGGAGGAACAATATCTCCAGCAAGTGGACAGCATAGTGAAGGAGCTACTGTAAATATTACAGCAACCCCAGCAGCTGAACATCTTTTTTCAACTTGGACAGGAGCTACAGGAACAACAGCAACGACAAGTGTGGTAATGAACTCTAATAAAACGGTAACCGCTAATTTTATTAAAAAGCAGTATCCGTTAACTATAGAAATTGAAGGAGAAGGAACAGTAAGTGAAAAAGTAATTAAAGCAGGATTGGCCACTGATTATAATAGCGGGACAATTGTAGAGCTTACTGCAGTTCCTGCTGATGGATGGGAATTTGTAGAGTGGTTTGGGGATATAACATCAACTGAAAATCCAGTACAAATAACTATAAGTGAAGCTAAAACAGTGAAGGCAAAGTTTATGCGATATTTTGATTATAAAGTTCCGTCACATGATTGGGAAAACGGTCATCGCCCTTGGATGAATGTTTATAAAATCATAGATTCTCTTAAAATATCAGATCAAATTAATAATACTTCATTTGCTTTGGCTGATTTTAATCAAGATGGTTATATTGATATTACTGTTCAAGACAATGAAGGTGACGGAGTTCCAATTAAAACATGGTTCATTATTAATGATACAAAAGGAAAGTATTTTGTGGATGAAGATTTTCCTTTAAATAAAGATATAGTTGCAATTTCAGCTAGAAAAACTATTGTTGGAGATTTTAATAATGACGGATTACCAGATGTTGTTCGTCCTCAAGGAGGGCATGATTGGTTAGGTGTTCCTACTATTATTTTAAGTAATCCTGATGGTTCATATGATTTTAAATTAATAGGTGATGGTCCAAAAATTCAAGCTCACACAATTAGTTCAGGTGATATAGATAACGATGGGGATTTAGATTTATTTGTTGCACAAGCCGGAGAACAAGATGGTTTTTTAATTAATGATGGGACTACTAATTTTCAATGGAAATGGATTTCTGAAATTATTGAAGATTTTGATACTGGCCATTTATACCCAAATAACAAATACGGTTATTATGGATTTTGGAGTTCAGAAATGACCGATGTAGATAAAGATGGCTATGTTGATTTAATTTTGGGTGGAAGTTATAAAGAGCAAGATTATGATGCTAACTTTTTTGGACCGACGGTGCTATGGGGAGATGGTAGTGGTAAATTTTATGTTGCAAACTCAACAATTCTTTTTGATTATAGAGAAATTGATTATTCTCAAAATAATTTAATATCTATATCTCATGATTATGCTGTTAATGATATTGATGGTGATGGAATTAACGATATTGTTATATTTTCAGAGTGTAGTGACATATGGTTATACAGTGTGGTAAAAGGTTTGGCAAATAGGAAGTTTGAGGACAAAACAAAAGAATGGCTCCCTGATCCAATCAAATCAGAAACTAGTAATCATGTTTGGGTCGTTATGAAAGATATAGATAATAATGGTAGAATTGATATTGTTGAATCCGAAACTCACATAACATCTTCATTAGAAGATAGGAGAAAAAGTGTAAGATGGGAATGGAATGGCTCTAAATTTGATAAGATAAACTAAACCATAGACATATCTTCTTCTTTTAAGACACCCATAATCCTATGATTATACATACTTATACGAACACCTCCCGTCAAAAGAAAACCAGTATATTAAAGAGTCTTGGGTTAGAAAAAGAATAAAATAGTTGGATTTTTTCAGGTTTTTAGTAATGCTGGCCGTATAATAATCGTACAAGTTTTAATTGGTGGAGAAGATGGGATTCGAACCCACGACCTCTTGACTGCCAGCCAAGCGCTCTAGCCAGCTGAGCTACATCCCCTTTTAAAATTTATTTTTTTAATAATTTGAGAAACTGATGCTCCTAAAACAGATGGAAGCGCGTATATAGCATAAAACATGAATTCAATTGGAAACATGTTGTGAGAAGAACGATCAACTGTCATTTCAAGAAATGCAGCTAACGGAAAAAGCATCATACTGGCTAAACCAATTTTCCAGCCAGATAAATCACTAAAAAATTTTACCATAAACCCAGAGAAAAACAAAAAAAATAAACTGAATTTAGAAATCCCTTCAATTCCAGTTCTTATTAAAGGAAACAAAGGTGAATCATAAGATTTAAGGTCTCCTAAAATAAATATTGGAAGTATAATAGATAGCATTCCAAGGATTGATATGACTATTAATGTAGATACGTTTGTTAATTTCATGAATAATTTTTTTAATTAAGGTAGTTCCTGCCTTTACCAATTAATCACTTTTGTCAACTGAGTTGTATTCTTATATTGTATTAAAAAGCTCCCCATAATTTATTTTAAGGAGAGCTTTTAGTTAACTTTTCCTAAGATTATTCAGTAGAATCTTCTTCTTCTTCTATCAAATGAAGAGAAAAAGCCACCTAAATCAAAATAATCTCCACCAGCAGCAATTTTACCGTCGACAAAGTCAAAAGTATGGTAAGACTGTAAGCTAAATGGTTTTCCTGTTTCAGCATGAGTTCCTGTCCATTTTCCGTAAGTTCTTACACTTCCATCTAATTCTCCAGTTTCAGCTAAAACACCAGGAAGCCAATTGTCTGCAGTAAACAAGATATTATCAAAAACAGTTTGATACATAGCTAAGGCCTCAATATGCTCAGCCTTTCCATACTGCTCAGATCCATATGCAGGTGGTTGCCATAGCAAGTCATCGTGTAGCATTTCTGTTTGAGCAGCAAGATCTTCTGTTCCATGAGCTGTCATAAAACTTTTAGCAACCTCTAAATTAGATGCATAATTAGGGTTGTTATCAACTTGTGTATTACATGATGCAACTAGAAATAAAGCTGCTACCAACGAAAGTTTAAATAGTTTTTTCATAATAGATAAAGTATAGTTTTAAATTTAACTAAATATAGGGAATAAACTTATTTACTATTGAAGAAGTAGCAATAAATTACGGACTTTTTGTTGAGACATTGCTTGACTTTGTGATAGTAGGATTTACAATTTTTATAATCGTAAAGTTTGTCAATAGATTAAACAAAAAAGCAGAAGACCCTAAAGATAAGTCAGTTTCAACTCCAAAAAACATACAACTATTGACCGAAATGAACACTTTACTTAAAGAGCAAAATCGTATTTTAAAAAATAAAATTATTTAATTATAGACTCGTATACAAGTGATCTGAATTTATCCGAAAGCTTAAGGTTGTAAGTTTCAAAAGACTGAGTCATGTATATAAAAATCATCTTCTCGACAGGATCTATTCTAAAGTAAGTTCCAAACATACCCCCCCAACCAAAAGTTCCTTTAGAACCAAATTTTGTATCATTTTCTTTGACCACTTCAAACCCTAATCCAAACCCTTTCTTTTTTCCAAAAATCAATTTTTTATATTTAAGTCCAATAGAATGATCTTCTTTCATTAACTCAATAGTTTCACTATTTATGATTTTAATATTATTAAAAGAGCCTCCGTTTAAAAGCATCTGACAAAATTTTAAATAATCACTTGTAGTTGAAAGAAGTCCACCTGATCCATTAAACAAGATTACATTTTCTGTAAAAGGAGAATTAGATTTATTGTCAAACGACACAAGATCTCCTTCATTTTCTTTTACATATAAAGTTGTCAATCTATGATTGCTAAACTTCGGTAATTCAAAAAAGGTATCTTCCATTCCAAGAGGGTCGAATAATCTAGCTTTTAAAAAACGATCTAATCGGAGTCCAGACAAAACCTCAACTAGATATCCTACAATGTCAGTAGAAGAACTATACCTCCACTGAGTGCCAGGCTCATACATTAAGGGAGTTTTTATTGCATCCTGCGTATATTCTTCAAGAGTCATGTTAATCACTTTTCGGTAATCCTCTGGACCTTTAAAACTAAATCCAGCAGAGTGTCTTAAAAGATCAATAATTTTAATATCGTTTTTGAGAGGTTTATTTTTTTTACGCTTTTTAACCGTTAAATTTTTGAACTCAGGAATATATTTATAAACAGGATCATCTAATTTAAACTTGCCCTCTTCATAAAGTATCATAAGCGCTAATGAAACTATAGGTTTTGTCATTGAAGCAATTCTAAAAATATCATTCTCATCGAGTTTGTCCTTTTCTGAAATATCAGAGTATCCATAACTGTCAAAATGAACTATTTTCCCGTTTTTAACTATTGCAGCTTGGATAGCAGAAATATCTTTATTGTCAACATAGCTATGCATTACAGAATTTAAATGCAGGAGTTTTTCTGTAGACATGCCATTTGATTCAGGACTGTCTTTTTCTAAATACTCTTGACCTATAATTGAAAAGGATATTAAAAAAAAGAGTAAAAAATTAAATGGTTTTAGGATTGACATATAGTTCGACTTTTTTAATGTTTTTTTTGGATAAAAAATAATGGTTGAAATGTAATGTAAATTTAAATAAAAGTTTAGATTTGTCGGAATTTAAAAAATTAGAAATGAAAGCATTAGGTCAAAAATCAAGATTAAGATTTATTTCTCATAACCCATCCTCATATTTATTTGAAAGCATTAAAATAGATTATTAAAAAAGAGAAAATAGATGTTTATTTCAAAATCCATTTTTTAGGAATTTTTACAAAAACATTTTTTGAATAATTGTCTTTTTCAAAAAACAAACCAACATCTCCATTATTAAGTATTGTAATAGAAGAGTATGCAGACTCCCCTTGATAAACAGTTTTGCTTTCATTCCAAGTTATTCCTTCATCAAAACTTGTACTTATAGAAAGGTTGACTCTCCTTTTTGAACTAAAGGCATTTGAAAACAATAGAATGTTCTTTTTTTTAGATTCTGAACTGTAGTTAATTAATCCAGCATTGCAACCTGGGTCTAAAAGCTTATTGTTTTTAAAAGTAATCCAACTTTGTCCTTTGTCATTAGAAACATGAGAATACCTATACCCATTAGAATTTACTCTAGAATTAACTAGCCAATCTCCGTTTGAAAGTTCTATAATTTTTGATTCATCTCCTGGATTTAAAGGATAATCTATCAAGAACCAACTCTTTCCATGGTCTTTGCTTCCAAAGACATGAGTCCCTCTATTTAAATTTGCAAGGCAGTGCAAAAGCGTGCCATCTTTTGTTTGAGTCCCTCTACCAGAGGTTATAAACATAAAGTCTTTTTCCCATCCATCCTTAATTATTTCGGTTGTTATTTCTCTAGGACTTGTCCAGCTTTTTCCATCGTCAGAACTTTTAATAAGCATAAATTTATAGACATCTTTAGCCTTGTCAAGATCCATATAGTTGTAAAACATGAAAATTTCATCTGTCACCTTATCAACAATTAAAGATGGGTCCGAAGCTGATTCGCCTAAAGGGTAGTCAACTATTTTTTCAATTACACTCCAAGATTCACCATCATCGTAACTCTTTCTTATGACAATATTTATATCGCGATTCGATCTTAAATCACCACAAGAAATATTGCGCTCATCTATTGCGGCTATTAATACTCCATTAGTTGTTGTAACTATTGCAGGAATCCTGTAGCAGGCTACACTTGGATTCATTGTAGTATCAAATAAATTTTTAAACACTAATTCTTGAGAATAAATAGAAAAACTAAAAATTAAAACGAATAAATTAAGAATGTTCCTCATGTTAATTTTGTGTTGTTTTTTGAATTATTAAATCTATTAATTTACTTCTTACATTGTTTTGATAAAATTTATCATTATTTCTTGTTGGGTAGACTCTATTGGTTAAAAAAACGATAGTTAGTTGTTTTTCAGGATCTCTCCAAAACATGGTTCCAGTAAATCCAGTATGTCCAAAACTTAGTTTTGATAAATTCTCGTTTGGATAGATGCCATATTCATTTTTAGAGTAAGGTTTATCGAATCCAAGGCCTCTTCTAATAGGACTATCCTTATAAGCATAAGAAGTGAATTTTTTAATTGTTGAATCTTGAAAAATAGAATTATTTGGTTCTAGCGCTTGCAATAGTTTCCCAATTTCTTGAGCGCTTCCAAAAAGTCCAGCGTTTCCTGAAATTCCTCCCATAAAACTTGCTGCTTCGTCGTGAACGTTTCCGTGTACCAATATTTTTCTAAATATAGAGTCATATTCAGTTGGAACTATTATTTCTTTTTTAACTTTTTCTTTTGGATTGAAATAAAGCTTGGAATTTGTTTTGTCTAATAATGAAATCTTAAAGTATTTTTCAAACGTAAATCCAGAAATTTTTTCAATAAGCTTAGGTACATAAAAAAAGAATAATCCGGAATAAGCATACTCCCCCTTTTTATTAATCTTAGATTTTTTTATTCTTTTAAAAATTTTATTAAAATAATTTTTGTTCAGGTAAAGTTCCTCATTAATAGCTGTACTGAAACGCTTATTTTTATCTTTTCTAATTATAGATTTTTTAAATTTTCCATTTTTTCTTTTCACATAATTCTGATGACTGATATAAGGAACCCATCCACTAGTATGGCTTAAGCCCTCAAAAATTGTCGTATTTTTTTTATTTGACTTTTTCAAATCTCGGAAATAATAAGAAACGGGAATGTTTAGATTTAAATCAAAATCTTCATATAGTTTCATTATCGATAATGTTGAAGCCAGTACTTTAGTTAAGGAAGCTAAGTCATAAAGATGATCATTATTAATAAGATTAATTGAGTCATAAGTTTGATAACCGTAGGATTTATTAATTACAATTTCATCTTTAATTTTCACATAAATTTGAGCTCCAGGAAATGCGTATTCAATAATATTGGAGTTAATTAAACTATCTATTTTTTGATCAATGTTAGTTTGTCCAAACAATGGAACAGAAACTAAAACAATTAATATTAAAAGTTTAAATCTCATCAATTTTTGGAATTATTGTTTCATAGTCTTTGACTAATTTTTTCTGTTTAATTAGCTCTGCATGCATCTTGTTAACTTCACTTTTATATTTAGGATTATTAAACTGATTTATAAGTTCATAAGGGTCACTAACTAGATCGTAAAACTCCCAAGCTATAGGTGTCTTAGTTTTACTTGTAGAACTCTTGTTTAATCCATCTCCATAATAGTAAATTAATTTACTCTTACGACTTCTAATTCCTAAGTGTGCCGGTCTTACAGGACTATGTTCCCAGTATCTATAGTAAGTATATTCCCTAGTTTTAAACTTGTCATTTGATTCTAAAGATTTTCTAAAACTTTTTCCTTGAAATGACAAAGGAGGTTTTATCCCAGCATAGTCTAAAAATAATGACGGAATATCTAGATTAAGCACTAAATCATCTATTCTGTGGGATTTTAAAATCTTTTTTGGAAAGCTAATTACAAACGGCATTCTAGAAGATTCTTCATACATCATTCTTTTGTCAAAAAATCCGTGTTCGCCAAGGAAATAACCTTGATCTGATGTGTAAATTATAATGGTGTTTTCTAGTTGATCGGAGTTCTTTAAATAATCAATGATTTTTTCAAGATTATCATCAATAGAAGCAGCACACCTTAAAAAATCTTTTACAAATTTTTGATAAGAATGAGATCTAATTTTTTCTTTACCCATCCCGTCAACAGAAAATGGCATTCCAGGGTATTTTATATCAGAATTTATATTTTGTTTTTTTTGAAACTCTATCCATCTATTAGTTAAAATCTCTAATTGTTGACCATCAAAACTTCTTCCACTTTGTGAAGGTAAAAAGTCATAAAGAGATTTTGGTTCTGGAAGGTTGACATTTTTTAAAAAACCATTGTGACGTTTGGGATAATCAAATGGTTCGTGGGTTGCCTTAAAATGAGTCATTAAAAAAAAAGGTTCTTCAGAATCTCTTTTTTTTAACCATTCTATAGAAGAGTCCCCAATAAGATCTGATGAAAATCCATTTTCTTGAACTCCCCCTTTATTATCTTCCCCCCAGTTTTCTTTGAGCTTAAAAATAGGGTTATTGTACTTGCCTTGTCCTGGAAGAATTTTGTAATAATCAAACCCTGAGGGTTCTTTTTTTAAATGCCATTTTCCAATTAGAGCTGTTTTGTAACCATTGTTTTGAAGCACTTTAGCAACATTTAAACTGTCTGAACTTAAATAGTCGCCTAGCGTATAAACTCCATTTTGATGACTATATTGGCCAGTTAGAATTGATGCCCTACTTGGAACACAAATAGAATTAGTGCAGAACATGTTGTTTAAGACGGTTCCATTATTAGCCAAATATTTAATCGCATTGTTTTTAACATAATCATCTAGTATTCCGTTGTAAATTCCCCAGGCTTGTGAAGTATGATCATCGGCCATAATAAATAATATATTAGGACGAGTATCATTAACTTGTTTTGAGCACGAGCCTAACAGTAATAGAATAAATAACTTTACACTAAGATTCTTATAAGTTTTAATAATTGGGTAAAACATAAACATTTATCTAATAAATATTTAATTTAGAAAAAAATTATTTGATCTTAAATGAAATTACTTAATATAAAATCTTTATTACTTTTTTTTCTGGGTTTTATTTTATGTGTAAATATTGCGTCGTCTCAAGTCATGGAAAATAAACTAAGTCAAGAAAAAAGTCTTTATCTCAAGCAACACGCTTCAAATCCCGTGCATTGGTTACCATGGGGGGAAGAAGCCCTTTCTTCTGCTCAGAAATTAGACAAACTAATAGTGATTAGCGTAGGGTATTCATCATGTCATTGGTGTCATGTCATGGAAGAGGAAAGTTTTGAAAAACAGGACGTAGCCGACGTTATGAATCAGAAGTTTATAAACATCAAGGTTGACAGAGAAGAAAGACCGGATATTGACGAAATTTATATGAAAGCTCTAGTCTTAATGACTGGAAGCGGGGGTTGGCCTATGAATATTATCGCTCTGCCTGATGGCACTCCAATATGGGGGGGCACCTATGTTCCAAAAACACAGTGGGTTCAAGTTTTAAATCAGGTCGAGGAATTTTATAGAACTAGAAGATCAGATATTTTAGAATATGCTAAAAACGTTAAAGAAGGAGTTCAAAAAGAGGCTCTAGTAACACCCACTGCTGATAAGGAGATATATTCTAATAAATTACAAAATGAACTAGCTGAGAATGCCTATAAATTTACTGACAAGATAAATGGAGGTTTTGGAAATAGTCAAAAATTCCCGCTGCCTTCTATGCTAAACTTTTTTCTAAGATTTTCAACTGAAAATGATAATATAGAAATGAAAAAGTTTGTTAAAAAAACACTTTTTAAAATTGCTCAAGGAGGGATAAATGACAGAGTTGAAGGAGGTTTTCATAGATATACAGTAGACAATATGTGGCATATTCCTCATTTTGAAAAAATGTTATATGATAATGCTCAGTTATTAAGTGTTTTTTCCAAGGCTTATAAGGTTTTTAAAGAGCCAAGGTTTAAAGAAGAACTGTATAACGTGTATAATTTTTTAGACTTGAAAATGTCAAGTCCAAACAACTTAATTTACTCTAGTATTTCAGCAGACACAAACTATGAGGACGGTTCAAAAGAAGAAGGAGATTTTTATGTATGGAATAAAAACGAACTTAAACAAGTTTTAAAACAGGACTATAAATGGGTAAGTGATTATTATAGTATAAATGACAAAGGGTATTGGGAGAAAGAGAATTATGTTTTTATTCAAACAATTTCAGATAAGGAATTTGCATCTAATATTAATTTAGATTTAAATCAATTCAAAGAAAAATTAAAATTAGTAAATAAGAAACTCTATAATTTTAGAGAAAAAAGGGTAAAACCGATAACTGACACTAAAATAGTTTTTTCATGGAATGCATTAACCATAAGGGGAATGGCGGATAGCTTCAAAGCAACTGGAGACAAAATATTTTTAGAAAAAGCTCTCTCAATTGAAAAAGCATTGAGCGAAAAAATGACCTCAAATAATATTATTTTTCATTCCAATAGTTCTAAAAAACTGGATCAGGTTCTGTTTTTTGAAGATTATAGTTATTATATAGATGCTTTAATTGGACTTTACGAAGTTACGTTTAACGAAAAATGGCTTGTTAAAGCAAATGATTTCACGCAATTTAGTAATGAAACTTTTTTAGAGAGTAATGGATACTTTAAGTTCTCAACTACAAAAGAAACCTTGTACACTAACACATTAATAAACTTAGAGGATGGAGTCACTCCTTCTGCAAATTCAGTAATGAATTTTAATTTGTTTAGACTTGGGCATTACCTTGGAAATAAACAATATAATCAACACTCTAAGACAATGATTAATAATATAAGTGGAAAAATTAAAGAAAGAGTAACAGATCATCTTTTTTGGCT
Organism: uncultured Flavobacteriaceae bacterium; assembly: GCA_905181625.1. Classification (GTDB taxonomy): domain Bacteria; phylum Bacteroidota; class Bacteroidia; order Flavobacteriales; family Flavobacteriaceae; genus MAG-121220-bin8. The sequence continues at coordinate 367,984 of CAJIYJ010000005.1, forward strand.
GTGGCTTTCTCATAATTATTCTAATAAGTTTTATGAATTAGCCATTAATGGAGAAAATGCAAAACAAAAAGCAGAGGAGCTTATGTTAAAATATTTACCCAACACTTTAACAGCGGCATCTAATAAGTCTTCAGAACTATATTTGTTAAAAGACAGATACTTTGAAGAGGAAACCTATATATATGTTTGCGTGGACAATACTTGTAAATTCCCAGTTACAACAATTGAAGAAGCAGAAGCTTTACTTAATGATTAAAAATTAACTAATAGACTTTTAAAAGCCTCTCTATAGATACCTCCAATTTTATAGGGCTTTTTTTCTATGTAGGCTATACTTCCATCTATTACATCGATCTTATTTATTGCTGCAGTTGTTGATCTATGAATTCTTATAAATTTAGATTTCGGAAGAGCACTTGTAAAGGACGTTAAGGTTGTGTGAACTATGAAATTTTTGTTTTTAGTAACAATTTTTATGTAATCTTTTAGGCTTTCAACAACTAGAATGTCCTCATAATTTATTTTAACATTTAGCTTGTTTACTCTAACGAAAACAAAATCTAGTTTTGGAAATTTAGGCTTAGGTTCTTTTTCTAATTTCAGCACCTTATTAACAGCTTTTTCAAATCGGCTGAAAGGAATAGGTTTTAATAAATAGTCAATAACATCTAAGTCATAACTTTCTATTGCATATTCTGAGTGAGCACTAGTAATAATTGTTTTAGGAGGGTTTTCTAAACCTTTCAAAAAACTTATCCCATCAATAAAAGGCATATTAATATCTAAAAACATTAAATCAACCTCCTCTTTTTTAATAATTTCTAAAGAGTCATTTGCGTTAGAATAAGAACCTAAACAATTAAGAAAATCTGTCTTTTTTATAAAGTTTTCAATTACTTTAATAGCAAGAGGTTCATCGTCAAGAATTATACAGTTAATCATTTTTTAATTTAACTTTTAGTTCAGCAATATATTTATTTTTTTCTTCATAAGTCTTTAAACTAAAATTTTCTTTACCATAATTAATTTCAAGTCTTTTTTTGATATTTAAAAGTCCGATTCCTCCAACTTGAACCTTAATTGGTTTAGTCGATTTAGTGAAAGAGTTCTCGACTTTAAAATGAATATCAGAGGAATCTATTTTAAGATCAATATTTATATAGCTATTTTTTTTTGAATTTCTAGCGCCATGCTTAAATGCATTCTCTACAAGAGGGATTAAAAGTAAAGGCCTAATCATAGTTTTTTTCACCGCTCCTCTAACGTTAAAAGTCACTTTTAGCTCTTCATTGTATCGCAATTTCTCTATATCTATATAATCTTTAATGTGCTTAATTTCGTTTCTTAAAGTTTGATACTCTTTTCCCGTTTCATAAAGAAAGTACTTCATTAAATCGGATAGTTTAAGAATAAGATCTGGTGCCTTATCTGATTTGTCAATCGTCAAAGAATATAAATTATTAAGCGTATTGAAAAAGAAATGTGGCTGAATCTGTGAACGAAGATACTTGAGTTCATTCTCTAAAAGAACTTTGTTTGTATTCAATAAGAATTCCCTTTGTTTAGTCCAGTCTATTACTAGTTTTATACAACTGACAAAAGTAATCACGTATACTTCACCAAGAACAGTTTGAATAACATAATCAAATGTGATTTTTGAAGTTATGCCTGCAAATTCAGGTAAGACATCTTCACTTAAAAAAGAGAATGTTAGTTGAAACTTTAAAAGAAGGGCTACACTTAAGCTCAAAGTAATTAAACTAAAAAACTCAAAAACTTTCCTTTGAAATAATTTTGGCAAAAAAAGGAAGATAAATAGATAACACAATGTTATGTGAATTGGGAATCCAATTAAATTAGATTTTAGGGAATAAGCATAATCTTGATAAAAAATACCCCACCTAAGTACGTTAAACGTAAAGTAAGCCAGCCAGAAATATATTTGAGTACTAGAGGGAATAGAAGAAATCTTATTATAATCAGGATTGTTAAATAAAGTTTTTTTATAAATACTCATATAAATTTATCTATGGTTTCAGCAGTTTTGCAATAAAATCTTACAAGCTCATATAAAATTCTATGACTTTTCATTTATTAATTACTAAATTAAAAAATCAATCTTAAATTATTGTTTATGAAGACATTTAAATTCAATTCTTTATTTCTAGGTGTGTTAGCGATGCTTTTTTTATCATGTGAAAGTAACTTTGAGAAAGGGTCTCCAAACATTATATTTGTATTAACAGACGACCTGGGCTTTAACGATTTAAGCTCTTATGGCTCTACAATTATACACACACCAAACTTAGATAAGTTAGCCAGCGAAGGAGCTTTGTTGAATTCATACTATTCTCCTCAAGCTGTTTGTTCAGCATCTAGGGCTTCAATTTTAACGGGGAGTTATCCAAATAGAATTGGGTTTAGTGGAGCTTTGGGTCCTAATTCAAAAAAAGGTATTAATCCAAATGAACTATTGATTTCGGAGATGTTAAAAGACAAGGGTTATAAAACAGCTGCTTATGGTAAATGGCACCTTGGAGACAACAAAAAATTCTTACCAACAAGACACGGATTTGATGATTTTTATGGAATATTATATTCAAATGATATGTGGCCATTTCATGCAGAATACCCTGATAGCTATCCTGATTTAATGCTTTATGACAAGGAAACTCCAATAAAAGTATTAGAAGACCAATCAAATTTAACTAAAGATTTAACTACAAAAAGTGTAGAATTTATAGAAAAAAACAAAAACAATCCTTTCTTTTTATACTTAGCACATCCACAGCCACACGTTCCTTTGTTTGCTTCCTCTGATTTTAAAGGAAAATCTGAAAACGGTCTTTATACTGATGTTATTCAAGAAATTGATCATTCTGTTGGAGCGATTATGAAAGCATTAAAAGACAATGATTTAGAAGACAATACCATTGTTGTTTTTACATCAGACAATGGACCTTGGCTTTCTTATGGCGAACATGCTGGCTCAACTGGAATATATAAAGAGGGAAAGGGAACAACATGGGAAGGTGGTCAAAGAGTCCCCTGTATAGTTTGGTATCCAAATGAAATAAAACCAAATACTGTAATTTCTGCGCCTTTAATGGGAATAGATTGGCTTCCAACTTTTGCGAGTGTTACAAACTCTAAGTTATCAGAAAATAAAATTGATGGAAAAAATATTTGGGAAGTATTAATAAATAAGACAGATAAATCTCCTCACGAAGCTTTGTTTTTTTACTATCATGTGAATAGTTTACATGCTGTTAGATATGGAGATTGGAAAATGTATTTCCCTCATCGCTATAGAACATTAAATGGAAGAAAAGGAAGAAATGATGGGAGTCCTATTAAATATCAGTATGTAAATTTAGAAAAGATGGAACTGTATAATTTGGTTGAAGATCCTAGTGAAACTAAAAATATATTTGATCAACACCCTGAAATAGCTAAAAAAATAGAAAAGCTAGCGGATATTAAGAGAGATGAAATAGGAGATGATTTAACTAAGGTTAAAGGAACTGAAAACAGGCCTGTAGGGATGATTGATTATTAGTATTAAAACATTTAGTTTATGAATAAAAGAAGAAGTTTTATTAAAAAATCTATTCTTGGAGGGGTAGGAGCTACAGCGTTATTAAATTGTGAAACTCCAAAAGAAAGTGGCACTAAGGCTACTTATCCAAGAATAATTTCAACTTGGAATCATGGGGTTCCTGCTAATCAAGAAGCTTGGAAATACTTAATGGAAGGGCAATCTGGATTATCAGCTGTTGAAGCAGGAGTTAAAATACCAGAAGCAGATCCAAAAGTAAGGTCAGTGGGTTATGGTGGATATCCAGATAGAGAGGGAATAGTAACTCTAGACGCCTGTATAATGGATAAAAATAATAATTGTGGTTCGGTAAGTTTTTTACAAAATATAAAACATCCTATATCAGTTGCGAAATTAGTCATGGAAGAAACCCCCCACATAATGTTGTCTGGAAAGGGAGCTTTTGATTTTGCAGTTTCAAAGGGATTTAAAAAAGAAAATCTTTTAACTGAGGCATCAAAACAGGATTGGATTAATTGGAAAAAAAAGTCAAAATATAAGCCAGTTATTAATTTAGAAAATCACGATACCATTAGCATGCTTTTAATTGATGATAATGGAGATTTATTCGGAGCTTGTACAACAAGTGGAGCGGCTTGGAAAATGCATGGTAGAGTAGGCGATTCACCCATAATAGGAGCAGGTCTATTTCTAGACAATGAAGTAGGGGCTGCTGCAGCCACTGGTTTAGGTGAAGCTGTCATAAGAACTTCTGGAAGTGCTATGGTTGTGGAATTAATGAGACAAGGGCATTCGCCTATGGATGCTTGTAAAAAAATTGTTGACAGAATTTCTAAAATCCATAAATCAGGTCCTGAGTGGGAATATTTACAAGTAGGATTTATTGCAATGAATAAAAAAGGAGAATATGCAGGGTATAGTTTAAGAAAAGGATTTAATTATGCTATTTGCGACTCTTCAAAACAAAACTTACTTTTAGATGCTAAACACGCTATTTAATTTCTCAAATGCTTGAAATTTTAAATTATTTAGGGAAATTTCATCCGGTAATCATTCATTTACCTATTGGAGCTCTATACCTTACCTTTTGCTTAGCCTTATTAGAAAAAATCTTTAAAAGCAAGTATGTAATTCCAATAAGGTTTGGTTTATTATTTTCTTTTGTATTTGCTCTATTTTCTTGTTTTTTAGGATATTTCCTTTCAATTGGTGGAGATTATTCAGAAGCTATTTTAGACAAGCACATGTGGCTAGGAATTTCAACTGCTTTATTTATTGGGATCTTGTTATGGCTTCATAAAAAAAGTAATTATGAAAAATATTTTATTCCTTTATTTGTTTTCACCATTGTTTTGCTCTCTATTACGGGTCATTTTGGGGGAAGTATTACACACGGAAAGGACTATTTGAAAATTCCTGAATTTAAAGAAGACTATAAGATTGTGAAGCTTGACAGTGTTCAGTTGTACTCTCAGTTAGTTCAACCCATTTTAGATAATAAATGTGTAAAATGTCATAATCAAAATAAGTCTAAAGGAGGGTTGATCTTAGATTCACAAAATGCTATTTTAAAAGGAGGAGAGTCCGGAGAAATTTTAACAGCTTATAACCCTACTAGTAGTCATTTGTATAATTATCCAAACCTCCCTATTAATGATGAAATGCACATGCCTCCAGAAGGAAATACTCAATTAACCATTCAAGAAATTCAACTTATTAAGTTATGGATTGAATCTGGGTCAGATTTTGAGAACGTTACTTTAATGGATAATCTTTCAATTGAAAATAAAAACAGTGTACTCTCTTTTTTTCCTCCAACACAAAAAAACGTTTCACCTCCTAGTTTGAATGATTTAAAAAAATTAATTGAGTTAGGTTTTAGATTAGAGAGAAATAGCAATGAAAATAATTTTATAGAAGCTAAATTTGTTGGAACTAAACTTGAATCAAAACATTTAAAGGCCCTTTTAAAAGTTAAAACACAGCTTATTAAATTAGATCTTAGTAATTCAAATTTAAATGATAAGCTTTTTTTTAGACTGAGTAAATTAGAAAACCTCAAATATTTAAAGGTTAACAATACTTCCATAATAGATATATCCTTAAAACATCTGCCTAAACTTTTAGAAACCCTAATAATTAACGGCAATAATATTTCTAACAACGGGTTAATTTTTTTAGAAGAAAATAAATCATTGAAAAATATTTATGCTTGGAACACCAAGATTGATGATAAAAAAATTAATAAGGAAAAGCTTTTAGCCACTATTCACTTAGGAGTTAAAGATTTTTCAAAAGGAGTACCGCTTTCTGAGCCAATAACAGTTTCGGAACAAACAATGTTTTCGGATTCTTTAAAAATAGAATTCTACAATCCTCTTGGAAACCCTACAATCAGATATACTCTCAACGGAGAGGACCCTGATTCATTATCTGCTATTTATACAAAACCTTTTTTGATTTCAAGCTCGTTAAATCTTAAAGCAATTGCATTTAAAAAAGGCTGGCTAGATAGTAAAATAAGTTCTGTAGATTTTGTTAAAGTTGAAGGAATATTAGAAAACTATATTCTAAAAACTTCACCTGACAATAGGTACAAAAATCCAAAAAAATTGTTTGATGGGGTTGTTGGAGATATAAACTTTAGAGATGGAGACTGGAATGGGTTTATCCGATCCCAAGATTATGTTATTGGCGTTAATGAGCGAAATTCTGGTGACTTGATTGTTGAAATAGACTTAAAGGAAAAGCAATACTCCGCCATTGGCATTCATGCATTGGAATCTATTGGAGCTTATATTATGTTTCCTAAAAGCGTAGAACTTTATGACATAAGTCAAAAAAAAGAAAAATTAATTTACTCTAAAAATTTTATTGCATCAAAGTTGGGCGCTCCTAACTTAACTAAATTTTATAAAGTTCCAATAACAAATAAATCAAGTAAACTTAAACTTGTTGTAAAGAGCAACAAACAATTGCCTAAAGGTCATCCTGCAGCAGGAGAATATGCCTGGCTTTTTGTTGACGAAATATTACTTTTGTAATTATTTAAAACATTCGATTCTGAAAGTTTTATAACAAAATAATTTGTTCTAGGCCTATCTACAGAGTCCTCGTCTCTTAGATCTTTATCGTAAAAAACCAATGATTGGTCGAAATATTGGCTTAAAAAAGCAGATATGTTAAAAAAGTGTTAAGTATTTTATTAAATTAGTACTGATTTAAACAAAAACAAAAATTTTATGAAAACAAAATTCTTAAGAATTCTGTCCTCTTTTTTATTGATGTTTGCCTTCGGTTTTTCCGTGCAAGCTCAATCGATTAGTGGGATAGTAACAGACGAAAATGGTGTGCCACTACCAGGTGCAACTGTTTTAGTAGAAGGAACTCAAAATGGGGTTTCAACCGATTTTGACGGTAACTATTCAATCAATGCTACAAGCGGGGACACTCTTGTTTTTAGTTTTGTTGGGTATACTTCTCAATCGGTAGTTGTAGGAACATCTTCAACGATTAACGCACAACTATCATCTGACGCTCAACTTGATGAAGTTGTAGTAACAGCACTTGGTGTAAAAAGAAACATTAAGTCATTAGGTTATTCCATCACACAAGTTGATGGTTCTGAACTAAGTGATAACAAAACTTCAAACGCTATTAATGCCCTTCAAGGTAAAGTTGCCGGAGTTATGGTAACTGGTTCGGGAATGGGAGCTAAAGGTTCAAGTAGAGTTGTTATTCGTGGTTCGAGTTCATTAACTGGAGACAACCAACCGTTATACGTTATTGACGGAATTACTATTAATAACAGTAATTTAGGTTCTGCAGGTATGTGGGGTGGTGCTGATTACGGAGATGGTATTTCTAGTATAAACCCTGATGAAATTGAATCAGTGACTGTACTTAAAGGTGGAGCAGCTGCGGCACTTTATGGATCTAGGGCTTCTAATGGTGTTATTATTATTAACACTAAAACTGGAGCAGGGACTGAAGGAGTTGGTGTAGAATTTAATAGTACTACGCAGTTCGACATGGTTAACCTAAGTCTTAGAGATACACAAGAAATTTATGGTCAAGGTAGAGACTTTTCTAAAGTGTCTGACAATATTGATAATTACCAGGCTTGGGGTCCAAGAATGGACGGATCTATGATCGACACAATGGGATGGCGTTTCAAGAAAATACTCTCTTCAGCCAAGTGCTTTAGAGGCTTATTATCGTACAGGTGAAACTTATACTAATACGGTAGCAGTTTCAACTTCTAGCGAAAATTCCAATACACGTTTTTCTATGACTAACATGGCGAATACGGATATTGTTCCAAACTCTAGTTTAAGTAGAAATTCTTTTGGAATAAACAATTCTAATAAATATGGTGATAAAATTACTGTAGATATTAACATGAAATATATCATTGAAGGTCAAGAAGGAAATCCTCAGATGTCGGATGCTCCAGGAAATGGAAATTTCTCTGCTAACTTATTTGCGCCATCGATTAATGTTATGAATATGATGGGAGAAGGAGGACTTGGTAGAAATGCTGACTTGACTGAATTTAGAATTAGTGATAGTAGTTATTCTCAAAACCCATGGTTTGCTGCTTATAACTTTATTAACTCATCTGATAAAGAAAGGTTCATTGCAGCTATTAACGCTAGATGGGATTTGACAGACTTTTTATATGTAAGAGGACGTGTTGGAGGAGATAGATATACTGTTTCAAAACAGAGTTCAACTCCATGGGGAACAGCTTTCCAACCAAAAGGTTCTATGGCTGAGTCGGAAGATACTTATAGACAATACGATGCAGATATGTTTATAGGAACAGATAATTTACAAATAGTAGATGGTGTTTCTTTAACTGCTTTTGTAGGTATGGGGACTAATAATCAAAAATATGAAGCGTACAGAGTTTCTGGATCAGATTTTATTGTTCCATTTTTAATTAATGTAGGAAACACTAAGAATCAAGGACATGGTTACAATATATGGGAAAAGCAAATAAACTCTGCTTATGGTTCTGCAGAACTTGGATTCGAAGACTGGGCTTACTTAACTGTAACAGCAAGAAATGACTGGTTCTCAACTTTATCTCAGAAAGATAAAGTAGCACCAAATAATGACTTGTATACTTCAGCTTCTGTATCACTTGTTGTTTCAGACGCTTTAGATCTTGGTGAAACAATTTCTTTCTTAAAGTTAAGAGGAGGGGTTTCTCAGGTAGCGGGTGGTGCTAATAACCCATACGCACTTAGTTTATCTTACGGTATTTACGGACAAGGTCACTTGGGAGCTTCACTAGGAAATATTAGTGGAGGAACGATTCCTAACTCAGAGATCACTCCTTTTGAAAAGAATGAAACAGAATTTGGTATGGATTTAAGATTGTTTGATAATAAGCTTTCTATAGATGCTACTTTCTATGACAACGAAACTCTAGGAGATATTGTAGGAGTTAGTGCTTCAGCAACTTCAGGTTATGGAAGTGCGCTGGCAAACCTTGGTAATATATCTAATAAAGGTATCGAGTTATTAATAAAAGGAACTCTTATTCAAACAGAAGATTTTGCTTGGAACGCTTCTATTAACTACACTAACAATACTAGTAAAGTAGTTGCTACAAACGATGCAGCAGGAAATATTTCTATGGACGAGCCAAGATCTAGAAATCTTAGAGTTACACATATTGTAGGTGAAAAGTATGGAGCTTTATACGGATCTTCTTATGTAAGAGACGCAAGCGGTTCTATAGTTCACGAAATGGTTAATGGTATTCCTATTCCAAAAGTAGGAGCTAGAAAAATCTTAGGATTTGGTGTTGCTCCAACTCAACTTGGAATTGGAACTTCTTTCCGTTACAAAGATTTTAATGGCTCTCTTTTATTTGAAGGTAAGTCGGGTGGTCAGATTTATTCTGGTACCAATGCTTATTTAAAAAGAAATGGACACCACAAAATAACAGTTCCAGCTGGTGGACGTGAAGCTGGTTTTGTACCAACGGGTGTGATGGCAGATGGAAGCACAATTACTGCTTCTATTCCTGCTAATCTACAAGAAGACTATTGGAGAAGATCATATTTAATTGCTGAACAAGATGTGGTGGATGCTGACTACATGAGACTTCGTTCGTTAAGTATTGGTTATAATATTCCATCTGATAAGCTAGAAGGAACATTTATTAGCAAAGCATCAATATCACTTATTGGAAGAAACTTATTCTTCTTAAGTAATAGTATTGATAATCTTGATCCTGAATCTGGTTATAATGCAGGTAATTCAGCTGGTTTAGAATATTTTGCTCTTCCTGTACCAAGAACTATTGGTCTTAACGTAAATCTTAAATTTTAAACTTATATAATTATGAAAAAAATACTATTAACATTTTTTGCTTTAAGTTTAGTTCTTTCCTCTTGTGAATTTGACAAGGGATTTGAGGAAATGAACGTAAACCCTTCAAAAGCATCGCAACTTGATGTTGCTAACAAGTTTGCATCTGTTGTGTTGCAAACATCTGGTGGTAGATACGAAAACTGGAGAGCCAGTTTAATCTATCAATCAGTAATGATTCAACATTTTTCTGCTGTAGCTGGATATTGGTCAGGAGATAAATATTATAGAAATGACGGATACGCTACTTCTCTTTGGGATAGGTATTATCCATCTGCGGTAAAAGAAATTGAGGACATTAGATCTCAATTAACTGCTGAAGGAAATAGTGGATCTGAAATGGGAATGACTCGTATATTAAGAGTATATATTTACTCAAGACTTACGGATCTTCATGGAGATATTCCTTATAGTGAAGCTGGTCAAGGGTACATCAATGGTATACTAAAGCCTAAATATGATACTCAAGAATCTATCTATATGGACTTCCTTAAAGAGTTAGAAGAGGCTGTTGCTCAAATTGGCGCTTCCACTACATTGGGAAAATCAGATTTACTTTTTCAAGGAGACACTGCAAAGTGGAAAGCTTGGGGGAATTCAATGATGTTAAGACTGGCAATGAGATTAACTAAAGTTGATGTAGCTACTGCTCAAGCTTGGGCTGAAAAAGCAGCACCTAATACAATGACATCTAATGCTCATATAGCTATGATTGCTCATACTGACGGTCCAGAAGGAATCAACAAAAACGGACATGGTGAAGTTTTTGATGCAGATGGTAACCCAAGAATGAGTAAGACTTTTGTAGACTGGTTAAAAGACGATCCTAGACTTCCAATATTGGCAGCTAGAAGATCTGATGGAAGTACTGCTATTGCTGATTTAATTGGTATGCCAAATGGAAGTACTGGAGTTACGGTTCCAGACACGTCTATTTATGCTGAGCCAAATAGAACGGTAATTACAGGAAGAGATGTTCCTATGGTTCTTCAAACTTATGCAGAGGTTAGACTTTTAAAAGCTGAAATGGCATTTAGAGGTTGGAGTGTTACAGGATCTGCTGAAGCTCATTACGAAGCTGGAGTAAAAGCGGCTATGCAAATGTTAAGCGGTATTTACCCTAATGCTGCTGCTATTTCTGATGCTGAAGTTGCTACATACTTAGCTGCTAAGCCTTACGACGCGACTAAAGGATGGGAAATGATTAGCGAACAATATTGGGCAGCTACTTTATTAAACGAGTACGAGGCATTTTCTAACTGGAGAAGAACAGGATTTCCAACATTAGTTCCTACAAACGATCCAGGAAATGTTACGGGTGGAACTATTCCAAGAAGGTTAATTTACCCAACTGGCGAAGGTTCTACAAATAAAGCAAATTATGATGCGGCAGTTGCTAGACAAGGTGCTAACAATTTTACCACAAGAGTTTGGTGGGATAAATAAGAAAATAGTTTTTGTTTTTTATATATTTAAGGGGGAATCAAATTCCCCCTTTTTTTATGAATATTTATGAAAGGACAGCTTACGATTATACTTATAGTTTGTTTTAATATAACTATTGCTCAAGACAAAGTTTTTGAGTTAATTAGTCCTGAATTCTCAGGAATACACTTTAACAATCAAATAGAAGATCTCAAGGATCACAACATTCTTTTGTATGCTAATTATTATGGTGGTGGGGGAGTAGGGATAGCAGATTTTGATAATGATGGATTGCAGGATATTTACTTTACAGGAAATCTTGTAGGGGATAAAATATATAAAAACACAGGAGGGTTAGAGTTTTTAGACTTAACCACAAGCTCTGGAATAGAAGATGATGGCTCTTGGTCATCGGGAGTTTCTATAGCTGATGTTAATAATGATGGATTTGTAGATATTTATATTAGCAAAGAACTCTATGATGATAACTCCGAATTAAGAAGAAACAAACTGTATATAAATAATGGAGATTTTACTTTTAAAGAATCTGCAAAAACTTGGAATGTAGATGTTTCCGCTAGAACAAGACACGCTGTTTTTTTTGATTATAATAATGATGGTTTATTAGATTTATATCTTTTAAATCAACCTCCTAACCCTGGAAGTTATTCTAAGTTTTTTGGATCGGATTTAACATTATCAGAGTATGAACTTCAACTATTTGAAAACACTGGAAACAATAGCTTTATAGATGTAACTAAAAAAGCCGGATTAAATAGAACCGGATTCCCAAACAGTGTGGTCGCTTCAGATTTTAATAATGATGGCCACATTGATCTATATGTGGCAAATGATTTTGATGCTCCTGACTTTTTATATTATAACAATGGAGATGGAACATTTACATATCACACAGAAAAAGCTTTAAAACATACTTCTTTTTATAGCATGGGTGTGGATTCAGCAGATATTAATAATGATGGGCTTTTAGATGTTATGGTTGTCGATATGACGGCAGAAGATAACTTTAGACTTAAATCTAATATGAGCGGAATGAATCCATCTGCATTTTGGAAAGTTGTAAGAGATGGAGGACATTATCAATACATGTTTAATTCATTACAAATTAATAACGGAGATCAAACTTTTAGTGATGTCGCACAATATACAAACACCTCTTCTACTGATTGGAGCTGGGCGAATTTAATTGCAGACTTTGATAACGACGGCTTAAAAGATATTTATGTTACTAATGGATTGTTAAGAGATATTAGAAATACTGATGCTGACAAAAAATTAAGTGAATTTGTTTTAAAAATTGCCGATGATTATGTTAAAAAAAATCCAAATAAAGGAGATATTGATATATGGGATATTTTACCATTAAAAGAGGCTTTAAAAATTGTTCCTAGTGTAAAAATTAAAAATTACTTATATAAAAATTATGATGATTTAAATTTTAAAAACGAAACTAAAGCATGGGGCTTAGATCAACCTTCTTTTTCTAATGGAGCTGCTTATGCAGATTTAGACAATGATGGAGATTTAGAGATAGTAGTCAATAATGTTAATGAAAAAGCATTCTTATACAAGAATAATTCTATTGAATCAATTAACAATAACTATTTAAGAATTGATTTAAAAAACAATAGTAATTTACCCACATTTGGGGCTAAAGTGAAACTATATTATAATAAAGAGCTGCAGCTTATTGAAACTACTAATGTCAGAGGGATCTATTCAACTAGTGAAAATATTGTTCATTTTGGTTTAGGAAAAACTAAAATGGTAGACAGTCTGGTTGTTACTTGGCCTGATAGGACTAAATCAAAATTATTTGACATTAGAACTAATCAACAATTGACTCTACAAAGTTCAACATCTAAGGCTGATAACAGAATTTCTAAATCAGATAATAATATTCTTTTTAAGAAAGATGATTCAAAAATAAAATATGTTCATATTGAAAACTCATTTAACGACTATGATAATCAAGTTTTACTTCCACATAAGCTTTCTCAATTTGGACCAGCAATAGATGTTTCTGATGTAAATGGCGATGGCTTAGAAGATGTTTACATGGGGAGTGCATCAGGTGAAATATCCAAATTATTTTTACAGTCTGAAGGGGGGATATTCTTAGAATCAAAAAATCAACCTTGGGATAGGCATAGAGCATTAGAAGACTTAGATGCGGTATTTTTCGATTTTGATAATGATGGAGATGATGATTTATATGTAGTGAGTGGAGGCAACGAATTTTCACCAGGTTCTAGTACTTATCTTGATAGACTTTATGTAAATGATGGTTTAGGTGTTTTTAGCTTTAACAGGGAATTGTTGCCAAATATTTTTAAGTCAGGATCTGTAGTAAAACCATATGATTTTGATAATGATGGAGATTTAGACTTATTCATTGGCTCTAGAATGATCCCATGGAATTATCCAGAACCAGCCTCTAGCTACTTGCTAGTCAATCAAAGCGGTAAATTCATCAAATATGAGGATAAAAACGAGAGTTTTAAAGACCTTGGACTAGTAACTGATGCAGTTTGGTCTGATTACGATAAGGATGGCGATAAAGACCTTTTTGTAGTAGGAGAATGGATGCCTTTAACATTAATTAAAAATGAAAATGGAGTCTTAGTTAAACAAAAATTAAAAAATGAATGTGATGAAGTTTATGGATGGTGGTATTCTATTGAAGCTTCAGATTTAAACAAGGATGGCTATGAAGATCTGGTTTTAGGAAACTTAGGAGAAAATTACAAATATAAAGCCTCTAAAGAAGAGCCTTTCGAAGTGTTTTACGACGATTTTGATGAGAATGGATCCAAAGACATAGTACTGGCTTATTATAATTATGGTATTCAATTTCCACTCAGAGGATTTTCATGCTCATCACAGCAAATACCAGAGTTAAAAAGCAAAATTAAACAGTATGATTTATTTGCTTCTCTTGATGTAAAAAATGTATATGGAGAAGTTAACTTAGAGAATTCTTTAAGGCTACATGCCAATTCTTTTAAAAGCACAGTACTATTAAATGACAAGGGAAAGTTCAGCTCTCTTAGCCTTCCTTACCAAGCGCAACTTTCGTCAATTAATGATATTTTAATAGAAGACTATAATAAAGATGGAATAAAAGATATGTTAATTGTAGGGAATTTATTTACATCTGAAATAGAAACTCCAAGAAATGATGCTGGAAATGGGCTGCTATTAATAGGAAATGGAGATGGGACTTTTTATAGTAAAACAAGAAATGAAACAGGGTTATACGCGCCAAGTGATGCAAAAAAAATTATACCAATTAATTTAAAAGATGAGCAAGGAATTTTAATTGGAAACAACAATGATTTATTGCAATATTTTAAAGTGTTAGAATAATCAAGATCAATTTAACTGATAATTTTAAAGACATGAAAAAAAGAACTTTTATTGGCCTTCTAGTTTTAGGATTTTTATTAATTGTTCTTGTCTACCTAATAAAAATTTCAGGTCCTTTGAACAACTAAACATTACTGACTTTCAATTATGATTAGAAAAGCAAGCTTAGATGATTTAAAAAGAATTATTGAGATAACTCAAGCATGTGCAAATTTGATGATTTCAAAAAATATTTTTCAATGGAATGAATTTTATCCAAGAATTCAAACTTTTGAAGAAGACGTAAAGAATCAAACGCTTTATGTTATTGAAAATAATTCGAAGGTTATAGGGTGTTTAGTAATATCTGATTATATGGATGAGTTTTATAAAAAGGCTAAATGGTTAACGGCTAGTGAAAAAAATATTTACCTCCATAGGTTGGCAGTTCACCCTGATTATCAAGGCAAGGGCTTTGCTAAAAAATTAATGAATTATGCCTTTGATTTTGCATTAGAAAATAAGTTTAAATCGATAAGGTTAGACACCTTTAGTGGAAACCCTCAAAACAATGTTTTTTATCAAAAATTAGAATTTAAAAAATTAAACAAAATATATTTTAGGGATCAAAGTGATAAACCTTTTTATTGTTATGAGAAGGTATTGTAAATGAAACATGTATTTTTGCATTATATAATTTTTGTAAATGAATAAAATTAGAATAACTAAACAGTTTAATTTTGAAACAGGACATGCTCTTTATGGATATGATGGGGCTTGTAGAAATGTTCATGGACATAGTTATAAACTTTTTGTTACAGTAATTGGAATTCCAAATGAGGATGCAGGAAATGTAAAATATGGGATGGTGATAGATTTCAAAGATTTAAAGAAAATTGTTAATGAAGAAGTTGTACAGGTATTTGATCATGCTACAGTTTTTAATAAGAATACTCCACACAAAGAATTAGCCATGGTCCTTCAAGATAGCGGTCATAAAGTTATATTGGCAGACTATCAGCCAACCTGTGAGTTACTTGTCATAGACTTTGCTAATAAAATTAAAAACAGATTGCCTAACAGCATTTCTCTTCACTCTTTAAAACTTCAAGAAACAGAATCTTCTTGCGCTCACTGGTATGAAAAAGATCAATAAATTTCTAAATATTGAACTTAAAGAAGGTGAAAAAATCTACTTTTCATCTGACAATCATTTGGGGGCTCCTAATCATTTAGAAAGTCTTGAAAGAGAGAAAAAGTTCGTCAATTGGCTTGATTTAATAAAGACTGATGCCAAAGCAATATTTTTATTAGGAGATTTATTTGATTTTTGGTTTGAATATAAAAAAGTAGTTCCTAAGGGATTTGTTAGAGTACTAGGTAAATTAGCTGAAATTTCAGATTCTGGAATAGATATTTATTTTTTTGTTGGAAATCACGATTTATGGATGAATGGGTATTTTGAAAATGAATTAAATGTAAAAGTTTTTTATAAGCCTCAAAATTTCATGATTAATAATAAAAAATTTTTAATTGGTCATGGTGATGGTTTAGGTCCTGGAGATAAAGGATTTAAAAGAATGAAAAAAATATTCACTAACTCAATTGCTAAATTCCTATTTAGTTGGGTTCATCCGGATATTGGAGTCAGTGTTGCTCAATATTTTTCAATGAAAAATAAATTACTTTCTGGAGTGGACGATATTGAATATAAGGGAGAAGAAAATGAGTGGCTAGTTCAGTATGCTAAGGAAAAATTAAATCAAGATAACTTTCAGTTTTTTGTTTTTGGTCATAGACATCTACCTTTAAACATTAAGCTTTCTGACAAAGCTACATACATTAACCTAGGTGATTGGATTTCTTACTATTCTTTTGCGGAATTTGATGGAAATAATTTGGAATTAAAGTATCATAATAAAGTTCTAAAATAATAATGATAGAAAAAAAAGATATTAGCCTTGAAAGAACAGTTATAGTAGGAATTATTACTCTAAAACAAACCAGATCTGTTCTTGAAGAATTCCTGAACGAGTTAAGTTTTTTAACTTTTACAGCTGGAGGAGAAGTGATAAAGCGTTTTACTCAAAAAATGGCTTCGCCTGATTCTAAAACTTTTTTAGGTAAGGGTAAAATGGAGGAATTAGCTGCATTTATTAAAACGAATGATATAAATTCTGTCATTTTTGATGACGAGTTAACTCCAGCTCAACAATTAAATATTGAAAAATTTTTAAAATGTAAAATAGTTGATCGGACTGGGCTCATATTAGATATTTTTGCTCAAAGAGCTAAAACCAGTTCTGCTAAAAATCAGGTTGAATTAGCTCAATATCAATATATTCTACCTAGACTAAAAGGTTTATGGACCCATTTAGAGAGACAAAAAGGAGGAATTGGAATGCGAGGCCCTGGAGAAACAGAAATAGAAACAGACAGAAGGATTGTTAGAGACAAAATTACCTTATTGAAAAAGAAACTGCTTGTAATTGATAAGCAAATGTCAACTCAAAGAGGAAATAGAGGGTCTTTAGTTAGAGTAGCGCTAGTTGGATATACGAATGTTGGAAAATCTACTTTAATGAATTCTGTGTCCAAAGCGGAAGTTTTTGCTGAAAATAAATTATTTGCTACATTAGACACAACCGTCAGAAAAGTGGTAATTGAAAATATGCCTTTTTTATTGACAGATACGGTTGGATTTATAAGGAAGTTACCCACACAATTAATTGACTCTTTTAAAAGTACCTTGACAGAAATCACTGAAGCTGACTTGTTAATTCATGTCATTGATATTTCACATCCAAATTATGAAGATCATATAGATTCAGTGAATACAATCCTTAACGAAATAGGGTCAGGGGAAAAGCCTATGATTATGGTTTTTAACAAGACAGACAAATATGTAAATGACAAAGAAACTATTACGGATATAAATGACATTGATTTTGAAGATAAGAGCTTGAACACTCTTAAATCTAGTCTATATAAGAAGTATAATCAAAAAGCATACTTTATTTCGGCTCTAAGTAAAAAAGACGTTAGAGAATTGAAGACAAGCTTTTATAAAGAAGTTAGAGAAATTCATATAACTAGGTTTCCTTACAATGCTTTTTTATATCCCGATATTACTTAAGTCAATGTTTAGTCCAATTCCAAGAACTTCCCTTATTTGAATCCTTTGAATTTCATTGTCATCATAAATGAACTGAAAAATTAGATTAGTTGATACTGACTTATTTACTTTCATAACGACATTAAAAGTGTAGTCAAAATCAATGTTTTTAGGACTGTCTAGGTAGTCTGAATACAAGCTCAATCTATTTTCTAAAGTAATATTTTTATAGACCTCTGCTTTGTAGAAAGATCTAACAGAAGCTCCCAATTCAAACCTGCTGTTTGCTCCTTTTGTAACTCCAAAATAGGTTTCATTCTCTGTTAAATTTTCGGTAAAAACCCTATTAACCAGTATTAATTTTCCTGTTAGTGGAGCAATATTGATCCAAAAGTCTTTGTTTTTTTTCCAATATAATCCGACTCCTAACTGAGTGGTTGCTGGGGAAAAAAATCTTGATTTTTCTGTACGAATAGTATTACTATTAGCATCTTTCCCAAAACGATATCCTTTAGCAAATTGAGTTTGAAAATTAAAGAAACTAGAATAACTCCATTTACCAATTAAATCATTGTTAAATTTTTTTCCAAGAACCGAATTGATTTCTAGTCTATCATCAGTTTTTTTTAAAAACTCACTTCCACTAATTTTATTTAGCCCGAACATGGTAATTAATTTTGTGTCCCAAGCCCAACCATTATCATAATAATTGAAATTATAATTAATTTTAATCGTTCCAGAAATACTACTTTGCCCTCCAGAGCTCCAATTACTAAAGCTAGATTGGTTAACCAAAAAAAGTCCATTTCCAGATCTTTTCCATTTTATAGGATTGTTTATACTATCTATCTCAGCTTGGGAGAATAAAAAGCTGCTTAAAATTAAAAATGAAATAATATGTAAAAACTTAAAATTCAATATTAGCTTTTTGATTTTTTATAAACAGGAACAGATGAGCAGGCCTCTCCGAACATTATACTTTTTACAACTGGCTGTAATTTATCAATTAGAAGAGAGTAAGAGGATTTAGGGATGAATTTATTTGAACAGCCTTTAATTATAACAGCCTTATTTTGATAGTTAGAAAAATTATAATTATTAATAGCATCACTAATTAAAATATTTTCTAGTAATTCTAAAGATCCAATAACATGTTTTATTTCTTCTTTTTTTAAATATGAGCTTACTAATAACAATGCCCAATCTGGTATTATGGCTTCATTTGAGCAAACTATTGAAAGGAATTTATTTTTGTATTGTTTCCAATCATGATTTCGCAAATTTTCCCTAAAATCTTTTTCAATTAATACAAGATCGTTTTTAAGCCATTTTTTTAAATCAAAAGTTACTCTTTCATTATCTGAAATAAAAGATTCAAGATCTATTGTCTCTAGCTTACTATTAGCGACTCTATTAACTATCACATTATTCATTACAAAAACCCTAACTCTAATTTAGCTTCTTCACTCATTAAATCTCTAGTCCATGGAGGATCAAAAGTTAATTCCACTTTTGCTTCAACCACTTCTTCAACTGATCTCACTTTGTCTTCAACTTCTAATGGGAGAGTCTCGGCAACTGGGCAGTTGGGAGTTGTTAAAGTCATAAGCACTTTAACGTGATTGTCTTCATTAACAAAAACATCATATATTAATCCTAATTCGTATATGTCTACTGGAATTTCAGGATCATATATTGTTTTTAAAACTCTAACTATTTTTTCGCCTAATTCGTTTGGATCCATTTTTATTTGATTTTATTCTTTTTTACTAAATGCTAACGCATAATATTTTATTTGTCTTAACATTGAAACTAATCCATTTGCTCTTGTAGGGGACAAATGTTCTTTCAAACCTATTTCATCAATATACTTAACATCAGAATTTATAATATCTAAAGGAGTCTGATTTGAAAAAGCTCTAAGTAATATGGCAGCTATTCCTTTAGTAATAATAGCTTCACTATCGGTAGTATAGAATACTTTTCCTTCAAGCACTTCTGCATGAAGCCACAATTTACTTTGGCAGCCTTTAATTAAATTGGAATCAGTTTTATTGCTTGGGCTAATTAATTCAATAGTCTTTCCAAGCTCAATCATATACTCATACCGTTCCATCCAATTTTCAAAAAGAGAAAATTCCTCAACTATTTCATCTTGAATTTCTTTTATTGTCATAAGTCAAACTAGTAAATCAAAGATACAAATTAGCTTAACATAGTGATGGCCTGTAATAAAGATTTATAAAGGTGATCTATCTCCTTAGTTGTATTGTAGAAAGAAAAAGAAACTCTTACAGTGCCTGAAATATTATAGTAATCCATAATGGGTTGAGCACAATGTTGACCAGTTCTTACAGCTATACCAAATTTATCTAAAATAGAGCCAATGTCATAAGCATGAATCTCCCCAACATTGAATGATATTACAGAGGTTTTATTTAATGAATCCCCATAAATTTTAAGATTAGGGATTGTCTTAAGCTTTTTTGTAGCGTATTTTAAAAGAGATGTTTCATGATTTTTAATATGATCAAACCCAATTTTATTTAAATAATTAATAGCTTCTCCAAAACCTATAACACCAGCGATATTAGGTGTGCCAGCTTCAAATTTATGAGGAAGTTCAGCGTAGGTAGTTTTTTCAAAAGTTACACTTGAAATCATTTCTCCACCCCCTTGGTATGGTGGCATTTTTTTTAACCATTTCTCTTTTCCATATAGCATTCCAACTCCGGTAGGCCCACATAATTTATGTGCGGATGTAGTGTAAAAATCAACATTTAATTCTTGAAGATTTGTTTTAAGATGAGAGCTGGCTTGAGCTCCATCTACCAAAACTACAGCTCCAAATTCATGAGCTTTATCAATTATTTTTTTTATAGGGTTGATAATGCCTAGAGCATTAGAAATATGATTTACAAATACAAGTTTTGTTTTATTAGATAATAATTTTTCAAATACAGAAAAGTTTAATTCTCCACTTTCTTGCATAGGAATGACTTTGATTAGAGCCCCATTTTTCTCACACATCATTTGCCATGGAACAATATTTGAATGATGTTCAAGTCCAGAAATAATAATTTCATCTCCACTATTTAAGAGACTTTGAAATCCGTTAGCCACCAAATTAATTGAATGAGTAGTACCGGAAGTAAAAATAATTTCATGAGAATACTTTGCGTTGAAATGTGTTTGGATGGACTGCCTAGCACTTTCATAGGCATCAGTAGCTTCCTGACTTACGGTATGAACTCCTCTGTGAATATTTGAATTGTAGTTGCTATAATAATCAACTAGAGAATCAATGACAGTTTTTGGCTTTTGGCTTGTTGCGGCATTATCTAAATAAACAAAAGGGTATCCATTTACTTTTCTGTTTAGTATTGGAAAATCTTCCCTGATTTTGTTGATATCAAACTCCATAATTATAGATCAAACCCTAATTTAACCCCTAGTTTATTAGCGATAATTTTTTTAATCTTTGATTTCAAAGCAGGAATACTAACACTCTCTAAAACGTTATTAGCAAAGGCATATGTTAGTAATGCTTCCGCTTCTTTTCTAGGAATCCCTCTAGCTCTTAAATAGAATAAAGCATCTTGATCTAATTGTCCAATGGTACAGCCATGAGAACACTTCACATCATCAGCAAATATTTCTAATTGGGGCTTCGAATTTATAGTAGATTTATCAGTTAATAGTATGTTATTATTTTGTTGGAATGCATTTGTTTTTTGAGCTATTTTATCTACAATAATTTTACCGTTAAAAACCCCTGTTGAACTGCCAGAATAAATCCCTTTATAATCTTGATGACTTTCGCAATTTGGATTAGCATGGTCAACCAATGTATGATGATCAACTAGTTGCTTATCGTCTATGATTGTAATCCCCTTCAAGGTGGAGTTAATATAAGACCCTTTTTGGTAGTAGTTAAGGTTATTTCTTGTAAGCTTTCCTCCAAAAGAAAATGTATGAATCTTAGCATTGCTGTCTCTTTCTTGTGAGATATATGTATTGTCAATCAGAGTTGTAGATAGACGATCATTTTGAATTTTATAATAATCCAAATGAGCATTTTTTCCAACAAAAATTTCAGAAACGGAATTTGTAAAAATAGGATT
The DNA here is from genome assembly GCA_905181625.1 of uncultured Flavobacteriaceae bacterium. Taxonomy (GTDB): domain Bacteria; phylum Bacteroidota; class Bacteroidia; order Flavobacteriales; family Flavobacteriaceae; genus MAG-121220-bin8. The sequence goes on from CAJIYJ010000005.1 coordinate 389,963, forward strand.
ATCAGTTAAACTTTGATGACTTTCTACGATTTCTACTTGAGCACCTTCTTCAATAACAATTAAATTTCTTGGCTGGAGCATTAAAGCAGATTCATTACCTGTTGCAAAATGAATTATTTCAATAGGTTTTTCTAGTATAATATTTTTAGGAATATGAACGTAGGCTCCTTCTTTTGAAAATGCCGTATTTAATTGAGATAAAGAATCGCTTTTTTCAATTGATTTGTTAAAATGTTTTTTAATAATAGAAGCGTATTTAGCTTTTGATAAGGCTGCTGACATTATACAAACATCTACGTGGTCATGACTTGTTTGAGACAGGAATGAATCAAAAAATCCGTCAACAAAAACAAGTTTATAGCTTTCAGTATTATCTAAGAAAAAATCTTTTACATTTTTAAAATCTAGAACATTCTTTTTTTTAGAAAAAAGAGTATAATCTTCTTTAAGTACCTTGTTTAGGGAAGTGTACTTCCAAGCTTCTAATTTTTTATTAGGAAATCCTAATTTTTCAAAACTCTTAATAGCATCAGTTCTAATGTTGTGTACAGGAGACTGTATATTTATATCAAGTTCAAATGCTAAAAATGATGAAACTAATTTATCTGCTAATGGCATTGTAATTGTTTTTTATTTTATCCAATCGTATCCTTTTTCTTCCAGTTCATGTGCAAGTTCTTTTCCGCCAGACTTAACAATTTTTCCTTCGTGTAGTACATGTACATAGTCAGGCACTATATAGTCTAATAGCCTTTGATAATGCGTAATAAGAATTACAGCATTATTTTTATTTTTCAACTTATTAACTCCGTTTGCAACAACCTTTAGAGCATCTATATCTAAACCAGAATCAGTTTCGTCTAATATTGATAAGCTAGGTTCAAGCATCGCCATTTGAAAAATTTCATTTCTTTTTTTCTCTCCACCTGAAAATCCTTCGTTTAAAGACCTTGAAAGAAATCTAGAGTCTATTTCCAAAAGCTCTGCTTTTTCTCTAATTTTTTTAAGCATTTTATTAGCAGGCATTTCTTTTTCATTCCTTGCTCTTAGATTTGAGTTAATAGCAGTTTTAATAAAATTTGTAACTGTTATGCCCGGAATTTCAACTGGGTATTGAAAGGACATGAAAATTCCTTTATTAGCTCTTTCTTCAGCTGCTAATTCAATTATATTTTCATTTTTATATATAATATCTCCTTTGGTAACTTCATAAGCTTCATTTCCAGCAATGACAGATGAAAGTGTGCTTTTACCCGAACCATTTGGTCCCATGATTGCGTGTACCTCGCCAGCCCTTACGTCTAAATTGATACCATTTAAAATGGGCTTACCTTCAACACTTACATGTAAATTATCTATAGTTAACATAGTTTTAATTAATTTTTTGATTTAACCTACTGATCCCTCAAGGGAAATTTCTAATAATTTTTGAGCTTCAACTGCAAATTCCATTGGAAGTTTGTTTAATACTTCTTTACTAAATCCATTAACGATTAATGCAATAGCCTTTTCAGTGTCTATGCCTCTTTGGTTACAATAAAATATTTGATCTTCCCCTATTTTACTAGTCGAAGCTTCATGCTCTACAATAGCTGTTTTGTTTTTTACTTCAATATACGGAAAGGTATGAGCTCCACATTTATTACCCATGAGCAAAGAATCGCATTGCGAAAAATTTCTAGCATTTTCTGCTCTAGAATTAATCTGAACAAGTCCTCTATAACTGTTTTGAGATTTTCCTGCTGAAATTCCCTTTGAAATAATAGTGCTTTTAGTGTTTTTACCAATATGAATCATTTTGGTGCCAGTATCAGCTTGCTGATAGTTGTTAGTGACAGCAATTGAATAAAATTCTCCAATACTATTATCTCCTTTTAGAATACATGACGGATATTTCCAGGTTACTGCTGAACCAGTCTCAACTTGTGTCCAGGATATTTTAGAATTAGTATGACAAATTCCTCTTTTGGTAACAAAGTTAAATACACCGCCTTTTCCGTTTTTATTTCCAGGAAACCAATTTTGAACAGTAGAGTATTTGATTTCAGCTCCGTCTAAAGCCACAAGCTCTACTACAGCAGCATGTAATTGATTTTCATCTCTTGAGGGAGCGGTACACCCTTCTAAATAACTTACATAACTATCTTTATCTGCGATTACTAAAGTTCTCTCAAATTGTCCAGTTCCAGCTTGATTGATTCTAAAATAAGTTGAAAGCTCCATAGGGCACCTTACTCCTTTCGGAATGTAACAAAATGATCCGTCTGAAAATACAGCAGAATTTAAAGTTGCATAAAAGTTGTCTTTTTGAGGGACTACACTTCCAATATATTTTTTAACAAGATCAGGATGATTTTTGATTGCTTCAGAAATAGAACAAAAAATAATTCCTTTTTTTGAAAGCGTATCCTTAAAAGTGGTTGCTACCGAAACAGAATCTACTACAATGTCAACCGCCACACCTGTTAATTTTTTTTGCTCATTTATTGAAATCCCTAGTTTCTCAAATGTTTTAAGTAATTCTGGATCAACTTCATCTAAACTATCGTATTTGTCTTTTCCTTTAGGAGCAGAATAATATGATATTTTTTGAAAATCTGGTTTAGAATATTTAACATTTGCCCATTCTGGCTCTTCCATTTCTTGCCAAGCTTTAAAAGCTTTTAAGCGCCAATCGGTCATCCACTCAGGCTCTTCTTTTCTTCTAGAAATTGCTCTAACAATTTTTTCATTTAGGCCAATAGGGAATGTGTCAGACTCAATATCGGTTACAAATCCGTATTCATATTCTTTAGTTTCTAACTCTTTTTTTAATTCTTCTTCCGTATATGCCATTTTATTTTTTTATAATGAAAAACTTTCTCCACAACCACAAGTCCTATTAGCATTGGGATTATTGAAAACAAATCCTTTACCATTTAATCCGCCAGAAAATTCTAAAGTAGTCCCGATTAAGTATAAAAAACTTTTATTATCAACAATGATTTTAACTCCATTATCTTCATAAACTTTATCATCAGTATTAATTGAGTTATCAAAATTTAAATCATAAGACAGTCCGGAGCATCCTCCGCTTTTAACACCTACTCTTACATAGTCGCTTGACACGTTGTATCCTTCAGCCGACATTAGCTTAGTTACTTCTGATTTTGCTTGTACTGAAACTTTAATCATTTATAATGAAATCTATATATTTTGCAAATATAACTCTTTGAGAATTTATTACACTAAGTTTTTTTTATTAATCCCTACTTATAATAATTCAATAATAATGCCATTTAATTTATATTTGACAAAAAAAGTAAATTGAAAAAAGATAACGAAATAAAAAGTCCAACAAAATTAGCAGATTTAGGAGAGTTTGCGGTGATTAATGAAATTACTAAAGGCTTTGTAGATTCAAATAAATCTACCATACTTGGAATTGGTGATGATGCGGCAGTTATTGATTTTAACGACAATAAGGCATTAATCTCTACAGATATGATGGTTGAAGGCGTTCATTTTGATCTGGCTTATATGCCATTAAAGCATTTAGGATATAAAGCTGTTGTTTCAAATCTTTCAGATATCTATTCAATGAATGGGATATGTACTCAAATCACAGTGAGTATAGCAGTTTCTAATCGATTTAATTTAGAATCATTAGAAGAACTTTATCTAGGAGTTAGAGCTGCATGTAAATTTTATAAAGTAGATTTAGTTGGAGGAGATACTACAAGCTCTACAAAGGGTTTGATTATTAGTATTACAGCAATTGGAAAAGCTAAGCAGAAGGACATAGTTAAAAGAAGTGGCGCTCAAATCAATGATTTAATAGTAGTTTCGGGAGATTTAGGAAGTGCCTATATGGGTTTACAAGTTTTAGAAAGAGAAAATGAGGTGTTTAAAGTAAACCCACAAAATCAACCTGATTTATCTGACTATACTTACTTGCTTAAAAGACAATTGAAGCCAGAAGCTAGAAAAGATGTTGTAGATTTTTTTGCTGATAAAAAGATAATACCTACTTCAATGATCGACATAAGCGATGGTCTTTCCTCAGAAATATTACATATATGCAAACTATCAAATGTTGGATGTGATATATATGAAGAAAAAATACCATTAAGTGAGGAATTGAAATCTGCTTGTGAAGAGTTTAAGTTACATTCAACTACAATCGCATTAAGTGGAGGGGAAGATTACGAACTTTTATTCACAATAAATCAAAAAGATTATGATAAGATCAAAGTAAGTAATGATTTAACTGTGATTGGTCATGTAATTGATTCTGAAAAAGGAATAAACTTAGTAACAAAATCAGAAGATAAAGTTCCGATTACTTCTCAAGGCTGGAAATCGTTTTAATCTATTTAGACTGATATTTTAATAAACTTTTTTAATAACATAAAAAACGTATTTTTGGACTCCCAATAATTTACATATGAGTATTTTTTTAATAAAAGCATTTCAACTGATTTTAAGTCTTGCAATTCTTGTTGTTCTTCATGAATTAGGACATTTTATTCCTGCCAAACTATTTAAAACAAAAGTTGAAAAATTCTATTTATTTTTTGACTGGCCATTTGCATTGTTTAAGAAAAAAATTGGAGAAACTGAATATGGAATTGGTGTTTTTCCACTTGGTGGATATGTTAAGATCGCTGGAATGATAGATGAGAGTATGGATACAGAGCATTTAAAAAAAGATCCAGAACCTTGGGAATTTAGATCAAAACCAGCTTGGCAAAGATTAATTATAATGTTAGGTGGAGTTACAGTGAATATAGTTCTAGGATTTGCTATCTATATGATGGTTGCTTTTGTATGGGGAAAAGAAATTCTTACAAATGAAGATCTTCCCGGCGGATATGAGGTTAATGAAATCATGAAACCTTATGGTTTTCAGGATGGGGATAAAATTCTAGAAATTGATGGCCAACCTTTAGAAGATATAAATGAGATTGGTAAATATTTATTTCTAAGAAATGTTTCTGAAGTTAAAGTTCAGCATACTAATGGAGCATTTGAAAATTTAGAAATTCCTGAGAATATTGGAACTATAATGATGGATAGCTTGATAATGACTCCATTTACCCTGCTTGTTCCGGCTGTTATTGGCTCTGTAGAACCTGGCTCACCAGCTAACCAAGCGGATTTAAATTTAAATGATAAAATCATATCAGTTAATGGTGAAGAAATAGTTAAATGGCAAGACTTCACAAAAATAATCAAGGAAAATAATTTTAGTGAAATAAATTTAGAAATCGATAGAGATGGGTATTTATTAAATAAAACAGTGCAATTAAAAGATAATAATACAATCGGAGTAACTGTTTTAATTCCTAAAATTTCAACTACAAAACTAAACTTTACACTTTTAGAAAGTATTTCAAGAGGATATGATAAAGCTTATTGGACTTTAAAAGATTATGTTACTCAATTTAAATACGTGTTTACTATAAAAGGAGCCTCACAGCTTGGTGGATTTGGAGCAATCGCAGGTATTTTCCCAGCAAGTTGGGACTGGCAAGGTTTTTGGGAAACTACTGCCTTACTTTCTATAATTTTAGCTTTTATGAATGTTCTTCCAATTCCAGCTTTAGATGGAGGACATGTAATGTTTTTACTTTATGAAGTTGTTTCAGGGCGAAAGCCAAACGATAAGTTTATGGAATATGCTCAAATTACAGGCTTTATGTTATTAATGGCATTAGTACTTTTCGCAAATGGGAATGATCTTTATAAATGGATTTTTAATTAATTTCTTTTTAATTAATTTGAACACAATGAAATATAATTTATATTTGCCCTCGATTTAAAACAAATTCCTCCTTAGCTCAGTTGGTTAGAGCATCTGACTGTTAATCAGAGGGTCCAAGGTTCGAGTCCTTGAGGGGGAGCAAAAGTGTATAAATTTTTTGCACAAAATTTGCACATTAATTACGGAGATACGGGAGTTTTAACTCCCTTTTTTTATGCCCATAATTACCTTGACTAAAGCTTTCTAACTATCACTAAGTTATAACAAAAAGTCAAAAAATCTCAATAGTAATTTTTAATTGCTACTACCCTA
>CAJIYJ010000006.1 GCA_905181625.1 uncultured Flavobacteriaceae bacterium
TTCTTTTTCCTTTTTTATTAACTCAATAAATAGTGCTTATCTTTAACTACTATTTAAAGTGATTATTAATGGATAAAAAATACGATGTAATAATTGTTGGTTCTGGACCAAACGGTTTAAGTGCAGGTATTTTTTTAGCTAAAAAAGGGATAAAGGTTTTAATACTGGAAGGGTCTGAAACCCTAGGTGGCGGAATGCGAACAACTGAATTGACATTACCTGGTTTTAAACACGATATTTGTTCTGCTGTTCATCCAATGGGATTTCTATCCCCCTTTCTAAAAACATTACCTCTTGATAAATTTGGATTGGAATGGATTATTCCCGAAGCTTCAGTAGCTCACCCTTTAGATTCTGGAGAGGCTGTAATTTTATCTAAATCAATTGAAGAGACAGCGAAACAAATGGGAGTAGATTCATCAACATACAAAAATCTGATTCATCCTTTTTCTAAAAAAATAAATGTATTACTAAAAGACACCATGAGACCTTTAGGGTTTCCCAGCGATCCAGCTCTTTTTATTCGTTATGGCTTAAAGGCTATTCAGCCTGCAACATTATTTGCTAAATCTGCTTTTAAAGATGAAAAAATGAAGGCACTTTTTGCAGGATGTACAGCGCATAGTATTTTGCCTTTCAATAAATTATTTACGACAGGGATTGGGTTGTTATTTTTAGCCGTTAGCCACGAAGAAAATTGGGCCATCCCAAAAGGAGGTTCACAAAATCTGGCAAATGCAATGGCGGATTATTTTATAAGTCTTGGCGGAGAAATTCAATGTAACACTAAGATTGATAATTTTAAACAATTACCAGAAGCCAAAAAATACATTTTCGATACCGACCCTATACAATTAGCAACTATTGCTAGTGATCAAATTCCTCTTTGGTATAAACAAAAATTAAACAAATATAATTTTGGCCCTGGTGTATTTAAAGTTGATTTTGCTCTTAATGATCCCATTCCATGGAAGAATAAGAATTGCTTAAAGGCTTCTACAGTTCACATAGGGGGTTCTTTTGAAGAAATTGCCCAAAGCGAAAAAGAAGCTTGGGAAGGAAAACAAAGCGAGAAACCATTTGTTATGCTTAGTCAACAAAGCCAGTTTGATTCAACAAGAGCTCCTAAAGGAAAACACACGGGTTGGGCCTATTGTCATGTCCCTAATGGATCATCAAAGGATATGACTCAAATTATTGAAAATCAAATTGAGCGCTTTGCTCCTGGTTTTAAAGATACCATTCTAGCGAAATCCAGCATGAGTCCTAAAGATTTTCAAAGATATAATCCAAACTATCTCGGAGGCGCAATAACAGGAGGATCAGCAGATATTACACAATTATTCACAAGGCCTGTAGCTAGAATTAATCCCTACAGCACTCCCAATCCTGATCTTTTCATATGTTCTGCATCCACTCCACCGGGTGGCGGTGTACATGGGATGTGTGGTTTTTATGCAGCTAAAAGTGTATTGAGATCAATACAAAACTAATTGTTTTACTCCCAAGGCTGAATGTCCTTTAATGCTCTAGTATTTCCTGTGCCTTTTTCAATCAAACCATCATGAGCATCATAAATACGATATTCTAAATTCTGTGTATGAAACTGAGGTGATTCTACCATAATAACTCGCAACTGTTCTGACTTATAATTACAACGTTTTTGAATGGAGTTTAAAAGTGTTTCATTATGCAAATGGCCATCACCAAAATTCCAACCCACAACTTCACCAGCAAGAGCTTCGCCATCAATCCAACGATAATCATGAATAGAATCAATTGCTTTTGGCACTAACTGATTTATCAATCTTCCAGGTAAGTGCATTAATCGAAACCCTAAAATCATTGAAATAATGCCTTCGGCAAAATCAGTTTCATATAATTTTTCCATTTGCACCAAAACATCTTTTGAAGTTTTAGGGATCTTTTCTTCGATTACATCCTTAGCATCACCCTTAAAGAGCCATACACTATATGCCCATGTGCCGGCATAGTATCGCATTGATAAAAGAAAGGATATATACTTTGGAAATAAGTTGCCTAAAATTGGAAAAATAAATAATGAGAGTGATAAGACAGCAATCAATATAGGGGAGCTTATATCTAAAGGATTAAAAGCAGGATTTCCATAAAACAACATCCAAGCACCATAGACCATAATAACATTCCATTCGAGAGGTACACCCATGGGGAAATTAGCGAAAATAAAAATATGAAAAAGCGTTATTGCAATTAAAGCAAAGAAGGTAATCTCTGCATTACCCATAAAAGTAATTAAAAGTATAGGCATTACAAACTCAATGAACGTTCCAAAATGTGCCATATTATTTGCTTTACGGCTAGGTCGTAAATCTTCTGGGTAGGATTTAAAAAGACTCTTTTTGAAGTTGTCAAAACAGGAAGGAATGAAAAGAACACTATTACTAATCATAACATTTACTGCAGAAGTAAAGTTGGGTGTTAATTTGGAAAAAGCAGCCCAAAACCATATTCCGAACCAAATAATTTTTAAACCAGCTCCTGTTTCTAATGGAAAAAGAAAACATACTGCCATGGGTAAATAAATATCTCCTCGTGCTGCTAAAAATATAGTCCGATCTAAAAGGCCACAGATAAGTAAGAGAATAATCACTGGAATTACGATACTAGGCGTAATGTCAGAAGCTACACAAACACGAATTAAAGCTATTAATAATAACAAATACAATCCTATATCTAACCAATTTCTAGAATCATTTCCTAAAAATGGGATTTTGGGAAATAATGGGACTTTTACGGTTTTTGGACGTAAAAAATAAGTGATTCCACCAATAATGGGAGCATAGCGACCAGTTAAAGGGCCACTGGCTCCACCCAAACCAATAATTTCAATAAGAACAGTCCAGAAAATAAATTTACCAAGAGCTTCAGTTTTTGTCCACCACAAACTGAACTCGGAAATACCTCCTAAATCATTTGAAAAAGAACAAAACCAAAAAAACATAAAAACATAAAATATGATTTTTATAAAATAAAAAATCGTAACAGATATTGGAGAACCATATCCTTGTAAAGCCCAGTTTTGACAAACTTTTTTAGCACGCTCTGTATAGGATTTCTTTTTCCATTCTTGGTAATCGTAAGATAAGGGCATTGGTTTTAAAAACTTTTCTAGGGGGGTCATTGTAGTTGCTGTTTTTGATATTGAAAAAGAGATTTTTAATCCAAATCTTAAAAAAATGAATGATGTTTTAGCTAATGTATTAAACTAATTTAATAAGAAGTAGTTTATTATGCAAATCTGTTTTCAGGGGTATTTATTTTCCAACTCTGAATCCCAAAAAATACCATTTCTAAATTTACTTTCTTTAATTTTAAACATGGATTATCCTTCGAAAATTACAGTAGCTTCATCTTGATGCCAGGTCAAATAATTCCTTTCATACAACTTGTCTACGTTGTTTCGTTTAATTTTTAAAGTAGGTGTTGTCAAACCATTTTCGACAGTCCACTTGTCTTTAACAATAATTAGGGTTGATATTTTTTTGTATCCAGCTAATTGCGCATTGACTTTTTTCAGAAAATTACTTAGATAGGATTTGATTTCTTCTTGAGGCTTTGCAAGTCCAATTTCAGACATAACCCCTAAACAAATAGGCTGGGAAAGCCCTATACCAGCAACGCAAATTTGTTCAAATTCAATAATATCAGCAAAATAGCTTTCTAAAACGAAAGGTTCAATATATTTACCTTTAGAAGTTTTAAAGATGTCTTTAACTCGACCGGTAATGAATAAGAATCCTTCTTCATCCAAATGACCTTGATCTCCAGTATGGAGCCATCCATCTTTTATGACTTCTGCGGTTAATTCGGGTTGCTTATAGTATTCCTTCATCATAAAAGGACAGCGCATTAAAATTTCGGAAGTTTCAGAATCAATTTTTAATTCTACTTCTGGTTGTGCGATTCCTACAGACCCTACTTTCCCTATCATATATGGCTCAAGGTGCGTTGTAATGGCACAGTTTTCAGTCATTCCATATCCATTTGTGATTAAGACTCCAATTTTACGATACCAAGCTTTCAAAGATTCTTGTAAGGGAGCAGCTCCAGAAACTATGCCTCTGGCTTTACTCAGTCCCAATTTTTTCTTGAATTTATTTTTCAAGATCCATGACAAAACAGGTATTTTAAGAAGCTTTTTAAGTTTTTCCTGAGGATGTCTGGATAAAATTCTCATTTGAAATTTAGTCAAAATTCTAGGTACTGCAAAAAATAATGTTGGTTGTGTGTCTTGTAAGTTTTTGGAAAATGTATCCATACTTTCCGTAAATGAAATGGTTCCTCCATAACAGAATACTGTAAATTCAATTACAATGCGTTCTGCAATATGACATAATGGTAAATAAGAAAAGAAGGAGTTGTTTCCGTTGAAATCTATTTGAAGTTCGTTTGACTTTAAAGTAACTAACTCAGTTCTAGAATTGGCTAAGTAATCCAGTACTACTCCTTTTGGACTTCCTGTAGATCCGGAAGTGAAAATAATGGTCCATACATCACTCAGTTTAGGAATGTGAGGGGTTTGTAAAGGTTCGAATTGATTGATAAAGTTGAACCATTGATGCCCTTCGTTGATATTTGAATGGCCAGTATAATTTGGGAATGCAATTATGGGCATACCTTCAGGAACACCATGTTTTTGCTCTTCCCAGTCTTCTACTTTTCCAACAAATAATAGGTCAACATCACCAAAAGTAACTAAGTTGTTTATTTCTTTTGAGTTCAGATTCGGAAAGAAAGGTACACTGATATATCCAGCCATCATAATAGCTAAATCTGCAATAATCCATTCCCTACAATTTTTTGAAACTAAACCTATGTGAGCATTTTCTCTGAGCCCCAAGGATTTCAAACCTGTAGCTAGTTTTCGAGCGTATTGCCCAACTTCTCCCCAAGTATAGATTTCCCAAACATCCCCAAAAGGTTGTTTTAAAAAAGGTTTGTCTCTTAGTTTATCTTCCCAATCGTAAAATTTAAAATCATATGTTTCTGATGTATTCATATTTAATTCAGTTTCTTTTTCAGGCAGATATTCCTTCTTGGATGGGTGGTGTAGTGGTAGCAATTATTGTTATTTTTATTACGAAAAAAAAGTTAGATATACCATCCGTGCTGTTAACCCCCCCATAATTAATGACAAAGTCCAGTCTAACCATTTTTTAAGTTTTATCTGTTTGTATATAATCACTTGCCAGAAAATTAATAATAGAAAAAGAGCTATTCCAGTAATTTTAAATGTCATAAGAATAAATTTAATTCTTTTTTTGAATAATAGTCTGAGTTTTTAGCTAATTAAATTCCATAATTTCTGTAAATCTATTTTAATTTTAATCTAGTTTCATTCTAAAGTGTCTTCATATTATATTAGCATTAAAATCATGATTATGCCAGATAAACCTAAATGCGGATGCGGAAACACACAAGACCCTAATGGACTTTGTGATGGCTCTCACAACAACCAAGTTGATTAGTATACCGTTTCTGTCCAACCTATTGACGTTTTACCTGCAAAGCAGGGTTAGCGTCTACATTAGGTGTATCACATAAGTTCTACAATAATCTTTACAGCAGATATCACTAGCAATTAAACAGGGATTTTTTTATAATTTTATACTATTATTATTTGAAGAAATTCCCGTTATTTTTTCAATTGTTGGAGCTATTTGATTTGTAAAATTTTGAGAATTTTTAATAATTCCTTTTTCACCTAAATTCGGACCAAGAATAGCGGCCCAAGTCGATTTAGAATCACCGTGCCCTGACCATTTTTCTTTAATCCCTCTTCCATGATCTGTAGTAATAACTAAGTAAGTATTGTCTTTATAGAATGGGTCAGATTGAATAAAGGACCATAATTCGCTTATCATTTTATCATTATTATGTAATGATTTTATGTACTGATCATAATCACCCATATGGGCAAAATCATCTGTTTCCCCGTAGGCAATATATAGAGCTTTTGGCTTTTGTTTTTTTATGTATTCAAGAGCTAAATTATGTGTAAAAACATCTAGCCTAACACTTTCCCATATAACAGGCGCTTTTTTTTGATTAGAGTTTATGAATTTTTCTATTTCAGATTGGTTTATAGAATTGGACGGCATGTACCCTGCATTAACTGGAATACCACTTCTTTTGTCATTTATTATATAAGGAAAAACATCCCAACTACAAAATGCAGCAACTCTATTTTTATAGGACTCGGAATTATTAAGTTTTTCTAAGACGGTAATATTTTTATTGTAGATTTTACTATTACTATCAATCAAAGAATCCGCATAGCCAGTTAAAATTTCGTTATAACCTGGATATGAAAAATTTCTATTATTAGTTATTGAGAAATAGGAATTTTGTTTTAAATCACCATATAATTTTCCATTTTTAAAAATTTCATTCCAAAAAAAAGGCATTAATTTTTTTCTCTTTTTTTCTGTATTATTTGCGTCAAAACGATCTATTAGATATGGTTTTTCTGAAGTTAATTTCGGATTATTTACTAATACTGAATCAACCCCATAAAACACTTCTTGCCACCTGACACCATCTAATGTTATTAAAAATATATTAGGCGAGTCATTTCTATTTTCACAGGAATTAAATAATAAAAAGACAGAAACAAAAAGAATAAAATATTTTATTTTTTTTAAAAGAATCTTTAACATGACTTTATTAAAGTTGGTTAATAAAGTCTATTAATCCTTTAAAATAATTTTGTTGATCATCCCACATGGCCATATGACTTCCATTTGGACAATGTAGATATGATCCGTTTTGAACTTCATTAGCCATCCATTCCATTTGAACAGGATCCATTGTATCATATTCGGCTCCAATCGAAAGAAAAGGAACTTTTATTTCATTTAACCTTTCAGTGACATCCCAGTTTTTTAAAGAAGCATCACCCACTATACCAAACTCTGAAGGCCCTTGCATTTTTAGATATATGGGAAAGTTTATTTCTGCGAATGAATTTACAACATCTTCAGGCCATTCATTTGCTGGAATTCTCATTACGTGTTCAGGATAATAATGTTCATGTATTAATCCAAGATAAGTCTCATTAGTGTAATCTTTGATTGCTTCATAAGAACGGATTTCTTTTAGAATTTCAGGATCTAACTGAAGCGCAAGTACATTATTTGCATAATCATTATAATCTGGAACAGATGGCACCATATTAGAAACTATTAACGATTTAAGGTTGTCTTGATACTTCAAAGCGTATTCAATCCCTAAAATTCCACCCCAAGAATGTCCAAGTAATATAAAATTGTCTTTTGTAAGCCCTAAAGCTTTTCTTACTTGTTCAACTTCTTCAACATAATGTTCTATGGTCCATAAATCATCGATTTGTGGATTATCGCTTAAAGTTGAACCAAGCTGGTCATAATAATAATATTCTATCTCTTCATTTGAAAAAAAAGATTCAAAACTTTTAAAGTATTGATGGTTTGCTCCTGGACCACCATGTAGTAATAATACTTTTTTAGTTGGATTATTTCCTATTCTTTTAGTCCAAACATTAAAATCTCCGTACTCAGTTGTAATAGGAATTATTTTTACAGGATCATTATTTATTTTTGAACAGGAAGTGAATATAAATAATAATATAAATAATGTAGTCAATTGAATTTTCATAATATTGTTTTACTTGATTAGAACGCTACTTAAACTTAACGATTTTAAATTTTATTAGCTAATTCATTTCCAACAGCTGAACCTATTGCTATTCCCATTCCACCAAGTCTGACCCCACAGAAAACATTTTCACTAATGGTTTTAATGATAGTAGTTTTTTTATTCCCAACTCCCATTATTCCACTCCATCTATGATCAATTTCAAATTTACTTTTTGGCAATATGACTGTTTTTAACATTGATTCTAACTCGTTTTGTATTTTAATATTTAACCCAAATTCATCAGTTTCTTCATTTTTAAAGTCTAAATTCCTTCCTCCTCCTAATAAGATTCTATCATCAATATTTCTAAAGTAGTAATAACCTTTATCTAGGTGAAAAGTTCCTTTAATTTTCAAATTCTTAATTGGCTTTGTTATTAAAACTTGGGCTCTAGCAGGCTTGACATCTTCCTTTAATAACTTGTTTGAAAAACCATTTGTTGCTATAAATAATTTCGAACATTTAAAGTCAAACGCTTTAGAGTTAACTTCAACACAATTATTGTTTTCAGTAAATGAAAGGACATCTACGTTATTAAGAATTTTAATTTTTTTGCTGGTAGCTTTTCTAAGTAACGATTCCATCATAGCCCCAGTGTCTAGCTGCCCTTCAAATGAATTAAAAATATAATCCCCTGTTATGTTACTAAAATTAAAGTGATTCTTTTGGATTTTAAAAACATCAGATTTAAATAAAGGATTAAGCATTTGATTAATGTATTTAAGTTGTGATCTACAATTTTCAAACACATTTAAATCTTTTTTAGGAAATATTTCATATCCGCCATTTTGATGATATCCTATGCTTTTGTCCCCTAACAACTTTCTAAGTTGAGTTAATCCGTTAATTCTTTTTTTGATTAATGAAACAACTTCTGATTGAGAATGATTTTTTAGATCTTCAACTATTTCTGATACACTTCCAAAACAAGCAAATCCTGCGTTTTTAGTGCTCGCTCCCTGTGGGAGCATACCTTTTTCTAAAATTACTATTTTAGCTTTAGGAAATTTTTTTCTTAAATTTAAGGCACAACTTAGTCCTACAATACCGCTCCCTACAATAGTGAAATCTACGTTTTTAAACCAGGATTTAATTTCCCAATAAGATAAATTCATACAGATAATTATAATATAATTTTGACTCCTCCAAAAATAATTCTTTTTGGTGCTGGCTCATAATGTCTTCCTCCAAAAGCATTTATTCTGATATTATCAAAATAATTATTTCCAAAAACATTATTTATAGTTAAGAACGGATTAATTTTTATTTTATTGAACTTCAGTTCTTTTCCTATTTTAAAGTTAATAGTTTTTGATTTAGATATTTTTACTGAATTTGAATTGTCAGCATAAATATTTCCTATTGATTTCAAATTTAAATTAATAAACAATTCACTTTTAGTTATATATTCTAAACCAAGAGTCAATATTTTATTAGGCACACCAGGTATTTTATTTCCTGAATAATTATTTCCTTTATCTATAAAATCATCAAATATATATTTCCCAACGCTATATGATGTTTCAATATTTATTGATTTATTTATTCTAATTAAACTAGAGATCTCGAATCCACTTCTTTTTGATTTTCCAGCATTATTATAAAATATTTGATTTGGAAAATTCTCATCTTCATATGATAAAACTTCATTTTTTGTTGAAGAATTAAAATAAACAACATCAATATTCACTTTGTTAAAAGAATTATATAGTGATAATCCAAATTCAAAATTTAAAGATTTTTGAGATTTAAGTGTATTATTAAATCCACTTCCAATAGGAGATGAGCTAAATTCATTTAATGTTGGTGTTTCAAAACCTGTGCTAATGTTAGCAAAGAATCTACTACGGCTTGCGATTTTGTAATTAATTCCAAAACTTGGGTTAAAAGAATTTAAATTGATTTTATCTGAAGAATTGCCGTCAGCTAAGAATAAGTCTTCTAAATTGACTTTATTTATATCGTATCTAAAGCCTGAACTAAAAGTAAGGCGTTTTAAAGCGTAGTTGTTGATTATGTAAATACCCAAATTAGAAAATTTCTCATATTGGTCAAGAACTTGTTCTCCAATTAGTCCTTCATTGTTATTATACCTTTTCCTTAAATCACTTTGATTACCTATGTCAAACCCAATTTGAGTTTTTATATTGTTATTTAGAAGTATGCTCGCTCCAATACCCCAATATTTTCTATCCAAATTTATAACCCCCCCATTATTAACAGGAATTTTTCCAATGAAATCTCTTTTAGAAAAAAATACATAGCTAGAAAAGGAAGTTCTTTTAGAAAATTGTTTTTTAAAATCTGCACTTAATTTATAATGAACTATACTTTCTTCAGTTTTATAAACTAAATTTCGTCTTCTTACTTGCCTTCTGTTTTGAGTCACCTCCTCAATTGTTAATCCTCCTGAGTCATATGCGTATGGGCTATTTACGTAATTAAAATTCAATCCTAATTGTGAATCATCAGAATTTTTTTTCTTAATTCTTAAATTGAAATTAGTATTTTTAAAACCACTGTATTCCCTATAACCATCACTTTTACTTTCGCTTAATAAAAAAGTATAAAATGTGTTATTGCTCTTGTAACCTATAATTGCTTGCTTTTTACTTTGGTTATTTGACCCTAAAGAATATCCAATTTTAGAAAAATTATTATTAAAATCCGAAATAGATTTAATTTTTATTACACCTGCAGATGAATTGCCGTAAAACGAAGAACTTACTCCTCTAATAAGTTCTATTTTTTCTATAATTTCTAGATTTAAATTATCTAACTGTGTTTGACCGTCAGGTGTTGTTTCGGGCACTCCATCAACTATTAATTTGATTCCTCTAATTCCGAAATTAGCTCTAGATCCAAACCCTCTGATAGATATTCTAGCATCCTGAGCGAAATTATTATCATTTGAAATAAAAACTCCAGGAATTTTTTCGATGTATTCACTTAAGTGAAATTGATTAGCTGTTGTTTGAAATTTTAAATAGTTTATTGACGATATTGAGAATGGTAAATTTTTAAGACTATCCTTGATTTTAGTAATTGTAATTACAACTTCTTTTAATTGGATGCTATCTTTTATAGAGTTTTGTGAAAAACAATAAAACGATTGTAATATAAATATTGCAATTATTTTTTTATTTAGCATGAGTACTTGATGAGACAGATAATAAACCTTTTAGTTCTGATATTTCCTCTGCTGAAAAATATCGCCATTCTCCTACAGAAATATCAAGTTTTATATTCATTATTCTAATTCTTTTTAGTTTTTTAACCCTATAACCTAACTGCTCACACATTCTTCTAATTTGTCTATTAAGGCCTTGAGTTAAAATAATTTTAAATTCATAATCTTTTATGAATTTAACCTCACAGGGTCTAGTCACAGTACTTAATATGGGCACCCCTTTACTCATTTTTTTAATGAAATCATTATTAATAGGCTTGTCAACTATGACATGATATTCTTTTTCATGTTTGTTTTTTGCTCTTAGAATTTTATTTACAATATCTCCGTCATTGGTTAAAAAGATTAAACCCTCGCTAGTCTTATCCAACCTTCCAATGGGGAATATTCTTTGAGGATGATTAATGAAATCAATAATATTGCTTTTTTCTACACCAGAATCTGTTGTACAAACTATTCCTTTAGGTTTATTTAACATCAAGTATAACCTTTTGATGTTTTTTTTTGAAATTCTTTCCCCATCAACTGAAATATCATCTTCTAAACTAATCTTGGACCCCATTACCGCAACTACACCATTAATTGTCACTCTGCTGTCCTCAACATATTGATCAGCTTCTCTTCTTGAGCAAAAGCCAGCTTGACTTAAAAATTTATTAATTCTAACGTTGTTTTCACTCATAATTTTTTATTACAAATCGATTAATCCTTCAGGCAAATTAAAAGTTATTATTTTATTTTTTTTATTTAAATCTATTAAAAATTCATCAACAAGAGGGACCATTATCTTTTTATCTCCAGTATTTATTATAATTATCGTTTGTGAAGTTTGGTCGTTTATTTCAACAACTTTCCCTATTTCACCAGTTTTTTTGTCAAAAACTTTAAACCCAATTATTTCGTGATAATAAAATTTATTTCCTTGAAGCTTTGGCAAATCTTTTAAAGGTAGAAAGGCTTTTTTTTTAAGAATTTCATTTGCTCTTTTCTCACTATCAATGTTTTCAAATTTAATTCTTAGTAAACTAGATTTGTGTAAAGAAATTTTATTTACAATATGAGGAACTAGTGTGTTGTCTAACTCAATAAAGATGCTTTTAAAATCTATTGAATTAACTTCATCAACATCTAGTTTTAATAGAATTTCTCCTTTGAAACTAAATTTTGACACGATTTTACCAAGATAGTAACAATCTTGTTTTTTCATCGTAATTAAGTAGAGTGTTATTTTTTTTCTTCAGCAGCAGGTGCTTCTTCAGCAGCAGGCGCTTCTTCAGCAGCAGGTGCTTCTTCAGCAGCAGGCGCTTCTTCAGCAGCAGGTGCTTCTTCAGCAGCAGGCGCTTCTTCAGCAGCAGGTGCTTCTTCAGCAGCAGGTGCTTCTTCAGCAGCAGGTGCTTCTTCAGCAGCAGGCGCTTCTTCAGCAGCAGGTGCTTCTTCAGCAGCAGGTGCTTCTTCAGCAGCAGGTGCTTCTTCAGCAGCAGGCGCTTCTTCAGCAGCAGGTGCTTCTTCAGCAGCTAAAGCTTCTTCAGCAGCTAAAGCTTCTTCAACTTTTGCTTTTCTTTTAGCACTAGCTTCTTTTTCTAATTCAAGTGCTTTTTTCTTTTTATTATCAGCTTCTTTATCTAATTGTGATTTTTTGTTTTCTACACTGGATGATTTTTCCGTTATCCATTCTTGAAATTTTTCTTCAACTTGTTCTTCAGTTAAAGCACCTTTTTTAAATCCATTTATTAAATGGTTTTTAAGAAGAACCCCTTCGTTAGATAAAATAGTTCTAGCGGTATCGGTAGGTTGTGCACCAAATTGAATCCACTTAACAGATTCATCTATGTTAAGAGATATTGAAGCTGGATTTAAGTTTGGATTGTAAGTTCCTAATTTTTCTAAGTAACGCCCGTCTCTTTTAGCTCTTTCATCAGCTGCTACTATCCAGTAAAATGGTTTACCTTTTTTACCGTGTCTTTGAAGTCTTATTTTTACTGCCATATCAAATTAAATTGTGAGGTACTAAACCCCGGTTATTAATGAGGTGCAAATGTAATTTTTTTTTCTAAACTAACAAATGAAAAATATTTTATTCTAAATGAGTTAATAACTTTAGGATAATTCTTATAATTTGTAATTAAAAAGATGGTTAAATTTAATCTCTAATTTTTATTTAAACAATGTTTTTAGTTTTTGATACCGAAACAACTGGCCTTCCAAAAAAATGGAACGCTCCCTTAACCGATTCTGAGAACTGGCCTAGATGTGTACAGTTAGCATGGCAATTACATGATTCTAAAGGAAATTTAATATCTAATCATAGTTATTTAGTCAGACCAGAAAACTTCAATATTCCATTTGAGGCAGAAAAAATTCATGGTATTTCAACAGATTTAGCAAATAAAATAGGAATAGACATTAACGAAGTATTGAAATTGTTTATTGAGGACTATAATAAAGCAGGTTTTTTGGTTGGTCATAACGTAAAGTTTGATATTAATATAATTGGAGCTGAGTTAATAAGAATTGGTTCAAAAGTAGATCTTTCAAATAAAGATGTTTTAGACACTTGTAGTGAAATAACGGCAAAAGTATGTCAATTGCCAGGAGGAAGAGGTGGCAAGTTTAAATTCCCAACCTTAGTTGAAATATATACTTTATTATTTAGTGACAGTTTTTCTGAAGCACATAATGCTTCTGCTGATGTAGAAGCAACGGCTCGTGTATTTTTTGAGTTAGTTAGAAAAAGGGTCTTAAATCAAACAGTCTTTAAGGGTTACCTAGAATTAATAGAAAATATTGAGACAGAAGACAATTCTTCAGTTCCTGTTTTTGGAATAAAACATTTGAATTTAAAAAAAGAATCTGAAAAAATAAAAAAAGAATCTTCTTCCTTAAATAGTTCTGAAAAAAAGATTATTAAAGATATTCCTAAAGAATTAAAACGGCTGCCTTTTGTTCACTTGCACAATAACACACAGTTTTCAGTTTTACAATCTACCTCCAGAATAGTTAACCTAATTAATAAGGCTTCGGAAAACAAAATGCCGGCACTTGCAATAACAGATAGGGCTAATATGATGGGTTGCTTTCATTTTATAAAAGCTATAAAAAACTATAATAGCACTATTTCTGAAGGTTCTGACTTACAGAAAATTAAACCAATAATTGGATGTGAATTAAATATTTGTTCTAATCATTTAGATAAATCTAATAGAGATGATGGATATCAAACAATTTTTTTAGCCAAAAACAAAAACGGTTATCAAAATTTATCTAAAATGTGTTCTTTAGGTTTTACAAAGGGATTTTACTATGTCCCAAGAGTGGATAGAGAGATCGTTGAGAAGTATAAGAAGGACCTAATAGTCCTCTCTGGAAACATGCATGGTGAAGTTGCTAGTAAAATATTAAATATTGGTGAAGCTCAAGCTGAAGAAGCATTGTTATGGTGGAAAGATTCTTTTAAAGATGACTTTTACTTAGAAATAATGAGACACGGTCAAGAAGATGAAGAAAGAGTTAATGAAGTTTTGGTAAAGTTTGCTCAGAATCATTCTGTTAAAATGGTACCTACAAATAATACTTTTTATGTAAATAAAGAAGATGCTAATGCTCATGATATACTACTTTGTGTAAAAGATGGAGAAAAGCAAGCGACTCCAATTGGAAGAGGCCGTGGGTTTAGATTTGGATTACCAAATCAAGAATATTATTTCAAATCATCAAATGAAATGAAATTTTTGTTTAAGGACATGCCTGATTCAATTCAAAATATTTTAGATATTACTGACAAAATTGAAGAGTACGAACTTGCAAGGGATGTTTTGCTTCCAAAATTTACAATTCCAGATGTTTTTATAAAAGAATCTAAGTCAGCTAAAGAAGATGTTGAGAATGAATATTTAAAATATTTAACTTTATTAGGAGCAGAAAAGCGTTATCAAAAAATTGATTCTGAACTAAATGAAAGAATTCTTTTTGAATTAAACGTAATTAAGAATTCAGGTTATCCAGGATATTTTCTTATCGTTCAAGACCTTATAAAAGCTGCAGGAGAAATGGGTGTTTCTGTTGGCCCAGGAAGAGGATCGGCTGCCGGATCTGTCGTAGCGTATTGTTTGGGTATAACAAAAGTAGACCCCATAAAATATGATTTACTTTTTGAGAGATTTTTAAATCCCGATAGAGTTAGTATGCCAGATATTGATATTGATTTTGATGACGAAGGAAGGGGAAAGGTTATAGATTATGTTATTCAAAAATATGGATCTAACCAAGTTGCTCAAATAATTACTTATGGAAAAATGGCAGCAAAATCTTCTATTAGAGATACTGCAAGAGTGCTAGATCTTTCATTGGGGGATGCAGACAGAATATCCAAATTAATCCCAAACATAAAGCTTAAAGATATTTTTGAAAAGGATGAAAAAAGATTAAACAGCGACTTAAGGTCAGAAGATTTTACCAATGTCATGGAGTTAAAGTCTTTATCACAAGGTGATGATTTGCAAGCTGAAACAATAAATCAAGCAAGAATTTTAGAAGGGAGTTTAAGAAACGTAGGGACTCATGCTTGCGGAATAATAATCACGCCAGATGATATTACAAATTTTGTTCCAATTGCCACAGCTAAAGGTTCTGATTTATTTGTTACCCAGTACGACAATGCAGTTGTTGAAAGTGCTGGTCTTTTAAAAATGGATTTCTTGGGTCTTAAAACTTTGACTTTAATAAAAGATACAGTTAAATTAATAAAGTATAAGCATGATATAGTTTTAGATATTGAAAGAATTCCTTTAGATGATTCTAAAACTTACGAGTTATTTCAAAAAGGAGATACTGTCGGGATTTTTCAATATGAAAGTGCTGGAATGCAAAAATATTTGCGTGACTTAAAACCAACAATGTTTGAAGATTTAATTGCGATGAATGCGTTATATCGCCCAGGACCACTTGAATATATTCCATCATTTGTTAACAGAAAAAATGGCAAAGAAGATATTACTTATGATATACCTGTCATGGAGGAGTTTTTAAAAGAAACTTATGGAATTACCGTTTATCAAGAACAGGTTATGCAACTTTCTCAGAGAATTGCTAATTTCTCTAAAGGTGATGCAGATTTGTTAAGAAAAGCAATGGGTAAAAAGATTATTGAATTATTGAATAAATTAAAACCAAAATTTTTAAATGGAGGAGAATCCAATGGCCACGAAAGGGAAATACTTGAAAAAATATGGAAAGATTGGGAAGCATTTGCTTCATACGCATTTAATAAATCTCATTCTACATGTTATGCCTTAATAGCTTACCAAACAGCTTATTTAAAATCTCATTATCCCGCAGAATATATGGCTGCAGTACTGTCTAATAATATGAATGACATTAAGCAGGTAAGTTTTTTTATGGAAGAATGTAAAAGAATGTCTATTGAAGTTCTAGGGCCAGATGTAAATGAATCATTTTATAAGTTTACGGTTAATGATAAAAACGAAATTAGATTTGGAATGGGTGCTGTTAAGGGAGTTGGGTCAGGAGCAGTTTCTTCAATAATTGATGGGAGAAAAGATAAAAAATATCAATCAATTTTTGATTTGACTAAGAATATAGATTTAAGATCAGCTAATAAAAAAGCCTTTGATAGTTTAGTTTATGCTGGAGGGTTTGACTCTTTTAAGGGAGTTCATAGAGCACAATACTTACATGACAATGGTGATGGAGTTACTTTTGTAGAGAAAGCTATAAAGTTTGGATCAAAGTTTCAAGAAAATAAAAATTCTGCACAAGTAAGCTTATTTGAAAATTCAGATGAAGTTCAGTTAAGTGAACCGCATATACCAGATTGTGAACCTTGGGCATCTCTTGATCAACTTAAACAAGAAAAAGAAGTAGTAGGAATATATATTTCAGGACATCCTTTAGATGAATTCAACTTACCAATGGAACATTTTTGTAATGCTTCATTAGAAGTCTTAAAAGATTTAAAGCCTTTAGTAAATAAAGAGCTGAGAATTGGAGGAATTGTGGGTGAGGTTGAGCATAGAATTTCAAAAAACGGTAAAGGTTGGGCTAGATTTAGTTTAGAAGATTACTTAGAATCATATGATTTTAGAATTTTCGGAGAGGAATATTTAAAATTCAAACATTTCCTTTTCGAAAATAATTTTATTCATATGAGGTTAATTGTGAAAGAAGGATGGAGAGATAGAGAAACGGGAAAAACAGGTGATCCAAGAATTAATTTCTTGTCTTTTCAACAACTCCAGGACACTTTTTCAAATAATGCAAAAAAATTAACTTTACAATTAGATATAAATGATTTTAATGAAGACAAAGCAGAAAGTTTAAAAGAACTTTTTGGCAAGCATAAAGGAGAGCATCAGTTAGAGTTTTCTTTTTTTGAAAACAACGAAAAAATTAAATTAACTATGCTTAGTCAAAATCATAAAATAGATATAAATGAGGAATTAATATTATCAATAAAGGAAAAAAAATTACATTTTAAATTAAATTAAACTGAGTTAGAATAGTCTTATTTATTTAATTAATTTTGTAGAGATATTGTAATTAAACACATATAAAAAAACAAATATTATGGCATTAGAAATAAATGACGCTAATTTTGACGAGTTAGTATTAAAATCAACAAAACCAGTAATGGTAGATTTTTGGGCTGAATGGTGTGGTCCTTGTAGAATGTTAGGTCCTATTATAGAAGAAGTTAGTAAAGACTATGAAGGAAAGGCTGTTGTTGGTAAATTAGATGTTGATGCAAATCAAGAATTTGCAGCGAAATTCGGAGTTAGAAACATCCCAACTGTTTTGATATTTGATAAAGGTGAACTTGTTAATAGACAAGTTGGAGTATCTCCTAAAAATGTTTACTCTGAAAGCTTAGACGCATTACTTTAGTTTTTGCTTATTTGCTTGCGGAATTGAAAATGCAGTGTATATTTGCACTCGCTAATCAAGGTCTGGTAGTTCAGCTGGTTAGAATACCTGCCTGTCACGCAGGGGGTCGCGGGTTCGAGTCCCGTCCAGACCGCAAAACGAGAAATTAAACTCTTAAGGTTCAACACTTTAAGGGTTTTTTATTTTATAGGGTGGATAAATGGGAGGACAGGTTTATAAATATTACTCTTTTCAAAAATTATTTTATATTTAAAATCAAAAATAAACAATGGAGGAGAGGCATTAACTGCTTACGCAAAAATTCAATATATGTCTATGAGTAATTTGGAAAGGAATATTATTTCTGAAGCTTTGCTTAAATATTGTGAACTAGATACTCTTGCAATGGTTATGATTTATGAATTTTTTGCTCATAATCTTAAAATTCATAAATTTAAATAAGATAAAATTAATTCAATTTAAATGTTGTAACAACAATTCCATGATCGGATGGGTAAATAATTTTTTTATTATTTATAATTATTGGTTCATTAAAAAAAGCATTGTAAGATTTTGATTTAATAGATTTAATAGACTTTCCTTTGTAAAAAATATAATCAATTCTGTGAGAATCTTTCCTCCCTTTTTGATTCCATGTGATACCAGGATGAGTTTTTGGATTAGGGTTTTCTTTTCTGTAGGAGTCAATCAGCCCTAAGTCTTCTAAAATTTTAGTTGCACCCCATGGAACAATCAAGTTGTTATGAACTTTTTTTGTTTTTTTAGTCCAGTCTAAATTTGATAATGAGTTCATATCTCCTCCGAAAATCATTGGAATGGAGTCTGTTTCCTGTAAATATTTTTTTAGATAAGGAAGAACTTTTTCCAACATTTCAAATCTTGCTCCACTTTGTTCCCATTCTAATAATTCTTCAACTGTTTTTCCCATTTTTTCAGGCTCATTATCCCAAGGTAAATAATGAAACCAATTTGAAAAGAAACGTATAGTCTTTCCGTTTATAGGAATTTCAATTCCACCCAAATAAAACGGATGTTTTGTATCTATTCTTTTTCCAAAAGGATACCTTGAATAAATAGATAAATTGACTGATTTATCATTAAGTGGAGTTTTTTTAGATGCAATCAGGTGAAAATTATATTTTAAAAAATCCGCAATAAATGGACCAGAACCATATGTTTCTACCATTAAAATTATATCTGGATTTATTTCCTTAATTATTTTAGCAACGTTTTCAGACCCATTTTCAATATCATTTCCACCGTGTAAAATATTCCAAGCCATTACTTTAAATGTGTTTTTTTGGGCATGAATTGGAAAATTTATAAAAAATAAAATCCCAAAAAATAAAATCAGTTTAGATCGTATCATGAAAATGGTTTTAACACTTCAAATTATAAAAATTTTATTAAATCAGTTTGCTTTTAAATAGTTAACAAACAATAGTATATATTTGCAACCGTTGTGTTACCTGCATAATGCAGGAGGTTTGTAGAAAACCGATGAAGAGCTTTCCTTTAAAGGGAAGCTTTTTTTGTTTAAAAAATTATTTTAAATTATCGGGATGACGATTGGAGTCTTTAGAAATTCTTGAAGCTAAGTTATCCGGAAGATTATCAGAGAATTCTGACAGATGATTTTTTAATTTTATTCTTAAATTTTTTACAATTTCAGAATGCTTGTTAGCTAGATTATATGATTCTGAAATATCAGATTCAACATCATATAGCTCAGGACTTTTAAGCTTATAAGGCAAAGAATAATTTATTTTATCTAATTGCTTAATATGTAATTTCCATTTCCCAACTCTAACAGCGTTTAAAGATGCCCTTGTCCAGTAATAAAATTCATTTCTTGGACTTTTTTCACCCTTAATAAGTACATTACTAAGATCAAATCCATCCAATTTTCTATCATTAGGAATTTTGGTATCTGATAATGATGCAAAAGTATTAATGACATCTAATGTTGACCCTAATTCTGAAACAACTTTTGGCTTTATATTTCCAGGTCCCCAAAAAATAGCAGGAACTCTTTGACCTCCTTCAAAAGTAGTTCCTTTACCTGCTTTTAATGGGCCTGCAGATCCTCCATGTGTTTTGAAAGATAGCCATGGCCCATTATCAGAAGTAAACAATACAATTGTATTGCCATCAATATTTAAATCTTTTAGAGTTTGAATAATTTTTCCAACACTCCAATCTATTTCCTCAATTACATCTCCATATAACCCTCTTTTAGAAGTGCCTATTGTTTTTGGATCAGCAAAAAGTGGGACATGAGGAAGAGAATGAGCTAAATACAAAAAAAAGGGATCTTTATTTTTTTCTTTAATAAAATCAATTGCTTTTTCAGTATATCTTTTAGTGATAGTAAACTGATCAACAGGCCTCTCAATTTCTTTATAATTTTCTATTAAAGGAACGTTATAATTCATTGGATTTGCAATCCAATTAGGGTCTTCAGAAAATTTTCTGTAGTTAGGAGAATCTTTGATTAAATTCATATCATTCGAGTAAGGAATACCATAATAATAATCAAACCCATGATTTCCTGGTAAAAACTCTTTTAAGTGGCCTAGATGCCATTTGCCAATCATAGCAGTTCTATAGTTTTTTTGCTTTAAAACCTCTGCTATTGTAATCTCAGAATTAGGCAACCCTTTATTAGAATCCGGAAACAGTACTGCTCTTTTTTTTGAAGTCATACCATTTCTTATAGGATACCTTCCAGTTAAAAGTCCAGCTCTACTTGGTGTGCATACTGGATCAGCAACGTAAAATTGAGTCCATTTTTGACCTTCGCTTGCCATTTTGTCTAAGTGAGGAGTTTTTATTGTTGGATTTCCATAGCAACCTAAATCACCATAGCCTAAATCATCAGCAAAGATTATTATAAAATTAGGGAGATTTTGTTTTTTTGTAACAAAAGAATTTAAAGACATTATTGAAAATACTGAAATAAAAAAAGTAAAACCAAACTTGTAATATTTCAAAAAATGAATTTTCATATTCTATTAAAATAATGCCGTAAGATAAAAGTAATGTTTTAAAATAATAATCTATTGGTCACCAAATATTTTTATTAAATTAGAGATATGAGACTAGTATTGATTACTTTAATTTCTATATTATTTATTAATTGTTTTAGTAATAAAGAGGTTTTAAAGAATTTCAAATTATTACCTTCTGTTCAAGAAATAAAGTATAATAATGGCTTGTCAGATTTAAATTTTAAGAATATTAAGTTTGCTTATTCTGACAATAATATTAAGCTTCCAATTAGATATGATTTCACTAAGAATATTCAAATTAATAATTTAAGTGAGTCTACTATAAATTATTCTATAGATCCAAATTTAAATGTAATCAAGGAGGGATATAAATTAAATATTTATAAAAATAAAATATCCATTATTGCTAAAGATGAAAAAGGATTATTTTATGCATTTATTACTTTAGATCAGTTAATAGAAGATAGTAAAGATCAAAATATAAATCTTCCATTAGTTAGTATTAAAGACTTTCCATTGCTAAAATTTCGCCCAATCCATTTAGATATAAAGCATCATATGGAAAAGAAATCTTATTATTATGATTTAATTGATGATTTAGCTAAACAGAAAATAAATGGAATTATTGTTGAGTTTGAAGACAAGTTAAAGTATGAGTTAAGGCCAGAAATAGGATCTTCAGATGCATTATCAATTGATTGGTGGGTAGAACTTAGTGAATATTCTAAAAGAAGAAATATAACTATTAACCCTCTAGTTCAAGGATTAGGACATGCCTCTTTTATTTTAAAACATGATGTTAATAAACATTTAAGGGATGTCTCTACAAGTGATTGGGCTTTCAATCCATTAAATCCTAAGACATATGAACTTCAGTTTGAGTTGTATTTAGATGCTATAAAGGCAACTCCATATAGCAAATATCTTCATGTTGGAGGTGATGAAGTTCATTTAGTTGAAAGAGATGGAAAAAGCCAATTAGAACTAAATTTAATTTGGCTTAATAAAGTTTGTGAATTTGCTGAAAAACATAATAAAATTCCCATTTTTTGGGATGATATGCCTTTAAAACATGCGGGAGTATACAATCCTATGTTTAATGATAAAATAAGTAAAAAAGAGGTAGATGATATTTGGGAAGAAAACGAAGTAAGTTTAATGAAATTCATTGAGAAATTTCCAAAAAATGCAATTTATATGAGATGGAATTATCAAAAATCTAATACATATGGAAATCAAAAAGCCATGGATTGGTATACTAAAAATGGACTAAATGTTATGGGAGCTACAGCTGGACAAACTAGATGGACATTAATGCCTCAAAATCAAAGTAACATTTCACAGATTAAGTCATTTGCTGTAAACTCTATTGAAAAGAACTTAGAGGGTTTGCTTTTAACTCTTT
The DNA here is from genome assembly GCA_905181625.1 of uncultured Flavobacteriaceae bacterium. Taxonomy (GTDB): domain Bacteria; phylum Bacteroidota; class Bacteroidia; order Flavobacteriales; family Flavobacteriaceae; genus MAG-121220-bin8. Next base: position 22,226 of record CAJIYJ010000006.1, read on the forward strand.
GGGATGACGATTCTCCCCATTTTGAATTATATAAAAGAGGGATAGCTGCTTTTGGACAATTCGCTTGGTCTGGAAATAAAACAACTATTGAAGAATTTAAAACAATTTATAGGCATAGGATATTTGGATATGAATTTTCAAATCTTGAGTATTCATTTATAGATAAATTAGAAAAGCCGGTAGGTTTATGGCTTAATATGTTACTTTCAAAAGAAGGGTTGGAGGCCTGGGCTTTCTAAAAAGGAAAACCCTATTGAAACAGATATTATTGATTTGCCAGATTTGAATAATAAAGGAGATTTGGTCAATAGAATATTCAATAAAAATAGAAAATGCCAATGAATCATTATTAATAAGTAAAGAAGTGGAAGAAACAATTAATAATCTTTTAAATAATAATTCAAAAAATAAATACACACTTGCAATTTATAATCAAGTTAATGAGTTGGTAAAATTTTCAGCAAAAGCTATATTGATTTTAGAAAAGTTAGATATTTCTCAGGGTTTAGATCAAAAAAAATCTTTGGAAGAAATTAAAAGTCTTCAAAATAAATTTGATTCATTAAGAATTAATTTTGAAAAAATATATTCTAAAACTAGGATTCTGAATAAACCAGAAGATTATATTTTAGATCAAGATCATCACAGTCACCCTGCTAATCAAACAATAAATTTTGATTGGCAATTTTTATCAGAAATACTTTTTTTAAAAAAATTAAAAAACTTGGATCATTATGAAAAATTATAACAGAAGAACGTTTATAAAAACAACAACAATGTCTGCAGCTGCTTTAACGGCAGCAAGTACTTTAGCTAGTTGTTCTGACAATAATATTGAGCCTATTTCAAAAGGTAAATACATGGGTGGGTTTTCAGCCCCTAAGTTAGATTCAGTTAGAATAGCATTTATTGGATTAGGAGCTAGAGGAAGCGGTCATTTACGTTCTTTAGCTAGCTTAGAAGGTGTAGAAATAGTTGCGATTAGTGACTTATACGAAGATTCTTGTAAAAAAAGCTCAAAAGTTGCTAGTGAAATAGGAAAAGGTGAACGCCATAATAATATAGCGCAATATTGGGGAGAGGAAAATAAGTGGAAGTTGATGCTAGAAGAAATAAAGCCGGATGCAGTTTTTATATCAACTAATTGGAACAATCATGCCCCAATGGCTATTAAATCCATGGAAAGCGGTGCCCATGCTTTTGTTGAAGTTCCTATAGCTGTTAGTTTGAAAGAAATGTGGGAAATTGTTAACACATCTGAAAAAACTCGAAAGCACTGTATGATGATGGAAAACGTGAATTATGGCCGGGATGAATTGATGTACCTAAATATGTGCAGAAAAGGAGTTATTGGTGAACTTATTCATGCTGAAGCAGCCTATATTCATGAACTAAGATTTCAAATGTCACAAGAAGAAAGAGGGACTGGCTCTTGGAGAACAACCCATTATGCTACTGGGAATGGAAATTTGTATCCAACTCATGGACTTGGTCCAGTAGCACAGTATATGAATTTAGGAAGGACTGATGATTCATTTAAAAGCATTGTTTCTTACTCCTCACCAGGGAGAGGAAGAGAATTATATGCGAAAAAAAATTATTCTTTGGATCATAAATGGAATAAATTAAACTATTTAAATGGAGATATAAACACCTCCATAATAAAAACTGATATAGGTAGGACAGTTATGGTTCAATGGGACGAGACAAGCCCAAGACCCTATACTCGTCATAATCTTATTCAAGGAACAAAAGGAACATTAGCTGGCTTCCCAACAAGAGTAGCATTAGAAGGTGGTTTTGAAGGAGCTTCTAAAGATCATCACTCATGGATTCAAGGTGATAAATTAGAAATGTTATATGAAAAATATGATCACCCTTTATATAAAAGACTAAATCAAGAAACGAAAAACAGTGGTCATGGAGGAATGGATGGGATTATGAGATATAGAATAATTGAGTGTTTAAAAAATGGCTTAGCTTTAGATCAAAATGTATATGAAGGGTGCTTTTGGAGTGCAGTCACTCCATTAAGTGGGGAATCAATATTAGAGGGAGGAATGCCTCAACAATTTCCAGATTTTACAAGAGGAAACTGGACAAAAACAAAACCTCTTCAAATTATAACTTAAATTTATTTTATGAAAAAAAAAATATTACTTTTTGCAACTATACTAATAGCGGGATATGTTATTATTGTATTTGGATCTCAATCTTCAAATTCTGAAAACGAATGGATAAGCCTATTCGATGGTGAAACTATGGATGGGTGGCGTGGATATAATTCTCAATTAATGCCTCCTGGGTGGACAGCTAAAGATGGAATGTTAATGTTTGACACAGAACTTGAACTCGAACAAAATTATAAAGGAGGAAAAGATATTATTTACGGAAAAGAAGAATTTGATAATTTTGAATTTTATGTCGAATGGAAAATTCCAGTAGGAGGTAATAGCGGTATTTTTTATCATATAAAAGAAGGGTATGGAGGGCCACCTGAAATGTCTCCTGAATACCAATTAATTGATGATATAAATTATGCTGAAATCCATGATTTAAAATCATACAACGAACAGTTTGGATCTGTTGAGCCTGAAAAACTTCAGGATTGGCAACAAACTGCTGCTGACTATGCAATGCATACTGCAGAACCAACAAAAAAATCATTAAACCCTGCGGGTGAGTGGAATTCTGCAAAAATTATTTTTACTAAGGAAAAAGTTGAACATTGGCTTAATGGTGAAAAAGTTCTCTCATTTGTTCCTTGGTCTGAAGAATGGTATGAAAAAAGAAACTCCGGAAAATGGAAAAATGCTCCTGATTATGGGAAGTTTTCTTCTGGTTTTATTGGTTTTCAAGATCATGGAAGTTCTTTGTGGTTTAAAAATATTAAAATAAGAAAATTGTGATTTGTCCATATGTCACTGAATTAAGACTCTTTTAATTATATTTGAGTTAATGAAAAGAAAAGAGAAGGTGTTTAGATATTGGATAGATATTTTGTTTAAAATTTTTCTATTCATTGCAGCTATAATAGCTTTGAAATTAGTTATGTTCCCTTAATTATTCCAAATGAACAAGCATTTAAAATAGGATTTTATGTTCTTATAATAGGTGTCTCTCCTTTATATATTTATTCTCATGGTTTTGACTTGGGTTATTTAAGGAAGGACTTCATTTGCCGTTTGGAATGATAGCCTACATTGCTTTTCCATATGCAATAATAATTTTTATCACTTTTGCGATTAAATATATTATATCTAAAATTAAAAAAGCCAATAAGCACTTAGAGTTACAATACTTATCGACTTTTAAAAAACAGATCTATAAACTCCAACCTTTTCGGTATTCTTTATGTAATAAACTGTTTGCCTTTTCATTATTTGTAAATCTTAAATTTTTGGAGTCCCATAATAATTTTTCATTTTTACAACGAATAGCAATCATTCCAATTAGAGCCATTTCCGTAAGTGGCCCTCCATACTCAAATGAGGAACTAGCAGGACTACCATCTTTACAAGCCCTGATCCAATCTTTCTCATGTGAAGTATTAACTCTTGGAATATATGGTTTTGGCTGATTGTATTCTAACATTTTTTCCTCAGGAATAATCTTAACTCCGCTAGCACCATGAGAGTCATGAGTGATTTTACCATTATCTCCAATAAGCATTGCACCACTTAAAGTAAATTTCTCGCCATTTGCAAATTCATCTGGAACAGGAGGTTGAATTCTTCCGTCTGACCATGTTAGCTTTAGTTCTGGATGGTTTCCTCTTTTTGGAAATTTCATTCTAACAATTGAAGCTGATGGATAAGTTTGTGACTCAATTTCTGGAATGTAATGAGTTGATGTCGCTTGAATTTCAGAAGGTGCACCAAGTTCTAATGCGTAAAATGCAGGGTCTAATATATGACAACCCATATCACCCATTGATCCAGTTCCAAAATCTATCCAAGCCCTCCATGTTAATGGATGATAGTCTGGATGGTAATCTCTATATTTCGCAGGACCTAACCATAAATCCCAATCTAAGCCATCGGGAATTGGAGGTTTTTCTTCAGACTTAGCTTTAACAGCAAAAGTGTCCCATGCATTTCCACCTATTGGTCGATCAGTCCAAGCATATAATTCTCTAACAGGACCAATAGCGCCATCGTCGACCCATTCTTTTAATTTTCTTATTTCATCGGAAGACCTGCCTTGGTTACCCATTTGGGTTTGTACTTTATATTTTCTAGCAGCCTCTGTAATAACTCTTGCTTCATAAACGGTATGAGTTAAAGGCTTTTGACAATAAACATGCTTACCCATTTTCATAGCCATCATTGTTATTACTGCATGATTATGGTCAGGGGTTGCTACAACAACTGCATCTATATCTGTTTGATTTTCTAACATTATTCTAAAATCTTTATAGACTTTTGCTTTAGGATATTTATTAAAAGTAGGAATAGAGCTTTTATAATCTACATCACAAAGAGCCACTATGTTTTCGCTTTCACATTGAGATAAATTTCCAGATCCCATTCCCCATTTTCTTACTCCTATTCCAGCAATATTTAATTTATCACTTGGAGAGGTATAACCTGTTCCACCTAAAACATGTCTAGGAACAATAAATATTGAAGGAATTACAATAGATTTTTTTAAAAACTTTCTTCTAGATTTATTACTATTTGAGTTCATTTATTAATGTTTTAAAAAAAGTTCAATTAAATTTAGCGGTAATTATCATTGTAAACAAACAATTATATTAAGAATGGAGTTATTTGAAAAAAAACTCTTATTCTAATTCGATTATTTATATCAATATTATTTTAACTTAGAATGATGTTCTAACATATGATTATGAAATAGTTAATAGATGAAAAAAATAATAATAATTATAGTTTTCTTAACCACTTTCAACCTTCATTCACAATGGAAGCCAGCTGGGGATAATATAAAAACAAAATGGGCAGATAATATTGACCCAGAAAATGTTTTAAAAGAATACCCTCGTCCCTTATTGGTTAGAAAAGATTGGAAAAATTTAAATGGACTTTGGGATTATTCAATAACTGGAAAAGGGATGTCCAAACCTAAATCTTTTGATGGGAAAATTTTAGTTCCGTTTTCAATTGAGTCTAGCCTTTCAGGCGTTCAAAAGAGAATTAGCGAAAACAACGAATTATGGTATTATCATAATTTTAGTATTCCAAGAAAATGGAAAAAAAAGCAAATTATTCTTCATTTTGGAGCTGTAGATTGGAAATCGGAATTATGGATAAATGATAAAAAAGTCGGCATTCATAAAGGAGGATTTGATCCTTTTTCGTTCAATATAACCCCTTTTCTTAATAAAGGAAAAATGCAAAAAATTGAACTTAAAGTTTGGGACCCTACTGATGATGGATTTCAACCCAGAGGAAAGCAAATTAAAAGCCCCAGAGGAATATGGTACACACCTGTCTCAGGGATATGGCAAACAGTCTGGCTTGAGCCTGTTAACAAGAAGTATATTTCTAAAATCCATATCATTCCAGATATAGATAATGAAAACATTAGTATTAAAGCCGTGACTTCTTATGATTCTAAAGATGATTTTTTAGAAATAATTATAAATGAAGATGGTAAAATTTTATCCAAAGTTAAAGTCAGATATAACTCAGAAATAAAAGTTCCAATAAATAATCCAAAATTATGGAGCCCTGAATCACCTTTTTTATATGAACTAAACATTAAATTAATTTCAAAAGGTAAAGTGATAGATGTGGTGGAGTCTTATGCTGGAATGCGTAAAATATCTGTAAATAAAGATGTAAACGGGACACTTCGAATGCAACTTAACAATAAAGATTATTTCCAGTTTGGCACTTTAGATCAAGGTTGGTGGCCAGATGGCTTATATACAGCCCCAACTGATGAAGCATTAAAGTTTGATATTATTAAAACAAAAGATCTAGGGTTTAATATGATAAGAAAACATGTTAAAGTAGAGCCTGCAAGATGGTATTATCATGCTGATAAACTAGGGATACTTGTATGGCAGGATATGCCTAATGGCGAAAAAATAAACTCCTCTGAATGGCAGTCTGATAAATTTTTCAATGGAGATGAATTTATTCCCTCAAATGAATCAGCAATGAATTTTAAAAATGAATGGAAAGAAATTATGGATTTCCTTTATTCTAACCCATCAATAGTTTGTTGGGTTCCATTTAATGAATCATGGGGACAATTTCAGACAGAAGAAATTAGTGAATGGACTAAAGCCTTTGATCCTTCAAGATTAGTGAATGCTGCAAGTGGAGGTAATTATTATAGAGTTGGAGATGTTACGGACATCCATAACTATCCAGAACCAAAAATGAAATTTTATGATCCTGAGAGGACGAACGTATTGGGTGAATATGGAGGAATTGGTCTTGCAATAGATGGACATTTATGGCAAAAAAATAAAAATTGGGGATATTTAAGGTATAACAACTCTAAAGATGCTACAGATCAATATGTAAACTTTGCTAACCAATTGTATAAAATGGTTCGATTGGGTTTTTCCGGCGCTATTTATACTCAAATAACAGACGTTGAAGGAGAAGTTAACGGGTTGATGACTTATGACAGAAAAATTATGAAATTAGACTTGAAGAGAGTTCGAGAAGTTAATTTAAAACTAACAAAATCATTACCCAATGAATACATAAGAATTATGCCAGATAAAGACTACGATTAATAGTTGTTTTTCACGCATTAATAATTAATATAAATTATTTGGTCTTTTTTATTTTATAATTAAATAGTTTTTTAATTAACTTTATTTAAACAGTATATTTATCATGGACAGTAAAACAAGAAGAAATTTTATCAAATCATCTGCAGCTTTGGCCTCTATAAGTATTTTACCAACCTCTCTTTGGGCTTCTTCAAAAAATGGAAGATTAAGGACAGCTCACATAGGGATTGGAGGCATGGGCGCAGCTGATCTAAATGATATATCGTCTCATAAATCAGTAGATGTTGTAGCTCTTTGTGATGTAGATTCCATAGCTTTAAGTTCCGCAAGTAAATTACATCCTAAAGCTAAATTATATAGTGATTACAGGTTAATGTTTAAAGAAATAAGCGATTCTATTGATGCAGTTATAATATCCACCCCTGATCATACTCACGCTCCTGCTTCAATGATGGCTATGGAAATGAACAAATCTGTTTACTGTCAAAAGCCATTAACACATCACGTAAGTGAAGCTAGAGCAATGCGAAAACTTGCTGAAGAAAAAAATCTTGTTACTCAAATGGGAATTCAAGTTCACTCATTTTATGATTATAAGTTAGCTACTTTGTTAATTCAGTCAGGTATAATTGGGAAAATAAGCTCTGTAAGAGCTTGGTCTCCGAAAAATTGGGGTTACGACGGCCCTAATCCTCAAGGTATTGATTCTGTGCCTGAAAATTTAGATTGGAATTTATGGCTTGGCACCGCCTCAAAGCGTTCTTATAAAGACAAAGTTTATCATCCTGCTAACTGGAGAAAATTAGTAGATTTTGGGTGTGGAACTCTTGGTGATATGGGAGTCCATATTTTTGATACGCCTTATAATGCTTTGGAATTAGACGTCCCTTTAACTATTAAAAACAACTGTAGAAAACCTAATGAATTCGGATTTCCTGAAAATAATACTGTAACTTATGAATTCCCAGGAACGAGATACACAACTGAATCTTTTAAATGGATATGGAATGATGGATCAGGAGCTCCAAAAATTCATAAAAATTTAAAGCTCCCAAATAATGAAAAATTACCTCTTCAAGGAGCTATGTTTATTGGAGAAAAAGGTAGACTTCTGCTCCCTCACTTTATGGAATTACCAAGATTAATTGTAAATGGAGAATATAAAGAGCTGGATCTGTCATCTCTAGAAGAATCAGGTAAGATAACAAATAAACCTATTAGAAATTATGCGGGTGAATCACATCTTCATTATCATCAATTTGTTGATGCTTGTTTAGGGAAAGATAAATGTTCTGCGCCATTTTCTTATTCAGCTAGACTTACTGAAACTATTTTGCTTGGAGTCATTGCCGGAAGATTTCCTGGAAAAAAACTTCATTGGGATAACAATACAGCAAGATTTAAAGAGGAAAAAGCTAATAAATTTTTAGATGCTCCTTATAGAGATTTTTAAGTCATTTCATTTTTATGAATGTTATAGCCCTTAAAATGAGTTAAAATACCCATAAATCGAATAAAAGGTATACTTATATTTAAACCAATGAAAAAAGTATTACAACTAATTTTTTTTATAAATATAAGTTACGGACAGAATAATTTCAGTACTTACAATCAAATAATAGCTGGAAAAGATTATAATTTAGAAATGGTTCCAATTCCAGCAGGAAATTTTTTAATGGGAAGTCCAAATTCAGAAAAAAGTAGATTAGCTGATGAAGGCCCTCGTCATAGCGTTGAAGTTGATTCTTTCTGGATGGCTAAGTACGAAACTACTTGGGATTTGTATCACCTTTTCATGAGGCGAACCATTGATAAAATTCAACCAGATTTTGATTCAAATACTGAAGTTAACATTGATGTCGATGGAGTCTCTGGAGCAACAACTCCTTATTTAGAGATGAGTTTTGGGATGGGAACAGATGGTTTTCCTGCAATATCTATGACTCAACTCGCAGCTAAAAAATTTTGTCAATGGCTTTCTGCAATGACTGGAAATTTCTATAGACTTCCAACTGAAGCCGAATGGGAATATGCTTGTAGAGCTAATACTAAAACTGCTTATTCATTTGGTGAAAATTTAGAATTATTAGGTGATTATGCTTGGTTTAAAACTAATAGTGAGAAAAAATACCACAAGGTTGGACAAAAAAATCCAAATGCATGGGGTCTTTATGACATGCACGGAAATGTATCAGAATGGACGTTAGATCAATATGATTCTAAATCTTATTATAAGTATTTAGGACAAAATGTTTCTAACCCATATGAAAAACCAACTAAATTATATCCAAGAGTTGTTAAGGGGGGGTCTTGGATGAATTCTAGTTATAGACTTCGAAGCGCATCTAGACAAGGCTCGTCTAAACGATGGAAAAAACAAGATCCTCAAATTCCAAGAAGTCTTTGGTGGCATACTGATGCACAATTTGTAGGATTCCGTGTAATTAGACCCAAAATCACCCCATCTTTAAAAGATCAAGATGAATATTGGAATGATTAAAACTTAAATAAGCAGTTATGGAAAGAAGAAATTTTATACTTAATTCGTCTCTAGCATCAGCAGGTGTTTTATCATTTAGTTCAGGATTTTCTAATCAAATTAAAATCAAAAAACATAAGTTTAATTTGAAATATGCTCCTCATATTGGAATGTTTAAACATCATGCGGGTTTAGATCCCTTAGACCAGTTAAGATTTATGTTAGATCAGGGATTTACAGCCTTTGAAGATAATAACATGAAAAAAAGAGATGTAGAGCTTCAAAAAAAAATGGGAGCATTTATGTCAAAAAATAACATGAAAATGGGAGTTTTTGTTGGGCATACTATTTATTGGAGCTACCCTAATTTAGCAAGCGGAAATAATGAAAAAAGACTAGAATTTTTATCTGAAATTAAATCTTCTATTGAAGTTGCTAAAAGAGTAAATGCAAAATGGATTACAGTAGTTCCCGGGCATGTAGATTTAAGATTAAGCATGGGCTATCAAACTTCTAATGTTATTGAAAGCTTAAAACTAGCATCAGAATTATTAGAGCCTCATGGATTAAAAATGGTTTTAGAGCCACTAAATTTTAGAGATCATCCAGGATTGTTCTTGACTAAAAGCCCTCAGGCTTATGAAATTTGTAAAGCAGTTAATTCTCCATCTTGTAAAATTTTATTTGATATTTATCATCAGCAAATTCAAGAGGGTAATTTATTGCCAAATATTGAGGCATGTTGGGATGAAATAGATTATTTTCAAATAGGAGATAACCCAGGAAGAAATGAACCATCAACTGGTGAGATTAACTATAAAAATATTTTTAAATATATTTACAATAAAGGTTTTAAGGGAATACTAGGGATGGAACACGGAAATTCAAACCCTAATAAAATAGGTGAAAAATCAGTTATTGATGTTTACAAAAAATCAGATAACTTTTTAATTTAATCAATATGAAAAATCAACTAAATAGACGGTCATTTGTTAAGTCAACGGGCATAACTAGTGGAGCATTACTTACCGTTCCGTTTTCATTGGAATCTATGGCAAATAGCTCAAATGATAAAAAAATTAAACTCGCACTTATTGGATGTGGAGGAAGAGGAACTGGAGCAGCCGTTCAAGCTCTTAGAGCTGATAAGGATGTAGAGCTTGTAGCCATGGCTGATGCATTTTCAGATCAAATGGAAAATAGTTTAAAAGCTATTTCTGAAGAGTTAGATGGGGAGAGGATAATTAAGGTTAAAGAAAAAAATAGATACTCAGGGTTTAATGCCTACCAAAAAGCAATTGATTTAGCAGATGTTGTGATATTAACAACTCCACCTGGGTTCAGACCTTTACATTTTGAATATGCGGTAAATAATGATAAGCATGTTTTTATGGAGAAGCCTGTAGCTACTGATGCTAATGGGATTAGAAAAGTGTTAAAGGCAGCTAAATTAGCAGAGAATAAAAAATTAAATGTTGTTGTGGGTCTTCAAAGGAGATATCAAAAAAGCTATAATGCAATAATTGATTTAATAGGTAATGGAGATATTGGAAAAATAGTTTCAGGTCAAGTTTATTGGAATAGTGCGGGAGTCTGGGTGAGAAAGAGAAAATCTGGTCAGACTGAAATGGAATATCAAATGAGAAATTGGTATTATTTTAATTGGCTGTGTGGTGATCATATTTTAGAACAACATATTCATAATATTGATGTTGCAAATTGGTTTATAGGTGAATACCCTAAGTCAGCTCAGGGAATGGGTGGACGTCAGGTTAGAAGGGGCATCGATCATGGAGAAATTTTTGATCATCATTTTGTAGAGTTTAAATACCCAAGTGGTGCAGTAATTTCAAGTCAGTGTAGACATCAGCCAGGTACTAAATCTAATGTAAGTGAAGTTTTTCAAGGAACTAAAGCTAGTGTAATTACATCTGGAAATAATTGTAAAATTATGGGTAATGAAGGCACTGAAATATTTAAGTATGATCCTAAAGGTGACGAAAGTCCTTATCAAATTGAGCACAATAAGTTGTTTAAATCTATTAGATCGGGAGGAGTAATTAATGATGCAGAATATGCAGCGAAAACAACATTAACTGCTATTATGGGTAGAATGGCGACTTATACTGGAAAAGAAATTACTTGGAATCAAGCACTAAATTCAAAACAAGTTCTTGTTCCAGATAATTTAAGTTGGAATTCTACTCCGCCAGTACTACCTGATTCAAAAGGAAGGTATGCCATACCAATCCCTGGAGTAACTAAGATAATTTAATATGAAAAATTATGTAATTTTTATTTTCATGTTTATAACAACTATTAGTTGTCAAAAAGAAGATAATTCGGAAGAAATTATTAAAGAAGAAAAATGGACAACTAAAAGTTTTGTTTTAAAACATAATGGACTAGATAGAAGCTATATTTTACATAAACCAGATGGGTTTCAAAATAACGCTCCTCTAGTGTTTGTTTTACATGGATTCACTAGCTCTTCGACCACTATAATGACTTATTCTCAAATGAATAAAATTGCTGATCAGAATGGGTTTATGATTTGTTATCCTCAAGGAACTAATTTAGCTACTGGCCAAACACATTGGAATGCTAATTTGCAAATGAGTACGATTAATGACATTGATTTTTTAGCTCAATTAGCAATAAAATTGCAAAAAGAACATAATATTAATCCTAAGAATACTTTTGCATCTGGAATGTCAAATGGTGGCTTTATGTCGTATACACTAGGCTGTGAAAAATCAGATGTATTTAAGGCGATTGCTTCAGTAACCGGAACAATGAGTGGATATGATTGGAATAATTGTAACCCTTCATATAAAATACCCGTTCTACAAATTTCTGGAACTAAAGATAATACAGTGCCGTGGGATGGAACTATGTCAGAGGCTTATGGTTGGGGAGGAGCTCCTCATATTTTAAAAATAATGGATTTTTGGGCTGATCATAATTCTACTACACAAACTGAAAAAATAGACTTTCCAGACATTGATAATTCTGACAATTCAACAGTTTCATTAACTAAAAGAAAGGGTAGTAGTTATAATAATGAAATTTGGTTTTATACCGTAACTGGAGGTGGACATGATTGGCCTGGTGCTTTTGGAAATAAAGACATTAATGCTTCCGAAGAAATTTGGAAATTTTTCAAACAACACTTAAAGTAAAGCTTAAATCAATAAACTTTTCTTTACTTCTCCATGAACGTCAGTTAATCTAAACCTTCTCCCTTGATGTTTGTAAATCATTTTAGTATGATCAATGCCAAATTGATTTAATATGGTAGCCTGTAAGTCATGAACATGGACAGGATCTTTAATGATATTGTAGCCAATATCATCAGTTTCTCCATAGCTAAAACCAGGTTTAATACCTGCTCCCGCCATAAAAACAGTAAACGACCTTGGATGATGATCTCTTCCGTAAACGGTATCACTTAATGCTCCTTGGCAGTAATTAGTTCTTCCGAATTCCCCACCCCAAACCACTAAAGTATCTTCAAGTAATCCCCTTTGTTTTAAGTCCATAATTAGTGCAGCTGTAGGCTGATCAACATCGCTAGATTGTCCTTTAATTTGGTTAGGTAGATTTTCATGTTGATCCCAACCCATGTGGTATAATTGAACAAATCTTACATCTTTTTCAATTAATCTTCTTGCTTGTATACAGTTGGCAGCGTAGGTTCCAGGTTTTTGAGCATCTGGACCATACATCTGAAGAATATGATCGGGTTCTTTAGAGATATCCATGGTTTCTGGAACAGAAGTTTGCATTCTATATGCCATTTCATATTGGGCTATTCTATTAGTAATTTCTGGATCACCAAATGAAGCTTCTTGTTCATGGTTTAATTCAGCTAAATAATCTAACATTTTTCTTCTTTCAAAGGCTGAAACACCCTCAGGATTTTTAAGGTACAACACAGGATCTTTAGCGGATCTAAATTGCACACCTTGATGCAAGGAGCTTAAAAATCCGTTACCCCACAATCTTGAATATAAAGGCTGACCCTTAGGTCTTCCTGTACCATTTGATAAAAGAACTACAAATGAAGGAAGATTATTGTTTAAACTTCCTAGTCCGTAACTCATCCAAGAACCCATACTAGGTCTTCCAGGTTGCTGTGACCCAGTTTGAAAAAACGTTATTGCAGGGTCATGGTTAATAGCTTCAGTATGCATTGATTTTACAAAACATAATTCATCAGCTATCTTCCCAACATAAGGCATTAAGTCACTGACCCATGCTCTAGATTCACCATACTGTTTGAAATTGTAAGCACTCCCAACAAGAGGAAATTTAGCTTGACCTGATGTCATGCCGGTTAGTCTTTGCCCTTTTCTTACAGATTCTGGCAAATCTGTTCCTCTTAATTGATTCAACTTAGGTTTGTAATCAAATAAATCTAATTGAGAAGGTCCTCCACTTTGAAATAAATAAATAATTCTTTTAGCTTTTGGAGCAAAGTGAGGTAGGTTTAAAGTATTACTCCCTAATGCAGAAAAAGGATCATTGGATTTCCCAAAATTAAATGGATCCATCATTGATCCTAATGCTAAACCTCCGATACCTAAACCTGCTTTTTTTAAAAAATTTCTTCTATTATTATTTAAAAAATGTTTGTGAATTTCTTCCATAGATTTTAACTTTTTTGAGTTGTTTCATCTAAGTTATAGATTAGAACAGATAAGGAAGTAAAAGCTTTTTCATCTGAATATTTATTAATTTCCTTCACTTCATTGAAGTATGAATCAAGTTTTAAGAGTTCTGTTTTATTTGGAGTTCTTCCAGTGACAGTTCGGTATAATTCAGTTATTTTATCTTTTATTAAAATATTTTTCTTCTCAAATATTTTTTTTGATAGATGTTCAGCTGCCAATAGATACTGTGGGTCATTCATTAGAGCTAATGACTGTAAAGGAGTGCTAGTCTTTTGTCTGACTGCTACGCAAAAATCTCTTGTTGGAGCATCAAATATCATCATCGAAGGAGGGGGGACTGTTCTTTTCCAAAATGTATACAAGCTTCTTCTAAATAAATTTTCCCCAGTATCGGGGACATAAAACGCTAAGCTTCCGCCGCCGCCGCCAGTAACTTCATTCCATAATCCTGGTGGTTGCATTGGTTTGACACTAGGTCCTCCAACTTTATCAACAAGCATCCCACTTGTAGCTAACGCATTGTCTCTTATCATTTCTGCTGATAATTTCTGCCTTGGATATTGTGCTAGATACATATTGTCAAAATCAATTAATACATTCTCTTTTTTTGATTTACTAGATTGCTTGTAAGTTGATGACATTACAATTCTTTTAATGAATTTTTTTGTATCCCATTTATCCTTTTTTTGATAAGTGTAAGCGAGCCAATCAAGAAGTTCTGGATTAATAGGTTTGCTTCCTTGACTTCCAAAATCACCTGGTGTTGCAACAATTCCGATTCCAAAAAATTGTTGCCAAATTCTATTAACAGCAACCCTTGAAGTTAGAGGATTGTTGTCGTCAAAAAACCATTTTGATAATCCAACTCTATTTGCAGGATTTTTTTTGTTGTCAAATGGTAAAACTACTTTAGGTGTCCCAGGATTAACCTTAGTTGTTGGAGAATCATAACTTCCTCTGTTTAAAACATACGTATTTCTAAGATTTTCGGTCTCTTTCATTACCATTAACGTCACATCATTAATGCTGTCTGGAAGATTTACAAAACTTAATTCATCTTTAAGGTCTTCCTTAGTTATTTTTAAATTAGGTTTTGGAGCTGTTTCACCATATATAATTAAACCTTCTTCATCTACATTGTTAAAAAAACTGTAGAAACTAAAAAATTCTTCATGAGATATTGGATCGTATTTATGAGAGTGACATCTAGCGCATTCAACTGTAAGTCCCATCATTATTTTTGATGTAGTAACTGCTCTGTCAGCTACATATTCAACACGATATTCTTCAGGAACAACTCCACCTTCTTGAGTAATTTTATGATTTCTATTAAAACCTGAAGCTAGAATTTGCTCTTTAGTTGCATTAGGCAGCATATCACCTGCTATTTGCCATGTAATGAATTTATCATAAGATAAATTTTTATTATATGCATGAATCACCCAATCCCTCCAAGGCCACATAATTCTTTCTTGATCATCTTGATAACCATGGCTATCGCCATACCTAGCTAAATCCATCCAGATTGAAGCCATTCTTTCACCATAAGATTTAGAAGAGAGTAGTTTATCGACTATGTTTTCGTAGGCATCTTTAGATTCATTTTTCAAGAAATTATTTATATCATTTAAAGATGGCGGAAGTCCTGTTAAATCAAAATATAATCTTCTAATAACGATTTCTTTTTCTTCGATTTCAGAAGGCTTTAACCCTTTACTTTCTAGTTTATTTGCTATAAAAAAATCGATTTCATTACTACACCAATTTGAAAAATCTGTTTTTGGAATTTCAGGAAGAATTGGTTTTGAGTAAGACCAGTGTGGTTCCCATTTAGCACCTTGCTCTATCCACTTTTTAAGTGTTTCTTTTTCTTTATTGGTAAGTATAAGGTTAGATTCAGGCGGTGGCATTATCTCACTAACATTGCCGTTGTAAATTCTTTTAATAAGTTCACTTTCGTGAGGGTTTTCTCTATTAATAATGTATTTATCAATATTGTCTTTAATAGAACTATAAAAACCTTGTTCTAAATCTAGTCTTAAATCAGCTTTTCTGGCCTTTTCATCAGGGCCGTGACAAGTGTAGCATTTGTCAGACAATATTGGTTTAACGTCGAAATTGAAATTAACTGCTTGATAAGAAATATTAGTTGCTTTATTTCCCTTGTTTTGAACTGTATTATAATCAATTGAAATTTGATCAACAGAAGGTTTTGTTGAAAAGTACTTAAAGACTAAAATCCCAATTAATGGTATTAGAAAATAGAGAAGATTATTGTGTATATCTTTTTTCACTAAATTAAATATAATGAAATTATTTAAGCGCTTTAAGAATTATTTTCTCCATTACTTTATAACCAGCTAAATTAGGATGAACTAAATCATCAGCTGTTGTATATTCAGGAACTTTTAATCCTCCTTTTTCATCTGACATTGCTGAAAAATAATCTACGTAAGTAATATCATTGGAATCACAATAGACTTTTAAAATAGAATTTAATTTAATTACTTTTGGACCAGGTTCCATTCCAGGTGACCAAGGGAAATCAATTGCTGGCAGAGTTGTACAAATTAATACTTTAATACCATTTGCTTTAGCAATTTCAGCCATTGAAATGATGTTTTCTGCTATATTTTCTAAAGTTATTGGTCCAGTATTTTCAGCTATATCATTTATTCCAGCTAAAATTACAACAGCTTTAGGATTTAAATTTACTACATCGGGTATGAATCTAATTAACATTTGTGGAGTGGTTTGTCCACCAATTCCTCGATTTATAAATGGATTATTTATAAAAAAATCTTTATCAAAATTAGACCATCCCTCTGTTATTGAATTTCCCATGAAAACAACTCGATTTGGGTCGTTTATTTTTTTAAGTTCAGAATTGCTTTGTTCATATTTTTTTAGATGAGCCCAATCCATAAGTGTTCCTCCTCCTTGAATATAAACATCTTGTGCAGTATTACTCATGATAGAAAATAAAAAAATTAGTAATAATGTTTTGTGATATTTCATTGTTTTTTTGATTTAGAATGTATCCATTTTAAAAAATCCTTTTCAGCAAAAGCATTATTCCAGCTATCGTGACCAACATTCTCATAGAAAGTGATTTTCGGACTTCCTCCAGCCTCAATAATAGCTTTAGCCATTTTTAAAGAATGTTTAGGACTAACCACTGTATCATCAGAACCATGAAAAATCCAAATAGGAACTTTGTCAGCGAATAACTTAGCTAATTGAGGGGACCCATTTCCACAAATAGGAGTTGCAGCAGCAAACATATTTGGTCTTCTAAATAATATTTCAAAAGTCCCCATACCTCCCATTGACAATCCACTTACATAAATCTTTTGTTTATTTACCTGTTTTTTTTCTACAAAACTGTCCATTAGCTTAATAACCAGTCCTAAACTCTTATTAGGTTTTGTAATGTTTTGATTAAAATTTTTATTCCATAGATCAGATATTAAACTGGGCCATCTGTCATTTTCTGAACATTGAGGAAATATTACCCAAGAATTATATTTTTCTCTATTTTCTTTTTTCAAAAATAATTTTGCGCCATGTGTTAGTTGAGAAAAATTATCATTTCCTCTTTCACCAGATCCATGTAAAAACAAATGAACAGGATATTGTTTATTAGGATTGTAGTTGTTAGGTTTCAAAATCCTATACCTAAGAGTATCTTCATCTTGAATGAAAATTTCTTTTTTAAATAAATCTAAATTTTGAGCAGTAATGTTAGATATAAAAAATAAAGCAATAATTAGTGTTATTTTTTTCATTTATTCTATTGAAGGTATTCTAATATTTTCAACTAATTCTTGTATCTCTTTGGGAGGGGGAGCTGTAAATTGACAAACGGTAATTGAAACAATAAAGTTAGCTAACATAGCGAAGGTTCCAAATCCTTCAGGGGACACTCCAAACCACCACTCATCATTTGTTCCTCCACCAAACCATCCGAATTTAAATTTCGTCATGTAAAAAAGCATTAGAAAAAGCCCTACTATCATTCCTGAAACGGCTCCTTCTTTATTCATTCTTTTGTAAAAAATTCCCATCACAATAGCTGGAAAAAATGAAGCAGCTGCAAGTCCAAAAGCTAAAGCTACAGTAGCGGCAACAAAACCAGGGGGATTTATTCCGAAATACCCAGCTAAAAGAACTGCAAAGAATGCAGAAACTCTTGCGGCTATAAGTTCTCCCTTTTCAGAAACATCAGGTTTGATTATTTTTTTAATAAGGTCATGTGATACAGATGCAGATATTACTAAAAGAAGTCCAGCTGCAGTTGAAAGCGCTGCTGCTAAAGCACCTGCTGCTAAAAGAGCAATCACCCAGTTAGGCAGTTCAGCAATTTCTGGATTTGCCATTACCATAATATCTCTATCAATACTTAATTCATTTAATTGAGGATCGGCAACATACTGTACAAGACCATCTTTGTTTTTGTCATCAAAAGTTAATAATCCTGTTTTTTCCCAATTGTCAAACCATCCAGGTAATTCATCATACCTTTTTTCACTAACTGTTTCAATTAAGTTTATTCTGGCAAAAACTGCAATAGCAGGTGCAGTAGTATAGAGTATAGCAATAAAAAGAAGAGCCCATCCAGCAGATTTTCTAGCATCGCTCACTTTTTTTACTGTAAAGAATCTAACTATTACGTGTGGAAGACCAGCTGTTCCCACCATAAGTGCAGCTGTTATAAAAAAGACATCTAACTTTGATTTAGATCCAGATGTGTACTCGTGAAAACCTAGCTCTCTGCTTAAGCTGTCAAGCTTATCTAACAAATACATTCCGTCAGTTCCTTGAGAACCAAAACCAATTTGAGGGATAGGGTTTCCAGTCATTTGAATTGATATAAAAATTGCAGGGACCATAAAAGCAAAAATTAGAACGCAATATTGAGCTACCTGAGTGTAGGTTATGCCTTTCATCCCCCCTAATACAGCATAAAATAATACAATAGCCATTCCAATAATAACTCCGGTATTAATGTCCACTTCTAAATATCTTGAAAAAACTAATCCAACTCCTCTCATTTGTCCAGCTACATAGGTAAAGGAGATAATTAAGGCGCAAAAAACAGCTACTACTCTTGCGGTATCAGAATAATACCTGTCTCCGATGAAATCTGGGACAGTAAATTTTCCAAACTTCCTTAAATAAGGAGCTAGTAAAAGTGCTAAAAGAACATATCCACCAGTCCAGCCCATTAAATAGACAGATCCATCATAACCCATGAACGAAATTAGACCAGCCATTGAAATAAAAGATGCGGCAGACATCCAGTCGGCAGCAGTGGCCATTCCATTAGCAATCGGAGAAACTCCACTTCCAGCAACATAAAATTCTTTTGTAGATCCGGCTTTTGACCAAATAGCAATTCCAATGTAAAGCGTAAAAGTTACTCCAACCATTAGCCATATCCATAATTGTAAACTCATGATGATCTTTTTGAGTTAAACTTTTTATCTAACCTATTCATTAATAATATGTAAACCAGTATTAAGGCAACAAACACATAAATAGAGCCTTGTTGAGCAAACCAAAAACCTAGCTTAAAGCCTCCTATTTTAAATTGATTTAACTCTTCAACAAGAATAATTCCAAAACCAAAAGAGACAGTGAACCAAATTGAAAGAAGTATGATTAAGTATTTTATATTTTTTTTCCAGTACTCTTCTGCTAATTTTTTCTTCATAAGAATAATAATAATTATTGTTAATTTAAAAAAATTAATCTTTAAATTTGTTTTAAAATATATTAAAGCTTGTATTTGTTATACCAAACAATTAAATAAAGGGACTAAATAATCCTTATCTATAATACTAAGATCAAAACATTAACCCTTAATAATGAAAAAAATATTATTCTTTTTTATTTTATGTTTAAATTTTTCATGTAATAATTCAGAAAAAAAACAGCTTTTAAAAGAGGCTCCAAGCGGAATGGTTTTTATAAAGGGTGGTGAGTTTTTGATGGGTGCAGATAATAATCAAGCTATGAGGGACGAATATCCTCAACATAAAGTTGTGGTTAATTCTTTTTTAATGGATGAAACAGAAGTTACAAATGCTGATTTTAAAAAATTCGTAGAATCTACTGGTTATTTGACTACTGCTGAAAGAATAATAGATTGGAATGACTTAAAAAAATATTTACCTCCTAATACTCCAAAACCTCATGATAGTTTACTAGCGCCTTCTTCTCTTGTTTTTTTCGAGTCACAAACTGAAAATTTAAATGATTTTTCTCAATGGTGGAAACTTAAAAAAGAGGTTAATTGGAAGCAGCCATATGGAAAAGAAAGTAGTATAGATACAATTTTAAATCACCCTGTTATTCATGTTAGTTGGGATGATGCAGTTGCATATTGTAAATGGAAAGGAAGGAGACTTCCAACTGAAGCTGAATACGAATACGCAATGAGATCAGGAAATTCAAATACTATCTATACTTGGGGAAATGAACCTGTAGGTTTTGGCAAACAAAAAGCTAATATTTGGCAAGGAAACTTTCCTTCAAAAAATATAGTAGAAGATAAATTTTATTACACTTCACCTGTAAAATCATTCGATAAAAATGATTTTGGATTATTTGATATTTCAGGAAATGTTTGGGAGTGGTGTTCAGATTTATACCATAGTGATTATTATTCTACCATTTCAAAAGGAATTACAAATAATCCAATAGGTCCAACAAAAAGCTTTGATCCTAATGATCCATTTAGCTCTAAAAGGGTGATGAGAGGAGGAAGTTTTCTATGTAATGATTCATATTGCAGTGGTTTTAGAAATTCAATGAGAATGAAAAGCACACCTGATAGTAGTTCACAACATGTAGGTTTCAGGACGGTTTTAGAAGTAAAATCTTAAAAGAAAAAACGCCCTTGTTTTTGGAAAACAAGGGCGTTTTAACAACAACTAACCAAAAATATTATGTTTTATTAATAATACAGAAATCGTGCCAAACTTTATAAAGTAGACTTTTTATTAAAACATTTCGTTATATCTAATAATAGTGTTAAAACCTTTTCTACTAAAATATTCTGGAGTATTTATAGGGCCTGCGGCTAAAACAAAATCTCCTCCCCAAGCACCAAGACTTTTAATTTCTCCTTTATAATCTTTAAAAAGTTTTTCTTTAACTGGTTTTGTGTTTAGGTGTGAAGACAATAAATTTTCATGTTTTTTTATACAATTTTGAAAATCAATTAATGTTTTAGATTCAAAAAACTCTATGGTTAGTTGAGAAAATGTATGAATTAATGTTGAATTTTCTAATTTTTTTTTATTAAAAAATTCGATTTGTTTATTGCTATTTTGTTTTTTATTTAAGTAAATAAAAAATAAATTTTTTAAAAAAACAGGTTTGAAATTCACTTCCTTAACAACTGGTTTGTTGTTTTTTAATTGGTATAAAATAGAGTTTTTTGTTTTTGCACAAGCAATATCATAGCCACTTCCTTTAAAGTTTGACCATAATAGTTCATATGGATTTATATTAGCCCAATTGGAAATGTTATTTATCAAAGTTGAAGAACTTCCTAGTCCCCAGTTTTTTGGAAAAGTTAGTTTAGTCTTAACCTTCCCGCCTTGTGAGTGATTTAAAAATTTAGAATTTAATTTTTGTGCCGACAATAAGATTGATTGTAAAACTCTGCTTTTTTCATTATCATTTTCATTGATTTTCAAACTGGGAAGCTCAAATTCCGTATTAAACCAAACTTCTTCTTTTTCATTATATGCTTCCCAAATTAAATTATTGGAATGCATAAATTTAAATTCAAGAGATTGACTGTATTTGGTTGGAATTGCTAAGGCTAAGGATCCTTTCAAAACAAAGTATTCTGAAGTTAATAATACTTTTCCATAACTAGTGCCACTATAATCCATTTCTATGTTGTTTAAGTGCTTTTTCAACACTGCTATAAGTAACAGTATGTTTTTTGAAATATTCAATCATTTCTTTCTTTTCAAATTCATCAGCATTTAATGTGTTTAAAATATTAATTAAATGCATTTTCATATGTCCTTTTTGGATTCCAGATGTTATTAAAGATTTTATAGCGCCAAAATTTTGTGCAAGTCCAGCTACCGCAACAATTTTCATTAAATCTTTTCCAGACGGATTTCCAAGTAATTTGAGCGACCATTTCACAAGCGGGTGAAGGTTTGTTATTCCTCCAACAGTTCCTAACGAAATAGGAAGTTCTATGGAAAAAGTAAAAATATTTTTAACAACTTTTGCGTCAGATAAACTAGTGTAAAACCCATCTTTTGATGCGTAAGCATGAACTCCGGCTTCAATAGCTCTAAAATCATTTCCAGTTGCTATAACTACAGAATCTACTCCATTCATGATTCCCTTATTGTGGGTTACTGCTCTCTCTTTTTGAGTTTTTGCTATTTGTATTGCTTGAAGAAACTTTTCAGCTAATTTTTTTCCACTAAAATTTTTGTCCTCACTTAGGTCTTTTAATGAACAGCTTACTTCAGCCTTAACTAAACAGTCCGGAGTATAGTTAGTTAATATGCTCATTATTATTTCAATGTTTTTTTCTTTATTAGAAAAATTTGAATTTGAAATTGCTTCCTTTTTTAAAGTTTTAGAAAACTGTTCAAGGCATGAATTGATGAAATTAGCCCCCATAGAATCTACAGTGTCAAAAGTAGCATTGATCTGATAATAATTGGGTATATCAATTGTCTTATCAATGATTTCAATATCAAGAATTCCTCCCCCTCTTTTAGCCATATTAGAGTTTATTTCTTTACATTCTTCAATTAATAAAGATTTGATATTTTTAAAAAAATCAAATAATTTTTCTTTGTTTCCATTAAATATAAAATGAACTTGGCCTGTTTTTTTAAAATTTAAAATAGTGGTTTTAAAACCCCCTCTTTCTCTCCAAAACTTAGCTGTTTTAGAAGCTGCTGCAATAACCGAACTTTCTTCAATTGCCATAGGAATGGTGTAGTCTTTTCCATCAATTAAAAAATTTGGTGCGATGCCTAAAGGGAGATAAAAATTAGAAATAGTGTTTTCAGTGAACTCATCATGTGTTTTTTGTAAATCTATATCATCATTCCAATATTGTTTCAACAATTTGCCTGATTCTAGATTGCTTTTAAAATAAGTAGAACTAACCCATGCTATTTTTTCTTCTTTTGATAATTTAGAAAAGCCATCAATTTTATTGTTAAAATTTTGTTTTATCATGTTACAAAGATAATCATTGTGTGATTTAATTGATAGTTATGAATTTATAGAATTTATTAACTTAGATATAAATTGATTACAGTTTGAGTAATATCAAAAAAGCAAGTATGAATAAACTTTTATTATTTTATATTAAATGCTATTTTTTTTTAGCAATTCTCTTTTTTTTTAGTTGTAAAAAAACTAATTCGTCAGAGAAATCTCAACCTAATATCATATACATTTTAGCAGATGATTTAGGATACGGAGAATTAGGCATTTATGGACAAAAATTAATAGAAACTCCTAATATTGACAAATTAGCAAATTCTGGAATGTTATTTACCAATCATTATTCTGGTGCTCCAGTATGTGCTCCTGCAAGAAGTGTATTAATGACAGGAATGCATATGGGAAACACTCATATCAGAGCTAATGGCGAGTGGAGCGAGAGAGGCGATGTCTGGAGTTTTAAAGCCATGTTAGATGACCCAAGTTTAGAAGGGCAGAGACCCTTATTAGACTCTATAGTGACGGTTGCTAATGTTTTACAAGAAAATGGTTATAAAACTGGGATGGTTGGAAAATGGGGATTAGGAGCTCCGATGACTAATAGTATACCTAATAAAAAAGGGTTTGATTTTTTTTATGGCTATAACTGTCAAAGACAAGCCCACACTTATTACCCAACTCATTTATGGAAAAATGATAAAAGATATTTTTTAAATAACTACATAGTTACCAAGCAAGAAGGATTGGAAGAAAATGCTGATCCATATGATAGTAAATCATATAAAAAATACAACCAGAAAGATTATGCTCCCGCTTTAATGCATCAAGAAGCTTTAGATTTTATAGACAGAAATAAAGATGAAAATTTCTTTCTTTACTATGCCTCACCAATTCCTCATCTTCCTTTACAAGGTCCGCAGAAATGGGTAGATTATTATTTAGAAAAATTCGGATCTGAAGAGCCCTATACTGGAAAGTCATATTTTCCAAATAAAAATCCTAGAGCTACTTATGCCGCCATGATTTCATATTTAGATCAGCAAGTTGGAGAAATTGTTGAGAAACTTAAAGAAATTGGGGAATATGAAAATACACTTATCATTTTTACAAGTGATAATGGTCCATCCTGGGTAAAGCAAGTTGACTACAACTTTTTTAATAGTACAGGAATCTTTGTTAACTCAAGAGATACGATGAAGGGTAGTGTAAGTGAAGGGGGTATAAGAGTACCAATGATAGCAAGTTGGCCTAATACAATTAAGTCGGGCTCTGTTTCTAATCATATATCTTCATTTTATGATTTTTTTGCTACTGCCTGTGATATCGCTAATATTGAACTTCCGTTTAATACTGATGGAATAAGTTTTTACCCAACATTGCAAGCAAAAAATCAAACTCAACATGATTACTTGTACTGGGAGTATCCTGCAAGTGGAGGGCTACAAGCTATAAGAATGGGCAAATGGAAAGGAATCAAAAAAAATCTATTCAAATCAGACTCTAAACTTCAACTTTATGACTTAAGCAATGACCCTAAGGAGCTGATTGATGTTTCTAAAAGATTTCCGGAAAAAATAAAACTACTTGAAAAATATCTTGACGAAGCCCATACAACCCCAACTGTGAAAAAATTCATAATTCCAGTTTTGGAAAACTAATAATAAAAAACATTGTTATTGAAAAATACAATTATTTCTAAAGCTCCAGCCAGAATTTGTCTTTTTGGAGATCATCAAGATTATTTAGGACTTCCCGTAATTGCATGTGCAATAGATAAATATATCACAGTAGAAGGGGAGTTTAATTCTGACATATTATTAAATTTTAATTTAATTGATTTAAATAAAGAAGTATGTATTAATGTTAATGAAGATTTAATAGTTATAAAAAAAGGAGACCACATTAGAGCCGTAATCAAAACATTACGAACTTTTGGCTGTTATGTTAATTCAGGCATGGATATTAAAGTCCAGAGTGATATTTATATAAATGCGGGTATTTCTAGTTCATCTGCCTTAACAGTTTGTTTAGTTTATTTTTTCATTAAAGCTTTTGGGATTAATAGAGAAATTAATAATGAATTGATTGCTGAAATAGCATATCGTTCTGAAGTAATTGAGCAAGGAGGCTCAGGTGGAAAAATGGATCAATATTCAATAGCTATAGGGAACACAATTTTTTTAGAAACTGGGTCTAGGTTTTCATACAAAAAGATTGATAGTGGATTTAGTAGTTTTATAATTGCAAACTCTGGAATTGAAAAAAATACAGATGGAGTATTGAAAGAATTAAGAAATAAGGCTACTGATGCAATAGGAAAAGTTCAAAAATTCAATTCAAAATTTGATATTTTAAAATGTAAGAATGAAAATATTGAAGATTACTCAAAGATATTAGACAATGAATCATTTGTTTACTTTAAAGCTGCGGTAGAAAATCATCATGTTACATTGAAAGCTTTAAAAGAAATGGAAAATTCAAATACAAGCACTAAAGTATTGGGAGAATTAATGAATTTACATCACAATATTTTAAAAAATAAACTTAAGATTACAGTACCTAAAATTGATCAAATGATTGACGCTGCAAATTTAGCCGGAGCTTATGGATCAAAGATTGTTGGATCTGGCTGTGGAGGCTCAATTGTTGCAGTTTCAAGTATTAATAATGAAGAAAAAATTATGAAATCAATTCTTGAAGCAGGTGCAATTGATGTTTCTAGAGTTAAAATATCAAAAGGAATTTTTTAAAATGACAAACTCAATAATTATCATGGCTGCTGGGGCTTCTTCAAGAATGAAAAAGCCAGTTAATAATGTTAAGTTGTCAATTGACCAGGTTGATGCTGCTAATTCAAAGAGCAAGGTTTTAATCGAATTTGGGAGTGAGAAAAAACCATTTATTAGTTATTTAATTTCAAATGCAGTACAATCAGGGTTTAAAAACATATATATAGTTACTAGCGAAAAAGCCGATTTTTTTAGAAATAACATCAATCTTAAATCAAATGAAGCAAGTATTAGATTTTCGATACAATACTTACTAAATAATAGAATTAGGCCTTTAGGAACTGCTGATGCTGTCTTACAAACTCTAAATCAATTTCCTGTTTTAAAATCCACATCTTTTTGTGTTTGTAACGGAGATAATTTATATTCAATTAAATCATTGTCAAAAATAAGATTTAGTGAAGCTGAAAATGCTTTTATGGCCTACGATCGTGATGGATTGAATTTTTCTGAAAAGAGAATTAGTTCTTTTGCAGTCATTAAAATGAATGAAAATAATTTCTTAGAAGATATCATTGAAAAACCTAAGGCGGAATTGATTAATAAATACTTGGATAATTCTGGTAAAGTAAGGGTTAGTATGAATCTTTTTAAGTTTAGTGGGGCTTATAGTTTTAAGTTTTTTAAAAATTGTCCGTTAAATGATTTAAGAGACGAGAAGGAGATACCAGATGTTTTGAAAAACATGATTTTAAAAAAATCTAATAGTGTTTTGGGAATTCTAATTTCAGATAATGTTTTAGATTTAACTTCAAAAAAGGATATTTTAGAAGTACAGAAATATTTAAAATAATTGAGTTAGTCTATGCTTTATATCTTTTTAGCTATTTATTGATTAAATTTAAGTAGTAATAAACTAGATTTAATAAAATATTAACACATATGATCGATTTATCTTCACTTGATATATTTATAATTATTGGATTTTTTTCAACAACTCTTATTATTGGCTTTTGGGTTTCTAAAAAATCTTCCTCAAGCTCTTCTGAATATTTTTTATCTGGAAGGAATATGCCTTGGTGGTTACTAGGAATTTCTATGGTTGCTACTACTTTTTCTACAGATACTCCCAATTTAGTTACAGATATAGTTAGAAATAATGGTGTTTCTGGAAATTGGGTCTGGTGGGCTTTTCTTTTAACAGGTCTTCTAACAGTTTTTGTTTATGCTAAACTATGGAGAAGATCAAATGTATCTACTGATATGGAATTTTATGAGTTGAGATATAGTGGATGGGGGGGGAAGTTTTTAAGAGCTTTTAGAGCAATTTATCTTGGAGTTATATTTAATGTAATGGCTATGTCCGGAGTCACATTAGCTGCAATAAAAATTGGCGAAATAATGTTGGGACTATCTCCATTAGAAACCATACTTTATGCAGGTTCAATTACGGTGGTTTTTAGTACAGTTGGTGGGTTTAGAGGAGTTGTTTACACTGATTTTATTTTATTTTTCGTTGCAATGGCCGGATCAATTGGTGCGGCATATTATTTGGTAAACCTACCTGAAATTGGAGGAATGGCAAATTTAATTTCAAATGAAAATGTTGCTGATAAATTAGCTATTATCCCAAACTTTGATGATCCAGATGTGTATATACCATTACTTATTGTTCCTCTTGCGGTTCAATGGTGGAGCTCTTGGTATCCTGGAGCTGAGCCTGGAGGGGGTGGGTATATCGCACAAAGAATGCTAGCGGCTAAAGATGAAAATCATGCAATAGGAGCAACTTTTTTCTTTAATGTTATGCACTATGCATTAAGACCATGGCCTTGGATTATTGTTGCATTAGCTTCATTAGTGATATTCCCTGATTTAGCAAGTATTCAAAATGCCTTTCCTGGGATATCAGAAGATAAGTTAGGACATGATCTTGCGTACCCTGCAATGCTAACTATGCTACCCTCAGGTTTATTAGGGTTGGTTGTTGCCTCTCTTGTAGCTGCCTATATGTCAACTATATCAACTCACCTTAATTGGGGATCTTCGTATATTGTCAATGATTTTTATAAGCAACAAATAAACAAGAATGCTAGCGAAAAACAACTAGTTAATGTTGGAAGAATTTCTACTATAACTTTATTTCTTATCAGTGCCATTTTTGCATTATTATTAACTAATGCTCTTCAATTATTTGATGTTATTCTAATGTTCGGAGCTGGAACAGGATTGATTTTTATTTTAAGATGGTTTTGGTGGAGAATAAATGCATGGAGTGAGATTTCAGCTATGTTTGTTTCAGGATTTGTTTCGATTATTTTAAATTTTTCTTCACTAGGAGATACTTTATTTTCAGATTCAGGACTGTTCCCATCTTACTATAAATTTCCAGTGGTTGTCTTATTTACAACTTTAATTTGGGTAATAGTAACTTTTTTAACCAAACCAGACTTAACAGAAACATTAATTGATTTTTGCAAAAAAACTAATCCTGGAGGACCAGGATGGAAGACTATTAAAGCTGAAGCTGCAAATAAAAATATTTTCTTTGATAAGGAGAGTGATGATAAAACTTGGTCAGTTCCTCTTGGAATTTTATGCATGATATGCGGATGTCTAGCCATCTATTCAATATTGTTCTCAACTGGATATTTTATTTATGGCGACATTAATAATGGCATCACTTTCTTGACTATTGGATTTGTTTTTGCTTTTGGACTAAAATACAATTGGAATAAATTAAATAAGTTAAAATGAGAATTAATTATAAATCGCCAGGGACATTAGAACAAACAAGGTTTGAAAAAATTCATAGTGTTATTTTTAGTGATTCAAAAAATGCTTCTAAAATAGTTGCTAATGAGATAGCTACATTAATTAAGAAAAAACAAAAGAATAACCAAAACTGTGTATTAGGTCTAGCTACAGGATCTTCTCCTATTTCTGTATATAACGAACTTGTCAGAATGCATAAAGAAGATGGGCTTAGCTTTTTTAATGTAATATCATTTAATTTGGACGAGTATTTTCCTATGAAAAAGGATGACATTCAAAGCTATCATCATTTTATGAATGAGCATTTATTTTCTCATGTTGATATAAAGCCTGAAAATATATTTATTCCAGATGGCGACATAAGTGAAAATGAAATTAATGATTATTGTCAGAGTTATGATGAAAAGATTTCCAAATTAGGAGGGATTGATTTTCAGCTTTTAGGAATAGGAAGAACGGGTCATATTGGATTTAATGAGCCAGGGTCAAATTATGACTCGTTAACTAGAAGAATTCACCTTAATTATATAACTAGAAATGATGCAAGAAAATCTTTTTATGGAATTGAGAATGTCCCGACAACTGCTATCACAATGGGAATTAAAACTATTAGAAAATCTAAAAGAATAGTTTTACTTGCGTGGGGACAAAACAAATCTTCTGTTATTAAAAAAGCTATCGAAAACGAAATTGATTCAAACATACCTGCTAGTTTTTTACAAAAACACAGTAATGTAACTTTTGTATTAGACAATTCATCTTCATCTAATTTAACTAGAATTAAATCTCCTTGGAAGGTAGGGTCATGTAAATGGAATGATGAGCTAAAAGCAAAAGCAATAATGTGGCTATGTGAAATAACTA
Organism: uncultured Flavobacteriaceae bacterium; assembly: GCA_905181625.1. Lineage (GTDB taxonomy): Bacteria > Bacteroidota > Bacteroidia > Flavobacteriales > Flavobacteriaceae > MAG-121220-bin8. Next base: position 51,695 of record CAJIYJ010000006.1, read on the forward strand.
AGAAGTCAATATTAAAATTAACAGAATCTGATTATAATAAGAATAATTTATCTGAATTACTATTGCATCAAACTACTTATGAAATAAATCTAGAAATATTTAATAAACTTCAAAGAACTATAACTGGTTGGCCAGGAGGAAAGCCCGATGTTGAGGATAGATACAGGCCAGAAAGAGCTAATCCATCCAAAAAGAGAGTTCTTATTTTTAGTCCGCACCCAGATGATGATGTGATTTCTATGGGAGGTACTTTTGACAGACTAGTCTCTCAAGGGCACGAAGTTCATGTAGTTTATCAAACTTCTGGAAATATTGCGGTGTCTAATTCTGACGTGCTTAAGTATGTTGAAGTTTATGAAAGTTTTTCAAATAAAAATGATAAAGAATTAATAAGTTTATTAAAATTTAATAATGAAATTTTAAATAACAAAAAAATAAGAAAGATAGCAGGCCTAATTAGAGAAAAAGAATCCCTTGGGGCTACTAGATTTCTTGGAATTCCTGATTCTAATGTACATTTTTTAAAACTTCCTTTTTACGAAACAGGCTCTGTTAAGAAATCTATACCTACAGCAAGTGATAAGGAAATAATAAGTAATATCATTTCAGAAATAAAACCTCATCAAATTTATGCTGCTGGAGATTTAGCTGACCCTCATGGAACACACAAGGTTTGTCTGGACATTTTTTTCGATGTTTTACAAGAGTTAAAAAGTGAAAAATTCATGAAAGATTGCTGGGTTTGGTTATATAGAGGCGCATGGCATGAATGGGAAATTCATCAAATTGATATGTCTGTCCCAATGAGTCCTAACCAAGTATTAAGAAAAAGAAAAGCTATTTTTTATCATCAAACACAAAAAGATAATGTTATGTTTCAAGGGGATGACGATAGAGAATTTTGGGTTAGGACGGAGGACAGAAATCTTGCGATTGCAACAAGGTTTAGAAAGATAGGAATGCCAGATTATGCGGCTATCGAAACCTTTAAAAGACATCATTTTTAGTTATATTCCCTGAATGCAAACTATTAAAGAAGTATGCGTTGATTCATTAGAAGATGCTATCAATGCAGAAAAAAATGGAGCCAACAGAATTGAGCTATGTGGTAGATTAGATTTAGATGGATTGACTCCCTCAAGAGAATTAATTAAAGAAACTTTTTATGCTTTAAAAACACCTATTAGAGTTATGATAAGGCCAAAACACCCTTCTTTTATCTACTCTAAAGAAGAAATAAACACCATGATAGAAGATATTAATTTTTGTAAAAATCTAGGTTTAGATGGCGTGGTATTAGGATGTTTAGACCAAAATGCAAATTTTGATATGATTCAAATAAATAAACTTTCAAAAGCTGCAAAGCCTTTAAATGTGATTATTCACAAGGCTATCGACTCTACTAGTTCTGTTATAGATTCTTTATCATTAATATCTAGTAACAGAAACATTAATGGAGTATTAACGTCAGGAGGTGAGCGTTTTGCGATAAATGCTGTAGAAATTCTAAAAAAAATGTTAGATTTAGTTCCTGATAGTTTTGAAATTATTTCTGCTGGAGGCATTACTTATGAAAATTTTGATAAGTTACATTCTCAAATAGAAGGAAAATATTATCACGGTAAAAAAATAATTAAATTCTAATAAATAAAATATGAGCAATCACGCTGAACTTCAACAAAAAACACTTTTTGGACACCCTATAGGATTGTTTGTGTTATTCTTTACTGAGTTATGGGAGCGATTTAGCTACTACGGAATGAGAGCAATTCTTGTTTTGTATTTAGTGTCTGAAACATCAGGAGACAACCCAGGCATGGGCTGGGCAGATGGTGATGCTATTGCTTTGTACGGTTGGTATACGATGTTTGTTTATTTAGCAACAATTCCTGGCGGAATTTTAGCAGACAGGTTTCTAGGCCAAAGAAAATCAGTTATGGTTGGAGGTCTTTTACTTTGTTTTGGTCATGGAATTTTAGCAGTTGAGGCATTATGGGCATTTTATACTGGATTAACTTTTATTGTCTTAGGAGTAGGTTGCTTAAAAGGAAATATTTCAACTATGGTTGGTGGACTTTATGGTAAAAGTGATATTGACAAAAGAGATATGGGTTTTTATATTTTTTATATGGGAATTAATGTTGGTGCTGCTGTTTCTGCTATCGTGGTCGGTTATATTGGTGAGGTATATAACTGGCATTATGGCTTTGGTTTAGCTGGAATTGGAATGGCTATAGGTCAATTTGTTTATTGGAAAGGACAAAAGTATTTAAGTCATGTTGGTAACCTAATTGAATTAGATTCTTCAGAAAAAAAATCAGAAAATTTATTTTTACAAATTTTCAAAAAATCAAACTCTTTGATTGGATTTTCTGTTACTGCACTTTTAGGTTTATACATAGGTTATAGTGGAGATTGGAGTTATGGTCTGCTACTAATTGGTATTTCTTTTGCAGTTGGATTTGCAATTGTAGTTTATAATGATGGAAATAAAATTGAAAAAGATAGAATTTTAGTAACCTATTTGGCCTTTTTAATAGTAATTGTTTTTTGGGGCGCTTTTGAACAAGCAGGAGGTTTAATGAATATTTACGCTTCTCAAAAAACAGATTTAGCTTTAGGTAATTTCATGGTTCCTGCTAGTTGGTTTCAATCTGTTAATGCAACTTTTATTCTGATTTTTGCTACTGCGATTGGTTCTTTTTGGATTTGGTGGAAAAAGAAGGGCTACCAGCATTCTTCGATATTTAAAATGGCAGTTGGAGTAATTATAATGGGATTTGGATTCTCATTTATGTCTTTAGCAGCAAATGAAGTTACATATGATGCAGCTGGGGAAATTACTCAGAAATCTGCAATGTATTGGTTGGTTCTAGCTTATCTTTTTCATACTATTGGTGAATTATGCGCTTCACCTGTAGCACTTTCATTTGTAACAAAATTAGCTCCAGCTAGGTGGGGAGCTTTTATGATGGGGTCATATTTTGCTGCAACTGGTCTTGGAAATAAAGTTGCTGGATTAATAGGTGAAAACGCTTCAGAAGCTGGAGATTTTTGGACTTTTACAGGAATAACTATTTTTTGCACGATTTTTGGAGTATTAGTAATTCTAATAATCAAACCACTTAAAAGAATGGTGCACGATGCAGAATAATTTTTATAATGAACACATTTGTTAATTACATTTTAAGAACTGCTTTTCTTTTCTGTTTTTTATTTAACTATTCTCAGACAATTAACTGGATGAGTTTGGAAAAAGCAATTGAATCTCAAAAAAATAATCCAAAAAATATTTTAGTAGACGTTTACACTAACTGGTGCGGTCCATGTAAATTAATGGATAAAAACACCTTTCAAAACAAAGAAATTGCACGTTTTATAAATGAACATTATTATGCTGTTAAGTTTAATGGAGAAGGCAATGAGATAGTGAATTTTAAGGGAAGAGAATTTAGTAATATAGGATATGATGAAAGTAAATCTCAAAGAAGAAACTCCTCTCATCAGTTCACTCAATTCTTAGGCATAAGTGCCTATCCTACTACGTTGTTTTTTGATAAAGAAATGAATTTAATTACACCTGTTAGAGGTTATTTGAGACCTAAACAAATAGAAATATATCTTCAATTATTTAAAGATGAGTTCTATAAAAATGTCAAAACTCAGAAGGAATTTGACAGTTTTGTTAAAAATTTTAAAAGTAAATTTAATAGTTAACTATTTTTTGTTAGCTGTTTCAATATAAATGTCTAAAGCTTTTGACATTGATGGAACTTTTGGAGAAGGAACAGATATGTCCACTCTTAGACCCGCTTTTTTAGCAGCTTTTACAGTTGTATTTCCGTAAACGGCAATTCTAGTATCATTTTGCTTGAATTCTGGAAAATTTGAAAACAAAGATTCTATTCCAGATGGACTAAAAAATACTAAAATATCATAATAGACATTTTTAAGTTTAGTTAAGTCACTAATCATTGTTTTATAAAAAGTTCCTTGGACCCATTTTACTCCGAGTTCATCTAGTCTTATTGGTATTGAAGGAGAAAGAACATCTGCACTTGGAATTAAATAGCTTTCTTCTGGATATTTTTCAATTTGAGCTGATAAATCTTCAAAAGTTCTTCCGCCAACATATATTTTTCTTTTTCTATAAACAACGTATTTCTGTAAATAAAAAGCTACAGCTTCAGATAAACAAAAATATTTTAATGCATTTGGAATTGGAAACCGCATTTCTTCAGCAATTCTAAAAAAATGATCTACAGCATTTCTACTTGTTAGAATTATTGCTGAAAATTTAGATAAATCAATTTTTTGATGTCTTACTTCTCTTGCAGTCATTCCCTCAACATGTATAAAAGGAACAAAGTCAATTTTTACCTTTCTTTTTTTTTTTAATTGGATATAAGGAGAGTTTTCGATTGTAGGGCTTGGTTGTGAAATTAGAATAGATTTAACTTTCATAGTTTTCCAATGTTTTTTAAGAACAATACTAGTATTAGTATTGGAGCTATTTCGAACGTGCAAATATACAAAATAAAATACACAAGATGCTTGAAGCTCCTTGGTGAATATTTTTTCAGTAGGAAAGAAGAACAAAAGAACAGATATAATGAGAACAATACTAAGCTTGTAATCATTATTGAAAAATCTGAAACAGGATTAAAAATTATTATTAAAAAGTAAAAGTAAAAGTGAAGAGAAATAAGGTTTTTAAGTCCAACTCTAAATCTATTGATTTCCTCAAAAATAATTCTGTAATTCAGTATAATTGAGAATGCTTTTTCAATTAAAAATTTTAAAACAATATAACTGGTCATTAACAAAGAAATAATAATAAAATAATCTAGATTAAATATTTGTTGAAACTTGCCTTTAGGCACTGTACACAAGGTGATAAAAACTGAAAATAAAACAACTCTTAATAATAAAAACCACGCATTTCCAAAACTAAATATATTAATTGTATGTCCAGATTTGTAAATAAAATATCTATGAATATCCCAGAATTTTATTAAATATTGAAATTTTTCTCCACATGCATGCCTTGCCATAATAATTAATAATGCACATACTATTAATAGAAACTTAATCCAATCATCTGTAAAAATTGTTTTTAGAACGACTTCATTCATGTTTCAAAATTACTATTATTTTATTCGATTAATTTCAAAATTATTTTTAGAACTTAAATCAGTATTTTTGTAAAAAATATTTAAATGTCTAAAGCACTTGTAATTATTCCGACCTATAATGAGCTGGATAATATTTCAATAGTTTTAGATCATGTTTTGTCCCTTTCTAATTTTTTTGATATTTTGGTTGTTGACGATAATTCTCCTGATGGAACAAGTAATGTAGTGAATGATTATATAGATAAATTCAATGAGAGGGTGTTCCTTCTTTCTAGAAAATCAAAAGAAGGTCTTGGAAAGGCTTATACAGAAGGTTTCTTATGGGGATTAAAAAAAAATTATAATTTTATTTTTGAGATGGATGCGGATTTATCTCATGATCCAAATGATTTAGTCAGGATGCTTCAAGTACTTGAAATGCCAAACTGTGACGTCGTAGTTGGATCTAGATATATTAATGGAATAAATGTTGTTAATTGGCCCTTAAGCAGAATAATTCTTTCATACTTTGCATCAATATATTCGAGAGTTGTAACTGGCCTTCCGGTAAAAGATGCTACATCTGGATTTGTAGGATATAAAAATGTAGTTTTAAGAAAAATTAATTTAAAAACTTTACTTTTTAATGGGTATGCTTTTCAAATTGAATTAAAATTCAAGGCATATAAAAATGGATTTAAAATATTAGAAATACCTATAATTTTCAAAGATAGAGAACGCGGAGAGTCTAAAATGAATGGAGATATAATTTATGAAGCAGTTTTTGGATTAATAAAAATGAAATTTTACAGTTTTTTTTATAATATTAATAAATAATCATGTTTAAAATTTTAATTAAAAATGCTAAAATTATTAATGAAGGAAAGATTTTCGAATCTGATCTTTTAATTAAAAATGATATAATTTTTAAGATATGTAAAAACATAAAAGCAGATCATGATTGCAAGGTTATAGATGCAAAAGGTAAAATTTTAATTCCAGGCGTAATAGATGATCAAGTACACTTTAGAGAGCCTGGATTAACGCATAAAGCAACAATAAACTCAGAGTCAAAAGCTGCTATTGCTGGAGGGATAACGTCTTATATAGAAATGCCTAATACAATCCCGCAAACAACAACCTTATTAGAATTAAATAATAAATTTAAAATAGCTGAAAGAAATTCTCATGCGAATTATTCTTTTATGTTTGGAGGAACAAACGAAAACATAGAGGAAATTAAAAATATTGACTCTAAAAAAGTAGCAGGTTTAAAATTATTTTTAGGATCATCCACAGGAAATATGTTAGTTGATGAAGAATCTGTTTTAAAAAATATTTTTTTAAATACAGATTTATTAATTTCTGTTCATAGTGAAGATGAGAATATTATAAACGAGAATATCAATAAATATAAATCTAAATACGGGCCCAATATCCCTTTTGAATTACATCCGATTATAAGGTCTGAAAAGGCCTGCTTAAAATCTACGAAAAGAATTATAAAATTAGCTAAAGAAACTGGAGCAAGACTACATGTTTTTCATTTGTCTACAGAAAGTGAATCATTGCTTTTTGAAAATAATATTCCTCTAAAAGATAAAAAAATAACATCTGAAGTGTGTGTTCATCATTTATGGTTTTCTGATGAAGATTATAAAGAAAAACAATCTTATATAAAATGGAATCCAGCAATTAAAACAAAACAAGATAGACATGCTTTATGGAAGGCTTTAAATAATGACAGAATTGATGTTGTAGCAAGTGATCACGCCCCTCATACAATTGAAGAAAAATCAAATAGTTACTTAGAGTGTCCTTCAGGCGGCCCTCTTGTTCAACATGCTTTAGTGTCTATGATCGAACATCATTTAAATAATAAAATTACTTTAGAAAAAATTGTCACTAAAATGTGTCACAATCCGGCTGATCTTTTTCAAATTTCAAATCGTGGTTTTATTAGGGAAGGTTATTATGCTGATTTAGTGCTGATTGATTTGGAGAAACCATGGACAGTTAACAAAAAAAATATTTTATATAAATGTAACTGGTCTCCTTTTGAGGGGGTGGAGTTTAACTCAAGTATAAGTAAAACTTTTGTTAATGGAAAATTAGTTTATGATGAGGGCATATTTGACAAAAAATTGCATGGAAAAGAATTAACTTTTAATAGATGAAAAAAATTATAATTTTGCTGATTTTAATTGTTGCTTGTTCAGGTGATGATAATTCTAAGCCGATTGATTTAATGTCAGAAAATGAAATGGTTGATTTTTTATTTGATGTAAATGTAATTAATTCTAGTAGAGCTTATAACAACAGATCGGATCTTAATTATTATAATATTAATGATTCTTTACTCTTTAATAAACATGAAATAGATTGTTTGAAATTTGTTAATAGCAATTTCTATTACTCATCAAATCCTAAACAGTATTTAAAAATCTATTCTAAGCTAGATTTTAGATTAAATCAACTGAAAGATTCATTAACAAATGAATTAAATATATTAACCATTAAAAGAAAAGATGCTTTTAATTAGTTTTTAAAATTCACACAAGTTTCTTCAATTGCTTTTTCAACACTTTTAAAAGAATAATTTAATTCAGACTTTATTTTTGCATTAGAATATTTGTTTTTTGATTGGCTTGAGTTTATGGAAGCTAGGCTTAACTTTCTTCTTCTTTTATTAAACCAACTATTCAAAATATCAAAAATTAATGCTAACATCATTAAATTTTTTCCTGCTTTTTTTGTTGGAGGTTTTAGGTCTAAATTAGAACTGACTTTTGTTATAAAATCTTTGTAAGACCAATTTTCGGCTACTAATATGAATCGTTTTGAAAAAATATTATTGGACATTAATTCATGCATTATGTTAACTACGTCTTCTACACAAATAAATCCTGTAGAGCCAGGTGGATAATATTTCATTCCTCTGCTTATTTGAGTGATAAATGCCCCACTTCCACGCTTCCAAAAACCACTTCCAACAATAACACCAGGGTTTACAATAACAGCATTTAAACCTTCATAAATTCCTCTCCAAACTTCCATCTCTGCATTATATTTGGTTTGAGAATATGGATTTGAATTTTCTCTCCATTCACAATCTTCATTAATAACTTTGTTTGTTTTTTCCCCAATTGCTGCAATAGAACTTACGTAGCAAAGTTTCTCTATTTTATGATCTAATGAACAATTAATTATGTTAGCTGTTCCTTCAACATTAATCTTTTTAAGTGAACTTAAATCTTTTGAATCAAAAGAGATAAATGCAGCACAATGATAAACCTCTGTAACATCTTTAAAAGCTTCTGAAAGACTTTCAGTATCATTAATATCTCCTTCAACCCATTGAATTTTTTGAAACAATTCTTCAAAACTATCTGAATGATAAGAAAATACTTTTTTAACTACATCAATTTTACTGTTTTTTCTATGAAGAGCTTTTATTTTTTTATTTTTATTAACTAATAAATACAGTAAATGACACCCTACTAAACCTGTTCCACCTGTGACTAAAATCATAAATCTAAATTACTATTTATTGTTTAACTTTTTTTCTTTAATATAAGAGATATATATTTGTAAAAAATAAAATCGTGATCAATAACTTTGTAAATGAATTAAGGTGGAGGGGAATGCTTCAGGATATCGTTCCAGGTTGTGAAGAGAAATTACTAGAAAGCTCTTGCAATGGTTATATTGGTTTTGATCCTACGGCTGATTCTTTACATATTGGAAGTTTGGTTCAAATATTAATTTTAATGCATTTCCAAAATTGTGGGCATAAACCAATTGTATTAATTGGAGGTGCTACAGGAATGATTGGTGATCCGTCTGGAAAATCTGCTGAGAGAAACTTGTTAAGTAAAAAAGATTTAAACAATAATATAAAAGGAATTCAAGCTCAGCTTTCTAAATTTCTAAATTTTAATTCAAACGAAAAAAATTCTGCAATAATATGTAATAATAATGACTGGTTTAAGAGTATCAATCTGATAGATTTCATAAGAGATGCTGGAAAACATTTAACAGTAAATTACATGACTGCTAAAGATTCTGTAAAGAAAAGATTGTCAAGTGATTCTAAAGAAGGTATGTCCTTTACTGAATTCACATATCAACTTATTCAAGCGTATGACTTCTATCATTTATTCACAGAAAAAAACTGTAATATTCAAATGGGGGGCAGTGATCAATGGGGTAATATCACCAGCGGATCCGAATTGATCAGAAAAAAGACAGGTAATAAGGTTTTTGCTTTAACGTGTCCTTTGATTACTAAAACAGACGGGACTAAATTTGGCAAAACCGAAGATGGAAATGTTTGGTTGGATAGAAAAAGAACTTCTCCTTATAAGTTTTATCAATACTGGCTTAATATTTCTGATGAAGATGCAATTAGATATGTTAAAATTTTTACTTTTTATAATGAAATTGAAATAAATAAATTTATTGAAACTCATAAAGAAGAACCACACTTAAGGTCATTGCAAAAAGTTATTGCTAACTATCTTACAGAATTAGTTCATTCAAAAGAAGATTTAGAAAAAGTTAAAGTAGCTTCAAATATTTTATTTGGCAAGTCTACATCTGAAGATTTAAGTCAATTGGATGAAGAAACTTTTTTAAGTGTATTTGATGGAGTTCCTAAAGCTAATTTAAAACTTGACTACTTAAAAAATAATCCCCATATTCATGAACTGCTTTCAGAAGTAGGTTTTTTGTCATCTAAATCTGAAATCAATAGGGCGATTAAAGAAAACTCTATTTCTATTAATAAAGAAAAAATTGATAGTTCATATGTTTTTTTAAAAAATAATTTGGTTTGCGGTAAATATTTTTTGGCACAAAGAGGTAAAAAGAATTACTTCTTAATATCTTTTAGTTAAACATAAGGTTACACCCTCTTATATCAGATTCGCTTAATCTTCCGCTAATTTTATATTCAGAATCATTAAAGACTTCTCCTATGTCATCCGAAGATATAAAAGCACATGAATCAGCATTGGCTAAGTCTATAAAATTGATTGCTCCTTTTCCTTTTAATGAAACTGAAAGAGGGTTGTTAATATCTCTAACTAATACTTTCATCCAAGGTGGATTTTTAAAAACCCCATCTTGAGACGAATAGGCCTGAGAAAACAATTCCGTCATACCATATTCAGAATGGATGTTTTTAACGTTAAACCCCACAGATAATTTAGAATGCAGTTCTTCTCTTGTTATTTCTTTTCTTCTGCCTTTCATACCGCCCGTTTCTATGACAATAAAACCATTTATGTCTGTGGGAAATTTTTCTACAAAATCAATTAAAGCATAGCTAACTCCAAACAAAATTGTTTTTTTATTTTCTTTTTTTAATTTAATTAAGGTGTTATGAAGTTTTTTATAATTTTGTAAGTAGAATTCGCTTTCTTGATATTCAGATTGCTTAATGAAATCAGTAACCATATATATTAATGAGGAATTTTTTTGTTCTAAATACGAAGGCAAAAGTCCTAAGAACACAAAATTTTTAATTGGTCCATAAAAAAACTCAAAACATTTCCTAAAACTATGTTCGTATAAGTTAATGTCACTAACATAGTTAGTACTTCTAGCTCCTGATGTTCCGCTACTTTTAAATAAGTGAGAGATGATTTTGTTATTTGAAGTAATTTTATGAGTTTTAAAAAACTGAATTGGGAGGTAAGGAATATGACTAAGTTCTTTTATTTGATTTGGCTGTATTTTCAATAACTTACAGTATTTATTATATATAGAATTGTTATTATACTGTTCGTTAAATAAAGTAATAGCTTTATTTTTAAAATCTAATGGAGAAGAAATTTCAAGTGAATTCAATTTTTTTCAACTTTAATTATTAACTTTTTTGGTTATGTTAAATTATGGTTAATTATAACTAATAAAATCGAATAAACATTAAATTTGAAAAAAAATTAAATGGAAAAAATTCCTAAAATTCTTGTTGTTGATGATGATCCAGATATTGTTGAAATTCTAAGATACAATCTCTCTCTAGCTGGTTACGATGTTAAAAGTGCGATTAATGGAAAAGAAGCAATAAAAAAAGCTAAATTATTTATTCCAGAAATAATATTGTTAGACATAATGATGCCTGAAATGGATGGTATTAAAGCATGTTCTCAATTAAAAGAAATATCATCTTTGAGTAATACAATTATCATCTTTTTAAGTGCAAGAAATGAAGATTTTACTCAAATTGCAGCATTTGATGCTGGGGGAGATGATTATGTATCCAAACCAGTAAAACCTAAAATTCTTTTAAAAAAAATAAATTCGATTTTAAAAAGACTGAGATTAAGTAACACAGAAAATCATGTTATAGACTTAGGTGAGATAATTATAAATAGAAATACTTATTCTGTAACTCATAATGAAAAAGTTTTAACACTTCCCAGAAAAGAATTTGAATTATTTTATTTATTAGCCTCAAAACCAGGAAATGTATTTACTAGAGATGAAATAATGGGAAAAGTTTGGGGTTCTGAGATTATAGTTGGAGATAGAACAATTGACGTGCATATTAGAAAATTAAGAGAAAAAATCGGAGATTCGTATTTTAAAACAATTAAAGGAGTGGGCTATAAGTTTACTCAATAATCTTATGTCATCGTTCAGTAAATCTAAACTACAGTCTTTTTTATTATCTGTTATATTATCTATTTTCATTATAATAGCATTTTATTTATTTAGTATATATAATTCTAATATATCAATTTCCTCAACTAAAAACATAGTGAATTTATTGACTTTTATAGTTCCATTATTTATTCTTTGTTTTTTTATAATTTATTTTTATTTAGAATTTTTTGTTTTAAAAAAAATAAGAAACCTGTACAAAGATTTAATTCCTAATAAAGAAGATAAAGAAAATATTTTGGTTACAACTAACATGGATGAGCTAGTCTATCAATTAAAGAAGTTTTCAAAAGAAAGTGAAACTGAAATTAAAACAATGCAACAAAAAGAGAATTTCAGAAGAGATTTCATGGGGAATTTAGCACATGAATTAAAAACCCCCTTGTTTACATCACAAAGTTATTTATTAACCTTAATTGACGGCGCTTTAAAAGATGAAAATATTAACTTAAAGTATCTTAAAATTGCAGAAAAATCTATAGAAAGATTAATTTTTATTGTCAAAGATTTAGATTTAATTACGAAGCTTGAATCAGATGATTTAAAATTAGAAAAATCAACCTTTAACATTATTTCTTTGGTAAACAATGTTTTTGAAATGTTAGAAATTCAGTCAGGTATTAAAAAAATATCTTTTTCTTTAGATTCTAAATTTAAATCTATAAAAGTAATTGCAGACCAAGAGAAAATACATCAAGTTTTGACAAATTTAATTGAGAATTCTGTAAAATACGGAAAAGAATCTGGGACTACAGAAGTGACAATACAAAATATTACTGAAAATAAAATCATTGTTAGAATTACTGATAATGGAAATGGTATACAGAAAGTTCATTTTAAAAGACTTTTTGAAAGATTTTATAGAGTCGATAATTCAGGAAATAGAAAAACTGGTGGATCTGGGCTGGGTTTAGCAATTGTTAAGCATATAATTGACGCACATAATGAAAAAATTTATGTAGAAAGTGATTATGGTGTGGGCTCTGAATTTTCTTTCACTTTAGAAAAGTCCAAGTAATTATTTTAAGTTTGTTCTTAATTTAAAATATTATTTTTTGGGCAGTAAAAATAAACTTAAGAGATTTATTGAAAACGAAAGTTTCTCCAATGTAATTCAACCTTCTAGAGAAGAATTGATGTTGAATCAATTTAAATTTAAAGGAAATTGGAATAAATTATTTTTTAAAAACACAAACCCTATTGTAGTTGAGCTAGGTTGTGGGAAAGGGGAGTACACTATTAATTTAGCTAAACGAAATCCATCTGTAAATTATATTGGAGTAGATATAAAAGGAGCTAGGTTTTGGAGGGGAGCAAAAACAGCTAATGAAGAAAATTTAGATAATGTAGTTTTTTTAAGAACTCAAATAGAATTAATTAATTGTGTTTTTAATATAGGAGAAGTAAGTGAGGTTTGGTTGACATTTCCAGATCCACAAATTAAATATCAAAGAAGAAAGCATAGGTTGACCAATCCTACCTTTTTAGATTTGTATAAAAAAATCATGAATTCTAAAGGAATAGTACACTTAAAAACTGACAGCGAATTTCTTCATGGTTATACTTTAGGGCTTCTTGAAGGCATGTCCATTATTCCTTTAAACTCTAATCATGATATTTATAAGAATCTTAATGCTCCTGAAGAAGTTATAAATATCAAAACACATTATGAAAATATTTTTTCAGAACAAAACAAAAACATTTCTTACCTAAGTTTTAAGTTTAATAATGAATGATAATTTAAAAAAATCAGATTTTTTTGATAAAGTTTATAATGTAACATTAAAAATACCATACGGAAGAGTTACAACCTATGGAGCAATTGCAAATTATTTAGGTTCTAAAAAAAGCGCGAGAGTAGTTGGGTGGGCTATGAATGCTTCTCATGTAAGAGAAGGAATTCCAGCTCACAGAGTTGTTAATAGAGTTGGACTTTTAACAGGCAAAAAACATTTCTTTGGGATTAATTTAATGAAGCAGCTCTTAGAAAGTGAAGGAATTAAGGTAGAAAGCAACCAAGTATTAAATTTTAAAATTGTTTTTTGGGATCCTTGCAAAGAATTACAATAAATTATATCTATAAGCTTATATTTGCAATTTAGAATGATTTTAAATATTAATAATTTTGAAACCTAATAAAGAACAAATCTTAGATGTCTTAAAAACTATATATTCTGATAATCAGAAAACAGATATTGTTTCCGATAATTCAGTTTTAAATGTATTAGTTTTTGATAAAGAAATTTCAATTGATTTAAGCACTAACAACCCCTCTTTACAAGGAAAAAACAATATTAAATCAAAAATCTCAAACTCAATTAAAAGTAAATTTGGCAAGGATATAGTTTTAAAAATTAATTTTAAATTAATAAAAGACACTCCAAAAACAATCTTAAATCCAAATAGAAAGTTAGATAATATTAAAAATATAATTGCTATTTCATCTGGAAAAGGAGGAGTGGGTAAATCAACAGTTACTGCTAATTTAGCAGTAGCGTTATCAAAAATGGGATTTAATGTAGGTATTTTAGATGCAGATATTTATGGGCCATCGATTCCATTGATGTTTGATGTATTTGACAGTAAACCTTTGGCTGTAAACGTTGACGGAAAGTCTAAGATGAAGCCAGTTGAAAGTTTTGGAATAAAGATTTTATCAATTGGTTTTTTTACCAAATTAGATCAGGCTGTTATTTGGAGAGGACCAATGGCTTCTAAAGCATTAAATCAAATGATTTTTGATGCCGCTTGGGGAGAATTAGATTTTTTGTTAATTGACTTGCCTCCAGGCACAGGAGATATTCATCTCAGTATTATGCAGTCATTACCCATTTCTGGAGCCGTAGTGGTTAGCACTCCACAGAATGTTGCGTTAGTGGATGCAAGAAAAGGAGTTTCAATGTTTAATCAAGAAAACATCAATGTTCCTGTTTTGGGCATTGTCGAAAATATGTCATATTTCACACCCGAAGAATTGCCAAACAATAAATATTATTTGTTTGGTAAAGAGGGAGCTAAAAACTTATCAAATGATTTAGAAATTCCTTTTTTAGGTGAAATTCCTCTTATTCAGAGCATTAGAGAGTCTGGTGATTATGGCAGGCCAGCTGCTTTGCAAGATGATACTATAATTCAAGGTGTATTTAATGATATTTCAAAAAATATGCTTTCAGAACTTTTAAAACGAAACAATAAACTTCCAGAAACAGAGATTATTAAAATCACAACAATGTCAGGCTGTTCAGCGATTAAATAAATATTATGGATAAAGAAACATTAACTTCTAAGGTAGAAGAAGCATTAAGCGAAATAAGACCTTTTTTAGAATCCGATGGAGGTGATATTAAATTGTTGTCTATTAATGATAATATTGTCACAGTTAAATTAATGGGTAATTGCGTTAGTTGTTCTGTAAATCAAATGACTTTAAAAAATGGAGTAGAGATGACTATTAAAAAGTATGCTCCTCAAATTCAAGAAGTAATAAATATTAGTTAAAAGGATGCATAAAATTAAAACTGATATTTTAATTGTTGGCGCAGGTCCTGTTGGACTATTTACTGTTTTTGAAGCTGGACTTTTAGGTTTAAAATGTCATATCATTGATGCTTTAGAAAAGCCAGGAGGTCAGTGTTCTGAAATATATCCAAAAAAACCAATTTACGATATTCCGGGAATGCCAGAAATTATGGCTGGCTCATTAATAGATAATTTACTAGAACAAATAAAACCATTTACGCCTGGATATACTTTGGGAGAAACAGCTGAGAGATTAATAAAAAATGAAGATGGATCGTTCGATGTTATTACCAATAAAGGATCAATCCATAATGCTAAAGTTGTAGCAATAGCTGGAGGTTTAGGTAGTTTTGAACCAAGAAAACCTCCAATTAATAACATTGCTTTTTATGAAGGAAAAGGAGTGAATTACATGATTAAAGACCCTAATCAATTTAAGGATAAAAATGTTATAATATCAGGTGGTGGAGATTCAGCTTTAGATTGGACTATTGAGCTTTCTAAAGTAGCTAAAAAAGTTACTTTAATTCATAGGAGAACAGAATTCAGAGGAGCTTATGATTCTGTTGAAAAAGTCCAAACTTTAAAAGACAAATCTTTAATTGATGTGATTACACCAAGTGAAGTCTTAGAATTAAATGGAGTTGATAAGCTTGAAAGTGTAATAGTGAAATACAATGGGTTGAACAAGACAATCGAAACAGATTGTTTTATTCCATTATTTGGATTAATTCCTAAATTAGGAAGAGTTTCTAATTGGGGGCTAGAAATTGAAAAAAATTCAATAGTAGTAAATAACTCACTTGATTACCAAACTAATATTCCAGGTATTTTTGCAATTGGAGATATTAATACTTATCCAGGAAAATTAAAATTAATATTATGTGGTTTTCACGAAGCTACTTTAATGTGTCAAGCTGCATTTAAATTAATATTTCCAGATAAAAAAAATATATTAAAGTATACTACAGTCTCTGGAGTTAAAGGTTTTGATGGATCAAAAATAAAAACAGATAATTCTATAATTAAATCAATTGATTAGTTTATGAATGAAACGTTTGTTTACAATTCATTAGGAAATAAAAATATAAAAGGAATTTCGCAATGGCAATCACCAAGTAATATAGCCTTAATAAAATATTGGGGTAAAAAACCAGATCAAATTCCAATGAACCCTTCTTTGAGTTTAACTTTAACTAATTGCTATTCAAAAACTAGAATTTCCTATCAAAGTGAAGTGTTATCCAATGATGACTTTAAATTCAGTTTATTATTTGAGGGGAAAAGAGAAATTAGTTTTGAGAATAAGTTATTGACTTTTTTTGATAGAATTAAACATTACTGCCCATATCTT
This sequence comes from uncultured Flavobacteriaceae bacterium, assembly GCA_905181625.1. Classification (GTDB taxonomy): domain Bacteria; phylum Bacteroidota; class Bacteroidia; order Flavobacteriales; family Flavobacteriaceae; genus MAG-121220-bin8. The sequence goes on from CAJIYJ010000006.1 coordinate 68,354, forward strand.
TTAAATTTAAAACTAATAATTGAATCAAGTAATTCTTTTCCACATAGTAGCGGAATTGCTTCATCAGCTTCTTTTTACAGTGCACTTTCATTGTCTATAATGGATATTGAAAAACATTTAAATTCAAAAATAGAAAAGGATTTTTTTTTTAAAAAAGCTTCTTTTTTAGCAAGATTAGGGTCTGGAAGTGCGTGCCGAAGCTTGATGGGGCCAGTATCTTTGTGGGGAGAAAGTGAGTTGTTTAAAGATAGTTCGGATTTGTACGCAATAAAGTATCAGAATGAAATTAATGCTGTTTTTAATGATGTGAATGATACCGTATTGCTTGTAGATAAAGGAAAAAAAGATGTATCGAGTTCTTTAGGTCATGGCTTAATGAATGGTCATTCGTTTTCTAATGATAGAATAAAACAGGCTCACAATAATTTGAAAGAAATCAAAAGCGCTTTAAAGACTGGAGATTATGATTTGTTTATTAAAATAGTTGAAATTGAAGCTTTATCTTTACATGCAATGATGATGACTTCTGATCCATGTTTTATTTTAATGAAACCAAACACATTGCAAATCATCAAAGAAGTATGGGAATACAGAAAAGAAACTAATTCAAAAATATGTTTCACTCTTGATGCAGGAGCTAATATTCATTTATTGTATCCTCAAAACGAATATGAGAAAATTCAAAATTTTATTTCTTTGAAATTGAGTATTTTCTGTGAGAATGGTGAATATATAAATGATAAGATTGGTGTTGGTCCAAATAAGTTATAATTTTACAAAATGAAAGCTCCTCTTTTTTATTCAAAAATCCTGTTATTTGGGGAATATGGTATTATTAGTGATTCCAAAGGTTTATCAATTCCTTATAATTTTTTTAAAGGAGGGTTTAGGTTAGGGAATTTAAGCAATGATGAAGTAAAAAAATCAAATAAAAACTTAAGGTTATTCAAGGATTTTATTTCTAAAATCAATAAAAATATAGTTGTTTTTGATCTCAAAAAGATGAATGATGATTTAACTAAGGGAATGTACTTTGACAGTACTATTCCTCAAGGATATGGCGTTGGAAGTAGTGGCGCATTAGTAGCAGCTATATATGATAGATATGCTCAAAATAAGATAACAATTCTTGAGAATTTAACGAAGGATAAAACATTAGTTTTAAAAAATATTTTTTCTGAAATGGAATCATTTTTTCATGGAAAATCTTCAGGATTAGATCCTTTAAATAGTTATTTAAGTCTACCAATTCTCATTCATTCTAAGAATAAGGTAGAAACAATCGGAATTCCATCACAATCATTTAACGGAAAAGGTGCGGTTTTTTTATTAGATAGTGGTGAGTCAAGTGAAACAGCTCCAATGATCGAGATATTTTTTGAATCAATGAAAAATAAAGAATATAGTAAAATCTTTAAAGAAGATTTTATCCTTGCGACTGATAATTGTGTTGAAGATTTTTTAAAGGCTGATTTTAAATCGCTTTTTTCAAATATTAAAAAATTATCAAAGGTAGTTTTAGAAAATTTCAAGCCTATGATTCCTAAAGATTTTCATAACATTTGGGCTAAAGGATTAGAGTCAAATGATTATTTCTTGAAGCTTTGTGGTTCTGGTGGTGGGGGTTATATATTAGGTTTCTCCCAAGATTTTGAAAAAGCTAAAATTGCGTTAAGTGATTATAAGTTAGAAGTAGTATATAATTTCTAATGATTTTTTCTTTTTTAAATAAAAGATTTTTATTTAAGTTGTTAAGTCTATTTTCAGTTGTTAGAGGTTACAATATTTTTTTTATAGTATTTGCTCAACTGACCTCATCGATTTTTATTTTTTCAGAAAGTAAAAGTTATTACTCAGTACTTGTTGATTCGAATATTTGGCTAATTATACTGTCCTCAATATGTTCAATTTCCGCTGGATATATAATTAATAACGTGTATGACTCTGGGAAGGATTTAATAAACAGGCCTTTAAAAACAATTTTAGAAAAAGAAATTTCAGGAAGAACAAAATTAAATGGATATATTTTATTAAATATTTTAACATTGTTTTTTGCTTTTCTGGTTTCTTTAAAAGCATTACTGTTTTTTAGTTTATATATTTTAGGAATTCTTTTTTATTCAATACGAATAAGTCGCTATCCTTTTATCGGAAATTTTTTATCAGTGGCATTATCTATCGCTCCTTTTTTTGCAATAACACTTTATTATAAAAATTTTTCCTCTCAAATTTTAACTCACGCCTCTTTTCTGTTTTTTGTAATCTTAATTAGAGAGCTAATAAAAGATTTGGAAAGTTTAGTTGGAGACTTAACTATGAATTACAATACTATCCCTGTTAAATTTGGAGAAAAAACTACTAAAGCATATATAAGCTTTTATATAATTATTACTTGTTCAATTTCTATTTGGATACTAATAAACCATTCACCTTCTCTTGTGGTTTATTACTATACTTTAGTAATTCCGTTTTTTATTTTTTTTACGTACTTTTTATGGGAATTTAATTCAAAAAAGCACTATATATTACTTCATAATTCGTTGAAATTTTTGATTATAGTAGGCCTATTTAGTATTATATTGCAAAATCTATAATAACATATAATGGATGAAACAATACAAATTAGATTAAATAAGTTTATTTCTAATTCAGGCCATTGCAACAGAAGGGAAGCTGATAACTTTATTGCACAAGGAAGAGTTACTGTAAATGATAAAGTAATTATTAGATTAGGAACTAAAGTTTCGGTTAAGGACGAAGTAAGGCTTGACGGTAAAAATATTTCTTTAAATAAACCCGTATATATTCTTTTAAATAAGCCTAAGGGGTTTCATTCGATTAATTTAAATAACAAGAAAAATATTTTCAGCTTATTGCCTTTTGAAGAATATCATGATTTACAGTCTTTGGATTTTATGAATGAAAATTACATGGGTCTTATGATCTTTTCTAATAATCAAGATTTCATTAAACATATGGCTAGCAAAATAGATAATTTAAAACAGCTTTTCCATATAATTTTGGATTCCGATTTAGAAGAGTTTGATAAAGAGTCGATTAAAAATGAAGTAGATTTTAACGATTTTCAAATTCGAAACATTAATCATGTTGATGGGGCTAATAAAAATGAAATTGGATTAGAAATGTCGATAAAACAAGTTAAAGATATAGAAGAATTGTTTTTAAAATATAATTATAAAGTATTGTCAATAGATAGAGTGCTTTACTCTAATATATCTAAAAAAGATTTGTCAAGAGGAAAGTGGCGTCATTTTAAAAAACAAGAATTAATTAATCTTCAAGCTTTTTAATTTTTACTAGCCCATTTAAATCCTCTGGTTAATAGTTCCCAAACCTCAGGAATATCAAAATTATCTGGTGAATGTCCGACTGAAAGATAAAACACTTTACCTTTTCCAAATGTTTTAGTCCAGCAAACTGGCATTTCAGTGTCTTTTATCCAAGGATATTGTTGTCCATTAAATTTTGTAGTAGCCAATACATTAATTGAAGGATCTATATGCATGAAATACTGCTCACTATTTATTTCAAAGTTTTTTATAGCCTTAGTTAAGTAGGTTTTAGGACTAGTAAATTCAACTGTATATTTTACTTTTCCGCCAGGATGACTAACAAATTGTCCTCCTATCATAAATTGATATAGAGTGTTTTCTCGAAAAGAATCTCCTAAACCACCATGTGAGCCTGCAATTCCTGTTCCAGATTTAATAGCGTTAGTTAATCCTTTTTCTTGAGCTGAAGTTAGCTTGCCCGTTGTTACTGTTTGAATAACAAGATCAATTGAATCCATTAGTTTTTTATCGGAATAAGTATTCAGATTATTAGATACAATAGTATTGGCTTTTTGTGACTCAAGCCATTTTGTAACTTTTTCAACAAATAACTTAGGTTGGTGATAAGGATCTAATTGATATATAACTAACACATTTTTATTTTCTAATGATTGTGAAATTGTTAGATTTTGAAAAAACAAAAAAATCAATAGAAATACAATGGTAATATTTTTCATACAAACTTTATTTTAAGTTTAATTTATGAAATTTTTTACAAAAATGACATTAATTTAGGTGGAATAATATGTATCTTAAATCTAGTTATCAGAAATTAATTTTAAATAAAAAATGAACAAAAAATCTAGAAGAAATTTCATAAAAAAATCGTCGTTGTTAGGAACTGGGGTTTTTATTGTTCCAAGACATGTTTTAGGAGGTGTTGGATATACTTCTCCTAGTGATCAGTTGCTAATTGCAGCAATTGGATCTGGAGGAAAAGGAAGTGACATTAGAGATTCCTGGGCAAGTAAGGAAAGAGTTGTTGCTTTATGCGATGTACATCCTGACGGAAAGCACGGGGTGGTAAAATCAAGAAAAAAATACCCAAATGCCAATTTCTACCTGAACTTTAATGAACTATTAGATAAAGAAAAAGATTTAGATGCAGTAACTATTAGCACACCCGACCATACTCATGGTGTTATAGCAAATAGAGCTATGAATCGAGGTTTACATGCTTATATTCAAAAACCTTTAACTCATAATATTAAGGAAGCTAGGCAACTAACTCAAGCTGCTGCTAGAAATAGGGTAGTTACCCAAATGGGTAATCAAGGTGGGTCTAGTATTGGTGTAAATAAAATTAAAGAATGGGTTGATTCAGCCTTGATAGGTGATATTGGAAAGGTTTATGCATGGACAAATAGACCAGTCTGGCCTCAGGGGTTTAAAATGCCTAAACCATCTTCTTTGAAACCAGAAAATTTAGAGTGGGACTTATGGTTAGGACCTGCACAAAATAGAGAATATAGACCAGAATTTCATCCTTTTAATTGGAGAGGATGGTGGGATTATGGAACAGGAGCGCTTGGGGATATGGGATGTCATATTTTAGACGCTCCTTATAAAGCCCTTGGACTAGGGCATCCTAAAGATGTTGAGTGCAGTGTTGCTAATATTTATGAAAAAATGTGGAATGTCAATTATTACCCTGAAGGTCCGCCATCAGCATCTTTAGTAACATTACATTTTGATAAAACTTCAAAATCTAATTCTAATGTTGAATTAATTTGGATGGATGGAGGAATTATTCCTCCTCGTCCTGAGTTAATTCCAGCTGAAGATTATTTAGGTGAAAAGGGGAATGGAAATGGAGTAATTTTAATTGGTAAAAAAGGAATTATTAGTTGTGGAGTATATGGACTTAATGCTAAACTTTATAGAAAAGGTGAAAGAACATTACACCTTGATACAGATAAAATTTATAATAGTAAGGGGAATGGTTTAGATCATATTCATCATATGGAATGGATTAATGCATGTAAGGAGGGCTATGGAAGTGAAGCTTATAAGAGGCTTACTTCTCCAATTGAATATGCAGGACCATTTACTGAAACTGTTTTAATGGGAAATCTTGCTTTAAGAAGTTATATGCTAAAGAAAGGCAAAGATTTTATTGGAAGAAAAAAACTACTTTGGGATGGAAAAAACACAAGAATAACGAATTTTGAACCAGCTAATCAATTTGTAGGCAGAAAAAGAAGAGATGGATGGGAACTCTAATTAATTGTTGATAGATATTAAATGGAGGTTGGTCTAAAATTTTAAAAAAGAGATTAAATAATTTAATAAATTAACCATATGAAAACAAAAATTTTTTACTTTCTTGTTTTAACTTTTTTCATTATTAGTTGTAAAAATTCATCAAAAAAAACAACAAATACGGTTCCAATGGAGCATTTAATTGATCCCTCTAATGATAATCAGTGGGTTTCTCTTATTAATCCTAATTCCATGGAAGGTTGGCATTATTATCAGGATAACGGAAAGAAATCTGGTTGGGATATTAAAGATGGTGTTTTAACTTTTACTTCCGCAAATGCTTCAGGAGAAGGAGATAAAAGTCTTGTTAGTGATAAAGAATATACAAGTTTTAAAATTCATTTAGAATGGAAAGTTAGCTCAATGTCTAATAGCGGCTTTTTCTGGGGAGTTAAAGAGGATATGAAATATGAATATCCTTTTGTAACTGGTCCTGAGATTCAAATTTTAGATCCTGAAATGCCAGATGGTCCTTTGACACAAGCCGGTGCTTTATACGGTATGATTCCTCCCTCAAAGTGGGTTACTAACCCTGCAGGAGAGTGGAACACCTATGACATTACAATAGATCATAATTCTAATAAAGGAGTGGTTGTTCACAACGGAGAAGAAATAGTTAATTTTCCGCTGAGCGGAAAGGTTTGGGATGCTATGGTTGAGCCTACTAAGTTTAATAACTGTGATCAAGAGCCATGGCAAAACTGTGATTTTGGAAAATTTAAAACAGGAAAAATAAGTATTCAAGATCACCCTGGTGTGATATCATTTAGAAACATTAAAATATTAGAATTATAATTAATCATTTTTTCATAAAAGAATTAAAGTAAAATGCAAATTAAAGAAACTTCAAAAGAATACGATGTTGTAATAGTTGGTTCAGGCGCAGGTGGTGGAATGGCTACAAAAATTTTATCCGAAGCTGGATTGAGTATTGCAATTGTTGAAGCGGGACCTTATTATGACCCTGCTAACCCAGATCAAATGACTCAAATGAAATGGCCATATGATTCCCCAAGAAGAGGTGCTGGAACTACAAGGCCTTTTGGAGATTTTGACCAGGCATATGGCGGTTGGGAAATTGAAGGTGAACCATACACTCAAAAAGGTGATACTAATTTTAGATGGTTTAGATCTAGAATGCTAGGAGGAAGAACAAACCACTGGGGAAGAATTTCTTTAAGATTTGGACCTAATGATTTTAAAAAGAAAAGTATAGACGGCTTAGGAGAGGATTGGCCTATTGGTTATGATGATATTAAGCCATATTATGACAAGGTGGATAAATTAATTGGCGTATTTGGCAGTAAAGAAAACTTATATAATGACCCAGACGGATTCTTTCTTCCAGCACCAAAACCAAGACTTCACGAGATGTTTTATATCAAAGGGGCAAAGAAAAGTAATGTAAAAGTAATGCCCTCTAGATTGTCAATACTTACAAAAAGAATAAATGACGAAAGAGGTGTTTGTTTTTATTGTAGACAATGTGCAAGAAGCTGTTCTGTATATGCAGATTTTTCTTCTGGGTCATGCTTGATATTTCCTGCTCAAAAGTCAGGAGGTCAAATTGATATGTATGTCAATTCAATGGTTAGAACTGTGACAACTGATGAAGAAGGGAAAGCAACTGGTGTGTCATTTATTAGTAAAGAAGATAAAACAGAATATAAACTCAAAGGAAAAGTAGTTGTTTTAGCAGCATCAGCTTGTAGCTCAGCTAGAATATTATTGAATTCTAAAAGTAAGCAACATCCAAATGGCCTTGGTAATAGTAGTGATTTAGTAGGGAAATATTTGCATGATTCTACTGGAGGAGGAAGGATGGCTTTTCTTCCTGAGTTAGTCGACAGAAAAATATATAATGAAGATGGAGTCGGCGGAATGCATGTTTATTCTCCTTGGTGGCTAGACAATAAAAATTTAAATTTCCCAAGAGGTTATCATATTGAAGTTTGGGGAGGAATGGGGTCACCTTCATATGGATCTGGATTTAATGTCAATGATCTTAACAAATTTTTTGGAACAAAAGTAGGAGGTTATGGAGATATGTTAAGAACTGATATGAGAAAATATTATGGTTCTGTAGTTGGGATGGATGGAAGAGGTGAATCTATTGCTATGAAAGATAATTATTGTGAGATCGATCCTGAAAAGGTTGATGAATTTGGAGTTCCTGTACTAAGATTTAATTATAAATGGTCTAACTACGAAGTGAATCAAGCAAAACATATGCAGGATACTTTTGAAGAAATTATCCATAATATGGGCGCAATCCCTATTAGCGATAAAGCTGGGAAAGAATCGAACTATGGACTAACTAAACCTGGAGAAATTATTCATGAAGTAGGTACAACTAGAATGGGTAATGATCCAAAAAGTTCAGTAGTAAATGAATTTGAACAGCTTCATGACGTTTCAAACGTGTTTATTGTAGATGCAGGTCCTTTTGTTTCTCAAGCAGATAAAAATCCAACCTGGACAATAATGGCGTTAGCTTGGAGAACATGTGATTATATAGTTGATGAATTTAAAAAACAAAACTTTTAGAAATGGATAGAAGAGATAGTATTAAGTCAATAATGTTAGGTTCTATAGGTTTTGGAGTTCTTCTAGAGGGATGTGTTTCAGGAGTTGGAAGTGAAGAAGTCGAGAATGCCATTTCAAAATTTAACTACGGAAGGACAAAAACAGAGTTGGAGTATGATAAAAAGCTTTTTTCTATAAAATGCTTTAATAATCATGAAATGAATACGATAAAAAAAGTATGTAATTTAATTCTTCCTCCAAACGAATTTGGATCTATTGAATTAGCCGAAGTCCCGGAACTAATAGAATTTATGGCTAAAGATATACCAAGTTATGAATCTCCAATTAAAATGGGTTTAAAATACCTAGATAAAATTTCAAAATCAACACATCAAAAATCGTTTGTGGAATGTGGAGATAGTGAGCAAAAAAGATTTTTGGATGATATGGCTTATCCGAATCCAGATCTTGATAGTTCCGGTCAAAAAGAAGAAGTTCAATGGTTTTCTTTAATGAGAAATTTAACTATGACAGGATATTATACTTCAAAAGTTGGAATAGAAGAATTAGGGTACAAAGGGAATACTCCAAATATTTGGGATGGTGTTCCGCAGGATGTTTTAGACCAGTACGGACTATCTTATGATAAAGATTGGCTGGATAAGTGTGTTGATCAATCTAAAAGAAATGAAACTGCAAAGTGGGATGAGAAGGGGAATTTAATTTCTTGAAAACTATTTTCATTCATCCTTATAAATTTTAACTAAAATTTTTCCTTCAGAGTTCATATGAGCTCTATACATTCCGGGTGTGTTCATTTCCATTGCTATATTTCCTTTTTTGTCTATAGCTATTACTCCACCGTTTCCTCCTAACTTTCCGATTTTATCATTAATAACTAAACTTGCAGCATCTTCAATTTTATAATTTTTATATTCCATTAGCGCAGCAATATCAAACGCAGCCACAGTTCTAATAAAAAACTCTCCCCATCCAGTTGACGAAACAGCACAAGTTAAATTATTAGCATAAGTTCCTGCTCCAATTATAGGAGCATCTCCAATTCTGTTCCATTTTTTATTAGTCATCCCCCCAGTTGATGTGCCTGCTGCTAAATTTCCATGTTTATCTAAAGCAACACATCCAACAGTGCCATAAAGTTGGCTTTTATAAAATTCATCATAATTTATTTTATTAGAAGTTTTTTTTGAAATGTTTTCTATTGATTTTACTTTTTCAAGGTTTTTTTTTCTTCTTTCAGTAATAAAATAATCTGCGTTCATTAATTCAAGATTTTGCTGTCTGGCAAATTCATCAGCTCCATTTCCTGACAACATCACATGTGGCGAATTTTCCATAACTTTTATTGCTGCACTAATTGGGTTTTTTATTTTTTTAGCTCCTGAAACAGCTCCTGCGTTAAGGGATTTTCCATCCATAAAAGATGCGTCCAGCTCAGCGTAACCCTTTGAATTTAAAACAGCTCCTTTTCCTGAGTTAAATAATGGCGAATCTTCTAAAATATTTATTGACTTTTCTACAGCTAATTGGCTTGTTCCTCCATTTTTAAGTATTTCATGTCCCGCTTTAACAGCAACCTCTAATATATTTCTATATTTTAATTCTATTTCATCTGACATGTTTTTTTTGAGGATAGTTCCCGCCCCACCATGTATTACTATTCCAAAATCATGAGTAATCTCTTTTTTTAAATTCAATTTATTTTCATTACATCCCAACAATATAAATGCTGATATTAAAATAATATTTTTCATTATTCTAGATTTATGTTCTATTAAATTTAGGGATTTTAAATTGCTTGAAATAAAAAACCCTTCAAAGATTTTATCTTTAAAGGGTTTTAATCTAAAGTGGTACCTCCAGGAATCGAACCAGGGACACAAGGATTTTCAGACACATTTTCAAGCTCTTGAAATACGTAAGCAATTTCAGCTTTACCTTCCAGTTTTTTATTGAAAATTTCTTTGAATTAAATTCTTCACTTTGACCTTTGGGAATTGATAAGGATTCCCAATTTTCTTCCAATATAAATTTTCCTAAGTAAACAATCTGTCCAATATGATATGAATAGTGACAAAGTTGACGATTAATAGATTCAATAACTGTACGACTCTCATTTCTGATATAAACAATTTTTTCTAAGTCTGTTTCAGAAAGACTTTCAAGAGTGTTAAATAGACAACCCCAACCTTTAACCCATAGATTAAGTAATTCCTATTTGTTGTTGATATCATCAATAAACTCGTTATCTCTTTCCCTGAAATCTTTTTCACCATCAGAATTTAAAAAGTTTGTCCATCGAGATAGCATATTACCATTTAAAAGTTTTACAATAGTATTGATACTATTAGAATTGTCATTAAGTTTAAAAGATAGTTTGTTATTAGGAATTCTTGTAATGGTTTTTTCACCTAATATTTTGTAATATTTAAGTTGTAAAATTGTAGATGATAAGTATGATTTCATATTACAAATATAATCATAGAATATATTCCTGAAAAATATTTCAAATTTTTAAATCACTAAATGGTACACAAACAGGTTTTTAAAAACATAAAACCCTGTAAATCATAGACTTACAGGGTTAAAATGTGGTACCTCCAGGAATCGAACCAGGGACACAAGGATTTTCAGTCCTTTGCTCTACCAACTGAGCTAAGGTACCATTGCTTCTTTTTTAGCAAGAGCAAATATAAATTGTTTTATGAGAGCAGCAAAAAAACATGTTAAAAATCTTCTGTATTTTTGTTAATTAATATAGATCAATTGAATTTAGTCATAGATATTGGGAATACTCTTTTAAAAATTGCTGTTTTTAAAAACAATTCATTAATAGTATCAATTGAATTTAAAGATAATTTTAAATCTAACATTGAGGGTGTTTTAGATAAATACCCAATCACTCATTCAATCCTCTGTAATGTATCTAATTCTAATGAAGGACTAAACTATTTATTGTCAATAAAAACTAAACAAATACTATTTAATGAATCGATTAAAGTTCCATTTACTAACAGCTACTCAACTATTAGTACTTTTGGCAAAGATAGAATAGCTCTTGTTAGTGCAGCTTCAAAAGAATTTTCTAACCAAAATGTTTTAATTATTGATTTAGGCTCTTGCATAACTTATGATTTTAAAAATTCAAAAAATCATTATTTGGGAGGAAGTATTTCACCAGGAATTCATATGAGGTATAAGTCATTAAATGATCATACAGCTAACTTGCCTTTGCTGAATTTTAAAAATATTACAAATTTTGTAGGTAAATCTACGGAAGAGTCTATTCATTCTGGTGTTGTTAATGGAGTTATTCAAGAAGTAAATGGAATAATTAGCCAGTATAAAAATGAATTTAAAGAAATTAGGATAATTTTAACAGGCGGAGATTCTAAATTCTTGCTCAAGAAGATAAAAAATACCATCTTTGCACATTCGAATTTTCTTCTAGTTGGACTAAACTTTCTAGTTGAATCGAATAAAATAAAATGAAAAAATTACTTCTCTCTATTTTTATTATTTCTAATACATTTATAATGTATTCTCAAACTGGGAGCTTATCACCATATTCTTTTTATGGAATTGGAGTTAGTACATTTAAAGGAACAATGGATAACCGTTCAATGGGGGGGTTAAATGTTTATAGCGATAGTATTCATTTGAATTTAACTAATCCTGCTGCTTACTCTGAATTAAAACTTGTTAATTATTCTGTTGGAGTTAATTATAATAACTATAATTTCAAAACTGACAACACAAGCGAAACAGCTACTAGCGCTAACATAAATTATTTAGCTGTAGGTATTCCTACGAAGCATTTTAATTTTGGATTTGGAATTATCCCTCAAACTTCTGTAGGATATTTTCTCACGAGTACTAACGAGACTGTTGTGCCTGAGCGAATTGACAGATATGAGGGAGAAGGTGGAGTAAATACTGCTTTTTTAACCTTTGGTTTTAAATTATTTAAAAGAGTTGGTTTTGGGATTACAACTAATTATGAGTTTGGGAATTTAAGACATACAAGTTCCCGTTTCTTAAAAGATATAGAGTTGTCAACAAGGCTTGAGAATAATTCTTCTTTAAGTGGAGTGAATTTTGTTTATTCAACCTTGATAAAAGAAAAAATCTCTAACAAATTAACATTACAAGCTACATATATTTTTAAACCAGAATCAAAATTAAGTTCTAATAATACACAAATTCTGGGCACTATTCCTGTTTCAGGTGGATACGGTGGGGATTTTCAAGAAATTGATTTAGCTGCCTTGAACCTTGAAAAAACAAAAATAACTATTCCAAAATCTAATTCTTTTGGCTTAGGGGTTGGTCAAGAGACGAAATGGTTTATTGGCGCTGATTACACAAGGATTGCAGGCGGTGGATTAGACAATAAATTATTTAATCTTAAAAATGTTGAATTTAAAGAGGCTTCCAAAATAGCCTTTGGTGGATTTTGGATTCCTAAACACGATTCTTTTACAAGTTATTTTAGCAGAATAGTTTATCGAGCTGGTATAAGAATTGAAGAAACTGGTTTGCATATTCAAAATCAGGCTATAAATGAATTTGGAATTAATTTTGGATTTGGACTGCCTTTTCAAGGGTTTTCAAATATTAATTTAGGTTTTGAATTAGGAAGAAGAGGGACTAAAGACGCTGGTTTAATACAAGAAGACTTTTTTAGCATTAGACTAGGTCTTTCACTTAATGACCGCTGGTTTGTTAAAAACAAGTATAATTAATAAATTAGGCATCGTTTTTGATGCACTTTTTGTTTAATTACTAAATCTTAAGTCATTAGCTTTTGTTTTTTTAAAAATTTATAAATGAAAAAAATTTTAATTAGCGGTTTACTTTTAATCTTTTCTCTAAACATTTTTTCACAGTCAAATGAAGATTGTTTCTCAAATCTTTCAATTTTTGCAGAATATGCAAAAGTTAAAAACTACAATGCTGCTTATGAGCCTTGGTTGAAAGTTAAAGCACAATGCCCTGAGTTAAATTCAGCAATTTATATTTATGGAGAACGTTTGTTGAAAAACTTCATTAAAATATCTGAGGGTGTTGAAAAAGATAAATATAAAGAAGATCTTTTAGCTCTTTATAATGAGTGGTTAAAGTATTTCCCGAAGTCAAAGAGCGGTAAAAATGAAACAGGAAAAATCTTGGCTATTAAAGCTCAATCAATGATTACCTATAAGTTAGCTAATAACCAGGCTATTTATGATGTTTATGATGAAGCATTTAATAAAGATCCAAAAAGCTTTAAATCTCCAAAAGGATTGTATAATTACTTTAAAATTTATTTTAATTTATATAAAGAAAATAGTTCAAATGTAAGTTTAGAAGAAGTTTTTGAAAAGTACGAAGATTTATCTGAAAAATTTGAATTTGAGATGGAAGCTTACACTTCTAAGTTAGATGTATTACTTAAAAAAGAAGAAAACAACGACCCTATTTCATCTAGACAATTGAGAAATAAAAAGGTTTACGAAGTGAACATGGTTGCTTGTAATACTTATTTAAATAATTTAAATGCAATTATTGCAAAAGAATCTACTTGTGAAAATTTAATTCCTTTATATAGAAAGAATTTTGATAAATTTAAATCTGATGCTGTTTGGCTAAACAGATCGGCAAGTAGGATGGACAGTAAAGATTGTTCAGATGACCCCTTATTTGTTGAATTAGTAGAGGCATTACATGATTTAAACCCCTCTGCAAATTCTGCATATTATTTAGGGCTATTAAATGATAAAAAAGGTGAAACGAAACTAGCGATAGATTTTTATAATGAATCAATTGCTTTGGAAACAAGCAGTCTTAAAAAAGCAAAAACGTTATATAAAATTGCTTTAAAATTTAAGAAATCAAGACAGTATAGCCAATCAAGAAAATACGCATTAAAAGCTTTAGGTTTCCAACCATCAATGGGAAAAGCTTATCTACTGATCGGGAATTTGTATGCTTCTAGTGCCAATAAATGTGGGACTACACAATTTATGAAAAGATCTATTTATTGGTTGGCCGCTAAAGAGGCTAAAAAAGCAGCTTCTGTAGATGCATCTATAAGAAAAACTGCGAATAAAACTGCACTTAGTTATAATGGAAGAGCCCCATCAAAAACAGATATATTTAGTGAAGCAATGAGTGGCAAGACTATTTCAATTAAATGTTGGATTGGAAAAAAAGTAACGGTTCCTGCCTTGTAACAATGAATACTTATAAATTATTTATATTTTTTTTTTGTTTTATCTCATGTCAAGATAATTTCGAAGAAATAAAAAATATAAATAATCATGAAATATTTCCAATAGGTATAGCGGAAAACATTAAATTAATATATACCGATTCAGCAAGGGTTAAGGTTGTCTTAACGTCTACTTTAAATAAGGACTTTACTAATCAACCTTTTCCTTATTCTGAATTTCCTAATGGAATACAAATTAATTTTTTTGATAATCAGAATCAAAAAACTATCGTTACAGCTGATTATGCAGTAACTTATAGTAAAACAAATATTGTAGATTTAGTGGGGAATGTTATTATAAACATTTATGATGGATCTGTGTTGAGGACTTCTCAGCTTTATTGGGACCCAGAACAGGAGTGGTTATTCACAGAAAAAAAATTTAGTTTTAAAAACATTGATTATGATATTGTTGCAACAAGATTAGATGCTAATCGATCATTTACTATATTTAATACAGGAGAACTTGATGGTCAAGTTATCGTTGCTGATGGTGAAAACAAAATCAATGAGAATTAGAAAAATTTCTGAATTTATATATTTAATTATTTCAATAATAGCAACGTTTGACTATCTTTTTGGGAATAACCCTGATGAAAGAAAAAATATTTTATTATTTTTTGCAATTATTTCTTTAGGAATGTTTTTTTTTAGAAGATATTATAGAAAAAAATTTCAAAATAGGACAAAATAAAATTTATGACTTCACAGTTAGTAGTTATAGTGATTTCAATATTTTTTTCCGCATTTTTCTCTGGGATGGAAATAGCATTTATTTCCTCTAATAAAATTTATTTAGAAATTGAGAAAAAGCAATTGGGAGTTTTTTCTTTTTTATTAAAAAAAATAACCAAAAAACCATCAAAGTTTATCGCTACAATGCTTCTTGGGAACAATGTTGCTTTAGTTATATATGGAATTTATTCAGGTCAATTAATTTTAGACTTACTTTTTCCTTATTTGAATCCCTTAGAATCATTAGAATTTCTTTATATTTTTTATCAAACTTTAATTTCGACTTTAGTGATTTTAATCACTGCAGAATTTTTGCCAAAAGTTTTATTTCAAATATATGCCAACAATTTGCTTAAATTTTTGTCACTCCCTGCTTATTTTTTTTATGTCGTTTTAACTCCTATAACTTTCATATTGAATTTTATTTCTGATAGCGTATTGGGTAATTATTTTAAAACTAAAAAGGATGAAATGAGAGTTGTATTTAGTAAGGATGAACTAGGAGATTATATTAACGAAGAATTAGGTAATGAATCAATAGATAATAATATTGATTCTGAAATTCAAATTTTCCAAAATGCCTTAGAATTTTCAAAAGTTAGAGCTAGAGAAGTAATGGTTCCAAGAACGGAAATTATATCAGTTGATAGATATATCAAACCAAATGAGTTAAATAAAATTTTCATCCAAACTGGGTTATCTAAAATCTTAATACATAGAGAAAATATAGATAATATTGTTGGTCATGTTAGTTTAATGGATATGTTCAAAGAATATAAAAACTTTAAATCAATTATTAAGCCTGTTGAATACATCCCTGAATCGATGTTTATAAATGACATATTAAATCTATTAACAAAAAATAGAAAAAATATAGCTTTAGTTATTGATGAGTATGGAGGAACTTCTGGAATTATAACTAAAGAAGACATCATAGAAGAATTGTTTGGTGAGATTGAAGATGAGCATGATTCACCTAATTTTTTAGAAAATAAACTTAAAGAGAACTTGTTCCTCTTTTCAGCAAGATTAGAAGTAGGCTACTTAAATGATCAATATAAATTAGATATACCAGTAAGTGATCAGTACGAAACTTTAGGCGGGTTCATTGTTCATAGAAATCAAGATATTCCTTTAATTAAAGAAGTTTTGAAAATAGATCAATTTGAATTTAAAATAAAAGAAGTTTCTAATACAAAAATTGAAACGGTAGAATTAAAAGTTCTAAACTAAATTTAGGTTAAACTCTTTTTTTTATTGATAAGGATATCGTAATTTCGTTTGCTACAAAAATAAAATATTATGGCTGTTTTAGGAAAAATAAGAGAGAGATCAATTATTTTAATCTTTGTAATTGGTATGGCTCTTTTCGCTTTTGTTATATCTGGAGTTTTTACAGACCCTGGGATGACTTCTCAAAAACCAATAGGCATTGTTAATGGTGAAGATATTTCAATTGAAGAATTCAGAAATCAAGTTGATTTTCTAGAAAGAAACTATAATCTTTTAGGTATGATTCCTGTGAATAATGTTTGGGATCAAACACTTAGAGCGGAAATATTAAATTCTCAATATAAATTAAGTGGAATAGACTCTGGTAAAGATCATATAGAATTTATATTATCTCAAAACCCTAGCTTTAATTCTGATCCAAGATTTTTAAATGATGCAGGAATTTTTGAAATAGAAAAATTTATTGATTTAATTATTGATTTGAAGACTACAAATACTCAGTCATATGAACAATGGAAAAATCAAGAACAGATTTTTCAAAATCAATCTAATGAACAGATTTACTTTAATTTAATTAGGTCGGGGATTAATTTTACTCAAAAAGATGGTGAAAATGAATATTTAGTTCAAAATAACAATGTTGATATTGAATATATTCAAATACCTTTTTCATCTATTTCGGATAGTTTAATCACATATAAAAATTCTGAAATCAAAAAATATATTGAATCTAATGAGAATGAATTCAAAGTTGAAGCCTCTAGAAACATTGAATATGTAATGTTCGAAGAGAAACCTTCCTTAGATGATGAGAATGTGATAAAGAGTAAACTGCAATCTTATCTGATAGAAAAAAAAGAATATAACAATGTGTCTAAATTAGAAGAAACAATTCCTAGTTTATTAACAGCAAAAAACTTAGAAGAATTTGTTAATAGAACTTCCGAAATCAAATACGATTCTATTTATTTACCTAAAGGCTCTCTTGCTTCAGATCATGCTAATATGTTATTTAATTTAAATAAAAATCAAATTTATGGGCCTTATCTAGATGGAGATTATTTTAAAATTTCTAGAATGTTAGACAAGAAAAAAGGAGGCTCAGTTAGAGCTAGTCATATCCTTGTTTCTTATGAGAGTGCTCAAAATTCTAACTCACAAATAACAAGATCAAAGTTAGAAGCAAAGAAAGAGGCTAACAGAATTATGAGACTAGTAAAAGGCAAACCAGATAGTTTTTCTGAATTAGCTTTTGAATTTTCTGATGGTCCATCAAAGGATCAAGGAGGAGATCTTGGTTTTGTTCAAGAAGGTAATATGGTTAAACCTTTTAATGACTATATTTTTTCTAAAAGAGAGGGAAGTGTTGGTTTGGTAGAAACTGATTTTGGATTTCATGTAATTAAAGTGGTAGCTAAACAGGATGTTGTATTATTAGCTTCAATTGCTCAAAAAAATATCCCATCTGATCAAACAAGTGATAAGGTATTTAACCTTGCTACAAAGTTTGAAATTAATTTATCTAAAACTCTTAATCTAAATGCTCTGGCTGTTGAAAATGATTATACAGTTAAGCCAATTAATGGAATTAAAGTTTTAGATGACAACTTACCTGGTTTGTCTAACCAAAGAAGAGTAGTTCAGTGGTTGTTTTCAGAAGAAATTAAATTAAATGATTATAAACGTTTTGACTTATCAAATGGAGGGTATATTATTGCCCAAGTAACTGATATAACTAAAGAGGGGCTATCTTCAGTTGCAAATGCATCGTTTAGAGCACTTCCTAAGGTGCTTAATTCAAAAAAAGCAAATTTAATTATTAAGCAAAATGACACCAAACTTTCTTTGAAAGATTTAGCGGAGAATAATAATTTAGAAATCAAAAAAGCTTTAGCTCTTAATCAAAAGAATGCAACAATTAGTGGGTCAGGAAGAGAACCTTTATTAGTAGGTCATGCCTTTGGTTTAGATATTAATCAGGTTTCTGATTTTATTATTGGTGAAAACGGTGTTTATAAAATTAAAGTTTTAAAAAAGAATATAGTTTCTGATAGCGAGAATTATGAATCTAATAAATTTAATTTTATAATTTCATATCAGAATCAATTGCTTAATGCTTCCAGATCAAATCTTGATAATTCAGTTTATCAATCTGTTAAACAAAAAGCTGATATTGAGGATAATCGTTCTCTATACTATTAATTACTTTAAAAAAAAATATTTTTCACTTCAATTAAGTAAAAAATAAAATAAACAAGAGATATTGAAAATTTCATTGTAACTCCAGCGATGAATCCTATCAAAGTTCCAATAGAAGCTTTTACGGCTTTACCTAATTTTAATTCTCCTGTTATTTCTCCTGACAGGGCTCCTACAAAGGGACCTATTATTATTCCAAGCGGACCAAGAATAAACAGTCCTAACAGTAAGCCTATAGTGGC
Organism: uncultured Flavobacteriaceae bacterium; assembly: GCA_905181625.1. Taxonomy (GTDB): domain Bacteria; phylum Bacteroidota; class Bacteroidia; order Flavobacteriales; family Flavobacteriaceae; genus MAG-121220-bin8. Next base: position 87,178 of record CAJIYJ010000006.1, read on the forward strand.
TCCAATCATTCCTTTTTTAGTTCCTCCAAATTTTTTCAAACCTATAATTGGAATTATTATGTCTAAAGTAAATACAAATACAGCTATCATAAAGCTTATTAATAGAAAAGAGTAATTTAATTCCGTAGTTGATGTGAAGTTTATAACTAATAAGCCAAACCAACTTGTTATAGGACCAGGTATTATAGGAACAAAGCTCCCTAATAGTCCTGTAATACATAAAATTAGTCCTAAGACGATAAATAATTGGTCCATAAATTTTGATTATCTAAAATATATACTCTACTTTTTTTGTAATTTACACAATGATGAAAATAAGAAAATTTTTCCTTTTTATATTTTTAATCTTTGGATGTAATTATAATACTAAAAATATAGATATTACAATTCCATCTGTTAAGTGGTCAGAAACTGATGAGCCTCCATCAATAAAGTTATGTGACGAAATTAATGATGATGATAAAAGATTAAACTGTTTTAAAAATAAAATAACAACTCTTATTTCAAATAATTTAAACTTTAGTGAATATAGAGTTACGAATCAGCTTAATGACACATTATTGGTTTCAATTTTAATTGAAAAAAATGGTAAGATTTCATTATTAAACACGTCAGATAATTTTAATATTAAAACAGAAATCCCGTTAATTGACACAATTATAAGAGATGCTATTAGTAGATTACCTAATATATTGCCCGCTACTAAAACAAATATTGGCGTCCAGGTAAGTTCAAGATTTGAATTACCTTTAATTATAAAATCTGACTAATCTATCTATCGAATTGAATTCAAAAAAAGAAAGAATAATATTAGGAATTGATCCTGGAACCATAATTATGGGGTTTGGGCTCATTAAGATAGTTGATAATAAGATGAAATTTTTACAATTAAATGAATTGATACTTAAAAAATATGATGATCATTACTTAAGATTGAAACTTATATTTGAAAGGACCATTGAATTAATTGATCAATTTCATCCTGATGAAATTGCAATAGAGGCTCCTTTTTTTGGTAAAAACGTTCAATCTATGTTAAAATTAGGTAGGGCTCAAGGTGTCGCAATGGCAGCTGGTCTTTCTAGAGAAGTTTCTATCACAGAGTATTCGCCTAAAAAAATTAAAATGGCCATTACAGGGAATGGAAATTCTTCAAAAGAACAAGTAGCTAAGATGCTACAAAGCTTACTAGGGTTAAAAGAATTACCAAAAAACTTAGATTCTACAGATGGTTTAGCTGCTGCTGTATGCCATTTTTATAATTCTAATAATAAATCTATAGAAAGTAAATATAGCGGTTGGGAATCTTTTGTTAAAAACAATCCTAAAAGATTAAAATAACATATCACTTTGGCTGGAATATATATACATATACCGTACTGCAAACAAGCTTGTCATTATTGTAATTTTCATTTTTCAACTTCTTTAAAAAACAAAAAAAGTGTTATTGAATCTATGTTAAAAGAAATACAAATTAAATCAATTGATTACAACGATATAATTGAAACTGTTTATTTTGGAGGTGGAACGCCATCTTTTTTAGAGACTTTCGAAATAAACAAATTAATTGAATCGGTTTTTAAAAACTTTAAAACTTCACTAAACCCTGAAATAACTTTAGAAGCTAATCCAGATGACTTAAACGAGTTGAAACTTAAAGAACTTTCTAATAGTTTAGTAAATAGGCTGAGTATAGGAATTCAATCTTTTATTGATAAAGACCTTAAGATGATGAATAGATCACATAGCTCTAAAGATTCTAAAAAGTGTATTGAAATTGCTGTAAAATATTTTAACAATATTTCTATTGATTTAATATATGGGATGCCTGATAGTGATTTGAAAAGTTGGAAATATAATTTAGATTTAGCAATAAACTGGGACCTTAACCATATCTCAACTTACGCTTTAACAATTGAGCCAAATACTGCTTTAGATAAATTCGTTAAAAAGAATATAATTAAACCTCTTGACGAGGACTTGGTTTTTGAGCAATATAGGTTTATGTGCGAAAGAATGTCTAATAATCAATATGTTAATTATGAACTATCAAGTTTCGCTAAACAGGGTTACTTTTCGAAAAACAATACAGCTTATTGGTTGAGAAAAAAATATATTGGAATTGGACCATCTGCTCATAGCTTTAATGGTGTTTCTAGAAGTTGGAATGTTTCCAACAATAGTCTTTATATTAAGGCTATTGAAAGTGGCCAAATGTTTTTAGAAAAAGAAAATCTTTCTGAAATAGATCAGTACAATGAATATATTATGACTGGGTTAAGAACAATTTGGGGCGTTTCTGTACGTTACTTGGAAGAAAAATTTGGCAGTAATTACAGTAGACATTTTAAAAATAAATCTCAAAAATTTATAGAATCAAATCATTTAACATCAAGTCATGACGTAGTGAAAACTACTATTAAAGGAAAATTTTTAGCTGATGGAATTGCTTCAGAATTGTTTTTGATTAACCTTTAGATAGTTTAGTAAAATGATGATAAAAATTAGAAATAGTTTCAATACCTAATAAAAAATTAGAAACGCCATAGTGTTCATTTGGAGAGTGAATAGCATCACTATCTAGCCCAAAACCCATTAGGATAGTTTTGCTTTCTAATTCCTTCTCAAACAATGCTATAATAGGAATGCTTCCGCCATCTTTAGTAGGAATTGGTTTTAAGTTAAATACATCTTCATAAGCATTACTAGCAGCTTTATATCCAATTGTGTTTGTAGGAGCCACATAGGGTTGTCCTCCATGGTGCTCTATTACTTTAACACTAACAGTTTTTGGAGTAATATTTTTGATGTGCTTTGTGAAAAGTTCATTAATCTCTTTCCAGTTTTGTCCTGGAACTAATCTCATAGAAATTTTAGCACTTGCTTTACCTGGCAGAACTGTTTTCGCTCCATCTTCGGTGTAGCCCCCCCAAATTCCGTTTATATCTAAAGCAGGTCTAACGGATTGTCTTTCAATTGTGGTGTACCCCAATTCACCATGTTCTAAATTAAGTCCGATGGAATCTTTAAATTCATCAATATTAAATGGAATAGAAGCCATTTCTTTTCTTTCTTCTTCACTAGGATCAGTTACGTTATCGTAAAAGCCAGGAATTGTAATTTTATTATTTGAATCATGAAGCGAAGTGATCATTTCTGACAAAACATTAATTGGATTAGCCACTGTTCCTCCATAATGACCAGAATGCAAATCTCTATTTGGGCCAGTTAACTCGATTTCCAAATATGAAATCCCTCTTAATCCAGTTGTAATTGATGGAATAGTTTTGCTGATCATTCCTGTATCGGAGACTAAAATAATATCATTAGAAAGTTTTTCTTTATTATTTTTTACAAATATTTCAAGGTTGTCACTACCTACCTCTTCTTCACCCTCAATCATAAACTTAACATTACATGGTAAATCACCCTCTTCCATCAAAACCTCAAGAGCTTTTAAATGCATAAACATCTGACCTTTGTCATCACAAGCTCCACGTGCAAAAATAGCTCCTTCAGGATGTATTTTAGTTTTTTTTATATAAGGTTGAAAAGGATCTTGATCCCAAAGATCTAAAGGATCAACCGGTTGAACATCATAATGACCATAGACAAGGATAGTAGGAAGGTTTTTGTCTATGATTTTTTCACCATATACGATTGGGTGACCTTGAGTTTCGCATATTTCACAATTATCTAAACCTAACTTTAAAAGGTGTTTTTTAATTAAATCAGCAGTCAATCTTATATCTAGATCATGATCTGAGCTAGCACTTATAGATGGAATTCTTAATAACTCAAATAATTCGTTTAAAAAACGTTTTTTATTTTTTTCGATGTAAGTTTTGAAGTTTTTCAATTTTTTATATTTATGTAAATGTAATTAATTATGCTTTTTTAACATAGTAAATTCAATAGTGATATTTTACACAATCTTAACTATATTTGCTAGCCTTTTGCGGGTGTGGTGAAATTGGTAGACACGCTAGACTTAGGATCTAGTGCTTCGCGGCTTGGGGGTTCGAGTCCCTTCACCCGCACAAAAAAACCTTTACAAATTTTGTAAGGGTTTTTTATTTTCAAATAAATCCAATTTTAATTTTTATAAGCTTTACAATTATTAGTATATTAATTAATATTTAGCATGGTTTTTGAAATGTATATGTTAAGATTTTTATTTTAAATTATGAAGAAAAAATTAATTGTAGTATTTATTGGAGTATCATTATTCCTTATAAGCTGGAGTTTAAGCGATGTAAAATTTGATGATCCGAATAAAGATAAATTATTAATTGAAATTGTAAAATATGTTTTAGATAAGGGACACTATGAATCTAAGGATATTAATGATGAGTTTTCTGAAAAAATATTTTACACTTATTTAGATTTAATAGACTCACAAAAAAAATATTTTTTGAATTCAGATTTAAAAGAATTTAGAAAATATAAATTTCAATTAGATGACCAGTGGCTAAGCTATGATTTGTCTTTTTTTAATTTGACATATCAAAGGCTTTTACAAAGAATGAAGGAATCTGAAGCTTTTCTTCCTAGTATATTTGAAAGCCCATTTGATTTCGAATTAAATGAAGATATCAATATTGATTTTGAAAACATGTCTTATTCAAAAAATAATAGAGAAAGAAAAGACAGATGGAGAAAGCAGCTTAAGTATACCGCTCTAGATCTATATGATATTAAAATCTTAGAACAGGAATTTTTACTTAAAAAGGATAATGACTTAGAATCTAAACCAAATTCAGAGCTTTTAAAAGAAGTTACTGTTTTAGTTAGAAATAACATTAATCAATCATTTGATTCAATGAATGATCTCGAAAAAAAAGACTGGTTTTCAACTTATATAAATTCTTTTGTTTCTCAATTTGATCCCCATACATATTATTTTCAACCAGAAGCTAAGGATCGTTTTGATATGAACATTTCTGGAAAATTTGATGGAATTGGAGCTAGACTTTCTAAGAAAAATGGTGGAATAGAGATTGTAGACATTATTTTGGGAGGGCCAGTTTGGAGAGATAAAAAAATTGAAATTGGTGATGAAATTATAAAAGTAGGTCAAGCTGATCAGCCACCTGTTGATGTCATAGGAATGAGATTAGAAGATGCTATCAAGTTAATTAAAGGTCCAAAGGGGACTGAAGTAAAATTAACTTTAAGAAAAAAAATAGACGGCCACATTAAAATTGTTTCTATTATAAGGGATGAGGTTTTACTCGAAGAAACATATGCTAAATCTGCAATAATAAAAAAAGACAACAGGTCTTATGGACTAATTAGTTTACCAAAATTTTATATCGATTTTGATAATTATAACGAAAAAAATTGTGCAACAGATGTTAAGAATGAAATTTTAAAACTTAAAAAAGAAGGAATAGAAGGTCTTGTATTAGACTTAAGAAATAATGGAGGCGGTGCTTTACAAGCTGTAGTAGATATGACAGGCTTGTTTATTGAAAAAGGACCTATAGTTCAGGTTAAGTCAACAGGAAATAGAAAAAAAATCCTATCAGACAAAGACCCCTCAGTAGTTTGGAACGGACCATTAGTAGTGTTAGTAAATCAGATGTCTGCATCTGCATCCGAAATTTTAGCAGCAGCTCTTCAAGATTACGGCAGAGCTATAATTATTGGAACAACTCAGAGTTTTGGAAAGGGAACCGTACAAAATATAGTTGATTTAAATAGATTTTTATCAAATAGTCAATTTGATCTTGGAGCATTAAAAATTACAACTGATAAATTTTATAGAATTAATGGAGGTTCTGTTCAAATTGAAGGAGTTAAAAGTGACATTATAATTCCAAACAGCTATTCGTTTTTAGAAATTGGAGAAAGTGATGAAAAAAATCCACTCAGTTGGGATAAGATTGATCCAGCTCCTTATGATTTATGGGATGGTTATTTCAATTTTAATGATGTGGTTAGCAATAGTAAAGACAGGGTCAATGAAAATCCATTAGCTTCTTTAATTACCGAAAATGCTAAATGGATCTCTTCCAAACGAGATTTAAAATCTTTTTCATTAAACTATAATTCATTCAAAAACACACAAAATATTGATAAGAACTATGTCTCTAAGTTTGATAAAATAAAAGATTATAAAAATGATTTAATGTTTGAATTATTAGCTAGCGAAAAAGAATCTTTAGAAAGCTCAAATGAATTATTAGAAAGAAGAAAAAAATGGCACTCTAGCTTGAATTCAGATTTTCATTTAAATGAAAGCATAAATGTACTTTCAAGTTTGAAATCAAAAAATATTGAAGTAAAAAAAATACTTGCTAAAATTGATTAATGTTTACCAAAAAAGTTAGTTTTATCTACAATAATTTTGGCGTATTTCTCTCTTTTCTTTTCATATTCTTATGTTTTTTAATTTCAATATTTTCTTATTTATTTATTCCTGATAGCTCTGAGTATTCAAATCAAATGCATTTAGGTATTCATTCTAAATCTCCAGGCTTTAAAGTGAATATAATCTCAGTTCCTGTTAAAAATGATCATAATCAGTCTTTGATAAATCTTTTCTTTTTTGGAGATAAATCTCCTGACCAAGAAATTTTAATAAATGAATATAGGTTAGTTGAGGATGGTATAGAATATGAAGAATTCGAGAAAATTTCTGAAAAAAAAATTATTCCTTATGATTTATTTCCCTCTGACTTGTCTGGTTATCAAATCGAAAATAAATTCATAAATGAAAGAAAATTTATTTTTGGAACTGACAGTTTTGGTAGAGATGTTTTTGGACGGGTTATGCTTGGGACTAGAGTTTCACTTTTTATAGGCTTTATAGCAGTTTTGATATCATTACTAATAGGAGTTACCATCGGTTTAGTTAGTGGGTATTATGGAGGTTTTATCGATGATGTTTCTATGATGGTAATTAATATGTTCTGGTCAATTCCTACATTACTTTTAGTTATAGCAATTTCACTGGCCTTAGGAAAAGGGTTTTGGCAAGTATACGTTGCCGTAGGTCTAACTATGTGGGTTGAAGTAGCTAGAGTTGTAAGAGGGCAGGTAATCTCTGAAAAAAATAAAGATTATATAACTGCCTCAAAAGTATTGGGTTTTTCAGATTTCAGAATTTTATTTAAACACATAATTCCTAATATTATTGGGCCAATTCTAATAATTTCATCGGCTAATTTTGCTTCAGCTATTTTAATTGAAAGCGGCTTGAGTTTTTTAGGTATTGGAACTCAACCTCCAATGCCAAGTTGGGGTTCAATGATAAAAGATAATTATCAATATATTATTTTAGGAAAAGCATATTTGGCTATTATTCCTGGAACAGCAATTATGTTACTAGTTACAAGTTTTATGTTTTTAGGAAATAATTTAGGTGATTTTTTTGTTAAAAATAAATAGTTTACCATTTACTTGATCTTTGAGAATCTAGTTTTATGTAGATAGAGAACAAAAGAACAAACCCAAGTAAACTAGAACCTCCGTAACTTAGAAAAGGCAATGGAATTCCAATAGTTGGCACCAATCCAAGAACCATTCCTACATTAATAAAAAAATGACTAAACAGTATAGTAACGGTAGAGTAGGCAAATATTTTGCTAAATAAATTTCTTTGTAGTTCTGCTCGTTTAGATATTCTAATCATTAAATATGAAAAGAGTAATATTACAATACTAGCTCCTAAAAACCCCCATTCTTCACCAACTGTTGAAAATATATAATCGGTATGCTGCTCAGGAACAAAGCTTCCTTTAGTTTGAGAACCTTCCAAAAATCCTTCTCCAAAAAAACCTCCAGAAGCAAATGCTATTCTAGACTGATTAGTATTATAACCAATGCCTCTATTGTCCTGCTTTATCCCCATTACTATATTGAATCTATCTCTATGGTGTTGTTCAAAAATATTATTAAAAATAAAGTCAACTGATAAGGTAAAAGCTGAAAAAACAAAACTATACATTATAATTTTTTTTATTGATTTTTTCTTTCTTTTCATGTAGGAGATTAATAAAAGAGATAGGGAAAAGATATATATAATTATTATTTGTTTATTAAAAAGAATCGTAAGAAAAAATAATCCAATTAATCCAATAAATAAATTCAGATATATTGAAGGAAGCCCAATTTTATAAAACACTAAAAAAAAACTTAAAAATATTAAAGTTGTCCCTGGATCAGGTTGCAATACAATTAGTATTATAGGTATTAAGATAATTAAAAAAGAATAGAATTGAGTTTTAAAAGTTTTAATACTAACGTTTAATTCACTCAAATATTTAGCTAATGCGAGAGCAGTTATAGGTTTTGCAAACTCGCTTGGTTGAATTCCAAATCCAAAAATTTGATACCAAGCAGTTGTTCCAGAAATACTTTTCCCAAATACAAAGAGTCCTATTAAGGATAGTATTGATAATACGTAAGCGATACTAGAAAATTTTTCAAAAATCTTAAAGGGTAGTGTTTGAACTAGAAAAAACAATAAAATAGATACAAAAACAAATAAGCATTGTTTGCCAAAGGGATATTTTAATGAAAAAATGTTATCAATTAAGTTAGTGTGGGTTGATGAGTATATATTAATTAAACCTATTAAAATTAACAAACTCAATATCATTACACTTAACCAGTCTATTTTTTTAAAATTGATTTCACTCATTTATTTTAAAATTTGATTTTAAATAAGGTTTTTTATACTCATCAATTAAATTTCCGTTAAGAATGTATTTTTCTAGATATTTTCTATTAATTTTTTTGTTTAAATATTTTTCCATCATAAGACTAGCTATTGGTGCCGCCCATCGTGTTCCCCAATAACCATTTTCAATAAATACTGCAATGGCAATTTTAGGATCATCTTTTGGAGCAAATCCAATAAAAATTGAATGATCAGTTAATTGGAGCCGTTTGCCATTAATTTTGATAAAGTTTTCTGCAGTTCCAGTTTTACCAACTACTTCAATTCCTGTAATTTTCGCATTTTGGGCAGTGCCCTTTTCAATTACGTTATACATACCATTAATTATTTTTTCATAATGAATAGAATCGATTGTTGTGTATTTTTTTAATGTGAATTCCTTTTTTATTTTACTATTACTAATTTTTTTTACTAGGTGTGGAGTTTTAAACCATCCTCTGTTAGCAATTGTTGCGGCTAAATTTGCTAATTGCATAGGGGTTGTGAGTATTTCTCCTTGACCAATTCCATTTGAAATGGTTGTTGCGGCTTTCCAGCCACCACGTGGATACCATTTGTCATAATATTTGGAACCTGGTATTAAACCAGGTCTTCCTATAGGATGATCGTAGCCTAAAAAATTTCCAAACCCAAAACTATTAACGTGCTTTTTCCAGTTGTCTAATCCTATGGAAGAGTTAGGAAACTTTTCAATAGATTGCTTATATATATTTGCAAAATATGTATTACAGGAGTTATAAATGGCTTTGTCCAAATTATTTATTGTTCCAATTTTACAGTGACATTTCATAAACCTTTTTCTGGAATAATAATGTCCTAGATTACAATTTATAGTAGTTTTATCGTTTATAATGTTTTCTTGTAATGCAATTAAAGCATTTACCAATTTAAATGTAGATCCAGGAGGATATTGACCTTGTAATCCTCTGTCAAATAATGGTTTTCCTATTGTGTCATTTTTTAAATTGATGTAATTTTTAGACCTGTCCCTTCCAATTAATAAATTGGGATCAAATGCAGGAGCATTAACCAGAGATAATATTTCTCCGGAACTAGGCTCAATTGCTATTATACTACCAAACTTGTTTATCATTAAAGAATCTCCATAAGTTTGTAGATTAAAATCTATAGTCAAATTGATATCATTTGCAGCTTTGTAGACGGTATCGTAAATACCTTCCTTATAAGACCCAGTAATTCTATTGAACTTATCTTTTTGATAATAGCTCACACCTTTTACACCTCTTAACTGTTCTTCATAGGCTTTTTCTATCCCTTGTCTTCCTATTAACTCTCCTGATTCGTAATAACTGTCATCATTGATTTCATAGTCATTAACTTCACTTATATAACCTAGAATATTTGAAGCGGAATTTAAAAGGTAGTTTCTGTTAGATTTTCTTTGAATATTAAAACCTTTGTATTTCCATAGCTTTTCCTGAAGAATTGCGTAATCAGCCTTAGAAATCTGAGCTAAAAAAACTGAGGATTTAAAATAAGAGAATTTTTTTGCTTTACTGATTTTATTAATTAAAGTTTTTTTATCAATGTTTAATATTTTACAAAATTCAATTGTATCAATTTCTTTTAAATCTTTAGGGATTATCATTAAATCGTAATAAGGCTCGTTTTCAACTAACAACTTATTATTCCTGTCAAAAATATACCCTCTTTCTGGGTAATTATAAACTCTTTGAACTGAATTTTTGTTTGAGAGCTGCACGTCATCAACATTTATTAATTGAACCCAAAACAATCTTAATATAAAAATTATGGTTGATGAAATAATTAGTATTGGAAGTAATTTATTTTTCATTTTGAATCAATAGATATATGAAAGTTGAACAAAAAATAAGTGATAATATTGAGGTGTTGATAGTTTTTACGAAAATTAAAGGCAGGTGATTTAATGAAAAAGCTTCTAACGAAAACATGAAGAAATGGTGCGAAAATATCATTACAAATAGATAAATAATTTTCTGATATATTGATGAATCTAAAAGATAATGCTTCATCATTTTCACACCTCGAGGGTCAAAAAAAGAACCAAAAACAAAATTTAAAATGTAGGGCCTTAGAAACGCTATTGATAAACATGCAGCAGCATTTATCCCATAAGAGCTTGTAAATAAATCTAAAGTAATTCCAAAGACAAAACTTGTTAGCAGAAATATAATTCTGTTAACTTTAATTGGAAAGATTAATATGAAAACCAAGCATATGTAAGGATCATAAATTCCAAATAAATCAAACTTACTAAAAATAAGCCCCTGTATTAGAACTAATAAAATAAATCTTGTAATAATAGAAAAGTATAAATTATTCATCAACTTTTTCTTTTAATTGTTTGATTTCTTCTTTAAAATTGCTTGATATTAGGTACACGTTTCGAATGCTAGACATATCGTTATGTAGTTTGATTTCAAGCCTTAAATAATTGTCTAAATTTTCATCAAACTCTATTTTTAAAATTAGTCCTATTTTGATATTTTCTGGAAATATAGCTGACATTCCTCCTGACACTATACTGTCACCAATATTAATTATAGCTGTTTTTGGAATATCTTTAAGTAATAGTATTTCTTTATTTAACCCTTCCCATTCTAAGCTTCCAAAATGAGAAGTTCTTTTTATTTTTGCATTAATCTTTGAATTTATATTTAACACAGACATAACGGAAGAATAATTTTCAGAAATTTCATTTACAATTCCTATAATTCCCTCTGAGCTTGTAACACCCATTTCTTTTATAACACCATCTCTACTTCCTTTATTAATTATTAAATAGTTTTTTAATAATGAAATATTATTTGTAATTATTTTAGCATCAGTATAAATAAATTTTTGTTTTAAAAATACACTATCTATTTTCTCAAGGTTAAATCTTTGCAGTTCGTTTTTTAATCTAACATTTTCTTTAATTAATGTTTTATTGTATTCTTTTAATTTAAAGTATGCATTAATAGATGAATACTCATTTAAAATATGAGTAGTGAAATTATTTGATAAATTTAAAACTTTAGATTTATGATAGTAATTGGAATTTATTATTAAATAAAGAGAAAATAACAACAGAATTAAAAAAACTAAAACATCTTTTTTTGCTAAGATGCTATCAATGATTCGTTGCATAATTATAATCTATTTCACCAAGACACTTTTATACCTTTCTATGTTTTTTAAAGCTATTCCTGTCCCTCTAACAACTGCTCTTAGAGGATCTTCAGCAATAAAAACTGGCAAATCTGTTTTTCTAGAAAGCCTTTTGTCTAAACCTCTAAGCATAGATCCACCACCTGCTAAATAAATACCTGTATTATAAATGTCTGCAGCGAGTTCTGGTGGAGTTTTAGATAATGTTTCCATTACAGAGTCCTCAATTCTTACAATTGATTTATCGAGTGCTTTTGCGATTTCACGATAACCTATTATAATCTCTTTAGGTTTACCAGTCAGTAAGTCTCTTCCTTGTACAGAAATATCATCAGGAGGACTTTCAAGTTCTTCTGAAGCAGCTCCTACATTGACTTTAATTTTCTCAGCAGTTCTTTCTCCAATATATAAGTTATGCTGCGTTCTCATGTAATAGATTATATCACCTGTAAAAACATCCCCAGCGACTTTAATGGATTTATCACAAACTATTCCTGATAATGCAATTACAGCTATTTCAGTTGTGCCTCCTCCTATATCAACAATCATATTCCCTTTTGGCTGCATAATGTCTACACCAATTCCAATTGCTGCAGCCATTGGTTCATGAATTAAATACACTTCTTTTCCATTTACTATTTCAGCAGACTCTCTAACAGCTCTCATTTCAACTTCTGTAATACCTGATGGAATGCAAATTACCATTTTTAGTGATGGAGTAAAAAATTTTTTCTTTAAAGCCGGGATACTTTTTATCAATAAGCTAATCATTTGCTCAGATGCATTAAAATCAGCAATAACACCATCTTTTAAAGGTCTTACTGTTTTGATGTTTTCATGAGTTTTACCTTGCATTAAGCTAGCCTCTGTTCCTACAGCTATGATTTTATCAGTTCTTTTGTCAATTGCCACAATTGAAGGGCTGTCAACGACTACTTTATCATTATGAATAATTAAAGTATTGGCTGTGCCAAGGTCAATCGCTATAGATTCAGTCCAAAAGTCAAAAAATGCCATAATTCAATAGTGTATTACAAGTTAATAAAATTAATGTTTAAAATGACGAATTCCAGTTAAAACCATTGATAAATTATTTGTATTACAATAGTTAATAGATAAGTCATCTTTAATTGATCCTCCAGGTTGAATTACAGATGAAATCCCTTGTTTGTGAGCTATTTCAACACAGTCTGGAAAGGGAAAAAAGGCATCACTTGCCATTACGGCTCCTTTTAAATCGAAATTAAAATTAGTAGATTTTTCAATTGCTTGTTTTAAAGCATCAACTCTAGATGTTTGCCCTGTTCCGGAGCTAATTAACTGCTTGTCTTTGACTAAAACTATAGTGTTTGACTTTGTATGCTTACATATTTTTGAGGCGAAAGTTAAGTCTTGAATTTCTTTTTCACTTGGATGTTTAACGGTACATGTTTTAAAATCAGATTCAGTATCAGTAATATTGTCTTTATCTTGGTGTAAAATTCCATTCAAACATGTTCTCACAGAGTCCTTACTTAGTTTACCATCTTTTTTAATTAAAATGATTCTATTTTTCTTAGAACTCAATAATTTCAAAGCCTTTTTATCATAACTAGGGGCAATGACAACTTCACAAAATAATTTATTAATCTCTTCAGCAGTTGAAAGGTTTATTGTTTTATTTGAAATCAGCACTCCTCCAAAAGCAGAAACAGGATCACCTGCTAACGCATGTTTATAAGCTTCTAAAAGGGAGTTCCTTGTAGATAAGCCGCAGGCGTTATTGTGTTTTAAGATTGCGAAGGTTGGTAAGTCTTCAGCAAATTCATTCATTAAGTTAACTGCTGCATCAATGTCTAGAAAGTTATTATAAGATAATTCTTTCCCGTTTTTTTGAGTAAAAAAAGAATTAAAATCTCCATAAAAAACTCCTTTTTGATGAGGATTTTCTCCATATCTTAAAGATTGACCGTTTTGAAAACTACTTTTATAAACATCAATTCCTGAATTAAAATAATTAAATATAGCCGTGTCGTAGTGTGATGATATATTAAATGCTTTAGCTGCAAATTCTCTTCGCAAAGATTCATGAATTTTACCTGAATTTTCAGTAAGTTCAGATAAAAAATAATCATAGTCATCTTTAGAAGACACACACATAACATCTTTAAAGTTTTTTGCAGCTGCTCTAATTAAAGAAATGCCTCCAATATCTATTTTTTCTATTATATTTTCTTCACTTTCTCCAAAAGTGACTGTTTTTTCAAAAGGATAGAGGTCAACGATCACTAAATCTATATTTGGAATATCATATTTTGTAATATCAGCTAAATCATTCTTGTTTTCACTTCTATTTAATATTCCACCAAAAACCTTTGGATGCAGTGTTTTAACCCTTCCACCTAAAATTGATGGGTAACTTGTTATGTTTTCTACTTTAATTACAGGAATGTTAAGTTTTTTTAAAAAACTTTCTGTTCCACCTGTTGAATAAATTATAACCCCTAAAGAATAAAGTTTTTTTACGATTGGTTCCAGTCCATTTTTGTCAAAAACTGATATCAAAGCAGATTTTATTTGTAACATATTTAATTGATATAAAATGAATTATAAAAGTAGTTTTTTTAAAAAAAAAAGAATAGAAAAATTTATTTATTTTAATTTTTTTTCAGAAACTAATTCGTTGATGTTAGTTAAGAATTCTAAATCAACTTTTAAAAACCTATTTGGATAGTTTGAGTCAATATCAACTTGTCCAATGTTTATATTATTTAAAAAAAGAGGAACAACTATTTCTGATTTCACATTGATATTACATGAGATATAATTTGCCTCTTTAGAAACATCTGGAACAATTATATGTTTATTTGATTTTGCAGTTTGCCCACAAACACCTCTACCAAATGGAATCTTAGTATGTTCAGTAGGCAGCCCTGAAAATGCTTTTAATTCAAGTTCTTTATTGAGTTTATCGTGGAAATAAAATCCAACCCAATCATACCCATGTATATATTTTCTTAAATAATTACAAATGAATTCTAGACTAGAATTAAGATCTAAGTCATTTATATTTTTTTCAATATTCCTTAAGTGTGATTTGTACATAAAAAAAAACTGCCCTAATAATTATTAGAGCAGTTTTTGGTATTAATTTTATTACATCATGCCTGGCATACCACCACCACCACCCATTGGAGGCATTGCTGGAGTATCCTCCTTAATGTCGACTAGTGCACATTCTGTTGTTAAAATCATTCCTGCAACTGAAGCAGCATTTTCAAGGGCTATTCTAGTAACTTTTTTCGGATCGATTATTCCTTGTTTTAATAAATCTACATAAGTTTCAGTTTTGGCATCATATCCAAAATTACCTTTTCCTTCTAGAACTTTCGCAACAACTACAGATCCTTCACCTCCTGCGTTTTCAACAATTATTCTTAGGGGAGCCTCTATTGCTCTTGATATAATTTGAATACCAGTAACTTCATCTAAATTATCGCTTGTTAGTTTTTCAAGCACCTTTATACATCTTAATAATGCAACTCCACCTCCAGCAACAATCCCTTCTTCAACTGCAGCTCTTGTGGCATGTAAAGCATCATCTACTCTATCTTTTTTCTCTTTCATTTCAATTTCCGAAGCAGCACCAACATATAGAACTGCAACTCCACCAGCTAACTTCGCTAACCTTTCTTGAAGTTTTTCTTTATCATAATCTGATGTAGTAGTTTCTATCTGTGACTTAATTTGGTGAACTCTAGCTGCAATAGCTTCTTTGTCACCTGCTCCATTTACAAGAGTAGTATTGTCTTTATCAATAGTAACTCTCTCAGCAGATCCCAACATTTCTAATGTAGTATTCTCTAAAGTAAACCCTCTTTCTTCTGATATAACAGTTCCTCCAGTTAAAATAGCAATATCTTCAAGCATTGCCTTTCTTCTGTCTCCAAAACCTGGAGCCTTAACAGCAGCAATTTTTAAAGAACCTCTTAATTTATTTACAACAAGGGTAGCTAAAGCTTCTCCATCCACATCTTCAGCAATTACAAGTAATGGTTTTCCACTTTGAGCAACCGGTTCCAATATTGGTAAAAGATCTTTCATTGCAGAAATTTTCTTATCGTAAAGTAATATATATGGAGATTCAAGATCTGATTCCATTTTTTCTGAATTAGTAACAAAGTAAGGAGAAAGATATCCTCTGTCAAATTGCATTCCTTCGACAACATCTACATATGTATCCGTTCCTTTAGCCTCCTCAACAGTGATTACACCTTCTTTACCCACTTTGTCAAATGCTTCGGTGATTAAAGAACCAATAGTTTGATCATTATTTGCTGAAATTGAAGCAATCTGTTTTATCTTATCAGATGAATTTCCAACAGTTTGTGAATTTTTACCTAGCTCACAAACTACAGCTTCTACAGCGTTGTCAATCCCTCTTTTTAAGTCCATAGGGTTAGCGCCAGCTGTTACATTTTTTAAACCTTCCTTTACAATTGCTTGCGCTAATATTGTAGCGGTAGTTGTACCATCCCCAGCTAAATCGTTGGTCTTAGAAGCAACTTCTTTAACCATTTGAGCTCCCATATTTTCAAGAGCATCTTCTAATTCTATTTCTTTAGCAACAGTAACACCATCTTTAGTGATTTGAGGACCTCCAAAAGATTTACCTATTATAACATTTCTTCCTTTTGGACCTAACGTAACTTTAACAGCGTTTGCTAAAGCATCTACACCTTTTTTAAGTCCTTCTCTTGCTTCTACGTCAAATTGAATTTTTTTTGCCATTTTATTAATTTTTATAAGTTTAAACTATTGCAAGAATATCGCTTTCTCGCATTATTAAATAATCATTACCCTCCAGTTTTAATTCAGTTCCTGAATATTTACCATATAATACACTGTCACCAGTTTTAACTGTAACAGGATTTTCTTTTGTTCCAGGTCCAACTGCTACTACATTTCCTTTTTGAGGTTTTTCTTTAGCAGAATCAGGAATAATAATTCCAGAAGCAGTTTTTGTTTCAGCCTCTAAAGGCTCAATCAATACTCGATCAGCCAATGGTTTAATATTTAATTTACTCATAATTTATGTTTTATTTTTAATGTTAATTTACATCAATCGTGCCAAATTAAGTAGGCTGACAAAATTGTAATATTCCAATTTTAAAAATGACAGTATGGCATTTGTATTTAAACTTGAACCGACTATTTAACAGGAATCTCTAAAGGAATTTCTTCAGGAAAAGATTCTGGAATACTTGATTCAATATCATTTGGGTTTAAAAGTTTTGAATCTACATTTTCAGGGCTAGTGTTTACAGTAAGGTTTGATAATAATATTAGAATTAGTAAAATTCCAGCTAATACCCACGTGCTTTTATCTAGAAAGTCCGATGTTTTTTTTACACCACCTAGTTGTTGCGAGTCTCCTCCAAATGAAGAAGATAAACCTCCTCCTTTGGGGTTTTGAACCATAATCACTAATATTAATAAAAAAGAAACTGAAAGAATTAAGACTAAAAATATTGAAAAACTACTCATAACTATTATTTATTTTGAAAACTATTTTTTATGGTTTTTATTTGGTCTGCAAATAAACTGATTTTTTTTGGATATTTCAAGCAAAGAATTTCATAAGCCTTTATAGCTTCATTGTATTTTTTTTGTTTAAAATAAACTTTCGCAAGTGTTTCAGTCATATATTCTTTTTTGCTAAGTTTAAAATCGTTTGCGAAATTTTCATTTGATTTTGTTTTATTAGAAGAAATTTTAGGATTTATTTTTAAAAAATCACTAATTAAACTCTCGTTAATATTTTTTGAAACAGGTTTAGAGATATTTAGCCAATCAATAAAAGAATTTTTAGTTTTTTCAGATGAAAGTATTTTGATGCTTTCAGTTTTGGGGCTGTTGATATTGTTTTCTTGATGTTCTATCATGTCGTATAGAACACTTCTATTAGTTGTGTAAATAGCGCAATTTTTTAAAGCTTTATTAAAACTAAGGTAATCGTGTTTTTTAAGACCAATTAACTCCATTATTCTTGCTGTTTGAAAAAAAGGATATTGTTTAGTGATTTTTTTTATTGACAAACTCTCCTCCAAAGTAATTTCTCTCGGATTTTTTAATAATTGCGAAAAAGTTTTTTTATCTAGAATCACCATTTTGCTAATGAGGCGTTAAAAATATCTTGAGTTATTCTTTCAAATATAATATCATGAGCTTCAGATTTTATATTCAATAATTGAACTTCTGCAGGATAATCATAATAAAAAGAAAACCTTCTTTCAAAACTGTCATCTTCTTTTTTAATATTAACAAATCTAACATTTATAACAACACTTAGTCTGTTTTGGGATGCAGTTAAATCAGACGTTGCTGTCATTGGACTTACTCTATATTCAATAATTTCACCTTCATAAACAAGATCTCCATCAATAGATGTTAATTGTAAGTTTGTTTGGTTTTGCAAAATATTTTGTAGAGCTTGTGTGAAATCTCTATCAATTCCTGGTTCAAAAATTGATCCAATATTATTTCCAGCATCATTTTCAAAAAAATTTACTTGAAAAGTTTTTGTGCCCTCTGGAATTGACGCGCCTGTAAAAGAGTAACTTCCGCAACCTAAAAAAATTAGAGTGAGCAGCCCAAAATATATTCTTGTTTTAAAGTTCAATGTCATGCTGTTTAATCTTTCTGTAAAGTGTTCTTTCAGAGATGCCTAATTCAATTGCGGCAGCTTTTCTTTTTCCTTGATTTCTTTCAAGAGCTTTTATAATCAGTTCCAATTCTTTATCATGAATGGATAAAGGCTCCTCTTCATTTATTTCTTCAACAAAATGATATTTGTCTTGAGAGCCATTTGAAATATTAAAAGTAGATTCTTTTTTGTTAATTTCAATTAACTCAGCCTTTTCTTTAGAATTGTCTGAATTTTCGTTGTGTAATTTTTCAAAAACACTAGTATCTTCATCTTTAAAATCAACAGCTCTATCATCATTCTTTAAATGACTAGTTATTTCCTTCAAATCATTTAAATCTTTTTTCATATCAAAGAGGATTTTATAGAGTATTTCTCTTTCGTTTGAGAAATCACTTGACGAATTACTTTTATTTACTAGTGCAGGTAATGTTGAATTGAAGTTTGGTAAATATGATTTAAGTTTAGGACTTGAAACGTCTCTTTTCTCCTCTAAAACAGATAGTTGCTCTGCAACATTTCTTAGTTGACGAATATTTCCGTTCCATCGATATGAATTTAGTAATTTCTGTGCTCCTTCTACTAACCTAATAGTTGGCATATTATATTTTTTTGCAAAATCACTAGCAAATTTTCTAAATAATAAATGGATGTCTTCTTTTCTTTCTCTAAGTGGGGGAATTTTAATTTCAACAGTACTCAACCTATAATATAAATCCTCTCTAAACTTGCCTTTTAGTATTGCTTTTTCCATATCTAAATTGGTAGCAGATACGATTCTAACGTTAGTTTTTTGAACACTTGAAGCTCCCACTTTAATAAACTCGCCATTTTCTAAAACTCTTAGTAGTCTAACCTGGGTTGTTAAGGGAAGTTCCCCAACTTCATCAAGAAAAATTGTTCCACCATCTGCAACTTCAAAATATCCTTTTCTTGCATTAGCAGCTCCTGTAAAAGCACCTTTTTCGTGACCAAATAATTCCGAATCAATAGTTCCTTCTGGAATGGCTCCACAGTTTACAGCTATATATTTGTTGTGTTTTCTGTGAGATAGTTGATGAATTATTTTAGGGTAACTTTCTTTACCAACCCCACTTTCTCCAGTGACAAGTACTGAAATATCTGTAGGGGAAACTCTAATAGCTTTTTCGATCGATCTATTTAAAATAGGGTCATTTCCAATTATTCCAAAACGTTGTTTAATGTTTATTAATGATGATTCCATGTTTTATTTTGTTGAGTAATCAGTAGCCTTTCCAATTAAAGTCGCTGATGTACATTCGTTAACTCTTACATTTACAAAATCGCCAATATTATAAATTTCTTTAGGAAATACTACAACAGTGTTTTGCTCATTTCTTCCGCTCCAAAAAAGTTTAGATTTTTTTGATTCTTTTTCAACTAAAACTTCAACAACTTTTCCAATATATTGGTTTGTTCTATAGTTGCTGTGTTTTTGTTGTAAATCAATTATTTCTTGAAGTCTAATTTTTTTTACTTCTTCCGGAATATTATCGTCTAGTTTCTTACCTGCATAAGTTCCTGGTCTTTCGGAATATTTAAACATATATCCAAAATCATATTTTATTTGCTCCATTAAATTTAATGTAAGTTTATGATCTGCTTCAGATTCGTTAGGAAAGCCTGTGATCATATCATGAGAAATTCCACAATCAGGAATAATTTTTTTTATTTCTTTAACTAGCGTTAAATATTCTTTTCTAGTGTGTTGTCTATTCATTGCTTTTAAAACATCGTCACTTCCAGATTGAACCGGTAAATGAATATAGTCACATATGTTTTTATGATTGGACATTGTTTTAACTACGCTTAGACTCATGTCTTGAGGATTCGATGTAGAAAATCGTATTCTTAATTTTGGAAAAGATTCAGCAACAAGCTTTAATAATTTAGAGAAATCTATGGAAGATTTTTTTCTCAAATCACTTATTTTATCAAAATCCTTTTTTAAACCACCACCGTACCATAAGTAGCTGTCTACGTTTTGCCCCAATAAGGTAACTTCCTTATAATTAGAACCAACTAGATCTTGAATTTCTTTTAAAATACTTTTAGGATCTCGGCTTCTTTCTCTTCCTCTGGTAAATGGAACAACACAGAAGGTGCACATGTTGTCACAACCCCTTGTTATCGAAACAAAAGCATTAACTCCATTTGAAGATAGTCTTACTGGACTAATATCCCCATAAGTTTCTTCTTTTGATAAAAGAACATTCACTGCATTTCTGCCTTCATTTATTTCTTCAATTAAGTTAGGGAGGTCTTTGTAAGCGTCAGGTCCAACAACCAAATCAACAATTTTCTCTTCATCTAAAAATTTACTTTTTAAACGCTCAGCCATACAGCCAAGAACACCAACTTTTAAATTTTTATTATGTCTTTTAAGCTTATTAAAACCTTCTAGTCTTTTTCTTACTGTTAGCTCAGCTTTTTCTCGAATAGAGCATGTGTTTAATAAAATTAAATCAGCTTCATTTAAGTTTGTTGTTGAAACATAGCCTTGCTCTGTAATTATTGAAGCTACAACTTCACTATCTGCAAAATTCATTTGGCAGCCATAGCTTT
>CAJIYJ010000007.1 GCA_905181625.1 uncultured Flavobacteriaceae bacterium
AAGCAAGTTGATCTTTATTCAATTTCTAGTACAACTGAAGCACTTGCTAATATTGATGTTGCTATATATTTGGTGCATTCAATGATGCCGTCAACTCGTTTAAATCAAGGAAGTTTTGAAGATACGGACATCTTACTTGCTGATAATTTTTCTAGAGCTTCTGAACAATGTAATTTAAAACAAATAATTTATTTAGGAGGAATACTTCCAAAAGATGAATACACCATCTCTAAACACCTGCAGTCAAGATATGAAGTTGAAAAAACACTAGGCTCTAGAACCACCCCATTAACGTCAATTAGAGCTGGTATTATAATTGGCCCCAATGGATCATCATTTAGAATAGTTCAAAAACTTGTAAAAAATCTTCCAGTAATGGCTTGCCCTGAGTGGACAAAATCATTAAATCAACCGATAGACATATTGGATGCTTTAAAAATAATTAAATCTTGTATTGGAAACGAAAAAACATTTAACAAACCGCTAGAAATTGGAGGAGATCAAGTTATTACATACATGGACCTTTTAAATATTACAGCAAAAAAAATGAACAAAAAAAGGTTGATATTTTCATTATCATTCATAACAGTTGGTCTTTCTAAATTATGGGTAAGTCTAATTACAAGCACTAGTAAATTCTTAGTATCTCCCCTTATTGAAAGTCTAAAACATAAAATGACAATAAACCCAGAAAATGAGTACAGATTTTAATATTAATTATATTTCAGTAGAAGACAGTGTGGAAAAAGCCTTTATCAGCAAAGAAAGAGATTCCAATAAACCCAGAATTTGTTAACGTAAAAAAAGAAAAGAATACACAGTCAGAAGTGTTCAAAGAATTGCTAACCCAAGCAATAGATCTACAGATTTTGTTGCTAGAATTTATCCGATTTGGCTAACAAAAACCTTCGCTGATTTATTAAAGGCTAACTTTGATGGAAAGTTTATTAAATTTAGTTTTTTGTTAATTCTCTTTTAGAGTTAGAGTTATAAAGTCCAGGAGTGATGATAACAGAAAGTTTTTTTTATTACTGGTGGTTTGCTTGTTAAAAGAACTTCATTTGGCTGGTTTGAGTTCAGGTCGGTTTTAGATAATGAATATCTGATTGCTGGAATACATGAATTTGTTCCAAGTTTTCCTTGTTTTTTTATAAGTATACTCAAGCAAAATTACATTTAATTGTTATGAAAATTTGAAAAATTTTTATTTAGCGTCCAAAAAAATATTCTATAAATATTAAACAAAACTAAGATCCCAGCCTTTTTCATATTCCCTAGACCAAAACTTTTTCTTTATTTTTTTATCTAAAACATTACCATTTTTTGAATCTATTTTGAAAGATCTTCCTGATCTATGTGCAAGATTTGCATAATGCACCATGCTTTGACTAATTACGGCATCGTCTATTGGAGAATTGAGTGTCTCTCCATTTCTAATGAATTAAAAAAATTTCTAAAATGTTTAGTTGTCATGTTTCCACCTCCTCCAAGTTCAGTGCCGGATTCTTTATCATCTGAAACAATGTTTTTAATTTCTTTTCCATTCAAATCAAAAATTGAGTAGCCATTTCTGTTTACAAAAGCAGAACCTTTTGAACCATAGATCACTGTTCCTCTTCCACCCATAGTTTTTTTATGATGAGCATTTCTACTATGACAATTCCAATCAATTTTCAAGTTATTGGGAAAATGAAATTTTGCTTCCATAGTATCATACATAGTCCAGCCGTCATCGATAAAATGATTTTTACTAGAATAAACATCAACACTTTCAGGGTAATGAACTCCTAGTGCCCATCTAGCAACATCAAGTTCATGAGTAGCATTATTACCTGCCTCACCTGTTCCAAAATCCCATCCGTACCATCTCCAATTATAATCCCAAGTATCAAAAGTATAAGACTTTCTTTTTGAAGGTCCTTGAAATAAATCCCAATTTAACCCATTAGGAATTGGAGCATTAACCTGATTAGGAACTCTTGGTCTGTTATTATTATAATAAGCTTTAGCTTTATTTAAATCTCCAATTATTCCATTGTGAAGTAATTTAATTAAATCGGCTGTTTCGTATGAGGACCTTTGTTGATTACCCATTTGAACTGATTTATTATAATAGTTCTGATAATTAACTAAAAGTTCACTCTCTCTTAAGTTATGACTACAGGGCTTTTCTAAATAAATATGCTTTCCAGCTTCCATTCCTTTACAGGCTGCATAAGTATGCCAATGATCTGGAGTGGCAATAATTAAAGCATCTACATCTTTATCATCTATTATTTTATGAATATTTTTCTCTGAGTTTACTTCTTGTTGTGTTAGATTAAAATATCTTTTGTTGGCTTTATCAACTTGCTTATCCATTACATCACAAAAATATTTTATTCCAACATTTTTAATTTTAAGAGAAGAGTTTAATAGACCAGGGAATCTTCTTCCCAATCCTTGAAAAGCTAATGTTATCCTATCGTTAGAACCTAATATTCTAGAATAACTTTTCGCAGAAGTATTATTAAAAGGTGACAATAATGAGACACCAATAATTCCCATTGATGATTTTTTAATAAAACTTCTTCTGTTTTTCATAATCTTAATTTACAATTCTCTTATTTTAATGTTTTTAAAAGATACTTTATCTCCATGATCTTGCAATAATATATGTCCAGACTTTGATTGACCAAAATTCTTCCATTTAGAATATTTACTGTATTCAACTAATGCTTTAAACATTTGAGAATATCTATTATACTCTAAAAGTTTAATGTTATCGAGCCAATGCTCAACATGTCCATTTTTAACTAAAATTCTGGCTCTGTGCCAAGTATCAGGATAAACAGGTCTTTTAGATCTTTCTTCATTTAAATTTTCAGCTTCAATTAAATCATATAAAGAACCAACAGTTCTGTTTTTTTTAATTCCATCCTTATGAAAAACCCAATCGTTATTTGAATATTCTAAAATTTTAAATTTTTTGTTTGCATCAGGGTGGTTTCTTATCATCTAAAATTTGATATTCAAGTCCAATTGAAGAACCTGCTCCTTGATTCAAATTAGTGTCAACAAAATATTTAATTCCACTGTTTGCTCCTTTAGATATTTTAAAATCTAATTCAAATTCAAAATTTGAAAATTTTTCTAAAGTTACTATATCACCTCCAAAAGAGGATTCTGAACCATCGTTTGCTAAAACTGTTAAAATATTGTTTTCTATTTCCCAACCTTTTTCAGGAAAAGTATTAAGCTTTGCTCCTCTCCACCCTTCAGATGTATCTCCATTCCATAAAAATCTCCAATTATTTTTTATTTGAGTCGCACTCAAAACATTATCAACATTATTAATTTCCGTAGCATAATCCTCTGAGATAGATAAATATTGAGTTATATTTTTAGTTAATATTCTAATATTTTTCCATTTTACCATTTTACCAACTAATGACTCTTCACTGATATTATGTATTTGGAGAGCTATAAATCCGTTTTTTGATAATGGATCCATCAAGTTAGCACACTGTACTCCATTAATCCAAGTTTTAATAGAATTACCTACAGCTTCAATTCTAGCTTTGTTCCATTGACCATTTTTGAATGCTTTTCTTCCTTTTTCATTTCTTGTTATAGGGTATAAAAAAAAGTTTTTTCTTGACTGGTCATATACACCACCAGACCAACCTCTATATTCATTCGTATCCAATTCAAATTGATATCCATAAACTCGACTATGTACTGGAACATTATTATTAATTGAACTTCTAAACTGAACACCAGAATTTAAACCTTCATCAACAAATACCTCAAATTCTAAAATAAAATCATCGTATTGTTTTTTTGTTCCTAAATATGTGCTTGGCGTATTTAAAATTGAAGTTGCTGAAATAACTCCATTTTCTAAAACAAATTTGGCAGAGCCTTGTTTAATTTCCCAGTTGTTTAAGTTGTCATTGTTAATTAAAGACTTCCAGTTTTCCTGAGAGAAAACGTTAGAAAATATTAATAATATAAATAGAATTTTAAGAGCTTGCATTATTGAATTTAATCATGGATTGATTTTTATTAAAAATTATAACAAATGAAATTACACTACTTAAAATAAAGTAAGTTATTATTATTAAAAACTCAGTTGGATGATTAATAAATAAAGCATGATCACTAAATGAATAAAGAATAATAACTGTAAGCATCGATCTGAAAACTTCAAAAAATGGTGCCCATGAGTGAAAATCCATTAAAGAAGTGAAACCAAAAATTGATATGGCTATAATGAAACCATAAGTTAATCTAAATTCATTACTTAAATCTGAAAAATTATATAAAAATAAAGTAAGTAAAAGATTTATAGAAATAAAATGAAAAAGAGCAATTCCTTTTAATAATGGTGAATAATGAGGGTTATATTTCACTCTACTAATGATGTCTTCAGTAATGGGTCTTGGAAACTTATCAATTACATCTGCAGGCCTCCATCCCGTAGGCATGAACCAGACTCTTAGTTTATCTATAAAATTATTAGTGTTATATGCATCTTGAATAACATTCCATGCATGTTGAAAATTTATTAAAATAGGATTCCAGCTATTTACAGGTTTTAAAACACCATAAACCGGAGGCTCTTCATCTAATTCCTCTTGAAAAGTCCCAAAAATACGATCCCAAATACAAAAAATAGCTGATAAATTTTTATCAATATAAATTGAGTTAATAGCATGGTGAACTCGATGCTGTGAGGGAGTTACTATTATGTATTCTAAAAAACCTAGTTTTCCTATATGCTGAGTGTGATACCAGAATTGGGCAAATAAATGAAGTGGAGCGAGTAATGCAATAATATTAGCAGGAACGCCAAATAGAGCTGCAGGAATTAAAAATAAAGCGCCAAATCCTATCCAAGATGAAATACTTTGTCTTAAAGCACATGCCAAATTAAATTCTTCACTACTGTGATGTATTACGTGTCTGTTCCAGAAAATATTAACCTTATGATTAAGCCTATGATTCCAATAACTAGCAAAATCCACACATATAAAAGCGACTAAATATAATGTTAGACTTGATTCCAAATTAACAATAGCAATACTTTCAAGAATATATGGATAAGAAACAATTATTAAAACTAAACCTAAAGAATCTTTAAGGATATTAGTCATTCCAGAGCTTAAACTAGAAAGAGTATCCATAAATGAATGAGTTTGTTTTTTAGTATAATGTCCATATAGAATCTCAACTAAAATCAAAATCATAAAGGTAGGAATGACCAATAATAATATTTCCGCATAATTCAATGAAAATCCTGATTTTACCATTGTATGAATATTTGATTTTAAATTAATTTATTTTTAAAAATAAACTAATTAATTCACTTTGTTATTTTACGTAATTAAATAATAAATTTTCTAAAAATTCCTGCTTCCCACTTTTTAATTTTAACTCGCCATTTTTTTTAGCTATTTTATAAAGATCTTGCAATTCAATCTTTCCTTTTTCAAAATCTCTACCAAAACCTGTATCAAAAGACTCATATCTCTTTGAAATAAAATCTTTATATGGGGAATTAGACAATAGGTTATTAGCAATCAATAATGATCTAGCAAAAGTATCAGCTCCTCCAATATGAGCAATAAACAAATCTTCTTGATCAGTTGAATTTCTCCTCAATTTAGCATCAAAATTTACTCCTCCACCTTGAAGACCACCTGATTTTAATAGTACTAACATTGCCTCCGTAGTTTCTTGAATATTTATTGGAAACTGATCTGTATCCCATCCATTTTGGTAATCTCCTCTATTAGCATCTATACTACCTAGCATTCCTGACTTAGCAGCAACTGTAAGTTCATGTTGAAAGGTATGATTTGCTAGTGTAGCATGATTAACTTCTATATTAATTTTAAAATCTTTATCTAAATTATATTCTTTCAAAAAACCTATTGCAGTTGCTGTATCAAAATCATATTGATGTTTAGTTGGTTCCATAGGTTTAGGTTCAATAAAAAAAGTTCCTTTAAACCCTTTACTTCTCGCATAATCTCTGGAAATTTTTAAAAATTCCGCCATATGATCTAACTCTCGTTTCATATCTGTATTTAGCAATGACATATACCCCTCTCTTCCTCCCCAAAAAACATAATTTTCACCATCTAATGCTATTGTAGCATCTAAAGCTAGTTTAACCTGACCTCCTGCCCTTGCTAGAATATCAAACTCTGGGTTTGTTGCTGCACCATTCATATAGCGTGGATTCGAAAAACAATTAGCTGTTCCCCAAAGTAATTTAATTCCTGAAGTTATTTTTTTTTCTTTAACATACTCTGTTATTAACTTAAGTCTATGTTCTGATTCAGAAAATGAATTTGCTTCTTGAATTAAATCAAAATCATGGAAACAGAAATAATCAAATCCCATTTTACTAATAAATTCAAAAGCAGCATCAGCTTTATCTTTTGCAGCTTGAATAGGATTTTGTGATTTGTCCCATGAAAAATTTTGTGTTTCAGCACCAAAAGGATCAGTGCCTTTTCCCCCAAAAGAATGCCAATAAGCGATAGCAAATTTAAAATGATCACGCATAGATTTACCAGCAACTAATTGATCTGGATTATAATATTTAAAAGATAAAGGGTTTTTAGAATCCTTTCCTTCAAACTTTATTTCACCAATTCCTTTAAAATATTCCTTGTTTCCAATAGTTACCATTTTATACGTTTTAAATTTTTCTTTCTAATTTTTCTTTCCAAGTATTATAAGCATCAATATATTTTTGACATTTACTTTCTGGCTCAAAAGATTTAATATAGTCACCCTTTGAAAATTCTTTACTATAGGATTTAAAATCCTGATTTTTAACCCCTACTGACCTAGCTGCTCCATAAGCACCTGAAACATTATGAATTTCTATTTCATTCTTTAGAAGTGTTGAAATAGTAGTTGAAAATACTTCAGATTGAAATAAATTGTCATTATCTGCTCTTATTAATGAAGGAATCAAATTGTCATTTTTTAAAAGTTCCATCCCATACACAAAAGAAAAGGCAATCCCTTCTAAAGTAGCCCTAAAAAGATGATCATTACTATGAATAGTGGAATCATAGTTTATAATATGAGATCCAATATCTTTATTATTAAACATTCTTTCAGCTCCATTTCCAAAAGGCAGTACAACTAAACCTGAACTACCTACATTGATAGATGAGGCTTTCTGGTTCATTAAGTTATAAGATTTTGAATTAGTTGAGTTTTTTAATTTTTTATACTGAATACCAGCTCCATTAATGCAAAGCAACTTACCAATAATTGGATTTTTTATAGAATAATTAACATGTGCAAAGCTATTAATCTTTAAAGATACTTTAGAAATAACTTGATCTGTTATAGCATATAAAACTCCCGAAGTCCCTCCACTAGCTGCAACTTCTCCTGAATTTAGTACATTAAGAGAAAAAGCATTGTTTGGCTGATCGCCTGCTCTATACATGATTGGTATCCCTTTAGGTAGATTCGATTGCTCAGAAGCTAATCCATTTACAATTCCTTGATTTGTAAAATTGTCTATTATGTCAGGTACTAAAGATGGGTCTATGTCAAAATATTCTAAAAACCAATTAGCAATATTATTATCTTTAAAATCCCAAAACATTCCTTCGGACAATCCTCCAATTGTAGTATTAATCTCACCTGTTAATTTATAAGCTAAATAATCTCCAGGAAGCATGAATTTATCTATCTTATTATAAATGTCAGGTTCATTTAACTTAACCCATGCTAGTTTAGATGCAGTGAA
This sequence comes from uncultured Flavobacteriaceae bacterium, assembly GCA_905181625.1. GTDB lineage: Bacteria > Bacteroidota > Bacteroidia > Flavobacteriales > Flavobacteriaceae > MAG-121220-bin8. The sequence goes on from CAJIYJ010000007.1 coordinate 7,769, forward strand.
ATTTCCTGGAGAATTTAATAAATGAGATTCGCACTTGTCATTTCCTAAATAATCATAAGCTTTGTTTCCAATTTCTACAGCTCTGCTGTCACACCATATAATAGATTTTCTTAAACTATTCCCAACCTTATCAACTAAAACAAGACCATGCATTTGATAAGAAATTCCTATTCCTAGTATTTGAGATGAATTTATATTGTTTTTATCGATAATTCTTTTTGTTCCTGTGCATAAACATTTCCACCAAAAATCAGGATCTTGCTCAGCCCAACCTGGGTTTAAAGAAATAATTTCCATTTCGGTTGAAGGCTCATTAATTATATCTATTTTTTTTCCTGATTCAGAGTAAACCAAAGCTATTTTTAAAGATGAACTACCTAAATCATAGCCTATATAATACATTGAAATAAAAGTGTTTAAATATAATTTTCTTTAAAATATAAAATATTATATACATATGTGTAAATAAATCACAAATATTAAATACGTGAATTAAACATATTTATTTACATTTGCACTCGTTAAAAAGGTCGCGTAGCTCAGCTGGATAGAGCATCTGCCTTCTAAGCAGACGGTCACACGTTCGAATCGTGTCGCGATCACCAGAGGAAATAGGGAGTTTTTACTCCCTTTTTCTTTTTACCATTTGCACAAAATTTGCGTAAATACTACCGAGATAAATCATTTATTCCCCTTATATTTTTCCTCTAATTGTTTAAGTCTAGTAGCATCCCAAATGTCATAAAAGAAATGAATTTCACGTTCACTATAATGACCTGAGTTTTTAGCTAAAACTATTAAATCAAAAAATATTTTTAAATTCTAACGTCTCTAATTAACTTTAGGGACGTTTTTATTTTTTACCATAGGTATATCTTCTTTTTTTAATTCAGGAATACTTAAATTAGATGAGTGAATAAATTAAATAGTATTTTAAAAAATAAATGCCCTAAATGTGGAAATGGTGATTTTTTTATTAATGGAAATCCATACTTAAATATTTTATTTCACAACGGAAATTGTCATAAAAATTGTTCTTCTTGTGACTTGAAATACGAATTAGAACCAGGGTTTTTTTACGGAGCGATGTATGTTAGTTATGCTTTAGCTATTGGCTTAGGCTGTTTTCTTTTAATTCTATTTATAAGCATTCTAGGTAAAGAAGATGTTTTAATTCTAATTGCCATAATAGGTATTAGTATTTTGATTTTTTCACCAATAAACTATTACTTATCAAGATTGCTGTGGATTAATATATTTATTGATAAAAACCACCCTAAACCCTAGGCATATCAGATTCTGTCAATTCAGCAACTTCTAATCCTCATAAGTAGATTGAACAAGCTACAATCGTCCAGTACTATACAACAACATAGTCCTCTATAAAGGGATTAGATTAGTAAGGATTAGATAATTATTATATTAGAGGATGAAAAAATTAATTCTACTATTACTATTTATTTTATCCTGTAGCAACAACACAGAAATAAAACCTCAAGTCATAGCTTATTATGCTGGTGATGAAAAATCAATTGATGAATTTAATTTAGATGGAGTTGATCAAATAATATATAGTTTTTTACATCTTAAAGGAAATAAATTAGCAATTGACAACAAAACAGATAGTCTTACTTTAATAAATGTTGTTAATCAAAAAAATAAATATCCAAAATTAAAAGTTCTAGTTTCTTTAGGCGGTTGGGGTGGATGTGAAACATGCTCTGATGTTTTTAGTTCAAAAGAAGCTAGAATGGAATTTGCAATTTCTACAGCTGATATTATAGAATCCTTTAATGCAGACGGTATTGATCTTGATTGGGAATATCCAGGAATCTCTGGATTCCCAGGGCACAGTTACAAACCTGAAGATAGAGAAAACTTTACAGAATTATTGATTCAATTAAGAAGATATATGAAAAAAGAGGATATATTAAGTTTTGCTGCTGGTGCATCTAATAGATTTTTTAAAAATTCAATTGAATGGGATAAAGTAATGCCATTAGTTAATAATGTCAATCTTATGACCTATGATTTTTATGGATCAGGTTCTACTAAAACAGGTCATCATACTGCTCTTTCATCTAGTGAATTTCAAGATAGATCTGCAAAGTCATCAATTGAAGCATTAATAAATTTAGGTGTAAATCCTAAACAAATATTTATTGGTGGTGCTTTTTATATTAAAACATTTAAAAATGTTGAAAATATTAATAATGGTCTTAATCAAAACACTGAATGGAATAAAAGCTACAACCAAATAAATTTTGAAGATGTAAGATCTAATTTTAGTTTTTATTGGGATAGTTTAGCGAATTCACCTTACGCATATGATAGTATTAACAAGATTTTTGCCACTTTTGATGATCATAAATCAATAAAGCTTAAATCTAAATACGCATTAGAAAAAAAATTAGGTGGAATTATGTTTTGGCAGTTAATGAATGATAAGAAACAAAACGGTTTATTAAAAACTATGGTTAATACAATTAAACCATAGGCATATCCTCAATTGTCAATTCAGCAACTTAAAGAAAACATAACTCTATAAAGGAAATAGATTAATAAAGTTTAGATAATGACTATATTTAGTTTGTGAGAAAACTAATATTACTATTTATTCCACTTGTTTCTTTTTCCCAAACCTTTGAATTAACAAATGGTCAAAGTATTGATTTAATTAACCCTAAAAAAAATGTTGGTATAAAAAATTGGAATATTGTTAATGATGATGTTATGGGTGGAGTTTCCATATCTTACCTATCAATAAATGATGAAAATAATTTGATTTTTAGGGGATATTTATCTCTAGAAAATAACGGAGGATTTGCCTCATCAAGATTAAGTTTTACTAAAGAAACCTTAACTGGAGTTAAATCTTTTAAAATAAAATTCAAGGGAGATGGCAATACTTATAAACTACGACTTAGACAAAACAACAGACGTGCCTCTTATTCTTGTGATTTTAAATCTTTCAAAGATAAATGGATTGAAGTGAATATTCAGATAGAGGATTTTAAACCCTCGTGGCGAGGTTATTCTTACTCCAATTATCCTGCTTTGGATATCAAAGAAATAAATTCATTGGGTTTACAAATTTCTGACAAACAAGAAGGGGAATTCAAATTAGAAATAAAATATATTAAAGCAATCTATTAATAAAATGAAAAAACTAATTCTATTATTATTTATGCCACTTTTAACAACTGGACAGAACAATTCGTTAGTGTCAAGTGAAATAAAATATTATGGAAAAGATTTTTTAGACTTGAAGGAACCGTAATTCCTGATTCAGTTAAGGAAAATCGTTACGATAGATTGCCTTTTTCATATAAAAATATTTTTTATATAGACAGTAAAAATGCATTAGGACTTGACCAAGAAGGAACGGTAGATTGAGTTCATTTTAATGATTTAGGTTTTATGAGATATGCAGACTTTTTAATAGAAAAGTTTGAAGAATTTGAATTAATAGATGTTAAAAAATAATCAGAAAAGACAAGTCTTTTCATTTTTGTTAAAGTTTTACAATTCTAAACCATAGACATACTATCTTCTTTTAATTCTGCAATTTTGTAATTCCTTTTTTAATTTTCGTAAGCATTTAATTATATTTGAATAATGAGTGGACAACAACTTAACAATCCTTTACATGGAATAAAATTAGCTACCATGTTAGAACAATTATTTCTAGAATATGGCTGGGAAGAATTAGGAAACACTTTAAATATCAATGCATTTAAAAACAATCCTACTTATAAATCGAGTTTAAAATTCTTAAGAACCACCCCTTGGGCAAGAAAAAAAGTAGAGAATTTATATTTAAAAAATATGATAGATTAGTCTTTAATTATTTTTTACTTAAAGTCAATATTTAGCTGCCAAGCATTTTTAACCTTTCGACTTTTGATGTTTAATATTATAGATATTCACAAGAATTTTGTGTTTTAATTTATAAATGTAAATAAAACTTTACATTTATAAATTATTTACATATATTTGTAAAGTAAACATTACAAGATAATATTATGAGAGAACAAAAAAAACAAATGAAAATTATGCTGGCATGGACATTAGCATGGGTAGTAAGTTTAGGTATTTTAACAGGTGCAGAAAACTCACTTTGGGATAATAATATATATACTATAATAGGGTTAATAATAAATTTTGCTATTGGAATAGGTATGATAATCGCTAATAAAAATTTATTTAAGACTTATGACGAATTACAAAAGAGAATTCAATTTGAAGCAATGGCAATTACATTGGGATTAACTGTAGTTGTTGGTCTTACATATGAGGTCTCTTTTGATTTTGGAATTATTGGTAAGGAACCTGAATTCGAATATCTAATGATGTTTATTTCTCTTTCATATGTTGTTGCCAATTTCGTTAATTCAAGAAGATTTCGATGAAAAATAAAGTTAAAGAGTTAAGGAAAAATCAAAAATTGACACAAGAAGAATTAGCAAACTTAATTGGTATATCACGTCAAGCTATAAATGCTATTGAAAAGGAAAAGTTCGACCCAAGTTTACCAACAGCGTTTAAAATGGCTAATCTATTTAAAACAACAGTTGAAGACCTTTTTATATTTAACAAATAGATATATACTAGTTTACGTTTACACAAAATTAATAACACTCAACCTTAAAAATTTAATGAAAATATATTCCGTATTTAATTTATTTGATTTTAAATTTAAGGGATTCTGTTTTTTAATTTAAAAATTCTGAAATCAATCTGTGGAAATGATGAACACCCTGCTCTTTTGTTGGTGAAAACCTTCCTGCTTTATAAAAAGACGATCTTAATCCGTTATGAACGTTTTCTACTACAAACTCATCCTCTTCTTCCACCTTTTGAAGTTGATTACCTGCTCCCCTATTTAATTTAGACTCGTCAAGAACATAGGATCTAAAAGAAATCTTGGTTAAAGAATCTGAAATAGGTTTAACAATATTAATTGACAGTCCCCAAGGGTAAAAATTAAACATCATGTTTGGAAAAACCCAGTAATAGTAAGCTGCTACATTTTTTCCAAAATCTATGTGACCTTCTGGTAAATTAAAAACATCAGAATCATCCTCACTATATCCGATTTGTAAGTTACAATGATCATAAATTTCTGTTTTGTAAACATCGTAATCTAAAACTTCATTTAAATCCTTATGGACAAATGGAATATGAAATCCTTCTAAATAATTATCGCAATACAACGCCCAGTGAGCATTAATTGTGAAATCTTTTGATAATGATGAGTCTGGTAGAAATTCATCTATTGGCAAAAAACCTACCCTTTCATTTATTTTATTAATTACTTTTTGAAAATCAAAAGTGGGATTTAAACCTGCAAATAATAATTTTCCCCATTTAACAAGTGGAAAAGTATGTAAATCATCACAAGGTCTAGGGAAATTTTTAGCCTTACTAAACTCAGGCATGTATTCAAACTTGCCCATATCATCAAATCTTCTTCCGTGATACATACAAGTGATTTTTTTTGCTTTTCCTGGTTCTATAACCAGAATATTCCCCCTATGAGTACAAACGTTAGTCATGCAGTTAATACTTCCATCTTTAGCTTTTGACAAAACAATTGGTTCATTCAAGTAATCTTCTAATATTAAAAGAGGATAAACAGAATTTGTTTCTTTAACTAAATTGTCATCCCCTACCCACTGCCAAGATTTTAAAAATATTTTCTTTTTCAATAACTCAAAAACTGCTGGGTCTTTATAAAAAAAAGAAGGCAATGTTTCTGCCTTTGTTATATCAGGATCAATTTTATATTTATCTTTCATTAATATTAAATAACTAATTTAAAGAAATATAGATTTTTATTTTGAAGAAGCAAAATCAAAAAATTGGTTTATTAGCGGCTACATCTTTGATAGTAGGAAATATGATCGGAGCAGGTATTTTTGTCTTACCAGCAAGTCTTGCAAAATTTGGAGGAATAAGTGTTTTGGGGTGGATTTTTACAGCATCTGGAGCATTAGTTATAGCTAAGATTTTTAGTAATTTCAGTAAACTAATTTCAGATAGAAATGGAGGTCCATATTTATATTCTAAGATTGTTTTTGGAGATTTTATTGGGTTTTTAGTGGCTTGGGGATATTGGATTTCATGTTGGGTAAATAATGCAGCAATCGCAGTTGCAATTGTTAGTGCTCTAAGCTTCTTCTTTCCAGAGTTAATAACCAGTCCAACTTCTGCAACTTTAACTGGATTAGCATTTATATGGTTTTTCACTTGGACTTCCTCTAAAGGGGTTAAATCATCTGGTAATATTCAAATTTTCACAACAGTTGCTAAAATAATTCCTCTACTATTTATAATAATTTCGGGAATATTTTTATTTGATTGGAATGTTTTTCCAGAATTTAATATTACAGGTAAAAGTGATTTTGAAGTTTTCCCAATTGTCTGTGTAATGACATTATATGCTTTCTTAGGTATAGAATCCGCTACGATACCTGCCAATAGTATAAAAAACCCTAGTAATACAATTCCTATTGCGACTATGATTGGAACTGTTATTTCTACTTTAATATATGTTTTTGGAACTATCATTTTATTTGGTATTCTTCCTAATGAAGTAATAGCGAATTCACCTGCTCCATTTGCTGAAGCTGGTGAAGTTATCGGAGGGAAATACGTTGGATATTTTGTTTCAGCAGGTGCTGCAATTTCTGCAATCGGAGCTTTAAATGGTTGGATTTTAATCACTAGTTACATGCCTATGTCAATGGCTAAAGACAGGCTTTTTCCTGAAATTTTTACAACAAAAAACAAGAAAGGTTCACCAATTTTTAGCTTAATATTTGGAAGTATACTAACTTCAATAGTTATGGTAATGAATTTTTCCCAAGGTCTAGTTTCTAGGTTTGAATTTTTAATTTTACTAACAACATTATCAACCCTAGTACCATATCTTTTTGTAAGTGCTTCATATATATTTTTCCATATTCAAAATAAATATTTAAAGATTGAGATTTTCAAATCTGCTAGTCTTGGACTAATTGGATTAATTTATTCTGTATGGGCTATTTTTGGTTCTGGCACTGAATCAATTTACTACGGAACTATATTATTACTAATTGGTATCCCATTCTATTTTATAATGAAAATTAAAAGTTAGTTTTCACTCTATTTTTAGTTATTTTTGTTACAAATAAAACAAAATGAATTCCACAAAAAACATAAATCTGCTTCTAAAAAAACTAGGTATTAATGAAAGTCAAAAAGGCTGCTCAAATGGAAAAAAATGGTCTGGTTCAGGAAATTTCATTGATTCATATAGTCCCGTAAACGGATCTTTATTAGGAAAAGTTCAGTCAGGTGATAAAAATGATTATGATAAGTTAATTAATGAGGCTGAAATTGCTTTTAAAAGTTTTAGGAAAATTCCTGCTCCCGAAAGAGGAGATTTAGTGCGTCAATTAGGAAATAAAATAAGAGAAAATAAAGCAGAATTAGGTGAGTTAGTTTCTTGGGAAATGGGAAAATCTTTACAAGAAGGAATGGGGGAAGTTCAAGAAATGATTGACATATGTGATTTTGCTGTAGGACTTTCCAGGCAATTATACGGACTAACTATGCATTCTGAAAGACCAAACCACAGAATGTATGAACAATACCACCCTTTAGGTGTAGTAGGAGTTATTTCAGCTTTTAATTTTCCTGTAGCTGTTTGGAGTTGGAACGTGGCATTAGCTTGGATATGTGGAAATGTCTGTATATGGAAACCCTCAGAAAAAACACCTCTTTGCAGTATTGTATGTCAAAACTTTATATCTCAGGTATTAAAAGAAAATAATATTCCTGCAGGTGTATCTTGTCTTATAAATGGTGATAAAAATATTGGCCAGTGGATGTCGGAAGATATTAGAGTTAATCTATTATCTGCTACAGGCTCTACTAAAATGGGAAAAGAGGTTGCAAAGAAAGTTGGCGCTAGGCTGGGCAAATCTTTATTAGAACTGGGCGGAAATAATGCAATTATAATTACTCCAAGTGTTGATATAAAACAAGCAGTAATAAACATTGTATTTGGAGCAGTAGGGACTTGTGGACAAAGATGCACCTCAACTCGAAGAATTATAGTGCATGAATCTATAATCGATCAAATAAAAGTAGAATTAAGTAAAGCATATAAACAACTGAAAATTGGTAACCCTTTAGATCAAAGTAACCATGTAGGACCTTTGATTGATAGTAATGCTGTAAATCAATATTTATCGGCTATTGAAACAGTTAAAAAGCAAGGTGGCAAGTTCATTGTTGATGGTGGTATATTAAACGGAAAAGATTTTGAAAGCAATTGCTATGTTAAGCCAGCAATAGCGGAAATTAAAAATGATGTTCCCATTGTACAAACTGAAACATTTGCCCCTATTCTTTATTTAATTAAATATAGTGGGAATCTTGAAAACGCTATAGAAATAATGAATGATGTAAAACAAGGACTATCCTCCGCTATTATGACAGAAAAGTTAAAAGATTCCGAAACTTTCTTATCACATTGGGGAAGTGATTGTGGAATAGCTAACGTTAATATTGGCACTTCTGGAGCTGAAATTGGAGGAGCATTTGGAGGAGAGAAAGATACTGGAGGAGGTAGAGAAAGTGGTTCTGATGCTTGGAAAGTTTATATGAGAAGACAAACTAATACCATAAATTATTCTTCTGAACTAGCATTAGCCCAGGGTATTAATTTTGATTTATAAATTTTAAAGATAAAAAAAACCTCAATGAGGTTTTTTTTTATTTAATAAGACTATTAATCAGAATCGCTATCGGAATGATTCTCATCTGAATCATCATCATGAGTTTGACTTTGATATTTAAAATAGCCTTCCACAGGAATCATTAAATGATCATAACCAGTTCCCTTAAACATAACATAAGGAGCACCACTGTTAAAATCTGTAGTTTGACCTTCTAAAGAAGCAGGATCTTTTGGAAATAACATTAAATGCGCTCCAGATTCAATCCATTGTCCCTCAGCCGCATCTTCCTTATTAAACACCAAGTGTTTAGTGTTATCTTCTCCCATATCGCCATGTAACATCCACGCCCATCCATCAGAATCCATTTCAGGAGCGGTACCACCCATATACGCCATTGCCCATTTCATAGCTGGACCATCACCAACCATGGCCATGGCTTCATGTGCATCTATCCAACCATTTACTGGATCAGACATTCCCCTAGGGTTTGCAGCCATTGCAGTCCATCCATTAGATCCTTCTCTTAAAACGGATCCGTCTATATCAACTACAGTACATTTAGCGGCTATATAAGAAGGTGCAGCTGTACTATAAGCCCATACTTTCCATTCAACAGATGTGTGAGGACCATCAGGCTCTCCAGTTCTATCTATTTCAACCTCAACCTCAATAATTTCGGGTTCAGGATTTAAAAACGATGTTGCTTTTTTTACGGCAGTATTATTACATGATGCGAAAAGACATATTGTAAATAACAAAATTAAATTTTTCATAATATTTAAGATTTATTTATCTTAAATCTAGTGAATTTAATTTATATCTGTCTGCATATCGGGATCATACTGACAACATAGAGGAAGGTTATCGTAGGCTTCTTTGTTTAATTCATTTAAGTCTGTTCCGTATCCAGAATCAGAAATAGCCTTGTGAACTGATATTAGATCAATCATTTGATCATCATACACTAAGCTCACTTGTTTGGTTTTTACGTCCCAATCGGCCTTCAAAACACCTTCTAAAGACAAAGCTGAGGCTTCAATTGTTTTTTTACACATCTTACAATTTCCTTTAACGCCAAAAGATGTTTCTGTACCCATTAATTCTACAATAGCTTCAGCTTTGGCGTCATTAACATCTGAATTAGCTGGATCGTTAAATGACATATCTCTTAGAAAATACACGATAAGTAAAACTATTATTAAAGACAGTATTATTTTAAATTTTGTTTTCATATTATTTTATTTTAATGTATTGATAAAGTTTCGTACAGACAGCAATCTGGAAGGTTATTATAGATTTCAGTTGGTGCAGTATATTTATCAGTGCTATGACCAAGCAAGGAAATTTCCTTATGAATGTCATCTAACTTTATTTTTTTAGAATTATATATAAGTGAAATATTATTAGAAATTATATCCCACTTAACATATTTAACTCCTTTTAACTTTAATGTGCCATTTTCAATTCTATCTTTACACATTTCACAAACGCCTTTAACGTTAAAAGAAACTTTTTGAGATTTTAAATTATTTCCTTGAGAGAAACAAATTGATGAAACGAAAAGTGAAACAATAATTAAATATTTCATATTACTAATTTAGTTATTAAATCTTAAACCTACATAAAATAAAGCTCCATGTATAGGAGCATAAATAAGTGAAGTGTCAAAATCAGTTCCAAAAGGATATCCTCCAAGAACTGGATTTTTCTGGGTATATCCTCCAATATTTTCTCCACCAATATAAATCTCAAATTTATTAGAAAAAACCCTTGTTATTTGTGAATTTACTAGACTATAAGAAGGTGAACTTCCTTTAAAATCAATTAATGAAGTGTGGCTTGGTAATCTTTGATTCCCAATCCAATTATAAGTAAAATCGAATTTCCACTTTGATCCATTTTCATTTTCGTCTGTCGATGCTTCAATATTGGTGAAAAATCTATTTTTTGGAGTTAAAGGATTTTGTTTAAATCCAGAATTATATTGTTTTTTTACATCATAGTTCTTAAATGTTGATTTGAATAGTACGTTGTCTAGTATTTGATATTCTAAATCAATTTGCAGACTTTTAGAAAAACTTTTTCCATTTAAATTATAAAAGGATAATTCCCCTTGCGTTTCCCAATCAACTATAACTTGATTGTCAAAATCTGTAACATAATAATCAAAGGTAATATCGCCTTCTCTATTGTTTATGAAAAATCCCTGCCTTAAACTTATACCATAATTAAATGCTTTCTCTGGATCAAGTCCATAAAATTTACCAAGATTATTATTAATTTTTATTTCACGACCTGTTGCAAAAATATTTTGATTTTCTGAAAATATATTGGAAGCTTTTCTTCCACTTCCAAGTGATAATCTTATTACAGATTTTTCATAAGGCTGATATCTCATATGAAATCTTGGTGTAAAAAAACTTCCTAAATTATTATGAATGTCATATCTAATACCAGCAACAAGACTTATGGCATCCATACTATCGTAACTGTATTCAAAAAAACCTCCAATAGATTTATCTATTCTAGTAAAGAAATTGTTTTTAACATCAACAAGTTCATCAAAATCATCATATGAATAATTTAATCCTACTTTAATTTTATTAAGGGTGTTACCTATAATAGAATTGTAAATTATATTAGAATAAAAACTGTTTTGATTTATATTATAATTTCTAGATCCAAAAAAAGAATTTTGATCATGCTTTGAAAAAGCCATTTGTAATCCTAAAGATTGATAAGGAATACTTGGGTTAACATATCCGAATTTAAAATTAGAATCAAATCTACCTGTATTTATTCCCCCTTTCCATGGTGCTCTAATAAATGCCATGTCCTTAGTGTTTTCTCCTATAACCTTATCATCTTTCATATAACGAACACCAAGAAAGCTAACTGTTCCCTTTTCTGGATTTATATATTGCCATCTATTGAATAAATTAAATGCTTTAGACGTAGGTTGATCTAAAAAGCCATCATTATTGTTATCATTAATTGAGCTATTCTTATTTACATGTAAGTATATCCCTGAACTTAATTTATCGTTAAATTTTTTATTTCCATGAATATTAATTTCATTTCTTCCCATATTAGAAGAATAAACATTAACAGATAATGGATTATCAGAATAGGGCTTTTTAAGTTCAACATTAATTTGACCTGAAATACTTTCAAAACCATTTACTACACTACCTGAACCTTTTGTTATCTGCATACTTTCAACCCAAGTACCTGGTATAAAAGATAAACCATAAACTTGAGAAGCTCCTCTAATCATTGGAATGTTTTCTTCTGTTATAAGCAAATAAGGACTTTCTAAGCCAAGCATTTTAACCTGCTTAACTCCAGTTACAGCATTAGAATAACTTACGTCAATTGAAGGATTTGTTTCAAAACTTTCTGAGATATTACAACATGCAGCTTTAAGCAACTCATCACTACTAACGTTAATGATGTTTTGTGTTTTAAAGTATGATTTTTGAATAGTTTTCTTTCTTTTATTAACTACCACTTCATCCAATTGACTGTTATCTACAACCATTAAATGATTATATTTTTTATTATCACCAATCTCAACTATATCCTCTTTGAATCCAATAAATTTAAATATTAATTTATTTGAAGAAGCAGAAAATGGTATTGAGTAATTACCATTAACATTAGATGTAGCTCCGTAAGAAAGATCTTCCCAGTATACAGAAACACCTTCTAAATTAGATTCAATATTTGATTCATTTATATAAGTTACTTTTCCTGAAATTAGTTCTTGAGATAAAAGGTTTGAAACAAGAAAAAAGGTAATTAAAAATAATATTTTATTCACTTAAATATTTTTTAGATCTTACGATAGAGTTGACACGAATGTCTTCCCAAAACAGGTTAATGTCAGCCTTATGATAATCTTTCACGGTAGACAATAAAATTCTTTTAACTAAACCCATTTTTGGCAATTTAACCATCACTTTATCGTCGATGTTTTCAATTTTAACAGTTTTAGGGAAAATTTTATTGTTTAAATAAAGAAACCCTTTGTGATCTTTATAATCAGTGGAATTCTTTTCATCCCAAGTTATTGGATTAGAACAAATGGCGCCTTTAATCCAATCTTTTGAAATTGTATAACTAGCTTTTTTTTCTTTAGAAGAAGACATTACTCTGTAAGTATTCCATGTAACAAAACCACCAGTTTGCTCAGCGCTAGTCATGTGATTAATATGCTCAAAGTCTTCGTTTATTACTTTTGTCCCTATTAAGTAAGCTGCAATTAATTTCTTTTGAAGGGGTTTTCCATCAAAAAACTCTTTTAATAATCTTTTAGCATGTCCAGCTCCTTGACTATGACCTGCAATAATAATTGGTTTAGAATTATTATACTTACTTAAATATGTTATAAAAGCTTGTCTAATATCTTGGTAAGCCATTTCATAGGCTTTCTCTCCACCGTTTTTCCAGAAAGATTCTCTAAATACTCTTAGATGAGCTTGTCTATAAAAAGGAACATATAAATCACCTACTGAATACCAAGCTGAAGACTGAAATTTAATTGATGAACCTAAAACATAATCTCTAGTCTTTAAATCATATATGTTGGCATTCCATGAAGTATCATTTTTATCAGAAAGCATAGTTGGATAAATAAAAAAAACATCAACTGGAAGTTTAGAGTTCTCGTTTTCAAATTCCGAAAGCAACTCAAGCTTATTTTCTGGATGAACTGCCCAAGATTTTAATAACTCATAATCTGGTGCTGCAGAAGGCTTAAACTCATTAAAAGATTGGCTATTGTATTCTATAGGACTATTACTTTCAGACAATAAACCACAAGATAATAAACTAAATGAAGTTAAAACTAAAATTATGTGTTTCATAATCTTTATATTTCAAATATCGTGCTAAACTACGTATACTTTCTTAAATTTGATTAAAATATAAATAATGAAAAATAATCTCTTTTTATTAGCCTCTTCTCTTATGTTAGTTAGTTGTAGCATTCCTAACATGATTGTAGTCGAACTTGAATCAAAAAACTCAAGTAACGTCAATGGAAATGTAGTTTTTATTGAAGAAGGTGATAATATTAAAATGATAGCCACAATAAACAACTTAAGTCCTGGAGAACACGCCATTCATATTCATGAAAAATCAGATTGTTCCTCTAATGATGGTAAGTCTAGCGGAGGACACTGGAACCCAACTTTAACAAATCACGGAAAATGGGGAGATCAAAGCGGATTTCATATTGGTGATATAGGAAACTTTACAGCGAATGAAAAGGGAGTTGGGATTATTAATTTTAGCACAGATTTATGGTGCTTAGATTGTGGTGATGATAATAAAAATATCATAGGAAAAGCAATTATAGTTCACCAAGGAACAGATGATTTCGTTTCTCAACCATCTGGTGCTGCAGGATCAAGAATAAGTTGTGGTGGTATTATTTCAGAAAATGCTGTTTTAAGATCTAAAGAATAATTACCATTCTCTTGATTTGTTTTCTTGTTCAATCTCTAATAATTGTTTTTCTGATAAAACCTTTAAAAAAGAAGGATGCTGTTCAATGGCATATTCAATTTTTTTAATAATATTTTCAATAGAATCATTATCATAATCGATATCCAAAGGTTTCTTTATCTCCATAGACTGAAGTATATTTTTCTTTTTAATTCTTATTCCTTTTTTATCAAAAGATCTTCTAAAACCATCAATTACTATTGGAATAACAATTGGTTTATATTTCTTTATTATATGAGCTGTCCCTTTTCTTATAGGTTTATAAGGAGTTGTTGTTCCCTGAGGAAAAGTAATAACCCAGCCATCATCAAGTGCTTTCCCTATACTACTAATATCACTCATCTTAACTTGTCTATTTATTTCTTCCCCTTTAGCTTTCCAAGTTCTTTCAATAGACACTGAGCCAGCATAAGCTAATATTCTTGGCAACAACCCTGATTTCATTGTTTCTTTAGCTGCTACAAAATAGAGATTCATTTTAGGCTGCCACAAGTAACCTACGTTTTTAATAGAATCAACTCTTCCACTTAAACTGGCATTAAACACATGAATCATTGCGGTAACATCCGCAAAATATGTTTGATGATTAGAAACAAAAAGAACTTTATTTTCAGGAAGAGACTTTATAATTTCTGATCCTTCAATGTTAAGTTTGTTAAATTTATTAAATCTTCTATGAGATAGAACACCAATAATTCTAATTATCCATTTCTTTATTAAAATTATATGTCCAAAAGGATTTCTTTTAAATATACCCACCTATTATAATTTTGATTTGCTAATGTATTAAGAATTAGTCATATCGAAATAAAATTCTAAAAATTCATAAACCATCATTGCAGTAGCTCCCCACAATATGTGATTATCTATTAAATAACTCGGAACCTTTTGAGTATGACCATTGACTGAGACTTTCGATTGAACAATTTTTAAATTAATTAAATCCTCAATTAGTGGTGTGATAATTAATGCGACTTCTTTTTTGTCAGCTTTAAAAGCAAGATTACTATCACTATAACCAACATAAGGTTGGACTTTAAAGTTACTGGGAGGGATATAAACTGAAGACAATTTATTTACAACTTTAATAGAAGATGGCCTTACTCCAATCTCTTCATATGTTTCTCTTAAAGCAGTCAATTCTAAGTTACCATCTCCATTTTCCATTTTACCACCTGGAAAACTTATCTGATTCGAATGCACCCCGTTGTACTTATTTCTAAGTATCAAAACAATCCTCGTATTATTATTATTATCAGGGTAAAAAAGCATAAGAACGGCAGCTTTTTTATAATCAGGTGGAATTATTCTATTTTTTAGTAATTTTATTCTCGAAAGAGGAGTTATTTTAGACAAAGTATCATGTCCTGGAAGTTTAAAATCATTTATTTTTAATAAAATTTTTTTAAAATTATTAAAATGCATTTTTTAAGATTATTATTAATTACTCTCCTATTTTTCTCTTGTAAAGATATAGGTAATAAAGCAGAACCTAAAAAGTATAATAAGGAAAAAGAAATTAAAACTTTTGTAAAAGCTAAAAAAGAAACATTTTTATTGAATGATAAAAATGTAATTCCTTTCTTTTTTGAATATGGAAAAAAAAACACTGAAAGTAAAGTTAAAATCGTTACAGATTTTGGTGATATTGAGATAGAATTATTTAAAAATACACCATACCATAGAGTAAACTTTATCTATTTAACTAAGAAAAAATATTTTAATGGTGAGTTTTTTCATAGAGTAGTTAAAGATTTTATAATTCAAGGTGGGAATTCAGATAATAAAAGTACTTCAAAAAAAAGAAGATCAATTGGCAAATACTTATTGCCACCTGACACTAAAAAAGGGTATAAGCACCACAGAGGGATTATCTCCATGCCAAGTAGTGAAATGGAAAATCCTTATAAATTAGCTTCACCATATGAGTTTTTTATTGTTCAAAAAAATAATGGAGCTTATCATTTAGACGGTAACTACACCCCTTTTGGACGCGTTACAAAAGGAATGGGCGTGGTTGATGTAATCTCTAATTTAGAAACTGACAACAGAGATTGGCCGTTAGATAATGTTCGTTTTAATATAGAGTTGATTAAATAATTATTTATATGATTCTATAATAAAAACTAAACTAAAACCTTTTCTAAATGTGGGTTTTCAAAAGTAAATTTTTTAACCCATATAATCAATTCATCGTATTCATAGGGGAGTAATCTTGAAGACGCTTTGCTAAGTTCTTTTTTGAACAACAATGGATTAAAACTAACTTTTTTTAATACATCGATTGTATAATTATAAACAGATCTTGACATAATACATAGTTATTTATTAAATATATGTATTATTTACAATTTTAAATGTTTAAGAAATGTTAACGTTTTGATCTAAGTTTAATGCTCCAGTCAAACGAGAATTCTGAAACAACATCTCCTTTTTCATTAGCTCCTTTAGTTTTAATAGTTATAGTTTGTGGAAGCTTAGTAGTAACTGCGTCAATAATTAACTTATCTAAATCTTCACCTTGATCATAAGTAAATAAAATTTTTCCAGTTGCCTTCTTAGTAAAAACAGAGCTAGAACCAACCAAAAGCATAGCAATACTTTGCCCACTTTTATTTATTTTATTCATTAAAAGTAATCCTCCCGCCATTTCTGCAGCCATACCTTGTACCGCCCAAAAAAGAGATTTAAAAGGGTTTTGATTAATCCACCTATGCTTGACTCTAACTACACATTTGTCTTCGTTCAAAGAATCAACTCTAACTCCACATATCCAAGCAGCAGGTAACGCAAAAAAAGACAAAGTATTTCTCATTCTCAATATGATTTTATTCATAATAATATACTTAATATAAATATACTGATTTAGTATACAATTATTCTAATCCTGCTAAATAACGCTCCGCATCTAATGCAGCCATACACCCAGTACCAGCAGCTGTAACTGCTTGTCTGTAATCCTTATCTTGTACATCACCTGAAGCAAAAACTCCCGGAAGATTAGTTTTTGTAGTTTTTCCATGAGTTATAATATAACCCGAATCATCCATGTCAATTTGACTTTTAAAAATATCAGTATTAGGCTTGTGTCCAATTGCTATAAAAAGTCCCGTAACTTCTACATTATCTACTTTATTTGACTGTGTATTAATAATCCTCACACCTTCAACTACATCTTTACCTAAAACTTCTTGAATTTGAGAATGATATCTTAGTTCAATATTACTTTTTGACTTAACTCTATGTTGCATTGCTTTTGAGGCTCTCATTTCACCTTTTCTTACAATCATAGTTACCTTAGAGCATATGTTAGCTAAATAAGTAGCTTCCTCAGCTGCAGTGTCCCCACCACCAACTATTGCTACGTCTTGTCCTTTATAAAAAAACCCATCACAAACAGCACAGGCAGAAACACCACCTCCTCTTAATCTTTGTTCTGATGGAATTCCTAAGTATTTTGCTGTAGCTCCAGTAGATATAATTATAGTTTCAGCTTCAATCTCTAATTTTTCATCTACTATAACTTTATGAATCCCCCCAAATTTATCACTTAAATCAACTTCAGTAACCAAACCAATTCTTACTTCGGTACCAAATCTTTCAGCTTGTTTTTGCAAATCAACCATCATTGAAGGACCATCTACCCCATCAGGATATCCAGGAAAATTATCAACTTCAGTAGTTGTAGTCAATTGACCACCCGGTTCCATTCCAGTATATAAAACTGGATTTAAATCTGCTCTAGAAGCATAGATTGCAGCTGAATAACCTGCAGGCCCTGATCCAATGATCAATGTTTTAATTCTTTCTATTGACATACTATAAATTTAAAAATATAAATTTAAAATAATTGAGACTTTTCTGAGTAAAAAAACATAAAAAGTTATCATCATAAATTATTATCGTATAAATATCATGTATTGTTTGATGATTTTTGAAATAATACTATATTTGCGCCGCTCACTTCGGGGTGTAGCGTAGCCCGGTTATCGCGCCGCGTTTGGGACGCGGAGGTCGCAGGTTCGAATCCTGCCACCCCGACTAATAGAATTCATAAACCCTTAAACTTTAAGGGTTTTTTATTTCCTGTATTTAATCTGACCCCCCACATGGTTCCCGAAATTGATTTATTTTACTTAAGTTAAAGAAAATAAAAACCTCATTAAAACTCTTAACTAATAGAAAAAATAACAAAGGAGAATATCTAATTATGTGGTCATGGTTATAAATTCCTTCATCCCAAATTTTTTTTAACTTAGATAAAATCTTATTATGTACGATATTCTTTTTGCCAAAACTTTTTTGATTGTAGGTTGCATGTTAGTTATTACTACCTTCTTTTCAAGAATCAACAAGGCATATGAGACAATGTCTGAGGCTATAATTAATATAGTTGGTACATTTCTATTCTTATTTGCAATAATGTATTATGACGATGTATATCCATTAAATTTAATTCTTGTAGCTATTTTTTCTGGATTTATAGGTTGGAGTATTGGGCCAACAGTTTCTGCTTTAGGTGAGAACTTCAAGATGAGAAAATATAAAAAAAAATATGGTCTTTTAAGTAAGATTGTAATTACTGAAAAAAAAACAGTTACTCAAAAAATCTTTGGTCAGCAAGATGAAAAAAAGACAATGTATTATGAAAAATCTAATCCAACTGAGTTATTTGATGCAGATTCCGAAAAATACAAATTAGCAATTGAGAAAATAATATCATCAAATAGTTTTAAAAAAGACAACTATCATCAAGAATGGCAAAATGTTGTTTTTCAAGCTATGTCGGGCACAACTATAGCCGTCATTGCAACCGCCTCAATTGTATTTACCTCATCTTTTGATTTTAGTGTTCTTGGCGGATTTTTGTTCATTGCATTGATTGTTCTTATAATTATGGGAGTTCTTAATGTTTTCATTTTTAAATCAAGAAAATATTCTCTAATTAGAGCATACCTTGGCGTTCTTATTTTTACAGGTTATTTACTGTATGATTTTGATATGCTAGAAAAACAAATGAATGCAGGAGATGAATCCTGGTCAACTGCTATAAAAATTGCAGTAAATCTATATTTGGATATAATTAATTTATTTTTAGATTTACTTCAAATTTTAGCTGAAGGTGGCGGCAATTAAACTTTAAACAAATTAAATATGAAAAAAGTCTTTTCAATTAGTATCCTATTAGGAATCTTTATTATAAATTATTCGTGTGCTCAAGATTTAAAACCTTTAGATCTAGAAAATAACAATACAATATTGACAGATGAAGTGAACTATGAAATGGAATTAGTGTTCGAAGATGAAAATATAATATGGGCTATTGAGTTTTTTGAAGATAACTCTATCTTGGCAAGTATAAAGTCTGGATCTCTTTTTCATTACAAAGATGGAACAAAAACAGAAATAAAAGGACTTCCTAATATATACCTAAGAGGTCAAGGAGGGTTGCTAGATATAGCTTTCCATCCTAATTTTAAAGAAAACAAATGGTTGTATTTTTCTTATGCTTCTGAAGGTGTTGGAGAAAAAGGAGGTAATACTACAATAGCTAGAGCAAAACTAATAGAGGATTCTCTAGTAGACTTAGAAGTGTTATACAAAGGGTCTCCAAATACAAGAAAAGGTCAACACTTTGGAGGAAGGCTGGAATTCGACAATGACAATTATCTCTATTTTTCAATTGGAGACAGAGGAAATAGAGAGGTTAACCCACAAGACATAACTATTGATGGTGGAAAAATATACAGAATTAATGATGATGGAACTATCCCAAATGATAATCCATTTTTTAACACACCAAATGCTAAAAAAGCCATTTATTCATATGGACATAGAAATCCTCAAGGGATGTTTAAACATCCCGTAACTGGAGAAATATGGACTAATGAACATGGACCTCGAGGAGGAGATGAAATAAATATTATAAAAAAGGGTAAAAATTATGGTTGGCCTAAAATTACTTATGGGATTAATTATAGCGGAACTACTATAACAAAAAACAAAAGTCTTCCAGACATGGAACAACCCTTGTATTATTGGTTACCATCAATAGCTCCTAGTTCATTCGAATACATTTCAAGCGATATTTATCCAGGCTGGAAAGGGAGTTTATTAGCAGGTGCCTTAGTTTTTAAACACATTGAAAGAATTGGACTTAACAATAACAAAGTTGTTTCAAGATCAAAAATTGCAGAAGATCTAGGAAGACCAAGAGATATAAAACAAGGTCCTGATGGATTTATTTATGTTTCAATTGAGAGTAAAGGATTATATAAAATTTTACCAAAAAAATGAAATTAATATTTTTTTTTTTAATTATTCCATTCTTTAGTTTTTCTCAAAATGAAAAAATATCTGATTCTAGGGAAAATGGGGAATCATTATACCAGGATTTCTGCTTAAGATGTCATATGCCAAATGGAAAGGGAGTAGACGGAACTTTTCCTCCGCTTGCAAAATCTGATTTTTTATTTAAACAAATGGAAGAAAGTATAAAAGCAATTAAATTTGGAGGTATAGATGGTGAGATAATTGTTAATGGAGTAAAGTATAATTCTAAAATGGAAAAAATCGGCTTATATGATGATGAAATTGCAGACATAATGAATTACATACTTAATAGCTGGGGAAATAAATATGATAAAATAATAACAGAAGAATATGTTAAGAGTCTAAAAAAATAAAAATGATACTAATTGGAATATCTGGTGGAACATGTTCCGGAAAATCAACTTTAGCTAAAGAAATTGAAAAGCACTTTAAAAAGTTAGGCGTAGTGAATATGACAACTGATTCTTACTACAAGGATCATTCAGCTTTAGATTTTAAAAAAAGATCTGAAATAAATTTTGATCACCCAGATTCAATTGATTTTGACCTGCTTTATTTTAATTTAATTAATATTAAAAAAAATATTAAAATTACAGAACCTATTTATTCATATAAAATTCACAAAAGATTAAAAAAATCAAAATTAATAACTCAAAAAAAAATTATAATAATTGAAGGATTACATGCTCTTTGTAATGAAAAGATAAATAAACTATTAGATTTTAAAATTTTCCTAGATGTGGACGACAAGACTAGACTAGAAAGAAGAATAAATAGAGATGTAAAAGAAAGAGGAAGGTCTGTGAATAAAATTAAAAAAAGATATCAAGAAATGTGTAAACCAATGTATGATGAGTTTATTTTACCATCAAAAATTCATGCTGACATAGTATCAAATTATGATCAGGATTCAATAGGAAAAATTATAAATTTAATATCTAAAAAATTTGAATGATAAAGTATTTAAAAAATATAATTTCTAACAAGTATTTTAAAATATTTACGAATATTTACATATTATCGACGACCCTATTTTTATTTTGGATTTTATTTATGGACACTAACTCATTCATGTTCCATCAACAATTAAATTCTGAAATTGATCAATTAAAAAAACAAAAAAATGAATTGGAAATAAAAATAGAAAAAGACAAAAAATTAATTAAAGACCTAGAAGATGTTGATAATTATGAAGCGTTTGCAAGAGAGAATTATTATATGAAAAAAGATAATGAAGAAATTTATATAATTGAATACAGTGATAGTCTTAAAAACTAGTTAACAAAAACCCATCTTCCTCCTAAATACCGACACCAAAATATTGTATTTTTAAAAATAATATTTTATTAATGGGCAAAATCATAGCAGTTTCAAATCAAAAAGGTGGTGTTGGTAAAACAACTACATCTTTAAATCTAGCTGCATGTTTAGGGATTTTAGAAAAGAAAGTTTTACTTATTGACTTAGATCCTCAAGCAAATGCTACTTCTGGCATAGGAATAGACCCTAATGGGTTTAAGAAAACATCTTATCATTTACTAGAACATACGGAAAAAATTAATGACATTATTTTAAAATCAACTACCCCTAATTTAGATGTTATTCCATCGAACATTGATTTAGTGGCAATTGAACTAGAACTTGTTAATCATCCAAACAGAGAGTTTATGCTTAAAGAAGCGTTAACTGATGTTAAAGAAAACTATGATTATGTTATTATTGATTGTGCTCCTTCACTTGGGCTAATTACTCTAAATGCATTAACTGCAGCTGACTCTGTAATAATACCTATTCAATGTGAATATTTTGCTCTAGAAGGACTTGGTAAATTATTAAATACCATAAAAAGCATTCAAAAGATTCATAATTCAGAATTAGATATTGAAGGAATGTTATTGACTATGTACGATTCAAGGTTAAGACTCTCAAATCAAGTAGTTGAAGAAGTAAGAAAACATTTTAACAACATGGTATTTAAAACTATAATACAAAGGAATGTTTCTCTAGGTGAAGCACCCAGTCATGGGAAAAATATTATAGATTATGATTCAACTAGTAAAGGAGCGAAGAACTATATTAAACTAGCTCATGAACTAATTAATAACAATAATTAAATGGCAAAAGCTTACAAAAAACAATCTCTTGGAAGGGGACTTTCCGCATTATTAAATGATCCTATAAAAGATATTAATTCAGCGGATGACAAAAACGCAGATCAAGTTATTGGTAATGTAATAGAATTACACATTGACCAAATTGAAGTAAACCCATTCCAGCCTAGAACTAATTTTGAAATTGAAAAAATTTCAGAGTTAGCTAATTCAATTAAAGAATTAGGGATTATTCAACCAATAACAGTTCGTAAAACTGGATTTAAATCCTTTCAAATTATTTCTGGAGAAAGAAGGCTAAGAGCAGTAAAATCACTTGATATACAATCAATTCCCGCTTTTATAAGAATAGCTAACGATCAGCAATCATTAGAAATGGCACTAGTTGAAAACATACAAAGGCAAAACTTAGATCCTATAGAGATTGCATTGTGCTATCAAAGACTAATTGATGATGTAAAATTAACTCAAGAGCAAATGAGTTCAAGAGTTGGTAAGAAAAGATCTACGATTTCTAATTATTTGAGATTATTAAAATTAGACCCAATAATTCAAACTGGAATAAGAGATGGCTTTATTAGCATGGGACACGGAAGAACACTTGTGACAATTGAGAATATAAACGATCAATTAAAAATTTATAAAAAAATTCTTTCTGAATCACTTTCTGTAAGAGAAGTTGAAAAATTAAGCAGAAACTTAAAAGACTGCAGTAAAGAGATCAAAAAAATAGATAAAAGTCTTCCCGATCTATTTAAATCTAATGTAAATAGATTAAAAAAGATATTTAATGCTGAAGTTAAAATAAAGTTAAACGGCAAAGAAAAAGGATCCATTATCATTCCATTCAATAATATTGCAGAATATAATAAGTTAAATAAAATACTGAATAGTGATTAAACAGTTAATATTATTAATTACAATTTTACTAGCAACAAATAGCTTTAGTCAAGAAGAAACATTTTCTTTTGATGAGTTAGATCCTCTTAGTCCATCAAAAGCAGCTTTTTATTCAGCTGTCCTTCCTGGTGCTGGACAGGCTTACAATAAAAAATATTGGAAAATTCCTTTAGTTTATGTAGCTATTGGAACATCCATATATTCTTATGATTTTAATAAAAAAAAATATTGGAATTACAGAAATGCTTATAAGAGCAGAAAAGCAGGTTATACAAATGATGAATTTCAAAATTTAATTTTAGATGATGAAAGATTGTTAGACGGAGCTGAATTTCATAAAAAAAACAAAGATTTGTCTATGGTCTTTATAATTGGTTTTTATATTTTAAACATTTTAGATGCTAATATAGATTCTCACCTAAAACAATATAATGTAAATGAATCCTTAACATTAAATCCATTTTTAGATCCTGGATATAATTTTAAATCAGAATCTATTGGATTAACATTAAATTTGAATTTTTAATATGAATATTGCAATTCTAGGATATGGTAAAATGGGTAGAGAAATCGAACAGATTTCTATTGATAGAAAGCATAAAATAATCTGTAAAATTGATAAGGGACCAAACAATAAAAGCTTAAGTGGTGCTGATGTAGCTATAAATTTTAGCACACCCGAAACTGCCTTTGAAAATATCTCCTTAGCTCTTGAAAATTCGATTCCAGTAATTTGCGGTACAACAGGGTGGCTGAATGATTTCGATAAAGTTATTGAATTATCTAATAGAACAAACACTAGTTTCTTATACTCATCTAATTTTAGTTTGGGCGTTAATTTGTTTTTTGAACTGAACAAAAAACTAGCAGCAATCATGAAGGGTTATAATCAATATGAGTTAAGTATTGAAGAAATACATCATAAAGAGAAATTAGATAAACCTAGCGGGACTGCAATTAGCATAGCAGAGGATATAATTAATAATAGTGATTATAAAGAGTGGTCCTTTAAAAACAACAATAAGGATATTATAAAAATGAGTTCTAAAAGAATTGATAAAGTTCCCGGAACTCACACTACAAAATACTCGTCAGACATTGATTCTATCGAAATAAAACACACAGCTAATAACAGGAAAGGATTTGCACTTGGGGCAGTAATTGCTGCTGAGTGGATATTAGACAAAAAAGGTGTTTTCAAAATGGAAGATGTAATTAATAATTTTAAGTTTTAAATATGACAATTTTAGAGTGGTTTCTATTTTTTTTAGCGATACAATTAATCCACGCCCTAGGGACATGGAAACTTTATAAAAATGCTGGTTTTAATCCAATATATTCCTTTATTCCAATTTATAACGGAATAATACTAATGAAAATCATTAATAGACCAACGTGGTGGATTATATTACTTTTTATTCCAATAATTAACCTTTTGATATTTCCTGTAATTTGGGTTGAAACATCTAGAAGTTTTGGTAAAAACTCTAACTTAGACACCTTACTCTCAATTATAACTTTTGGATTATTCATTTACTCTATAAATTATTCTTCAGGATTAAATCATATTAAAGAAAGAGATATAAATCCTAAAACTGCCTTTGGAGAATGGGTAAGCTCAATAATATTTGCTATTGTATTAGCAACTCTAGTACATACTTATTTTATCCAGCCTTACATTATTCCAACTGGATCATTAGAAAAAACACTTTTGATTGGTGATTTTTTGTTTGTAAGTAAATTCCACTATGGAGCAAGAGCACCTCAATCGGCTATTTCTTTTCCTATGGTTCACGACACAATAGTTGGCACAGGCATTAGATCATATTTAAACAAACCTCAAATTCCATATTTTAGACTTCCTGGGTTTCAAAAAATAATAAGAAATGAAATAGTAACTTTCAGTTGGCCTGCTGACACAGTTAGACAGTTTTTTGTAAAAGAAAAAGGGGTGAAAAAGCCAATTGATAAAAAGTCAAATTATGTTAAAAGATGTGTTGCTATTCCCTCAGATACTTTAGAAATTATTAATGGACTAATTCATATTAATGGTAAAAAAAGTATGATGCCTTATAGGGCAAAACCTATTTATTCCTATAAGGCGTACAGTTCAAAAGGCGTTTCTTCAAATGATTTAATTAAAGCCGGATTAAAAGAGTTTGAAAGAAAATTTAAAATATCTGATATAACTCAAGCTAAATTTGATAAAATAAGACCTTATATTTTAGGAATCGCAGATAATAATCCTGAAAATTTCGTTGTAATAACTAAATCCCAAGGTATTCCTTATAATATTAGGTCTGAAAATAGAATAGTAATGACAGAGTTGACTGATTACTCAAGAGATCTATTGATAACAGAAAAAAAAGCAGAATTAATCCTTAATAGTAATGCTGTAGATAGTATTAAAAGAACTTTTAAAACTTTTAAATCTTACAACACTTCATTTTTTCCAAATGACATTAATTACAATTGGAATGAAGATAACTTTGGACCAATAATTATTCCTAAAAAAGGTGAAAAAATTAAATTAAATTCAAGAAATCTCCCACTTTACAAGAAACTAATAAGGGACTATGAAAAAAATAAATTAACTCTTGAAAAAGGCGTTATTAAAATAAATGACATACCTACAAATGAATACACTTTTA
Organism: uncultured Flavobacteriaceae bacterium; assembly: GCA_905181625.1. Classification (GTDB taxonomy): domain Bacteria; phylum Bacteroidota; class Bacteroidia; order Flavobacteriales; family Flavobacteriaceae; genus MAG-121220-bin8. The sequence continues at coordinate 34,007 of CAJIYJ010000007.1, forward strand.
ATCAAAACTATTATTGGATGATGGGTGATAACAGGTATCGCTCTGAAGATAGTAGGTTTTGGGGGTTTGTTCCTGAAAATCATATAGTAGGCAAACCAGTATTTATTTGGTTTAGTATTGATGGAATTAATGATGGATTTAAAAATTGGAAAATCAGATGGGAAAGAGTATTCTCAACTGTAAATTTAGACGGTGAACCAAAATCATATAGGTGGTATTTTTTAATTGGACTTTTATTTGCGATTGGCTACTCTGAATTAAGCAAAAGAAAAAAAAATAAAAGAAATTAAATTTTGAAAGAAATTTTCAAAGTCATGACACCGGCCTACTTAGCCCCAATATCTCATTGGGTTCAAATTATAAAAGGAAGGGTAACTTGGGATTATTATCAGAATTTCAATAAACAAACTTTAAGAAATAGGACATTCATTCACAGCACTAATGGTTTGTTAAAACTTACCATTCCTATAAAACATTCCAAGAAAAAATTTATCCTTAAAGAAGCTTTAATTGAAAATGATTTTAAATGGCAACGTGATCATTGGAAATCTATAGAAACCGCATATAGGTCCTCCCCTTTTTTCATGTACTATGAAGATTCTTTAAAAGAAATATATAATAAAAAGTATGAAAAACTAATAGATATAAATATTGACTTAATTAAACTAATCTTTGACTGGTTGGAAGTTGACGCTAAAATATATTTCACTCATAATTATATTAAACCCTGTTTAGAAAAAGAAGATCTAAGGTATTTAACAGAAAGCAAAACCTCAGACCAAACTGATGTCAGAAAATACACTCAAGTCTTTTCTAATAAAAATGGCTTCATAAATAATTTAAGCATAATTGACCTAATATTTAATGAAGGGCCTAATAGCATTAACTTATTAAAATAAAAAGCAGGCCATAAGCCGGATTCTGTCGTGCCTTATCATTTATCTAGACAAAATATTACTATTCTGTTCAAACCGCCCACCCTCCAACATTGAACGAGCCGTTCTCAAGCGCTGGTCTACGTGACGTTTCACCTTATAGAGTTTACCTGGTTTCACTACAGCCTAACTGTACATACTTTCTGTTGCACTTGTCCTCTACTTATTAAAGTAGTGACGGGTGTTACCCGCTATAATGCTATTTGGTGTCCGGACTTTCCTCTTTTATTAATATAAAAGCGATAAGGTGGCCTGCAATACAAAAATAGTCTAAAAATTATGTTGATAAAAACTTTTATTTAAACAATTATATTTATGAAATAAATACCTCAATTTTTATATTTGTTATATGGATAATTTTGTTGTTTCAGCATTAAAATATAGACCAAATGATTTCGAAAGTGTTGTTGGTCAAAAATCCATCACTCAAACGCTTGAAAATGCAATTACTCAAAATCAACTCCCCCAGGCTTTGCTATTCTGTGGACCAAGAGGAGTAGGAAAAACTACTTGCGCTAGAATTTTAGCAAAAAAAATAAATACTAACAACACGTCAGATGATTTTTCATATAATATTTTTGAATTAGATGCCGCATCTAATAATGGAGTAGATGACATTCGGAATTTGATTGATCAAGTAAGAATTCCTCCACAAACAGGAAAATACAAAGTTTATATTATAGATGAGGTTCATATGCTTTCCGGTCAAGCATTTAATGCTTTTTTAAAAACACTAGAGGAACCTCCTTCTTATGCTATATTTATTTTAGCAACAACTGAAAAGCACAAGGTCATACCCACTATTTTATCTCGTTGTCAAATTTATGACTTTAAAAAAATAAGTCCTGATGATATTAAAAAATATTTAATATCAATAGCTGAAAAAGAAAAAATAAAATATGAAGATGAAGCACTGTATTTAATAGCAAAAAAAAGTGATGGTGCATTAAGAGATGCACTTTCTATATTTGATAGATTAGTAAACTACACTGAAGGAAACATAACGAAACAATTAGCTTATGAAAATCTCAATGTATTAGATTATGATATTTATTTTGAAGCATTTGATTTAATATTAAAAAATGACATAACTAACACCCTGTTGTTATTTAATAATGTATTGGAAAAAGGGTTTAATGGGCAACATTTTATTGATGGATTTTGTTCACATTTTAGAGACTTATTAGTTGCTAAAAATTCAAAAAGTCACGTTTTAATAGAACAAAATGACTCAATTAAAGTAAAATATCAAGAACAATCTAAAAAACAAGATTTAAGTTTTATTTTACAAGCTATTGAAATAGCAGAAGATTGTAGTTACAGATATAAGAATAGTAAAAATGAGCGGCTCTTAGTTGAAATTTGTTTAATGAAACTTTGTTCAATTTCTTCAATTGAATTAAAAAAAAAAATAAAAATTCTACCTAATAATGAGATTCCTAAATCAAGAGTTTCCACCCTCATTAAAGAAGAAATTATAAATGAAGAAATAATTGAAATAAAGGAAGAAAATAATCCATCAAATTATAAAGAAAAAATTAAATACAGAGATAAATCAAACAACACTCCAGTTTCTGGGCTCTCAATATCTAGTTTGAAAATTAAAAAAGAATTAGAAAACTCGATAAACGAAAAAAATAAGTTGATTGATGATTCTAAAGGCTTGACCAATGATTTTGATAACGATCAATTACTTGTTTCATGGGAGGACTTTTATAAAGAGTTAATAAAAAATGGAAGAAAAAATTTAGCTAGTATCTTATTAATTGATAACCCCAAAATAATAAATAGAAATGAAATTCATTTCACATTAACTAATGAGACTAATAAAATAGAGTTAGAAAAAAATAAAAATGAACTTATTAAGTTTCTTAAGAAAAGTTTGAGAAATAGTCAGATTAAACTAATTATTAATGTTGACAAAATAAAAGAAAAAAAGTTCGTCTACACCCCTTTTGAAAAGTACGAAAAATTAAAATCAATAAATCCAAGTATTGAGAAAATAAGGAAAGATTTTAAATTAAATCTATGATTTTTTTAGCAATTCATAAACCATACCATCAGCCAAACCAATTTTTGGGACTCTAATTTTATCTGAGTTTATGTTTTTAAGTAAGAATTGATAAATTTTTCCAGCAGGCACAATTACATCAACTCTATCGGGGTTTAACTTTAACAATAACATCTTATCTGAGTAAGACATTTTTTCTAAAGAAGAAAGTGTAGAATCAATTTTTCTAAGAGATAGCGGGGTGCCGATTTTGTTTCCTGACAATTTAAATATTTTATTGATGTTACCTCCAAGGCCAATTACTTCAATATCATTATAACTATTTAAATTTTCAACTATCCAATTTCTAAATAAATCCCATGTTTTTTTTAAAACTAATCCATTAATAAGTCTGACACCTCCTAATTCAAACGACTTAGACTTAATAACTTTTCTGTTTTTAAATAAAGTTAACTCAGTACTCCCACCACCTACATCAATGAAACAATACGTCTTTTTATTTGCTTTATCTTTAAAAATTGGATTATTAGTTATTAATTCAGCTTCTTTTTCTCCATCAATAATTTCTATCTTTAATCCTGCTTTAGTTAAAATCAAATCAATGATGTTACTACCATTTGATGAACTTCTCAAAGCTGAAGTCCCGTAAGCTAAATACTTTTTAACTTTATGAACTTTCATCAAAAGTTTAAATGAAACCATTGCATCAATCAGTCTTTCAATATTTTTATTAGAAATTTTACCAGTTGTAAAAGCATCCTGCCCTAACCTAACTGGCACTCTAACTAATGCATTTTTAGTAGAAATAGTTTGTGATTTATTTATTGTTATGATATTAGATATCAATAATCTAACAGCATTTGATCCAATATCAATAGTGGCATACTTTTTAATTTCTTTAAAACTGTCCAAATTAATTTAAATAATATTTATAAAGTTCTTCCTGAGACCTTGAATTTGGTTTATCATTTCTATTATATCTATTGATTTTCTCTAAATTAACATACCTTGATTTAATATTGTCATTCCAATAGATATTAAAAATATCAAAAAGTTCTTTTTTAAGTTCAGGCTGGTAAATAGGACAAGTTACCTCTACTCTATTATCTAAATTTCTAGTCATCCAATCTGCAGATGAAATAAATACTTCATTATCTTGATTATTACAGAAAATCATAAATCTAGTATGCTCTAAAAATTTATCTATGATACTAATAACTTCAATATTTTCACTCATTCCTACTTGCCTAGGTATTAAGCAACAAATCCCTCTAACTATCATTTGAATTCTAACTCCACTCCTGCTAGCTTCGTAAAGAGCCTTAATCATACTATAACTTGTGATATTATTTAATTTAATTTTAATCCAAGCTGGCTTACCCAATTTAGCATTTTGTACTTCTTTTTTAATTAATTTTTTAAATCTACTTTCTGTATTTATTGGTGATATGATAAGGTTTTTAAAATTGTATTTTTTATAATTAGCATCAAAAAAAATAAAGACATTTGAAATTTCATTTAGAATTTTTTCATTAGAAGTAAATAAAGTTAAATCTGTATAAATCTTCGCACTAGATTCATTAAAGTTTCCGGTACTTATAAAACCATACTTTTTAATAATTTTATTTTCTACCCTTTCGATAAGGCAAATCTTACTATGAACTTTTAAATTAGGAGATCCGAAAATTAATTTAATCCCATGAAATTGCATTTCCTTAGCATACTTAATATTAGCTGATTCATCAAATCTAGCTTGGAGTTCAATTTGAACCAAAACCTTTTTACCATTTTTGGCAGCGTTTATTAATGCGCTAGCCACTTTAGACAACTTAGATAACCTATAAATAGTAATAGATATTTTTTTAACCTTAGGGTCTATAGATGCTTCCATTAAAAAATTTATAATAAAAGAAAATTTATGAAAAGGTGTATGAAGCATATAATCTCTTTCATTTAACTTATTAAAAGTACTTTCACCTAACTTAAACCCTTTAATGTTTAATGGTTTAATAGGTTTGTATAATAAGTTACTTTTTCCTAGGCTTGGAAATTTCATGTAATCACGTCTATTATGATATTTTCCACCTGGAATTATGCTATCAGTATCATCATCGATTTGCATTTTATTTAATAAAAACTTTAAAGAATCTATTCTAATATCACTATCATAGACAAACCTAACAGGATCTCCAGAAGATCTTTCTTTCACACTTTGTGCAATTTTATCCAAAAAACTTTTCGAAATATCATCATCAAAGTCTAACTCGGCGTCTCTACTTATTTTTATCATGTTAGCTTGGATGGAAACAGGCTTAAAAATTTTAAAAATATCATTTAAATGGTAACGAATTAAATCATCAACCATCATTATATATCTATTTGAATCTTTGGAAGGCAACTCCACAAATCTGTCTAAATCTTTTGGAATATGAATAATGCCATTTTGGACTGTTTTGTCAACTAACTCCATGTTGACCATTAGAATGGATAAATTTTCTTTAAAATCTGGGATTTTTCTAAACTTATTTAAAACAATTACTCCAAGAGATGGACTAACTTTTTCGAAAAAATATTCTTGAGCAAATTTTACCTGATACTCATAAAGATTATTTTCGTTAATAAAAAATATATTTTCATTTTCTAAGAGTCTTATTATTTGATCTAAAATTTTAAAACTTTTTTGTTGAAGATCAATAGCTTTAATTGTTATTTCGTTTAGCAATTCATTAGCCGTCCTATCTTTATATATTCTTTTACTATTATTATTACTAACGGCTACTCTTTTAACAGTTGCATATCTAACTTTATAAAACTCATCTAAATTATTAGAAAAAATTCCTAAAAATCTTATTCGTTCAATTAATGGAACTGTTGAATCATCAGCTTCTTGTAATACTCTTTGGTTAAATTCAAGCCAACTTATTTCGCGATTTATAAACTTATTCTGAATGCTATTCATTTGAATGATTTAGGAAAATAATAGTTACATTTTCCTTTGATTATTTCTGACCATAAATATACATCAAATTGAAAAATTAAAATTCCTGTGGTTGGCACATGTATATTCGATATTCCACCATAATCTGAAATTAATCTATTACAAGAGTTGTTATGAGTAAAAATCATAACATTATCAAATTGATTGTTTATCTGTTTTACAAAAACATCAACCATATTTCCTGAAAAATCATATAAATCAATAGATTTTATAATACTTAAATTAGAAGAATAAGGTAGATTGTTATGAAATACTTGAGCTGTCTGCATAGTTCTTTTAGAGTGACTTGAAAAAATAGCATCAACTTTAATATCTAAATTATTAAAAATACCGGACATAATTTGAGAATCTGTATAACCTCGATTAGATATTGGTCTTTTTAAATCCTCCACGTTATGTTCCCAAGAGGATTTAGCATGTCTTATAATAATCAATTTTTTCAAGGTGACAATCTATAGAGTTTCCAATTCTTATCGTTCTCTTTTTTATAAACAATTCTATCGTGCAAACGGTTGTCTTTGCCTTGCCAAAATTCAATTAAAACTGGTTTAACAATAAATCCACCCCAACTTTCTGGTTTAATTAAAGCTTTATTAGATTTTTTTAAATTTTCTGCTTTTTTATACAAAAATTCCCTTGATGGAATAACTTGACTTTGATTAGAAACTATAGCACCTAACTTACTTCCTTCTGGTCTTGAATTAAAATAAGTATTAGATTCAGATTCACTTACCTTAAAAGCTAGTCCTTTAATTATAACTTGCTGTTCAGTACTAGACCAATAAAATGACAAACAAACATTTGGATTTTGTAAAATATCTTGACCTTTTTTACTTTTATAGTTTGTGTAAAACACAAAACCTAACTCAGAATATTTTTTTAAGAGAACTACTCTAGTTGATGGAAAACCATTAATGTCAACGGTAGAAACTGACATAGCATTTGGTTCTCTCTCTGACTTGTTATTTTCAATTATATTAAAAAAATCTGAAAACAATGTAATTGGATTTTTAGGAAGATCGCTTTCATTTAATTCTCCTTTAATATAGCTTTTTCTGTAATTACTTAAATCTTTTGACATATTATTTAAAGATAAAAAAAAATTAAAAATTAAAAATTTTACCGTCTTTACTTAGCTCAACATTGTTAAAAACCAATTTAGCTTCAGATTTAAACTCCTCTATATTATTATATCTACATGAAAAATGACCTAATATTAACATTTCAACATTAGCTTGCTTTGCAATTTGCGCTGCTTCTTTCGCAGTTGAATGCTTAGTCTTCTTTGCTAATTCATAATGTGAATCAAGAAAAGTAGATTCATGGTATAAAACAGTTGAATTTCTAATAATTGGGATTATTTCAGGAAAAAAGCAAGTATCACTACAGTATGCATATCTCTTGTGGGGTTTTTTAGGCTCAGTTAACAAAGAATTTTTTATTAAATCTCCATTTAAAGAAACACCATCATTACCTAGTTTAATTCCTCTATATTGAGTTTTATCAATTTCATATTGTATTACATTTTCAGCTATTAGTTTTTGCTCATTTATGATTTCTGTGAATAAAAACCCATTAGTATATATTCTATGATTTAAAGGAATAGTTTCTATTTTGAATTTTTCATTTTCTATAAGTAAAATAGATTCTTTTGAACTTAATTCATGAAAGCATAAATCATAATTTGTCCAAGAATCACCCAATTTAAGTAATAGTGTGATGGCTTTTTTAATTCCCAATGGACCATAAATATGTAATGGCTTAGTTCTTCCAATTAACCTTAAAGTTGAGATTAAACCAGGTAATCCAAAAAAATGATCCCCATGTAAATGTGAAATAAAAATATTTTCAATTGAATTTAATTTAATACCAAATTTTCTTAATTGAATCTGCGCACCCTCACCACAATCAATTAAAAAGGATTTACCATTAATTTCTAATAATTGTGATGACGTAAAAGAATTCTTTTTCGGAAAAGCGGAAAAACAACCAAGTATAGTTAATTTCATGTCATATTTAAGTCACGCTCGATATCTTCTAATTGAATTAAGTCTAAAGCTTCTTCAATAGTAGGTACTAGTGATAATTCTAAACCATGAAGATCTCCATTAATTTGACAACTAATAACTACAAAAGATTTATTAAGAGTTTTATGTTTTATTGATAAAGTATTTAAAAAATCTAAATATTGAATGATTGCTATTGATTTTAAATTAATTATAAAATGTAAATTAAAATATTTCTCAGATTTAAAATGAATGCTTAAATCACTAATTTTATCATTGTTTTCTATTTCAAATAAAACACAATTATCAACAAATTTAGTTGTCATATTAATAAAGCTTTGAGGCTAATAAGTACATGACAGCCATTCTTATAGCTACACCATTTTCTACTTGATTTAATATAATAGCCTGATCTGAATCAGCAACTTCACTGGTGATTTCAACACCACGATTAATTGGACCAGGGTGCATAACTATAATTTCTTTGTTTAGCGAGTCTAAAATTTGCTTATTCAAGCCAAACTGTTGAACATATTCTCTTATTGAAGGAAAATAAGGTTCAGACATTCTTTCATTCTGAATTCTGAGCATATTAACAGCATCACATTGATTTAAAGCTTTAACAAAATCTGTTTCAATATTTACATTTAGTGACTCTATATGTTTAGGTATTAAAGATTTAGGACCGCATACAGTCACTTTTGCACCTAACTTTTGATAAGTAAAAATATTTGAAAGTGCAACTCTAGAGTGTAAGATGTCACCAACAATTAATATTTTTCTATCCTTTAAATCTCCTATTCTTTCTATTAAAGAATAAGCATCTAAGAGAGCTTGTGTAGGATGTTCATGAGTTCCATCACCTGCATTTATTATACATGAATCAACATTTTTCGAAAGAAAAACACTTGCGCCAGGACTTGAATGCCTAATGACAACCATATCTACTTTCATAGATAAAATATTATTAACTGTGTCTATTAAAGTTTCTCCTTTAGAAACCGATGAACCAGATGAAGAGAAGTTTACAACATCAGCTGAAAGTCTTTTTTGAGCTAATTCGAATGATATTTTAGTTCTAGTACTGTTTTCAAAAAAAAGATTAGCTATAGTTACATCTCTTAGAGATGGAACTTTTTTAATTTTTCTATTAATAACTTCTTTGAAGTGATCAGAAGTTTCAAAAATCAATTTTAAATCATTAAGATTTAAATATTTTATTCCCAATAAATGATTAACACTTAAACTACTCATTCTTTATTTTTAATTAAATAAACAGAATCCTCTCCATCATTTTCATTCCAATTAACCTTCACTTTTTCATTTAACCTCGAGTCTACTTGGATACCACAATAATCTGGTTGAATAGGTAATTCTCTTGAAAACCTTCTGTCAATTAAAGCTAATAATTGTACTGATTTAGGTCTTCCATATGATTGTAAAGCGTCTAAAGCTGCTCTTATACTTCTTCCCGTAAAAAGAACATCATCAATCAATATAATAGTTTTGTTTTCTATAGAAAAATCTAATTTTGTAGCGCTGGCTTTTAAGGACTTTTCGTTTCTTCTAAAATCATCTCTAAAAAAAGTAATATCTAAAAGTCCAAGATCAATCTTGTTATTTTTATCGTTATCAGCTAAAAGTTTTAAAAGCCTGTTTGCTAACTGGACTCCTCTAGGTTGAATACCTACTAAAACAGTTTCTGAAAAATCATTATGATCTTCAATTAATTGAAAACAAAGGCGATGAAGTATTGTTGATAATTCATTAGCGTTCAGTATTTTTTTTGGAGTCATCACGCTGATTTGTCTTCAAAATTAAGGTTTTTTTTGATTATAAGTAGAGTTTTATGAAATATTGATCTTAAACAAGATAATATAAAGAATAATTATATTTGAGATAAATTTAATTTTTCAGCTATTTTCTTGTAAGTACCATCATAAAGCTTTGATCTTATTTTAGAAAAAGCAAATAATGTTTCATCAATATCAACCATCTCATGAGAAGTCGTTGGAATCAATCTTAATAAAATTAAGCCTTTGGGAATTACGGGATAAACTACAATAGAGCAGAAAACAAAATACTTCTCTCTTAACTCTTTAACCATAACCATTGCTTCATAAAATGAGCCTTTTAAAAAAATTGGGGTAACACAACTTTGTGTATTGCCTAAATCAAAATTTTGTTTATTTAAGCCACCCTGTAAAGCCTTTACATTTGACCATAACTTAGTCCTTAATTCAGGCATAGTTCTAAGCATGTCTAATCTTTTTAAAACGCCAACCACCAATTGCATTTGTAAAGACTTAGCAAACACTTGAGATCTCATATTGTACTTTAAATAGTCAATAATCATAGTGTCACTAGCTATAAAAGCGCCTGTACTTGCCATGGACTTGGCAAACGTAGCGAAATAAACATCTATTTGACTTTGAATACCTTGTTCTTCACCAGCACCAGCACCAGTTGACCCTAAAGTTCCAAAACCATGAGCATCATCAACCAATAATCTAAATCTAAACTGATCCTTAAGAGCAGCTATTTCTTTAATTCTACCTTGTTCTCCTCTCATACCGAAAACGCCTTCAGAAATAACAAGAATACCGCCGCCAGTTTTTTTAGCAATTTTTGTTGCTCTCTCTAAATTAGTTTTAAGGCTTTCCATATCATTGTGTTGATATGTAAACCTCTTACCTATATGTAATCTCACACCATCAACAATACACGCATGCGAATCAATATCATAAACAATAACATCATTTTTAGAAACTAAAGAATCTATTGTAGATAATATCCCTTGATAACCAAAATTTAATAGATATGCTTTTTCTTTAGAAACAAACTCAGCTAATTCACACTCGAGTTGCTCATGTAATTCAGTATGTCCAGACATTAACCTAGCTCCCATAGGATAGGCTGAGCCATACTTCTTTGAAGCTTCAGCATCTACTTCTCTAATTTCCGGATGATTTGCTAAACCTAAATAATCGTTAACACTCCATGTAATTACATTTTTTCCATTAAAAGTCATTCTATTTCCGATTGGACCTTCTAACTTTGGAAATGCAAAATATCCTTCGGCAACTTTAGCATATTTACCTAAAGGTCCCTTGTTTGTTTTTATTTTATCGAATAAATCATTCATTAATATAGCAGTAAAAGTAATGTGTAAAAATAATGATTATTTTATGTATTCAACTGGTTTTTCTAAATCAGTTTTTTCAGAGTCAAAGAAACCTTGATCAATCATCCATTTATCAGAATATATTTTGCTCATATATCTTGAACCATGATCACAAAATATCATAACAACATTACTATCCTTAGAAAAAATATTTTGTTTTGATAATTGTTTAACTGCTTGAACAGCAGCACCAGATGTATAGCCCACAAACATACCTTCTTTAAAAGCTATTTCACGTGAAGAGTGAGCGCTTTGTTCATCGTCAACTTTTTCAAAAAAATCAATAACATCAAAATCTGTTGCTGATGGAATTAAATTTTTTCCAAGCCCTTCAATTCTATAAGGATATATCTCATCTTCATCAAATTCTTTTGTTTCATGATATTTTTTTAAAACAGACCCATATGCATCTACTCCAATGATTTTAATTTTAGGATTTTTGTTTTTTAAATACTGTCCAATTCCTGAAATAGTTCCCCCAGTTCCACTACTTGCAACAAGGTGAGTAATCTTTCCTGCTGTTTGTTTCCAAATTTCAGGTCCTGTAGTTTTATAATGAGCTTCTATATTTAATTTATTAAAATATTGATTGATGTAGAAGGAACCTTTAATTTCTTCGTGAAGTCTTTTTGCAACTTGATAATAAGACCTTTCATCGTCAGAGCTTACATGAGCTGGACAAACATAAACTTTAGCACCCATTGACTTTAGCATTGCTATTTTATCGGGGGATGATTTTGAAGTTACTGCTAAAATGCAATTATATCCTTTGACTATACTAACCATAGCTAAACTAAAACCAGTATTTCCAGATGTAGTTTCAATAATAGTAGTTCCTTGACTTATAAGACCTTTTTTTTCTGCTGATTCTAAAACATGAAGAGCTATACGGTCTTTATTAGAATGCCCAGGGTTAAATGCCTCTAATTTTGCATAAAAATTACCAGGAATATCTTTAACAATTTCATTAAGCTTAATTAACGGAGTATTTCCAATTAACTCAAGTATATTATTATAAGCTTTTATTTTTCCTTTCATTTAATATTTTCAACTTGAATTGAAGTGTACAAATTACCTAAAAAAAATTAATAGAACAAAATAAATTTATTTATAAATGTTTTCTAAATCAAGTAAAAAAGCATATTCTTTTGCCAAATCTTTTAATGCTTCAAACCTCCCTGAGGAGCCTCCATGACCCGTATCCATATCTGTATTTAAAAATAAATTATTTTTATCAGTTTTTAATTCTCTTAATTTAGCCACCCATTTGGCAGGTTCCCAATACTGAACCTGTGAATCATGTAAACCAGTGGTTACTAATAGATTAGGGTAGTTAATTTTTTTTACATTATCATAAGGAGAATAAGACATCATATATTTATAATAACTTTTATCATTAGGATTTCCCCACTCATCGTACTCACTAGTAGTTAAAGGAATAGTTTCATCTAACATAGTTGTTACTACATCTACAAAAGGAACTGCCGCAATAACTCCATTATATAGTTCAGGAGCTAAATTTATAACTGCACCCATCAAAAGTCCTCCTGCAGATCCGCCGTATGCATAAGTATGTTTTGGAGTTGTAAAGCCTTCAGAAATAAGGTGTTTTGTACAATCAACAAAATCAGTAAATGTATTTAATTTATTAAAAAGTTTACCATCTTCATACCAGTCCCTACCTAAGTATTCACTCCCTCTTACGTGTGCAATAGCGTATATAAAACCACGATCTAAAAGACTAAGTCTACTTATTGAAAAAGAAGGGTCAATAGTATTGCCATATGAGCCATAACCATAAATTAACAAGGGATTAGATCCGTCCTTAATAAGCCCCTTTTTATAAACTAAAGATATAGGAATCCTCACTCCATCAGCAGCTTTAGCCCAAGTTCTTTCTGAAACATAATTGTCTTTGTTGAAATTTTCGTCGACAACTAAATGTTCTTTTATAGTGACTTTTTCTTTAGATTTCATATCAAAATCTATAACTGAATATGGCTCTGTCATAGAATTATAAACATATCTAAGTTTGTTGGTATTAAAATCAATATTTGATGTAGTATAAGCTGTATAGGTATCACTATTGAAGTTTATAAAATAATTTTCTGTCTTATCCCATCTTTTAACATTAATTCTACTTAACCCTTTAACTCTTTCACTAACTACTAAGTAATCCTTAAAAATATCAATACCTTCAATTAAAACATCTTCCCTATGATTTATCACGCTTTCCCAGTTATCGAATTCAGTATGAAGTAAAGAAGTTTTCATCAGTTTGTAGTTCTTGGCATTATCTCTATTGGTAATTATATAAAAATAATCTCCAAAGTGACTAACACTATATTCAACTCCTTTAATACGTTTACTAAATAGTTTAAAATCGTCATTAGGATTATCAGCATCAACAAACTGAAACTCTGATGTAAGAGTACTAAATGAAGATATAACAACAAATTTATTAGATTTTGTCCTTGAGACGTTTGTGTAAAAAGTTTTATCTTTTTCATGATAAACCAATTCATCATCAATAGAGTTAGTCTCTAACTCATGTTTAAAAATTTTATCGTTTCTTAAGGTTTTAGAATCTCTATTTGTGTAAAATAAAGATGAATTATCATTAGCCCAAGCAAAACTTCCTGATGAATTATTAATTTCTTCTTTATAAATTTCACCAGTTTCTAAATTTTTTATTTTTATAGTATATAATCTTCTAGAAACCGTATCAAAACTATAGGCAGCAAGTTTATTGTTTGGACTGATTTGAATATTTGATAAATTAAAATATTCGTAGTCCTTGGCTAATTCATTACAGTTAAATAAAACTTCATCTTTAGCGCTAATTGAATCTTTTCTTCTAATATAAACTGGATAGTCTTTGTCTTTTTTATATTTAGTTACATACCAATAACCATTTATAAAATAAGGAACAGATTCATCGTCTTCTTTGATCTTACTTTTAATTTCTTTAAATAATTCACCTTGAAAATCTATAGTATGAGCAGTCATCTTATTGTAATAATCGTTTTCTCTTTCTAAATAATCAATAACTTCAGGGTTTTCCTTTTCGTTCAACCAATAATAATTATCGACTCTTAAGTCATCATGCTTCTTAAATGAAATAGGAATTTTATCTGCTTTTGGGAGGACGATTGAACTATCAAATGGTTGTTTCATATTGTTATTGCAAGAAAACGCAAACATAATACATACTATTAAAAGTCTAGAATATTTAATCATAAATTAAAACTTTAAATCATTTAAAATTTTTAAAAATGATTTATGCATTTCGTCAGAATAATCTAAATGAGTTACAAGCCTAAGTTTATTATCTCCCATCGATATTAACTTAACTCCATTTTTATTTAACATATTTAAAAAAAGTTCTGAACTAACATTAGCTTCAGTCTCAAAAATTACAATATTAGTTTCAACCTTTTCAACTTTTTTAACAATTGATATACAAGATAAAACATACTCAATCTCTTTAGCTTTTAAGTGATCTGTATTTAATCTTTTTATATTGTTTTCCAAAGCATATATGCCACAAGCTGCTAAGTATCCAACTTGCCTCATTCCTCCCCCTAATATTTTTCTTATTCTAATAGCTTTATTTATAAATTCTTTTGAGCCAATTAACATTGAACCTGATGGGCAACCTAAGCCTTTACTAAGGCAAACCGAAATAGAATTAAATATTGACCCGAAATCTTTGGGTTTTTTGTTAGTTCTAACTAGAGCATTCCAAATACGCGCACCGTCTAAATGAAATGACAAATTATTATCGTTACAGGTTTTTTTTATTTTCTTAAGTTCTTCTAAATCCCAACATGCACCTCCTCCTTTATTGGTAGTATTTTCTACACAAACTAAAGATGTTTTTGGACTATGGTAAAAATCTGGTGGGTTGATTGATTCTAAAACCTGTTTATTTGTAAACATTCCTCTTTCTCCATCAATTAATTTACAAGATACCCCACTATTAAAACTAACTCCTCCACCTTCATAATTATATACATGTGCATATTTATCACATATAAGCTGATCCCCAGGGTTAGTATGTATTTTTATAGCAGTTTGATTAGCCATAGTGCCTGATGGGAAAAACAAAGCAGATTCCATTCCAAACATTTGAGCAATCATTTCTTCTAATTTATTGACAGTAGGGTCTTCCTTAAAAACATCATCACCCACTTTAGCATTAATCATAGCTTTAAGCATATTCTCACAGGGCTTTGTTACAGTATCACTTATCAAGTTAATCATCATGTTTGTTAATTTAAAGAACAGTTATTAATTCCTATTGGAGATCCGTCAGGAATTTTTGGAGAGCTATTTGTTTTATACATTCCTGGCAAGTCTTTAAAGTTTTTTATTATATATAAATATTCCTCATAATAAGTATTTGTTTTTTTTGTCTTTAAGATCAGTTTCTCAACTTCTTCAAGAGCAATTTTAGCTTCATAATGGAGTTGCATGTAAACATTATTATCTTGGGATAAATTCAATAAATAAATTAATAAATTACTATTAATAATATGCTGGACCTGACTAATATAAGGATCCTTATGTGTGATTTTAAAAGAATTAGAGATCAAACTATTTAATAAATACCTAACACTCATTTTTGAACTATCTAAACTATGCTGGACCATAACTCTGTTTAATCTTTCCGGGTTAAATAAAAGCGAAAGAGTCATGTCACTTGCCGTTGAAGCTGCACTAAATGGGTCAAAGGAAACGCCTGTTTTTCCGTTAAAAGATTCTCTCGTTCTAGAAAATCCAAAAGCTCTAGGAGGAAATAATTTTAATTTATCTCTTGGAATTGCAAGATTGTTAGCATCTAAAGACTTTAAAACTGATTTTAAAGCCTTGTTTTGTGTTTCTAAATTTAAACCTTGAACTATTAATTGCCCATCTCCTCTTGTAGCATAATTATAATCCAAACCTCCTATTAATTTAATTGCAGCTTCTGTCTGATATCTATGCATAAAGTATAAAGGCGCAAAAATATCTTCAAGAACTGAATAAGGCTCAAAACTCTTAATATTAAATTTAGAAAAATCTTTTATTGCTTTATCTCTTACTTTAAAAATTTCGTCTAAACCAGAAACAACATCTTTTCCGTTATCCCATAAATGAGCTGAGACATGAGCACCACCTTGAGGTCTAGCATCATTGTCCGTAATAAATCTTAATCCTTTTAAATTAGCTTGCTTTAAGATCTTTTCTAATTTATTTTTTTCATCAATTGGATCAAATTCAGAATAACTATAAGCGATACTCACTTTGTCCCATTCACCAATTCCTTTAGAATAAGCATTAGATAAATCAATTTGATCATTATTTATAGAAATTAGAGGATGTGGGTAGTCCATGACAGAAGCTCTATCGTTAGTGCTTGAAACAAAATTATGAGCAAAACCTAGAGTATGACCTACCTCGTGAGCACTTAATTGTCTAATTCTCGATAGAGCCATATCAAGCATAGGTTTATAATTGTTGTTATCATTTTTAAAAGGCTTGTTAATCAATGCTTGAGCTATTAAAAAATCTTGTCTAATTCTTAAACTCCCTAAACTCACATGTCCTTTAATTATCTCTCCAGTTCTGGGGTCAACAACACTAGCACCATAACTCCATCCTCGTGTAGATCTATGAACCCACTGAATTACATTATAACGACAATCCATTGGGTCTGCATTTTCCGGAAGAATTTTGACTTGAAATGCATTTTTATATCCTATGCTTTCAAAAGCTTCATTCCACCAACCTGCACCATCTAATAACGCAGATCTAACTGGCTCAGGCGTGCCAGGGTCTAAATAATAAACGATTGGCTTTTTAACTTCACTAGAATCTAAATTTGGATTTAACTTTTCAAGTCGATGTCTTATCAATAATCTCTTAGTTATTGATTCATGAACCGGAGAAGCATAATCCATGTAAGAAATAGGAATTCCCCCACTTCTTGAATCAAATTTTCTTGGTTTATAATTGTCATCTGGTAACTCAATAAATGAATGATGCTGAATTACACTTATTATTGATGGATCAGGTGAAACACTTGAAATCATCTTTCCGTAATCACCAGAGTTTTTAAATGTTAACAATGCTTCAAATTCAACATTTTTTGGAAAAGCCTTAGTTCTTTCAATATTTAAAGCACTTTTTGTTAAATCTAAAATATATGAACCTTGATCTAAATTTTTTAATCTATTTGAAACTCCATGTGAATCTTGCATTAAAAACGGAGTAAAGTCTATCAAATAATAATCTTGATCAAATTCTACAATTTCAAAACCAAAAATTACTGATTTAGCAAAAGCTTCTTCTACACTCGCTCTTTCTAAATTATTTTCAGAAATTGCTTTAAATTTTTGATTAGGCTGAATTAGCAATAATTTGTTGCCATATTTTTTAAATTTAACGATTCGCTGATCACCTAATTGACCTCTGTCCAAACCTATATCATTTGATCCAAGACCTGTTGTTAAAGAACTCACGTATAAAAACTCTTTATTAATCTTGTTTACTTCAAGAAAAATTTTATCGTTTGATTCTGAATAACTAAAATTAAAAAATCCTGAAAAACTTTTCTTTTCACTCTGAATTTCCTGAGATTTAATTTGAGTTATTAATAAAAATAAGAGCAGGGTAAACATTAACCTATAATTCATAGTTAAATCAATTTTATTTAAATATAAAAATTAATTAAGTGAATATTTAGTGTTTTTATAATGTATTTTTGAAGAATATTTTTCAGAATGATTACTATTGATCAAATTAAGAATCTTCTTGAACGCACAAAGGCGTTAAGGAGATATCTTTGACGTAGAAACAAAAAATATTGAAATTACTAATAAAGAAGAAATTACTTTAGATCCTGATTTTTGGAACGATTCTAAAAAAGCTCAAATTATAATGAAAGAGCTTCAGTCACTTAAACAATGGGTTAAAGATTATGAAAAAGCAAAATCTTTAACTGAAGATTTAGAAGTTCTTTTTGAATATTTTAAAGATGGCGAAACATCTGAAAAGGAGCTTAATTCCCATTTTATTTTATGTTCAGATCACATTGAAAAAATTGAATTTAAAAACATGCTCTCAAACGAAGGAGATGAAATGAGTGTGGTTATTCAAATTACTGCAGGAGCAGGTGGTACTGAGAGCTGTGACTGGGCTTATATGCTAATGAGAATGTATATAATGTGGGCTGAAAAAAACAATTATAAATTAAAGGAATTAGATCTTCAACAAGGAGATGTAACGGGAATAAAATCTGTCACACTAGAGATTGATGGAGAGTATGGTTTTGGTTGGTTGAAAGGAGAAAATGGAGTTCATAGATTGGTTAGGATTTCCCCTTTTGACAGTAATGCAAAAAGACATACGTCTTTTGCTTCTGTGTATGCTTATCCTCTTGTAGATGATACAATAGAAATAAATATTAATCCATCTGATATTTCATGGGAAACCATGCGCTCTAGTGGAGCTGGAGGGCAAAACGTTAACAAAGTTGAGACTGCAGTCAGGTTGAGACATGGACCCTCAGGTATTGTCATTGAAAACTCAGAAACTAGATCTCAATTAGAAAATAAAGAAAAAGCTCTAAAATTACTTAAGTCTCAATTGTATGAAATTCAATTAAAAGAAAAAATGATTGAAAGAGAAAAAATTGAATCTAGTAAAATGAAAATTGAGTGGGGATCTCAAATAAGAAATTACGTACTTCACCCTTATAAACTGATTAAAGACGTTAGAACTGGTCATGAAACTAACAATGTAGATGAAGTACTAAATGGTGGTTTAAACCCATTTTTAAAAGCTTTTTTAATGTCAAATTAATTATGAAAACAATAATTTTTGATTTAGGTGGAGTATTGGTGGATTGGAACCCTGAATACGTTTATTTGAAAGAATTTAAAGGAGATAGAAGAAAAATGAAATGGTTTTTTGATAATGTTTGTACTTCTAGTTGGAATGAAGAGCAAGACGGAGGTAAGTTAATGAAGGAAGCAACAGAAGAAAGAATAAAGCTTTTTCCTGATTACGAAAGATTAATAAGAATGTTTTATGGGAGATGGGAGGAGATGCTTAAAGACGAAATTTCTGGGACAGTTGAAATTTTGTATAAATTAAAAAATAAAAATTATAAGTTAATTGCTCTTACTAATTGGAGTGCTGAAACTTTTCCAGTTGCAATAAAAAAATATAAATTTCTTGAATTATTTGAAGGAATTGTTGTGTCAGGAGAAATAAAAATGCTGAAACCTCATCAAGAAATATATCAATATACTCTAAATAAATATGAATTAAATTCTTCTGAATGCCTTTTTATTGACGATAGATTATCAAATATAGAAGGAGCTATAAAATGTGGAATAAAGAGTATTCAATTCAAATCTCCAAGTCAACTGAAATCCGATTTAAAAGAAATAGGAATTGAAATTTAATTAAAAGACCTGTTTTTATGTCAAAATCAAAGGATATAATAGCTATACCAACACAAAAGATTTTAATTGTATTTCAAACTAAACCTTTCTTCCTATTGATTGTCTGTATATAAAACTCAAACAATTTTAGAGTAACAAATAATTTAAATGAAAAATTTTTTTTTGATTATTGGTTTTATCTCATTTCTAGGAAATGCTCAGCAAAATAATATAAATATATCTGGACTAGTAATTGACTCAGATTCCAAAACTCCATTAGAATATGCTACAGTAAGTATATCAAACTCAAAAAACACTGAAATTTTATATGGTGGTATTACTGATTTTGAAGGAAAGTTTAATCTTGAAATTTCCAGAGGAATTTATAACATTAAAATTGAATACATTTCGTTTAAACATAAATTAATTAAAAATATAAATGTTTCCAATTCATTAGATTTTGGTACAATAGAATTATCTATCGATGAAAATGTTTTAGATGAAGTAGAGTTAATTGGTGAGAAAACAGAAATTGAAATTAAATTAGATAAAACTGTTTATAATATTGGAAAAGATTTAACTCTTAAGGGAAGTAGCGTTAGTGATGTTTTAGATAATCTTCCATCAATTGAAGTTGATATTGAAGGTAATGTCTCTTTGCGTGGTAATGAGAGCGTAAGAATTCTTATAAATGGAAAACCATCAGGACTTGTTGGAATAAGCAGTAACGAAGCGTTAAAACAATTTCCATCTGAAAGTGTTGAAAAAGTGGAGGTTATCACCTCTCCGTCAGCTAGATACAATGCAGAAGGCACGGCAGGTATTATTAATATTGTATTAAGAAGAAATAAATTGGCAGGTTTAAACGGTTCTTTATCTTTAAATAGTGGGGATCCAAAAAGATATGGTGCTTCAACTAATGTAAACTTTAGAACAAAAAATATAAATATTTTTAATAATATTGGATATAACACAAGAGCTACTGATGGTAATTTTTTAAATGAAACAGAATACTATACTGATCAAGCAATTAACAATTTTTTAAATGAAAATGGCGATAGACAATCAGAAAGAAACTCAAATTACTTAAATACAGGAGTTGAATATTTCATTTTAGATAAAACTAGTTTTGTTGCTTCATACGTTTTAAGAAAAAGTGATGGAGGCACGAATACTATAAATAATGTTGATCAAAATTTTAATAGTACAACAAAACTTTCTGAAAGGTTAGAAAATGAAACAGAAACAGATGATACAAATGAATTCTCGCTAAATCTAACCCACGAATTTAATTCTGAAGGACATGTATTAACTATGGACTATCAAAAAGAAAAATCAACAGAAAATGAAAAAGGATTTATTTCAAATTCTCAATTAAAACCAGTATATACAAAATACTTAAGTGAAAAGGTAGTTACAGATGAAATCCAAGAAAGTGAACTATTTAAAATAGATTATGTATTGCCAATTAATAAAGATGGACAATTTGAACTTGGATTTAGAAGAAGTAATCAATATCAAGATATTGATTACTTAGTTGAAAATGAAGACTTAAATGGCAATTTTACAAACGATATAAATCTTAGTAATACTCTGCTATACAATGAAAAAGTTAATGCTTTCTACACTCAATATGGTAATAAAAAAAATAAATTCTCATATTTATTAGGTTTAAGATATGAAGAATCAAAAACTACTGTTAAGCAATTAGCAAACAATACAAATAACATAAAAAAATATAATGATTTATTCCCAACTCTTAATTTAGCTTATGAAATCAAGGAAAATGAGACAATAACTTTTGGATACAATCGAAGAATAAGAAGAGCTAGATCCTATTTCATTAACCCTTTTCCTTCAAGATCAAGTGCGACAAATATTTTTCAAGGTAATCCAGATATAGACCCTACTTATTCAAACGGAATAGACATTGGTTATTTAAAGAGATATGAAAAACTAACCTTAAATGGGTCTGTCTATTATAGAAAATCAACTGGAGAATTTACTTTTATTAGTGAAAACACTGGAGATTTTGTTCTTGTAAACGACATACTAGTTCCAGTATTAAGAAGAACTCCGGTCAACTTATCAAGCAATAAACAAATAGGTGTTGAATTTAGTGCAAACTTTAGTCAATCTAAAAAATGGAGATTAAGAGGAAATGTAAATTTCTATGAATCTGAAACTATAGGAGAATACAAGGGCATAGTCTATGATTCAAAAAACTTATCATGGTCGGGTCGAATAAACAATTATTTAAACTTATTTTCAAGTATTGATTGGCAAACTAGTTTTAGATATAGAGCTCCTCAAAAAACTGCAGTTTCTCAAAGAAAAGCTTCTATTTCTACAAATACTGCATTCAGTAAAGATCTATTAAATGACAAAATAACATTAACCTTTAAGGTTAATGATATTTTTGAGACTCAAAAATGGAGAATTGAATCTTTTAATGAAACTTACAGGAATTATAGTGAAAGTAATTGGAGAGGTGGAAGAAGTTTAGAATTAAACCTTATATATAGATTTAATCAAAAGAAGAAAAAGGCAGAGCCTAGCTATCAAGATTATGATGGAGAAGGATTTGGTAGTTAAACTATTTTTTTAGCTTTTTATCTCTTAACTCTTTTAGTCTTTCCAATAAAGATCCTCCTACCCAATATGGAACAATAAAGGTTAATAAAAGAATTAGAAGCCAAAAGCCCATTGTAAAAACTGATAAAAACAGAATAAAGCCTAAATATTGATCGAATTCGAACATAAATTTTAATTGGTTTACAAATATAAATAAAGATATGATCCAATGAAATTATTTTTAACAAATCATATTAAAATTAATATCTAAACGTTTTATAGTAAATTTGTAGAATAATTAAAAATTATGGATCATAGAACTGAAAAAGACACAATAGGAAAAGTTAATGTTTCTAATGAAGCTTTGTGGGGGGCACAAACTCAAAGATCAATTAATAATTTTAAAATTGGCCAATCCGGTTCTATGCCAATTGAAATCATATACGGATTTGCCTACCTTAAAAAAGCTGCAGCTTTTACAAATCATGAGTTGGGTGTTTTAAGTACTGAAAAGAGAGATATGATTTCAAAAGTATGTGATGAAATATTAAAAGGTAAACATGATAGTCAATTCCCACTAGTCATTTGGCAAACTGGATCTGGCACTCAGAGTAATATGAATATAAATGAAGTCATCTCTAATAGAGGACATTTATTACAAGGAAATAATTTAGAAGATATAAAAAACAAGTTATTGGCTCCAAATGATGATGTTAACATGTCTCAATCTTCTAACGACACCTTTCCTACTGCTATGCATATAGCTATATATAAAAAACTTATAGAGCAAACTATTCCAAGTCTTGAAAGTTTTAAACAAACTTTAACAAATAAATCATCTGATTTTAAAAATATTATTAAAATAGGTAGAACTCATTTAATGGACGCTACACCTATCACTCTTGGTCAGGAATTTTCTGGATATAGTTCTCAAGTTGAACATGGACTAGATTCTTTAAAACACTCTTTAAAACATTTATCAGAATTAGCATTAGGCGCTACAGCTGTTGGAACAGGTATAAACACACCTGATGGTTACGCTAAATTATCTGCAGAATTCATTTCAAAATTTACAGGTATTAATTTTATTTCTGCAAAAAATAAGTTTGAATCGATTGCTGCCCATGACGCTTTAGTAGAAACTCACGGAGCATTAAAGCTTATTGCAAATTCTTTAAATAAAATAGCTAACGATATTAGAATGATGGCTAGTGGACCTAGGTCTGGAATTGGTGAAATTTCTATACCGGCAAATGAACCTGGAAGCTCAATAATGCCTGGAAAAGTGAACCCAACACAATGTGAAGCTATTTCTATGGTATGTGCACAGGTAATAGGAAACGATGTTTCTGTGACAATCGGAGGAATGCAAGGACATTATGAATTAAATGTTTATAAACCACTAATGGCTGCTAATGTTTTAGAGTCAGCAACATTAATTTCCGATAGTGTTAATAGTTTTAATAATAATTGTGTAAATGGAATCAAGCCTAACACAAAACGTATTGATGAACTAGTTAATAATTCTCTTATGTTAGTTACAGCATTAAATAGTAAAATTGGTTATTATAAATCTGCTGAAATTGCAAATTTCGCTCATAAAAATGATAAAACTTTAAAAGAGGCAACATTAAAGTTAGGTTATGCTAGTTCTGAAGAATTCGATAAGTGGGTAGATGTAAAAAATATGATAGGTAAAAATAACTAAACTCTTCCTTTTAGAGCGTTAAAAGCCCAGCCTATTGCAATAAAACCGGTCCCTACTACACAAAATCCTATAGCATAGTCTTGATACTTAATTGCTCCTAACAAAACTAGAGCAATCCCTAGAAGAGTTAAAACAAAAGAAGCAATTCCAAAAATTCCATTTTTATTTAATTTCATAATCCTTAGTTGTTGTTAGTTGTTGTTAGTTGTTGTTAGTTGTTGTTAGTTGTTGTTAGTTGTTGTTAGTTGCAATGTCTTAATAAAAAATAAATGAATATGTTAAAAAACATATAAAAATTCAATTTATTTTTCCTAATAATTTTTCACGCCAATTAGACCATTTATATTTTTTAGAAAAATAAAACAATAGTAATGGATAAACTAATAAAACAGAAAATAGAGTTTCAGTTATAACATCTGGTTTTGAGATAAACTTTAAAATTGAATTTGTTTGAAAAACCGTCCAGTCTGCAGTTACCAGTAGAGCAATTAATAAATTATTTCCAGCGTGAAAACCAAGAGCTAATTCCATACCTTCATCCATAAGAGTAATAATTCCAAGGAAAAATCCAGTAGCAACATAATGTACCAAAATTATATAACCTAGCTCGCTAACTTCTGGGTTCCAAAAATGTAAAAATCCAAATGAAAAAGATGTTAAAATCAATGGAATCCATCTACTTTTAAAATTAGCGCCTAAACCCTGCATTAAATAGCCCCTAAAAATATATTCTTCCAGACTTGTTTGGATAGGTATAAAAACTATAGCAACAGCAAATAATCCTAGAAAGGAGGACATGTTAAAATTAAACTCATAGTCTTCTGGCGAAGTAAAGTAATAAATAAAAGTATTTGCACAGATTATTATTGAAACACAAAAAAAAGCTGTAAAAAGTCTACTAAAATCAATTTTAGACCTAGATGTTGTTAATGACAAAAAAGATTGCTTATGCAAGAATTTTATTACAACTAAAAGACCTAAAAATCCAATTGCAAAAGGAAAAAGAAAATAAAATAACGTAAGATTATTATTCTCAAGTACTGTCATCATATTAGTCTCTTCCAGACTAGCGGCAGCTTCCAATCCAGCCTTTGAAATAATTGCTATAATAAAAGGGATTGATCCTATTTGTGTAAAAATGAAAATAATAGTAACTCCAACAATATACCTCCACCAATCTGCACTTACTTTAAAAGCATTCTCTATATACATATTACTGAGTTACCTTTTTTTTAAAATCATAGTAGAAAGTTTACAATGAGAAATCAATTTATTATCATCATCTGTTATCTTAACCTCCCAAAGCTGAGTTGTTCTTCCTTTATGAATTGGAATAGCTTTAGCATAGATAAATCCTTCAGTTACACTCTTTAAATGATTAGCAGAAATAACTATTCCTCTTACCATTTGTTTTTCGCGATCTACTGACAAATAGGATGCAGCACTACCTACTGATTCAGCTAATGCTACTGTTGCGCCTCCATGTAAAACTCCATCAGGCTGAAAAACCCGTGAGTTTACTGGCATTTTTGCTGTCAAAAAATTTTCCCCAATATCAATAAAACTCATCTCTAAAGTCTCCATTAAAGTATTCTTATTAGCAGAATTTATTTTTTTTAAGATTTCTTTTTTATCCATTATCTAAAAGTATAAAACAAAAAAAACGCATCAAATATTTTGATACGTTTTTTTTATTTAAAATTGATTTTTATTACTTAACCTCTTCAAAATCAACATCTTGAACATCATCCGAACCATCTTTTGAATCGGGTGATTCAGGGCTGTCTGGTTGAGCACCTGCAGAACCACCAGCTTGTTGAGTTTCAGCCTGCGCCTTATAAAGTTCCTCCGATGCATTTTTCCAAGCTCCATTAATTCCTTCAAGTGCTGTTTTAATATTTTCAACATCTTTAGATTCTTTAGCTTTTTTCAATACATCAAGTGCTTCCTCAATTGCTTTTTTATTACCATCAGAAAGTTTTTCTCCAAACTCTTTTAATTGACTTTCTGTTTGAAAAATCATAGCATCCGCACTATTAAGCGTATCTACTTCTTCCTTTACCTTTTTATCTGATTCAGCATTTAATTCAGCTTCTTTCTTCATTTTTTCAATTTCTTCTTCAGTAAGACCTGAGGATGCTTCGATTCTGATATCTTGAGTTTTACCAGTAGCTTTATCAGCAGCTGTAACATGAATCAATCCATTTGCATCAATATCAAAAGTAACTTCAATTTGAGGAGTTCCTCTTGGAGATGGCGGGATACCATCAAGATGAAATCTTCCAATTGTATTATTGTCTTTGGCCATAGGTCTCTCACCTTGAAGTACATGGATTTCTACTGAAGGTTGATTGTCAGCGGCAGTAGAAAATACTTGAGATTTTTTAGTAGGGATAGTTGTGTTAGAATCAATTAATTTTGTCATTACACTACCCATAGTTTCAATTCCTAATGACAGAGGAGTAACATCTAATAACAAGACATCTTTCACGTCTCCAGTAAGAACCCCACCTTGAATTGCTGCTCCAATTGCAACAACTTCGTCAGGATTAACACCTTTTGAAGGTTTTTTTCCGAAAAACTTTTCAACTTGATCTTGAATAACAGGGATTCTTGTAGAACCACCCACTAAAATAACTTCATCAATGTCTTTAATGCTTAAGCCAGCATCATCAATTGCTTTTTTTACAGGCTCCATTGATCTTTTAACTAAATCACTTGAAAGTTGTTCGAATTTAGATCTTGTTAAAGAAACTACTAAATGTTTTGGACCAGAAGATGTTGCCGTTATATATGGTAAATTAATTTCTGTTTGTTTTGACGATGAAAGTTCAATTTTTGCTTTTTCAGCAGCTTCTTTAAGCCTTTGTAAAGCCATTGGATCCTTTCTTAAATCTATGTCTTCTTTCTTTTTAAAATCATCAGCTAAAAACTTAATAATCTCTTCATCAAAGTCATCTCCACCAAGCCTAGTATCACCGTTAGTTGAAAGAACTTCAAAGACTCCATCTCCAAGTTCTAAAATAGAAATATCAAACGTACCTCCTCCTAAATCATAAACAGCAATTTTTTGATCTTTTCCAGATTTATCTAAACCATATGCTAAAGCAGCAGCAGTTGGCTCATTTATAATTCTTTGAACTTTAAGTCCTGCAATTTCACCTGCTTCTTTAGTAGCTTGCCTTTGAGAATCATTAAAATATGCTGGAACAGTTACAACTGCTTCAGTAACAGAATTTCCTAAATAATCTTCAGCAGTCTTTTTCATTTTTTGAAGAATCATTGCAGATAGTTCTTGTGGAGTATATAGCCTTCCATCAATATCAACTCTTGCAGTATCATTATCTCCTTTAACTACTTTATAAGCAGATCTATCTGCATCTTTTTTAGACTCGCTATAACTACTTCCCATGAACCTTTTGATAGATGCAATAGTTTTAGTAGGGTTTGTTACTGCTTGTCTTTTTGCTGGGTCACCAACTTTAATCTCACCACCTTCAACAAAGGCGATAACTGAGGGAGTCGTTCTTTTACCCTCTGCATTTGGGATTACCACAGGCTCATTACCTTCCATTACAGAAACACAAGAGTTAGTAGTTCCTAAATCAATTCCAATTATTTTACTCATTTTTTAAATATTTATCAATTTATAATTCATTTATTTCAATGATTGTGCCATACAAGCGTATATGACAGTATGTCAGTACAAAATTTTGAATTGTATTAATTAAAATATAAATTACATTTACATTTATAAATAAAAATCATGTCAAAAAAAGAATATAAAAGAGTAACTACCCATTCTTTATTAGAAATGAAAAATCGTAAAGAAAAAATTTCTATGCTAACAGGATATGATTACTCCATGGCTAAAATAATTGATAAATCTGGAATTGATATAATTCTTGTCGGCGATTCAGCTTCAAATGTAATGGCTGGACATGAAACGACATTACCCATAACACTAGATCAAATGATTTATCATGCTTCTTCGGTAGTAAGAGGAGTTAAGAGGTCTCTTGTTGTAGTTGATCTTCCTTTTGGGAGTTACCAGTCAGACCCAAATGAAGCATTAAGATCAGCGATAAGAATTATGAAGGAATCAGGTGCACATGCCGTTAAAATGGAGGGGGGGCGTGAAATTCAAGAATCTATTGTTAAAATACTTAACGCTGGAATTCCTGTCATGGGACACTTAGGGTTAACCCCTCAATCAATATATAAATTTGGAACCTATAGCGTTAGAGCAAAAGAAGATGATGAGGCTAAAAGACTTCTTGAAGATGCAAAATTATTAGATAAACTAGGTTGTTTTGGAATTGTTCTTGAAAAAATTCCTGCTAAAGTCTCTAAAAAAGTAACCGATTCAGTTTCAGCACCCATTATTGGTATTGGGGCCGGAAGTAATGTCGACGGTCAAGTACTAGTAACCCATGATTTAGTAGGTTTAAACTCAGATTTTAATCCAAGATTTTTAAGAAGGTATGTGAACTTAGATGAAATAATGACTAATGCAATTCAATCCTATATTAAAGACGTTAAAAGTTTAGATTTTCCAAATAAAGACGAACAATATTAATTTTTTTTGTGGTAGAAATTCTTTTTGAAGATAATCATCTTATAATAGTTAATAAAAAACCTGGTGACCTAACTCAGGGTGACAAATCTAACGATCATACACTTGGAGATAGAGTTAAAGATTATCTTAAAAAAAAATATAATAAGCCAGGCCAAGCTTTTTTAGGAATTACACATAGACTTGATAGACCTACAAGTGGAGTTATAATTTTTACTAAAACTTCTAAAGCACTTTCTAGAATGAACGAAATGTTCAAAAAAAATGAAATTAAAAAAACCTATTGGGCTATTGTAAAATTAGTAGTTGATAAGGCCAGCGGAAAATTAGAGGATTATCTAACTAAAAATCCCAAGCAAAATAAATCTTACGTAACTAACTCTTTAAATAAAAAAGCAAAAAAAGCTATTTTATATTACGAATCAATCTTAAACTTAGATAATTATTCATTATTAAAAATCAAGCTTGAAACAGGTAGACATCATCAAATAAGAACTCAATTATCTAAGATTGGAATGTCTATTAAAGGTGATTTAAAGTATGGCTTTCCAAGACCCAATTCAAACGGTAGCATTCATTTACATTCAAGAAAAACAACATTTATTCATCCAGTAACAAAAAAAGAAGTAATAATTGTTGCTCCTCCCCCTATTGATAAGATTTGGGACAAGTGTCTTAAAATGATAGAATAATAGATTTATTTAACCGATTTTACTACTTTTGAGGTATTAGTTTTAAATTTTAAGATGGAAATCAAAAATGAGTAGTGAAAATGTTAAAATATTTGATACAACTTTAAGGGATGGCGAGCAAGTTCCTGGTTGTAAACTAGATACTTCTCAAAAGTTAGTTATTGCTGAAAGATTAGAGGAACTGGGTGTAGATGTTATAGAGGCAGGATTTCCAGTTTCCAGTCCTGGAGATTTTAATTCTGTCGTAGAAATTTCTAAAATTATTAAAAACACAACAGTTTGCGCTTTAACAAGAGCAGTGAAAAAAGATATTGAAGTTGCTGCAGATTCGTTAAAGAACGCAAAACATCCTAGAATTCACACAGGAATTGGAACATCAGACTCCCATATTAAACATAAATTCAAGTCTTCAAAAGAAAAAATTATTGAAATTGGTTATGAAGCAGTTAAGTATGCTAAAACATTTGTCAAAGATGTAGAGTTTTATGCTGAAGATGCTGGTAGAACTGATAACGAATTTTTAGCTAGAGTTTGTGAAAAAATGATTGAAGCTGGTGCTACTGTGCTCAATATACCTGACACAACAGGATATTGTTTACCATCTGAATATGGTGAAAAAATAAAATTTCTTTATGAGAATGTAAAAAATATAGATAAGGCCATAATTTCATGTCACTGTCATAATGATCTAGGGCTAGCTACAGCTAACTCTATTGCGGGAATAGTGAATGGAGCAAGACAGATAGAATGTACAATAAACGGAATCGGAGAGAGAGCAGGCAACACTTCTCTAGAAGAGGTAGTAATGATTATGAGACAACATCCTGATTTAAATTTAGATACAAATATAAATTCGAAACTTTTATTTGACACTAGTAAAATGGTTTCTGACAACATGGGAATGCCTGTTCAGCCAAATAAAGCAATAGTTGGTGCAAATGCATTTGCACACAGCTCTGGAATTCATCAAGATGGAGTTATAAAAAACAGAGAAACTTATGAAATAATCAACCCTCTTGATGTTGGGGTTACTGAATCAGCAATCATTCTAACCGCAAGAAGTGGTCGAGCAGCGTTAGCTTATAGGGCTAAAAAAGTGGGGTTTGACCTTACAAAAAATGAATTAGACCTTGTGTATTATGAGTTTCTAAAGTTTGCTGATTTAAAAAAAGAAGTGTTAGATGAAGACATTCCAATAATAATAAAAAATTCTCTTTAATTATAATTTAGTTATGAGTAAAACCTTATTCGATAAAGTTTGGGATTCACATGTTGTTCATGAAATAACCAACGGACCTGACGTATTATTTATAGATAGACATATGGTTCATGAAGTGACTAGTCCAGTTGCTTTTTTAGGATTAAAAAACAGAAATTCAGAGGTTCTATTTCCTGAAAAGACTTTTGCAACAGCTGATCACAATACACCAACAATCAATCAACATCTTCCTGTAAAAGACCCTCTTTCAGCTAATCAATTAAAAGCGTTAGAAGAAAATTCTAAACTACATGGAATTTCATATTGGGGATTGGGACATGAAAAAAATGGAATAGTCCATGTGGTTGGTCCTGAATATGGAATAACTCAACCTGGCGCAACTATTGTTTGCGGTGATTCACATACTTCAACTCACGGGGCATTTGGAGCTGTAGCATTTGGTATAGGAACTTCTGAAGTAGAAATGGTTCTTTCTACTCAGTGTATTATGCAACCAAAACCCAAAAAAATGAGGATATCTATTAATGGTAAACTCAGCAAAGGAGTAACTCCAAAAGATGTTGCATTATTTATCATTTCTGAACTAAGTACATCTGGAGCTACAGGGTATTTTGTTGAATATTCTGGAGAAGTATTTAGGGAAATGTCTATGGAAGGTCGTATGACTGTTTGTAACCTTAGCATAGAAATGGGTGCTAGAGGTGGAATGATAGCGCCTGACAATAAAACATTTGAATATATAAAAAATAGAGAGTTTACTCCAAAAAAAGAGAAATGGGAGAAAGCCATGAAATATTGGTCTACACTTTACTCAGATGAAAATGCAATTTTCGATAAAGAATTATTTTTTGATGGAAATAATATTCAACCAATGATTACCTATGGAACTAATCCTGGAATGGGAATTAGTATCTCAAAAGGAATCCCTAAAGCTGAAAATCAAGACGGAGGTGTTAAAACTTATCTGAAATCTCTAAACTATATGAACTATAATGAAGGAGAAAGCATGTTAGGAAAAAAAATTGATTTTGTTTTTTTAGGAAGTTGCACCAATGGAAGAATTGAAGACTTTAGAGAATTTACAAAAATTGTAAAAGGAAGAAAAAAAGCTTGTAATGTAACTGCATGGCTGGTGCCAGGATCTCATAAAGTTGAAAAAGCAATTAAAGATGAAGGTCTTTTGAAAGTATTAGAACAAGCTGGGTTTGAATTAAGAGAGCCTGGATGTTCAGCTTGCTTAGCAATGAATGACGATAAAGTGCCTGCTGGTAAATATGCAGTTAGCACATCAAACAGAAATTTTGAAGGAAGACAAGGTCCTGGCTCAAGAACGTTATTAGCTAGTCCTCTTGTTGCAGCAGCAGCAGCAATTACAGGTGAAATAACAGATCCTAGAACATTATATTAAAATTAAAATGGGTTACGAAAAATTCAATATACTAAAAAGCACAACAGTTCCATTATCTATCGAAAATGTTGATACTGATCAAATTATTCCAGCTAGATTTTTAAAAGCCACAGAAAGAATTGGTTTTGGCGAAAATTTGTTTAGAGATTGGCGATACAATGCTGATAATTCAATTAAAAAAGAGTTTGTATTAAACAATGACACTTATAATGGAAAAATACTTTTAGGTGGTAAAAATTTTGGATCTGGATCATCTAGAGAACATGCTGCATGGGCTATTTACGATTATGGTTTCAGGTGTGTTATTTCAAGTTTTTTTGCAGATATTTTTAGAGGAAATTGTTTAAATATAGGAGTCCTTCCTGTTCAAGTTTCTTCTGAATTTTTAAATAAAATATTTGAATGTGTTTTTAAGAATCCCAAAACTGAATTAGTGGTGGATTTAAATACTCAAAAAGTAAATATCCCATGTTTAGGTATTTCAGAATCATTTGACATTAATGAATATAAAAAAGAAAATATGTTAAATGGATACGATGACATAGACTTCCTAACTAATATGAAGGACACTATAAGTGAATTTGCAAAAAATACTCCTCTTTAATAAATGTTTGTTATTATAAAGAATGAATAAAAGGACTATTGAGATAATGGATACTACTTTAAGAGACGGGGAACAAACTTCAGGTATGTCTTTTTCATCATCTGAAAAATTAACAATTGCAAAATTGTTATTAACCGAGTTAAATGTAGATAGAATTGAAATTGCCTCTGCAAGGGTTTCAAAAGGTGAATTTAAAGCTGCGCAAGCTATTACCAATTGGGCTAAACAAAACCAATATTTAAATAAAATTGAAATTTTAACATTTTTAGATGATGGAATTTCACTAGAATGGCTAATTAAATCTGGAGCTAAAGTTCAAAACCTTTTAACAAAAGGGTCTTTAAATCACCTTAAACATCAAATAAAAAAAACACCAAATCAGCATTTTAAAGAAGTATCTAATTCCATCTTAAATGCACTTAAAAAAGGCATTTCAACAAATGTCTATTTAGAAGATTGGAGTAACGGGATGCGTAATTCTAAAGATTATGTCTATAAATATCTAGATTTCCTTAAAACATTACCTGTTAAAAGAATTCTTCTTCCAGATACTTTAGGCGTTTTGAGTCCAAAAGAAACATATGTATTTCTTTCTGATATAATTAATGAATATCCTGAATTACATTTTGACTTTCATGCACATAATGATTATGATCTTAGCGTCTCTAACGTAATTGAAAGCCTAAACGCAGGTTGTCATGGTATTCATTTAACAATAAATGGAATGGGGGAAAGAGCTGGAAATGCCCCTATGGCAAGTGTTGCTGCTGTAATCAGAGATTTTCTTCCAAACATTCATATTAATCTAAATGAAAAGTCACTTCACAAGGTTAGTAAATTAGTTTCAGCATTTACAGGCTTTAGAATACCAGCTAACAAACCAATTGTAGGTGAAAATGTTTTCACACAGACTGCGGGAATTCATGCAGATGGCGACAGTAAAAATAATTTATATTACAATGATTTACTTCCGGAAAGATTCGGAAGGAAAAGAAAGTATGCACTAGGAAAAACATCAGGAAAAGCTAATATTAAAAAAAATTTACAAGAATTAGGCTTGACTCTAAATGATGAGGATATTAAAAAAGTAACTAAAAGAATTATTGAACTTGGTGATAAAAAAGAAAGAGTTACATCAGAAGATCTTCCTTTTATAATTTCTGATGTTTTAAACAATTATGATTTTAAAAAGAATATAATTATTAAATCATATGAATTAAAACACAAAAAAGGATTAAATCCCTCAGCAGAACTAGAGATTATAATTAAAGGAGAGTTATTTAAAGAAAGTGGCTCAGGTGATGGTCAGTTTAACGCTTTTATAAATGCAATAAAAAAAATATACACTAAAAATAATATTATTTTACCTTCGCTAGTAGATTATACTGTTACTATTCCCCCTGGGAGTAGCTCTGATTCACTTTGCGAAACTTTCATAACTTGGAGAAATAATAACAAGGACTTTATTACTAGAGGACTGGACTCAGATCAAACAGTTTCGGCAATTAAAGCAACTGAAAAAATGTTAAACATTATATCAAATTATTAATGAAATTAAATATAGCACTACTCCCAGGAGATGGAATTGGACCGGAGGTAATAGATCAAGCGGTAAAAGTATCTAATGCAATCGCAAAAAAATTTAACCACTCAATTAATTGGGTAACAGCGTTAACGGGTGCTGCAGCTATAGATGCAGTTGGAGAACCATACCCTATAGAAACTCATAACATTTGTCTTAATGCTGATGCAATATTATTTGGAGCAATAGGACATCCAAAATATGATAATGATCCTTTGGCAAAAGTAAGGCCTGAACAAGGTTTGCTTAAAATGAGAAAAGATTTAGGGTTATTTGCAAACGTTAGACCAACTTTTACATTTCCTTCACTTATTGACAAATCACCATTAAAGAGAGAAAGAATAGAAGGTACTGATTTAGTCTTCTTAAGAGAATTGACTGGAGGTATTTATTTTGGAAAAAGAGGAAGAAAAGACAATGGAAATACAGCATATGACACCTGTACATATACTAGAGATGAAATAACTAGGTTGGCAAAAAAGGGTTTTGAACTAGCAATGAACAGGTCTAAGAAACTTTGTTGTGTAGATAAAGCCAACGTACTTGAATCTTCAAGGTTATGGAGAGAAACAGTTCAATTAATGGAAAAAGACTATCCTGAAGTTAAGGTTTCTTATGAATTTGTAGATGCGGTAGCTATGCGTTTAGTTCAATGGCCTAACTCTTATGATGTTTTAATTACTGAAAACTTGTTTGGTGACATATTAACTGATGAAGCTTCAGTAATATCAGGTTCAATGGGCTTAATGCCTTCAGCATCTATTGGATTAAAAACATCATTATTTGAACCAATTCATGGATCATATCCTCAGGCAACTGGAAAAGATATTGCTAATCCATTAGCAACTGTATTGTCAGCAGCAATGATGTTTGAAGATGCTTTTAATTTAAAAAAAGAAGCTGATTTAATAAGAAAAGTAGTAAACCAATCATTAGAAAAATCAATAGTAACGGAAGATTTATCGGATGGTGAAAAGTCATACAAAACTAGTGAAATAGGCAATTGGTTGTCTGATCAAATATTGAAGTAAAAAAAAAGCATCTATTAAGTAGATGCTTTTTTTTAAGTAATATTAAATACTATTTACCTTCACTATCCATTTTTTTCTTAAGATCCATTAAAACATCTAAATCTCCAAGAGTAGATTTGTCGGATTCTTTAACCTTATTTTTCTTAAGAGACTCCTTGACATTTTTCTTTTCCTGATCATTAAACAATACAGTATGAGACATTACTACTCTTTTAAAGTCTTTATTGTATTCAATAACTTTAAAGTCTGCTGCATCTCCTTTCTTTAGCTTGTTTCCATCTTCTTTAACTAAATGTCTGTTTGGAACAAAGGCTGTAATATCATCATTAAAAATAATTGTAGCTCCTTTGTCATTAGAATCTGAAATAGAGGCATTATGAGAAGTTCCTTCTGCATATGTTTTGTCATATACATTCCAAGGGTTATCCATAGTTTGTTTATGACCTAAACTTAATTTCCTTGATTCAGAATCTAATTCTAGAACAATAACATCAATAGAATCACCAGCTGTAAATAATTCTGAAGGGTGTTTAACTTTAACTGTCCAAGATAAATCAGAAATATAAACCAGTCCATCTATACCTTCTTCTAATTCTACGAAAATTCCGAAGTTTGTAAAGTTTCTTACAGTACCTGTATGTTTAGACCCTACTGGATATTTAGTTGTAATATCAGTCCATGGATCTGATGAAAGTTGCTTTATACCTAAAGACATTTTCCTTTCTTCCCTATCTAATGTCAATATAACAGCTTCTACTTCATCACCAACTTTAACAAAATCTTGAGCAGATCTTAAATGAGTTGACCATGACATTTCCGAAACATGAACTAACCCCTCTACCCCATCAACAACTTCAACAAATGCTCCATAATCTGCTAATACAGTTACTTTACCTTTAATTTTATCACCTTCTTTAATTTCTGAATCTAAAGACTCCCAAGGGTGAGCGCTTAACTGCTTAACTCCAAGCTGAATTCTAGACTTATCATCATCAAAATCAAGAATTACAACATTTAATTTTTGATCTAATTCTAAAATTTCACTAGGATGATTAATTCTGTTCCAAGAAAGGTCTGTTATATGAATTAATCCGTCAACACCTCCTAAATCAATAAACACACCATAAGTAGTGATATTTTTAACTGTTCCTTCTAGGACTTGACCTTTTTCTAATTGTCCAATAATTTCTTTTTTCTGTAATTCAATATCAGCTTCAATAAGAGCTTTATGAGAAACTACTACATTCTTGAATTCATGATTTATTTTAACAACCTTAAATTCCATGTTTTTATTAACATACTGATCATAATCTCTAATTGGCTTAACATCAATTTGAGAACCTGGAAGAAAAGCTTCCAATCCAAATACGTCAACAATCATACCTCCCTTAGTTCTGCATTTAACAAAACCATTAACTACCGTAGATTTGTCATGAGCTTCGTTTACTCTGTCCCAAGCTTTGATAGTTCTTGCTTTTCTATGAGAAAGTATTAATTGTCCAGTTTTATCTTCCTGAATATCTACTAAAACTTCAACCTTGTCACCTACTTTTAAATCCGGGTTGTATCTAAATTCATTTAAAGAAATAACACCTTCAGATTTTGCATTTATATCAATAATTGCTTCTCTATCTGTCAAGTTAATTATAACTCCATATATAACACTTTCATTATAAGTGTCAACAAAATTTTCTTGAATCAATTTATCGAACTCTAAAAGCTTATCATCTTTAACAGTTTCGATTCCTTCCTCAAAATTATCCCAATCAAAATCTTTTAAAAATTGATCAGAAGAAATTTCTTCATTTTTGATTTCTTCAGCAGTTGAGTCTAGAGTGGTTGTTTCTTCAATAATTTCATTTGTTGTAATTGGTTCGATAATTACTTCTTTAGAAATTTTAACTGCAGCTTTAGCTGTTTTTGTTTTTTCAGAAGGTTTTTTGGTTTTTTTTACAGCTTTTTTAGATTTGCTGTCTTTTTTTTCTTCAGGCATAACTTAAAATTTGTATTTTAATTTATCTACAGGCTTTAAGGAATAAATTAAAAGTTGTTTGTCAATTTTTAACCTTTTGTCTACCTATATTAACCTAACAAAAGGATCGCGAAATTAGGTTCATTTTATTCGATAAACAAATTTATTATAAAGAATTTGGTAATGCTATAGAAATGTGATTTAAAATCTCATTCTCAACCTCCTCTAAATTCATATTCTCAGTGTTAATTAAAACAGCATCCGGAGCTTTTTTTAAAGGAGAATTAGATCTATTCATGTCCTGAGTGTCTCTTAAGTTAATGTTGTCAAAAACTTCACCATAAGAGACGCCTTTGTCTGTTATTTTAAGCTCGTTAAACCTTCTTTCAGCTCTCAGTTTTGCAGAAGCCTCTAAAAAAAATTTTAATTCTGCATTAGGAAAAACAACTGTCCCTATATCTCTTCCATCCATTACAACCCCTTTATTTTTACCCAAAGAGTGTTGAATTTTAACCATATGAGTTCTTACTTCGTTTATAGCGGCTAATTGACTTACTAAATCAGAAACTTTCAGCGATCTGATTTTGCTTTCAACTGGGAACCCGTTTAAGTGGATTTCTAGGTTATCGTTTAAAGAAATTTTTCTAAAGTCAATTTCTAATTTTGACAAATCATTAATTAAGGCTTTTTTATCGATAAAATCTTTTGATATTAAGTTGTTACTAATTGCATAATAGGTCAGTGCTCTATACATAGCTCCAGAATCTATATATATATAGCCTAATTTTTTTGCTATACGTTTAGCTAATGTACTTTTACCAGTAGATGAAGTTCCATCAATAGTTATAATTATTTCGTTAGCCATTAAAACAATTTAAAATTTTTGACCTTTTGATTAGTTATTGCCAAGTCAATTACTTCTTTCATGTTGGAAACATAGTGAAAAGTAAGACCTTTTAAATAACTATCATCAATATCTAATATGTTTTTTTCATTATCCTTACAAAGAATAATCTCTTTTATTTTTGCTCTTTTAGCAGCAAGAATTTTTTCTTTTATACCTCCAACTGGCAAAACTTTTCCCCGAAGTGTAATTTCTCCAGTCATAGCCAACTTGCTTTTAACTCTTTTTTGAGTAAGTAATGACACAATTGAAGTAAGCATAGTTATTCCTGCACTAGGACCATCTTTTGGAGTTGCACCTTCTGGAACATGGATATGTATATTATGAATCGATAATTTTTCAATATCTATCGATAGTAACGCAGCATTTGATTTTATATATTCTAGAGCTATTGTTGCAGACTCTTTCATAACTTTACCTAAATTTCCTGTAATAGATAAATTTCCTTTTCCTTTAGAAAGTGCAGATTCAATAAATAATATATCTCCTCCAAATTGAGTCCAAGCCAAACCTGTTACAACTCCAGCAATTTCGTTATTTTCATACTGATCCTTAGAGATTGATATGCCTAAAATACTTTCTAGTTCTATAGGGTTGATCTCATTAGAGTATGTTTCCTCCAAGGCTATAGACTTTGCAATGTTTCTAATTATTTTAGCAATTTGCTTTTCCAAACCTCTTACACCAGACTCTCTAGTATAACCTTCAATAACTTTTTCAATTGAAGCTTTTTTTAGTTTAACTACATTCTTAGACAAACCATGATCTGTAATCTGCTTAGGTAATAAATGTTTTTTAGCAATTTCACATTTTTCCTCTATAGTATAACCAGAGACACTTACAATTTCCATTCTATCTCTTAATGCAGGTTGCACATTACCAATATTATTAGATGTAGCAATGAACATTACCTTCGATAAATCAAAACCAGATTCAATAAAATTATCATAAAAAGAAGTATTTTGTTCTGGATCCAAAACTTCCAACATTGCAGAAGATGGATCTCCTTGATTACCTACTGAAAGTTTGTCTATCTCATCTAAAACAAAAACAGGATTAGAAGTTTTCGCTTTCTTCAAACTTTGAATTATTCTTCCAGGCATAGCTCCAATGTAGGTTTTTCTGTGACCTCTAATTTCAGATTCGTCCCTGAGTCCTCCTAAAGAGATTCTAACATATTCCCTTCCTAAAGCTTCAGCAATTGACTTTCCTAAAGAAGTTTTACCAACTCCTGGAGGACCATTAAAACATAAAATAGGAGATTTCATGTCATTCCTCAACTTTAATACCGCAATATGTTCAATAACTCTCTTTTTAACTTCTTTTAACCCATAATGATCTCTATCGAGAATTTTTTGAGCTCTTTTAAGATCAAAATTATCTTTAGAGTAATCGTTCCATGGCAAATCAAGGTAAATATCTAGATAATTTCTTTGAATAGAATATTCTGCAACTTGAGGATTCATTCTTTGAAGCTTAGATAATTCTTTTTTAAAATGATCACTTATTTCCTTACTCCAATTCTTTTTAGTTGATCTCAATCTCATTTCAGTTATTTCTTCATCATATGACACCCCACCAAGCTCTTCTTGAATAGTTTTCATTTGTTGATGTAAAAAATATTCTCTTTGTTGTTGATCTAAATCAGATCTTACTTTAGATTGAATGTCATTTTTTAATGATAGTTTTTGTAATTCAATGTTCATTTCTTTTAGACACATTAAAGCACGCTCATGAAGATCATTTGTTATGAGAATTTTATATTTTTCTTCAGTGCTTAAGTTCATGTTCGAACACACAAAATTCACTAGAAACGAATCGCTTTGAATATTTTTTATTGCAAAAGAGGCCTCACTTGGAATATTTGGATTTTCTTCAATAATTTGAAGAGCAATATCTTTAATTGATTCAATAGTTGCATTGAATTCTTTATTATCAGCTTTAGGCTTTATTTCTTTAATTTCTTTTATATCAGCGGTAATATAAGGTTCTTCACTTATAACTTTTTCTATTGAAAATCTTTTTTTTCCTTGAATTATCACGGTAACATTACCATCTGGCATTTGTAACACCCTTAATATTTTAGCAACAGTTCCAGTGGAATGAATATCATTTAATGTAGGTGTTTGAACTTTGGAATCTTTTTGAGAAACAACACCTATAAGTTTCTCTTTAGTATTTGAATCCTTTATTAATTTAATAGATTTATCTCTTGAAGCTGTTATAGGTATTACAACACCAGGAAACATAACGGTGTTTTTCAAAGGTAAAATTGGTAAGCTTTCCGGTAAAGATTCTTTTAAAATGGCCTCTTCATCATCAGATGTCATCAAAGGGATTAAATCTGAATCTTCATCGATGTTTTGCAATGACATCATGTCAAGGTTTAATAATTTAGTTTTAGACATAAAAAATAATTAAGTCAAAGTGTCATACTCTTTTGAAACAATCAATATATAATGGATCTTTTAAGAGAATAAACACCTTTTAGTTTATCAACTATTAAACAATTCAACATTCATGCCATAATAATTAATAATTTTTAATTTTTATCCTTCTCAATAAAATTGCTCCAAGTAGAAAAATAAATATAAAAACCAGAATAGAATTCCTCATACTGCCAGTAATTTGATCAACAAATGCAAATAATGTCATACCAAATACTATACTCACTTTTTGAGAAACATCATAAAAACTAAAATACGACGTTGTATTATCTGTTTCTGGAATCATTTTTGAAAAAGTTGATCTAGATAGAGCTTGAATTCCGCCCATTACCATTCCCACCAAAGCAGCAGCAATATAAAACTCTATTGAAGATTTAATGAAATAAGCCCCTATGCATAGAAACGCCCAAATAAAGTTTAAAATTATAAGTGTTTGTATATTCCCAATTTTATTAGAAATTTTTGCTGTTATAATCGATCCAAAAACTGCAACCAATTGAATCAATAAAATACTTACTATTAGTCCTGTGGTTTTCTCGCCTTCTCCCCAATTAATCTCTTGCTCTCCAAAATAAGTAGCGATAAGTAAAACTGTCTGAAGAGCCGAACTATAAATAAAAAAAGCAATTAAAAATCTTTTAATAATTAAAATTTGCTTGAGTTCATCCCAAACTTCTTTTAATTCTTTAAAGCCATTAAAAAAAACATGTTTAACTATCTTCCTTTTTTCTTTTGATTTTGGTAAATGATAAAAAGTATATTGACTGCAAATCATCCACCACAATCCAACAGTAATAAACGAATATTTCATAGCTAAAA
Organism: uncultured Flavobacteriaceae bacterium; assembly: GCA_905181625.1. Classification (GTDB taxonomy): domain Bacteria; phylum Bacteroidota; class Bacteroidia; order Flavobacteriales; family Flavobacteriaceae; genus MAG-121220-bin8. Next base: position 75,112 of record CAJIYJ010000007.1, read on the forward strand.
GCTCTGGATTTTCTCCTAAAATTCCATAAGATTCTGGAAACATAACCATAGACAAATTGAATAATAATAAGATAACACTACCTACATAACCAAGAGCGTAACCTTTTGCGCTAAGACTATCTTGCTGATCTTTATAGGCTATATCAGGTAAATAAGAGTTGTAAAAAACTAAGCTAGCCCAAAAAGAAATTAAAGCAAAAAAGTAAAAAAACAAGCCAATGTAAATATTTTCCAAATCAAAAAAGTAAAGCCCCATACACGAAACAGATCCAGAATAACAGAAAAATTTTAAAAAACTCATCTTATTACCTACATAGTCTGCAATACCAGATAACAAAGGAGTTATAATAGATAATATTACAAATGCAAATGCAGTTAAAAAACTAATTAATGCGGTGTTTTTGAAATTAAAACCAAATAAATCTATGTAAAGGTCATCTAAGAACAATGATCCATAATAAATTGGAAAAACAGAAGAAGATATAACTAAGGGATAAACAGAATTTGCCCAGTCGTAAAAGGCCCAAGCATTTAAAACTTTACTATCTCCTTTAATAAATTCTTGCTTTGACATTATCAGTTTTATTAAAAATACAAATGCAATATACTTAATTCATTTCGGCTTTATGTTTTAAACATTTATCAGTAATTTAGTTAAAAAATTAAAGTCATAAATGAAAGGTTTCTATTTACTTGTTAGTTTTGCATTAATACTAATAAGTTGCAATCGTTTTAATTCTTTAAACGAAAATAGTAATTTAGAAAAAAAATCAAATACTAATTCAGATAAAACATTTAATTTAAATCAAGGAATATATTATTGCAAAAACTGTAATTCAAAACTATATAGCACCCACAACAAATTTAGTTCAAACGAAAAAAATGAAAGCTTCGATAAATCAATTAAAAATAATGTTGAATATGATATTGATTATAGAGTTAATAACATTAAAACTGAATTAAAATGTAAAAACTGTGGAATCCAAATAGGAAATGTTTGGAGCGACGGACCTAAAGAATCTACAGGAAACAGGCATTGTGTAACCAAAAATGCATTATTTTTTAAATCTATAAATAACAGAAAATGAAAAAAATATTCTTAATTCTAATAATAAATATCATCATGACAAACTTTGGTTATTCTCAAGAACAAAATGAAGAAAAAAAGACTGATTCTGAATGGAAAAATGACCTTGACAATTTAAGTTATCAGGTTTTAAGGAATTCTTATACTGAAAGACCATTTACAGGAGAATATAATTTACTCTTTGAAAATGGAGCATATAACTGTAAAGGGTGCAACCAACAACTTTTTACAAGTACAAATAAATATAAAAGTAATTGTGGCTGGCCTAGCTTTGACGAAGCTATTAAAGGCTCCATAGTTTACATAAAAGACTTTTCTAATAATATGAACAGAATAGAAGTAAAGTGTTCAAAATGTGATGGTCATCTAGGACATGTTTTTAATGACGGACCTAAAGATACCACAGGAAAAAGATATTGTATTAACTCGGCTGCATTATCGTTTAATAAAAAATAAAATATGAAAAAATTTGATTTAATAATTTTAGGAAGTGGTCCAGGAGGTTATGTAACTGCAATTAGAGGCTCTCAGCTTGGTTTAAATGTAGCTATAGTTGAAAAAGAAAGTTTGGGTGGGGTGTGTTTAAACTGGGGATGTATCCCGACAAAAGCATTATTAAAATCCGCTCAGGTATTTGAGTACATGAAACATGCGGCAGATTACGGAATTAACATAAATGAAGCTGATAAAGATTTTAATAAGGTTGTTAAAAGGTCTAGAAAAGTAGCTGAAACCATGAGTAAAGGGGTGAACTTTCTTATGAAAAAGAATAAAATTACTGTGTTTAAAGGTTTTGGAAAGCTAAGGCCTAACAATACCATTAAAATAGTTAGCGAAAGTAATGAAGAAAAAATCATATCATCAGATAAAATAATAATTGCTACTGGAGCAAGATCTAGAGAACTGCCATTGTTAAAGCAAGACGGAAAACATATAATCGGCTATAGACAAGCTATGAATCTAAGCGAGCAGCCTAAAGACATGGTTATTGTTGGTTCAGGAGCTATCGGAATTGAATTCGCATACTTCTATAATTCGATGGGGACAAATGTTACAGTAGTTGAATATTTAGACAGAATAGTTCCAATTGAAGATATTGAAATTTCAAAAGAATTAGAAAAAAGTTTAAAAAAGAAAGGAATTAAAATTCTAACATCTTCAGAAGTTGAAAAAGCAAACGTTAAAGAATCTGGATTAGTTGATGTTCATATAAAATCAATTAACGGAGATAAAACTACTATTAATGCAGAAATAGTACTAAGTGCAGTAGGAATTAAAAGTAATATTGAAAACATAGGTCTAGAAGAGGTTGGAATTAAAATTGAAAATGACAAAATCCTAGTAGATCAATTCTACGAGACTAATATTAAAGGTTATTATGCGATCGGAGATATTGTAAAAGGTCAAGCTTTAGCCCATGTTGCATCTGCAGAAGGAATTTTATGTGTAGAAAAAATAGCTGGAATTGATATAAGCCCTTTAGACTATAACAATATTCCTGGATGCACTTATTCTTCTCCTGAAATAGCCTCTGTTGGATTAACTGAAAATAAAGCCAAAGAAATGGGTTATGAAATAAAAGTTGGTAAATTCCCGTTCAGTGCTTCAGGAAAAGCTCAAGCATCAGGAAAAACTGAGGGTTTTGTCAAAGTTATTTTTGACTCTAAATATGGTGAATGGTTAGGATGTCATATGATTGGTGATGGAGTTACTGACATGATTGCAGAAGCTGTTCTAGGTAGAAAATTAGAAACTACAGGGCATGAAGTTCTTAAAGCTGTACATCCTCACCCAACAATGAGTGAAGCAGTAATGGAAGCTGTAGCTGCTGCATATGATGAGGTAATTCACTTATAATTAATCTAAAAAACTTTCTATTGCTAAATTATAGCTTTTAAGTCCAAAGCCTAATACAACTCCTCTTACGTGAGCACTTAAAAAAGATTTATGTCTGAATTCCTCTCTTGAGTAAGTATTAGAAATATGTACTTCTACTGTTGGACTACTAATAGATCTTATAGCATCTCCAATACCAACTGAGGTATGAGTATATGCAGCTGCATTAATAATAATGCCATCAAAATCAAAGCCCACTTCTTGAATTTTATCGATAATCTCACCTTCAATATTAGACTGAAAATATTTGAGATCTATATTTGAGTATTTTGACTTTAAATTATTAAAATATTTATCAAAATTTTGATCACCATAAATACTTTCCTCTCTAGTTCCTAATAAATTTAAGTTAGGACCATTTATAATTTGTAATTTCATTGAAATATTTTTATTAAAAATATAAAAATAACATTTAATAAATCAAGCTTATATAATTAATAATGAAATGGGATAAGGCTTTAAATGATTTTAAAAATTATTTAAAAATTGAAAGAAACCTTTCTAAAAATACTATTGAAAGTTATTTATTTGATGTAAAAAAATTAATAAATTTTTTAAAATCAAATAGTACAAACCTAAATCCTGCTCAGCTCAGCGAGAGTTTAGCAAAAGAATTTATTTATGATATTTCAAAAAAGGTAAAATCTCCCACACAAGCAAGAATTGTTTCTGGACTAAAGCGTTTTTATGAATACTTAATGTTGGAAAATATAGTCAAAAATAATCCCATTCAAAATATAGAAATTCCAAAAATCGGAACCACTCTTCCTGTTACACTTACAGTTGAAGAGATTGATAAAATCATATCTAGCATTAAGTTAACATCAAAAACAGGAATACGAAATTTAGCTATTTTAGAATTATTATATAGCTGCGGATTAAGGGTTTCTGAACTTACAAATTTAAAAATATCTGATTTATTTTTTAAAGAATCAATAATTAAAGTTACTGGAAAAGGAAATAAAGAAAGATTCGTGCCAATTAGCAATCAAGCTCAATTATATATAAACAACTACATCAATGATATAAGGGGGTTTAAAAAAATAAAAAAAAACTTTGAAGATACTTTGTTTCTGAATGAAAGGGGAAGCAATCTATCAAGAGTGATGATATTTATAATTTTAAAAAAGTTAAGCTCCTTAGCTAAAATTGATAAAAAAATAGGTCCTCACACTTTAAGGCACTCGTTTGCTACACATCTAATTGAAAACGGAGCCGATTTGATAACTATTCAAAACATGTTAGGTCATGAGAGTATAACTACTACGGAAAGGTATTTGCATGTGAATAAAAAACATTTAATAGACTCTATGATGAAATTCCATCCAAGAACAAAAATGTAAAAACTAAAATTTTATAAGCATTCTAAACCCTTCACCATGAATATTTTCGATTTCAACGCTCTTGTCTTTACTTAAATATTTTCTAATTTTTGCAATATAAACGTCCATACTTCTTGATGTAAAATAATTATCATCATTCCAAATCTTAACCAAAGCAAGTTCCCTTGGCATTAAATCATTTAGGTGATTTAAAAGCATTTTAAGCAATTCATTTTCTTTTGGAGAAAGCTTAACGCTAGATTCAGATTCAAACTGAAGTGTTCTTAATTTTGAATTAAATTTAAATTTAGCAAAATCAAATTCATACTTTGAATTGTCTGCTGTTTTTAACAATTGCTTTCTTTTAAAAATAGATTTAATTTTCAAAAGTAATATGTCAGAATCAAAAGGCTTGGTTAAGTAATCATCTGCACCCAGTTTGTAACCTTTTAACACATCATCTTTTAATGTTTTGGCTGTAAGAAAAAAAAAAGGAACATTTTTATCAATTTCTCTTATTTCTTTAGCTAATGTAAAACCATCTTTATAAGGTAACATAACGTCGAGGATACATAATCCGAAATCATTTTTTTTGAATTTCTCTAAACCTTCTATTCCATTCTTAGCAAGAGTAACATTATAAGAATGCAAATTAAGAAAATCATTTAGAATCGCTCCAAAGTTAAAGTCATCTTCAACTAACAATATGTTTTTATCATTATTTCTCATAAGCATCTATAAAGGTAATGATATTACAAAAGCACTTCCCTTACCTAGTTCGCTATCAACATAAATCATGCCATTATGTAAATCTATTATTTTTTTAACGTAAGACAATCCTAATCCATGTCCCTTAACATCATGAATATTTCCTTTAGTTTCTCTGTAAAATTTATCAAATATTTTCTCCTTTACTTTAGAGTTCATGCCCATTCCGTTATCGATAATTTTAACAATAATAGAATCCATATTGTTTTCAGTAATAATTTTTATTTCAGGCTTTTCGTTTGAGTATTTAATAGCATTTTCTAAAATATTAACAAAAACATTTATAAAATCATCTTTAGATATATTCACTTCATTAGATAAAGCTAAAAAATCAATCTTAACCTGTACATTTCTATTTTTCAGTAATAAATCTAAGTGAGCTAAAGATTCACTAATAATATTATTTAAATTACAAATAGATTTTTTTATAATATTTTCTTTTCGATCTAATTGAGAAATTCTTAATACATTTTCAACTTGAAAATTCATCCTATCATTTTCGTCTCTTATCATTCTTAAATATTTATCTCTTTTATTTAGGTCATTTTGAACTTTTTTATTTTTTATCGCATCTAAAGCAAGCTTTATTGTAGCAATAGGAGTTTTAAATTCATGAGTCATATTATTTATAAAATCAGATTTCATTTCAGAAACTTTTTTCTGCCTTAAAACTTGATAAATAGTAGATGTGAAGGTTATAATAATTGTAATGGTAAAAAGTAAAGAAAGCAAAATCAAAGTTGTCAAAGAGGATCTTAAAAATGTTCTTCTTTCTGGAAATGCAATGACCAATTCAAAATCACTATTCCCTTTTTCGTTAACAAATAAAGGCGATTTATATTTTTTTAAACCTTCTAAATTAGTATAATTATCTGATCCCACTTTAGTTGCTAAATCACCATTAAAAACTCTATATTGAAAGATTATTTCTATATCTCTATCTCTCAATTCTCTTTGTAACAAAAGTTCTAACTCAATGTTCGTTAACCTTCTGTGAATTGGTTTTAAAGCTGCTAATTCCATAAATACTGAAGCGTATTTAGCCTTATCCATTAAAGACAATCTTTCTACTCGTTGTAGCCTTTCAATACTACTCATATTTTTCATTTCTCTGTCAAAGGCTTCATCAATAATTGTTGTAGTTTTTATACCTTTATATTCTAGAATAGAAGATGAATCTTCAGATTCAGATTCAAAAAGTTTTGCTGAAATATTATAATCTTCCTCTAAAATGCCATGAGAATAAATATATGTTTGATTTGTATTTTCATTTCTATCTACATATTTAAACACCGCAGTTAATTGAGATTCTTTGGGTGAACCTATACTATCAACTAATTTTTGATAGACTGCTAAATAATCTCTAAGTTCTCTACTTTGAATTTGTTCTGAAACTGACTTAAGAGCTAGATTAATATTTAAGGAAAATTGTTCTTCTTTATTATCTAAAGTTGTTTTAATCCAAAAAGCTTGCACTAAAATAATTCCTAATAATGCAATACTCATTATGACTATTAGAGGGAAGAATATTTTTTTATTCATAGTGTAAATAAAATTCTCTATTTAAAAAGTTTATCTAAAGTATCTATCAAATCTAACACTCTTTGGTTGATTTTTGAAATAGAGTCATTTTTAATAATATAATCAGCTAGAAGAATTTTCTTGTCATCTTCCCATTGATTATTGATTCTAATTATGACATCTTTTTTGTTTACTTTATCTCTATTAACTACTCTTTTAATTCTTTCATTTACATTTGAAGTTACTAAAATATTAAAATCATTATTCTTATAAGATCCAGATTCAAAAATTATAGCCGATTCATAAACAACATATTTATAAAAATTCATCTTTCTCCATTTTATAAAATCTTTTTCAACAAAAGGGTGTACTATGCTATTAATTTCATTTAATGCTATTTTATCATTAAATACTAATTGTGAAATGTGTTTTTTGTTTAAAAAACTACCTTTATAGGACTCTTTACCGAAACAATCAATTATTGTTTTTTTTATTTCAGAAGAGTTATTCATAATAAACTTAGCTCTAGAGTCTGAGTCATATACTGGGATACCATTATTGATTAAAAGTGTTGATACTGTTGTTTTTCCAGAACCAATTCCACCAGTAAGGCCTATGTTTTTCATTAAACACTTAAACTTATTAATTAATAGCCAATTTAGTTAAAAATAAGGATGCAAAATTTAGTTTAAAATAAAATTAAGAGAAGTTGAATAATTAATTTTAATCTGATGAAGAGACTATATCAATAATTTCCTGACTGACGCCAACATTAGAAAAGCCTCCATCATTATATAAATTTTGAAGAGTTACTCTTTTTGTTAAGTCTGAAAAAAGTGTGATAGTGTAATTTGCACAATCTAATGCAGAAGCATTTCCTAGTGGCGACATTTTTTCAGCATAAGTAATGAAACCATCAAAACCTGTAACCCCCTTTCCAGCTGTTGTTGGTGTTGGTGACTGTGAGATAGTATTAACTCTTACTTTTTTCTCCTTACCAAAAAAATAACCGAAACTTCTAGCAATTGACTCTAAATAAGCTTTGTTATCTGCCATATCATTGTAATTTGGAAAAACTCTTTGAGCAGCCATATATGTTAGAGCAACAATACTAGACCATTCATTCATTGCATCTAATTTATACAAGCTTTGTAGTAATTTATGAAAAGATAATGCTGAAACATCCCAACCTTTAGTTGTCCAATCATGATTCAAATCGGTATAATGTTTGCCTTTTCTAACATTGACAGACATACCAATAGAATGTAAAACAAAATCAATTTTTCCATCAAAAACCTCCATAGTTTGATTTATCAAAATTTCTAGATCTTCTATTTTTGTAGCATCAGCTGGAATAAGCTTTGAATTAGTTTTTTTTGCCAACTCATCAACCTGCCCCATTCTTAGAGCGATAGGTGCATTTGTTAAAACAAACTCACCACCTTCTTCGTGCACTCTTTCAGCAGTTTTCCATGCAATTGAGTTTTCATCTAGGGCTCCGAAAATAATTCCTTTTTTTCCTTTTAAGAGATTATATGACATAGTATAATTTTTGATAAATATAATATTAATTAAGTAACTCTCTTGCATGAACTAAAGCAGATTCTGATATAGCATCACCTGAGAGCATTTTAGCAATTTCATCAACTCTTTCATTAGAATTAAGCTTTTTTATTTTTGTGTTAATTATACCGAAATTATTCTCCTTATAAACGTTAAAATGATGATCTCCTTTGGCAGCAATTTGGGGAAGGTGAGTTATTGCGATAATTTGCATATTGCGACTCATTTTCAACATAATATTGGCCATTGCATTAGACATTTCTCCAGAAATCCCAGTATCTATTTCGTCAAAAATCATTGTAGGTAATTTAGAATGAGATGATAAAACTGATTTAATTGAAAGTAGAATCCTAGAAAGTTCTCCGCCTGAAGCTACTTTAAACAAAGAAGCATGCTTGACTCCTTTATTTGAAGAAAACAAAACTTCAATAGAATTTTTCCCAAGTCTATTATAAACTTCAGAATCATAAATATTAAATAAAAATGAAGCATCTTCCATTCCTAAGTTTTTTAGAATAGATTCTAACTCTAATTTTAGTTTTGGTAATATTTTTTTTCTAGAATTAGATATTTTTACAGAAAGCTCCCCAATTAAAGACTCTTTTAAGGAAATTTCTTTTTTTAAATTCTCAATATCTATCCCAATATTATCATTCTCTTCTAATTGAAGTTGAAGCTTGTTAGTTTTTGTGATTAGCTCAGCAATTGAATTAACAGAATGTTTTTTTTGCAAGTTATAGATAACACTTAATCTATTTTCAATATTCTCTAATTTGAAAGAATCATTATCAAAATTGGTAGAAGGTGAATTTAATTCTGATTTTATATCATCTAACTCAATTAAAACACTTTCAATTCTATTTTTTATTTCTAAATAATTGATTGAGAATTTAGATATATTACTTAAAATTGAATTCAATTGAATTATTTTATTTTCAATGCTATTTTCATCCGAATACAATAAAGAGTTAATTTGAACTAAAGCAGTTCTAATCTCTTCTGAGTTTTTTAAAATTATAAGATTATTTTCTAATTGCTCTTGTTCCCCTGAGACTAGATTAGCATCCAATAATTCATTTAAAATATAGAGATTATATTCATGGTCATTATTTAAGCTAATATTAACTCTATCAAGCTTCTCTAACTCTAAACATAGTTCTTTATATAATGAAAAATTTTCTGAGAAATTTTTTACAATACTTTGTTGTTTAGATAAATTATCAATTAATAAAAAAAAGAAATTATCATTAGAAATAACTAAAGATTCATGTTGTGTATGAATGTCTATCAGTTTTTCTCCAATTAATTTCATTACATCTAAGTTAGCGGGGGTGTCATTGATAAATGATCTGGATTTTCCTCCAGGCAATATTTCCCTTCTTAAAATAGTTTGATCGAAATAATCAATATTATTTAGATCGAAAATATTTTTAATATTAAGTTTAGTTAAATTAAATTCTACTTCAACAACACATTTAATACTGTCATTTTTTAATATCTTATGACCTACTCTCTTTCCAGTGACTATCGAAAGTGCATTTAATAAAATTGACTTTCCAGAACCAGTATCTCCCGTAATAGTAGAAAAACCATTAGAAAAATCGACTTCTAACTCATCAATCAATGCAAAGTTTTTTATATAAATTTTTGTAAGCAAAATTATAATTTATTAAAATCAAACATAATCACTAAAATTAGTTTTTAAAATATTGAATTATCTAAAATTATTCCATTTATTGGAAAAAAAAGGAGCAATTTTAATCAATTGACTGTATATAATATCAGTATTAAAATCAGGTCCAGAAGAAAAAACGTCAACAATTTCATCAGATTTTGTTTCAAAAAACATTTTTAAAAGGATAGAATTAGGAACTCTTCTATTCATTCTATCTAATGCTTTAATAGAATTTGAAATATTATTTTTTGAAACTATTATATCCTCATACATTAAGTCAAGTCCATTAACATGATAATTGTATAACATATCTTTAAATTCTTTTGAATTAGAGGAATTAAGATTTTCTATTAACCAATATTTGTTAATTCTACCACCTGAATCACTAGACCCCCAGCTCTTTCCAGTACTTTGGTTAGCAAGGTTTAATATTTCTTGAGATTTATTATAAAATACTTTACCTGAGTCTAACAAATAAGAATCGGAATCAATTCCTGAAATTATATTAATATAAAAAGAAAGAAGAGAGACTAAGTTAGATTGAAATTGATTTTCAGTATAAAACAAGGGCTCAAATTCTGTATATTCAAATTGAAAATTTTTTTCTACAAAATTAAAAATTGGTGTTTGATAAGTTGAATTAAAAACTGGTCTTAAAGATTGAAATTCGAAATTAGCTATAAACTTGTTATTCGAATAATTGGTGATAGTAATTAACAGGTTTAAATCTATTTTTTCAAAACCTGATAATTCATTTTCAGTCCAAGAATTTAAATTAACAAAATTCGAAATAGATTTTTCTAAACTAGTGAATACGGATTTATTTGTTTGATTTATAAGGTCAGAATTTATAATGATCTTTCCATCTATGTCTTGAGAATAGTTAAGATTAAAGATCAATAATATAATAAAAAGCTTAATATATTTCATTTATAAATTATCAATCTGGTTAAATATATCAATAGAAACTTCATGTTTACTTTTTAATTCAAATTCTATTATATTATTTTTATTATTTATAAAAGTGATTTTATTTGTATTATGTCTAAAACCAGCACCTTCATCATTTAGAGAGTTTAATACTATAGCATCAAGATTTTTTGATTTGATTTTCTTAATTGCATTTTTAATTTCGTTATCTGTTTCAAGTGCAAAACCAACTAATAATTGATCATCTCTTTTCAATGTCCCTAAATGGTTTAATATATCAACATTCGGAACTAAATCAATTAGCAGACTTTGATTATTATCTTTTTTTATTTTATTAAAAACTGTTTTTTTAGGTTTAAAGTCTGAAACAGCAGCGGAAAGAACTGAAATGTCAGAGGAAACAAAAAATTCTTTAGTTTTTTTAAACATTTCATCAGCAGTCATTACGTTAACAACCTTTATGCTTTTATTACTAACTGATAAACTTGTTGGACCAGTAATTAATACAACATCAGCTCCTAATGAAGATGCAGTTTTAGCTAATTCAATTCCCATTTTTCCACTGGAAAAATTACCTATAAAACGAACAGCGTCAATGGGTTCATATGTGGGACCACCAGTTATTAAGATTTTTTTTCCAAAAAGTTTTAAACCTTTATGTATATCATTTTCAATAAAGCTAATAATTTGACTCGGTTCTTGCATCCTGCCTTCACCTTTCAATCCACTTGCTAAAAACCCTGAATTAACAGGGATATGTATATTTCCATAAGAAATTAACTTCTCTATATTGTCCTGATTAGCTTTATTTTTATGCATATCTAAATCCATTGCAGGAGCGAAATAAACAGGGCATTTTGAAGACAAATATGTAGCTATCAATAAGTTATCAGATCTAGCAGAGGCCATTTTAGATAGAGTATTTGCTGTAGCTGGTGCAATAACAATATAATCGGCCCACAAAGCCAATTCAACATGATTATTCCATAATTCATTCTGTTCGTTTTTATTAAAAAACTCAGATAAAACTGGACGTTTAGATAAAGTTGATAACGTTAAGGGTGTGACAAAGTCTTTAGCACTAGAAGACATAATCACTTGGACATTAGCTCCAAGTTTTATTAAAAGTCTTACTAAAAAAGTTGTTTTATAAGCTGCGATGCCGCCTGAAATTCCTAATAGAATATTTTTTCCATTTAGAATAGACATGTCTATTCTTTTATTTCAGTATTTCTGTAATAGATTTTTTCTAATAACCAGTTTTCGATAGCCATAGCGTGAGCTTTAGGAAGTTTTTCATAAAATTTTGAAACTTCAATTTGCTCTTTATTCTCAAATATTTCGTCTAAACTTTCTGTAGGACTAGCAAACTCCTCTAATTTGTCTAAAAGTTCTTTTTTTATAGATTCATTAATTTGAATAGTTCTCTTTGATATAACAGAAATTGCTTCATAAATATTGTCTGTTTGAGCATCAATTACATTTCTATCGTAAGTGATAGTATCTAAAGGGGCATTGGTTTTTTTAAAATCCATAATTTTTATTTAACTCAACTTAATTATTTTCAAATATAGTAATTTCTTTCTCGATCACCTCAATCAATTTATTTGATTTAACAATATATTTAGACTCAGGGTAAGTATTTAATAGTTCTTGATAAATCTTTTTAGCATTATCTAATCTTTCAGGTTTTTTTGTATTAATACTATTAACTGCTAATTCGTAAGATGAGTCAAATAAATAAAATAAGGCATCTTCTCTGTATGGGGTCCCTGGATAATCTGAAATAAAATCGTCCAAAACAATAATAGCTGACTTATAATCTCTAATTGTATTATATTGCTTGGCAATTTCAAATGCTTTAAATTCTAATTTCAATCTAAGCTCTTGAACTAAATCATTAGCATCAGACATTTTTTCAGAATTTGGATAAAAATTAATAAACTCTTGTAATTTTTCAATTGCTTCACTGGACTCTTTTTGGTCTAGGCTATGAATTGGGGAAACCTTGTAGTAAGCAAAAGCAGCAAGGTAATTAGCTTCTTCTACTTTTTGACTCAATGGATAAGCTTTTGCAAAACTCTCAAATTCATATGCAGCTAACATATAGCTATTAGTATTTAGCAGTGAATTAGCATAAAAAAAAGTAATTCTTTCTCCTTGTGGCTTACCTCTGTATTTGGGTTTAATTTGTTCAAAAAGTCTAGAAGCTCTTCTGAATTCTTGATTTTCATAATATGTTTCGGCCATATCATACTTAATTTTTATGTCTTCATTTTTAAGTACTTTTTGAAATTCATTACATGAATTCAAGTTAAATAGAAAAGAAACCAATAATAATAATTTTACTTTTTTTAACATTTCACAAATTTAATATTATTTTTCAAAATATATGTAATTTTAATAGCGTATTACACATATTAATTTGATACGTGTTTAAATATTATTTAAAAAATAATTTTCAATTTCAACATACAACTTATTTGATGCTGGAATTAATGGTAATCTTAAAATATTTTCACATAATTTATTTATTGACAATGCAGCTTTCAAGCCAGTCGGATTTCCTTCTTTGAAAAGTAAAATTAACAACCTCTGAATATCTTCAAAATGTTTTCTAGAGCTATCTGCGTCATTTTTTAGCGCAATATTGATGATGTTTGAAAATTGTTTTGGAATACACCCAGCTGCAACAGAAATCACTCCATCAGCTCCTTTCAAAATGCTCTGATAGGCAGACTCATCATCGCCAGAAACAATTAAAAAATCTTTTGGTCTATTGGAGATCAAATTACTCATTTGATTCAAATCTCCGCTAGCATCTTTAATCCCAATTATATTTTTATGATTTTTAGCTAATTTAATTGAAGTTGATGGTTCCAAATTACATCCAGTTCTTAATGGAACATTGTAAAGAATAATTGGCAACGAGGATACGCTAGAAATAGCTGAAAAATGCCGATACAATCCATTTTGAGTGGGTCTGTTATAAAATGGGGCAACAGATAATATCGCACAAAACCCTTCCAAATCAGCATTAACAATATACTCAGTCACTGATCTGGTGTCATTAGAACCAATACCAATTACTAAAGGAACTCTGTTGTTGTTTGCCTTAACGTAAGCTGTTCTAGAAAGAACCTTCTCCTGTTCATTTAAAGTAGAGGCTTCGCCTGTAGTGCCTTGTACGACGATATAATTGACACCATTTTCAATCAAAAAGTCTACTAAATTTTTTATTGAATCAAAATCGACTGAGAAGTCTTTTTTAAATGGAGTGACAACCGCAACTCCAGTTCCTCTAAGTTTTTGTAACAAATTATTCATTTAATAAGTTTTAAATATTTAATTAGTTCATTTTTAAAGTTTTTAAACTTCTTGATGTTATTAGAAAAAATTAAATCATTTAATTCAGGTCTTACAGATTCAAATCCTACTCTAAACTTAGCATTAGATTTAGAAGATAATAAAGTCAACAATGAATTTGATTTGAAAAAATTAATTAGTAAATCATAATCATTTGAAATAAATTCTAAAGAATCTTTTCCAGTCAAATTTCCATAAAAAGAAATACAGTCAGGAGTGATGTTCATACTAGAAAAAACATTAAATGCATTTTTATTTTCCTGAAATGTAATGACTTTTAAATCTTTTTCCTTAAGGCCAATTGAATGAGCTAAATCTATAAACAAGTCAACTGAAACTGGAAATGAAGGATCTATAATACAACCTAAAGACTTTATAGGCGTTGATTTAACTCTATGTTGCTTACTTAGTTCAATTAAAGATTTATTAATTTTTTTTCTAAGAAGCTTTTCATGTAGTGATTTAAAAATCATATCTTTAAAACTTACTCAAAATTACATATTTCATCTTTGAAAACTACATTATATATTAATAATATAAAATTTAAACTTATTGTTATAATTATAACAATAATGATTGCTTCTTGCGAAAAAGCAAATTATCTATTAAATGACATTCAGGGAAATAACATTAAAATTTCCGATAGTTTAATAACAAACAATCAGTTAGAATATTTAATTGCTCCCTATAGAAATGAATTAAAAAGATTAGAAAAAGTAATAGGCTATTCTAGCCAATCATTAAGCGTAAGAGATGGAAAGCTAGAATCTACTCTTGGAAATTTAATTGCTGATATTTTAATCGAAGAATGTAATCCAGTTTTTAAAAATATATCAGGAAAAAACATTGATTTTTGTTTACTTAATTATGGTGGGATTCGAGGAACTATGAATAAGGGCAATATTACTCAGTATGATTTATTCACAATTATGCCATTTAAAAATCTCGCTACAGTGGTTAGGTTAGATGGAAATAAAATTTTAGAATTATTGAAATATTTAAATAAAGAAAACATAGCTCATCCTATTTCAGGAATTAATATTGAGTTTGAAAATGAGAAAATAACAACAATTATTGGTGGTGAAGAATTTGATGTTAATAAATCATATTATGTTTTAACTTCAAATTACCTTCAAGAAGGAGGTGATAAAATGAACTTTTTTAAAGATCCCATAGAACTTCATGAATTAAACTTAAATATTAGAGATATATTAATTAATAATATTAAAAAAAGGAAATCATTATCAAGTAAGCTTGATAATAGAATAATTAGAAATTGATGAAAAGAAGACATTTTTTAGATAAAGTAAAATCCTCTACAATATTAGGATTATCATACCCATTATTAAGTTTAAAAACATTAAATAAAAGTTTTAAGAAAATTACTATTTTACACACTAATGATGTTCATAGCCATATTGATCCATTTCCTAAAAATGACCCTCTAAATCCAAATGGTGGAGGTGTAATAGCTAGAGCAAATTTGATTAATGCTTTAAAATTAGAAAACCCCAGTACTTTAATTTTAGACGCTGGAGATGTTTTTCAAGGAACCCCTTATTTTAATTTTTTTGAAGGAGAAATTGAGTTAAAATTAATGAGTAAAATGGGTTATAACGCATCTACTTTGGGGAATCACGAATTTGATAATGGAATAGAAAAATTGTCGAAATCATTAAAACATGCTGATTTTTCATTTCTAAATTCTAATTACACAATTAAAAACACTGCTCTTGAAAATCTGATAAAAGAATTTGAAATTTTCGAAATTGATGAAATAAAAATTGGTGTATTTGGATTAGGGATTGAACTAGATGGGTTAGTAGAAAAAAACCTTTATAATGGAATAAAATATTTAGATCCAATTGAAATAACAGATGAGATTACTGATAAATTAAAAAATTATTATAAATGTGATATAATTATATGTTTATCTCATTTAGGCTATAAGTACAACAAAAATAAAGAAATAATGTGTGATTTAATTTTAGCAAAAAAGACAAAAAATATTGATTTAATTATTGGCGGTCACACTCATACATTTATGAATAAACCCATAGAAATAAGAAATTCAATAGGAAAAAAAGTCTTAATAAATCAAGTTGGTTGCTATGGAATAAATTTAGGTAAAATTGATTTTTACTTCTCAAAAAATTCTATTTTAGAAAAATCTAACATTATTAATGTTTAGATTCAATAAGATCGTTTAATTCATTTTCCGAAATTATTGAAATTCCTAAGCTATTAGCTTTTATTAATTTACTGGGGCCTATATTGTTACCACCTAGAAGATAACTTGTCTTTGAAGTAATTGATGATGACACTTTACCCCCATAATCTTCAATTATTTTTTTAAGTTCATCTCTAGAATTAATTTCAAATATACCTGAAATTACAAATCTACAATCTGATAAAACATCAATTAAACCCTTATCATTTTCTATTATTTCAAATTGTAAACCAAAGTTTCTTAGCCTATCTATTAATTTGACGTTATTTTTAATTTTAAAAAAATCAATAATACTTTTTGAAATCCTTTCACCAATTTCATCAATAAGCAATAAATCTTCATAAGTCTTTGAAATTAAATTATCTATTGACTTAAATTCTTTAGCCAGGTTTTTAGCTACAGTTTGACCAACGTATCTAATTCCTAAAGCGAACAGCACTCTTTCAAAACTTATTTTTTTGGACTCTTCCAAACCAAAATATATATTATCTATAGATTTTTCTGCCATTCTTTCTAACACTATTAAATTTTCTTTTTTTAAGTTATATAAGTCAGCATAATTCAAAACCAATCCACTCTTGTACAATAGATCAACAGTTTCATTCCCTATCCCATTTATATCCATAGCTTTTCTAGATATAAAGTGTTGAATTCTTCCTGTTATTTGTGGCGCGCAATTATCTGTATTCGGACAATAATGATGTGATTCCGACTCACTTCTTTTAAGAACATGGTTACATGAGGGACAATTCTTAATAAATTTTATTTTTTCTGAATAAAGATCTCTTTTTTCAAATTCAACACCTACTATCTTTGGAATGATTTCACCACCCTTTTCAATAAACACATGATCATTGAAATATAAATCTAATTTATTTATCTGATCTTGATTGTGTAAAGAAGCTCTTTTGACATAAGTCCCTCCAAGAAGAACTGATTCTAAATTCGCAACTGGAGTTACAGCACCTGTTCTTCCTAATTGGTAAGAAACACTTAATAATTTAGTTAAAACTTGTTCAGTTTTAAATTTATAAGCGATAGACCACCTTGGATATTTTGATGTAAAACCTAATTGTTTTTGAAATTTTATATTATTAACTTTTATTACAACTCCATCAATTTCAAAATCTAACCTAGATCTTTCTTTATCCCAATTATTAATAAATGACATGACTTCTGCTAGATTATCACAAAGTTTATAAGTATTGGAGATCTTAAAACCCCAATCCAAAGCACTTGTCAAGTACTCCTTTTGAGTTTTAATATCATTTTTCTGTGTAACAACTTGATAAAAAAAGCATTTTAATGGTCTTTTTGCTGTTTCAGAACTATCTCGCAGTTTCAAACTTCCGGAAGCTGTATTCCTTGGATTCATATAGGGCTCCAAACCTTCAGCAAGTCTTTTATTATTCATTTCAGCAAAATCATATTTATTTATAATAATTTCTCCTCTAATTTGAAATTTTTCAGGAAATGATCCTTCTAACTTTAAAGGAATCGTTTTAATAGTCTTTATATTCTCTGTAACATCGTCACCCTGCACACCATCGCCCCTGGTTACTGCTTTAGTTAAATTGCCATTTTCATATGTTAAATTAATTGAAACACCATCAAATTTCAATTCACATAAAAAATTAATATTTTCCGTTTCTAAGTTTCTAATTAATCTTTGATTCCAATCTTCTAAGTCCTGTTTCGAATAAGAATTATCTAAAGAATACATGGGATACTGATGAATTACCGAATCAAAGCTTTTCATGACCGTCCCACCTACTCTTTTTGTAGGTGAATTTTCATCATTAAATTTCGGAAATTTATCTTCAAGTATTTTCAGTTCTTTTAGCTTAGTGTCAAACTCAAAATCACTAATTACAGGCTTATCAAGAACATAATAACTATAATTATGCCTATGTAAGTCATTCCTAAGTTTTTCGATATTTTGTTTAATTAAATTCATTTAAAACAAGCTTTAATCATTCTGTTTTTTTGTCTAAAATCTTTTCTCAGTTCAATATCCTGAAATTCAGCATTCTTTAAAAGTTTAACAACTCTTTTAGAATAGTTCTCGTTAATTTCTAAAAAAATTTTTCCTCTATTATTTAAGCTTAATCTTGCAAAATCAATAATCCGAGAATAAAAAAACAATGGATCATTATCGTTAACAAACAATGCTAAATGAGGTTCAAATAAAAGCACATTATCCTTCATTTTAGTTTTTTCATTTTCACACACATAGGGTGGATTTGATATAATTATGTCAAATTTTCTATCTGATTTAACTTTGCTAATATCTATAAGTTCAAATAAAATATTAACATTATTCATAATTGCATTTTTATTTGCAATTGAAAGAATTTTTTTATCTACATCCCAAGCAATAACATTAGAGTTCTTAATAAACTTTGCTAACGAAATCGCTATACATCCACTTCCGGTACCAATATCTAAAATTCTTTTATTTTCATTATCATCATTAATGACCCAAGAGACTAACTCTTCGGTTTCTGGTCTTGGAATTAATACTTTATTATTTAACTTAAATTTCAAATTCATAAACTCAGTCTCACCAATAACATATTGGATTGGTGTATTTTTTTTAAGTAATGAAATTGACTTAAATAAGTTGTTTGTTTGAATAATAGATAATTTAAAACTTGAATTCATCATGAAACCCATTCTATTTATATTACAATGATGTTCTATTAACCAGAAAAAAAACTCTTCAATTTCATTTTGACTGTTTATTGATTTTAAGTTTTTAAAAAAATGATTTTTAAATTCTAATAATGTCATTGTAATTTTCTTAACATCCACACAGGGCAAGAACTATGTCCTGTGTTACCCATAGGTTTTTTAATGTATTTGAATCCTTGAAATAAATATAATTTTTGAGCCGATTTCATATTATGCATTGTTTCAATATAACAGTCTTCATAACCAAAAATTAAAGCATCATTAAGACACTTTTCGATCATTATTTTACCTAAACCAATACCTCTCGCTGACTTTAAAAAATACATTTTTTGAAGCTCACAAATATTTTTATTTGAATTTTTTAATTTGGATATTCCAGCTCCTCCTAAAATTTTATTATCAGATATAATTACATAATAAATACTAGATTTATTTTGATATGCGTTAAACATATTTTTTAATTCAGGATCACTTAAAGCTGTACCTTTTTCAGGAATATTAAACTCCCTCATAACAGTACTTAACACGCTTTCTAATTCTAAATTATCAGATAGCTTTACTCCTCGAATTTCGTAATCTAAATTAGCTTCCATATTTTAGATTAATTTTACTTTGTGAATATACATTATATATATAATAGAGAAAAAATATTAATCAACTTATGAGTGACAAAAACAAAGATATAATATACATGTCTAGGTGTATAGAAATTGCTAATAAAGCGAAAGGCAGAACGCACCCAAATCCTAATGTTGGTTGTATAATAGTTTATAACAAAAAAATAATTTCTGAGGGTTATTCAAGTAATCATGGTGGACCCCATGCAGAAGTAAATGCTATTAATAACGTAAAAGATAAAGAATTACTAAAATCTTCAACTCTTTATGTAACTCTTGAACCATGTTCTCATTTTGGTAAAACTCCACCATGTTGTAGACTAATAACGAAATATAAAATCCCCAAAGTGGTCATTGGTGCTTGTGATATTAGCAGTAAAGTAAATGGTAAAGGAATCAATCACTTAAAAAAACATAACACTAATGTTGTTGTCGGTGTGTTAGAGACCCGTTGCAAAGAATTACATAAAACATTTTTACATTTTAATAAAAACAAAAAACCATATGTTATATTAAAATGGGCAGAAACAAAAGATTTATTCATGTCTCCTGAATTTAAAAATGACACAAAACCATTTTGGATAAGCTGCAAAGAAAGCAGGCAATTGGTTCATAAATGGAGATCTGAGGAACATAGTATTTTAGTTGGTCACAATACTGTGATTGCAGATGATCCCATTTTAAACGTTAGAGACTTTTCTGGAAATAATCCTATTAGAATAGTTATTGATAAAGAAAATAAACTCAAAAAAAGTTACAAAATATTTAATACTGAGTCTAAAACTATAGTTATAAACAAAAAAATAATAAATTTCTCTTTAAACAATTCAAATGAAATCTGTAAGTTTCTCTACAAAAAAAATATTCAATCCGTAATAATTGAAGGCGGAAAAAAAACACTAGAAGATTTTATAAATAGTGAAAATTGGGATGAAGCTAGAATATTTAAAAGTAAAACGCTTCTAAAAAATGGACTTAAAGCACCTGAAATTTTTGGTAAAGTTATTTCAAAAACAAAAATCGGAATAGACAAACTAACTATTATGAAACCTTTATAAGTTCACTTAAAATATTTTTAGGACATCTCATAGGCTTGTTAGTTTTAGAATTCAAGAAAATTAACTTTGAATAACCCAAAGTGATGACTTTATCATCTCTTTTGATTTCGAAATCAAATTCAATCATATAAGACGGTGCTCTTTTTAGTTTGGTCTTTATGGTTAGCTTATCGTCAAATAAAGCTGGCTGTTTAAAATTTATTTTTAATTCAATAACAGGTAAAAGAATACCGTCTTCTTCCATTTTTTTATAAGAAATACCTAGTTTTTTCAACCAAGTTATTCTTCCAATCTCAAAATATTTCACATAATTACCATGGTAAACAAATGACATTTGATCGGTTTCACTATACCTGACTTGAATTTCAATTTCATCTTCCAAAAGATAATTTTTAAGGTTAATTAGTAATATCTAATAATATGAGCAAAAAAAAGTTAGAATTCAATAGTAAAATGATTTTTTTTTAATAAAATTTTGCACATATTTGTTACATCTTTAAAAACAATAATTATGTTAAATTTTTATTGCTTTTATAAACAACCAAAATATACTAAAACAAATGATAAATGCAGAATCTGTATGGAATAATTGTCTAAATTTCATAAAAGATAATATTCAGATTCAAGCGTATAAAACTTGGTTTGAACCTATTAAGCCAATTAAATTCGAAGACAACATTTTAAGTGTCCAAGTTCCAAGTAAATTTTTTTACGAATGGTTGGAAGAGCACTATGTAAAATTACTTAAACTAGCACTAACAAAAGAACTTGGAGAAAAAGCAAGGTTAGTCTATGTAATTAAAATGGAAAATACTTACGGAAATTTAAAACCATTTACTGAAAAAATACCTAGTCAATATAGAGCTAATATTCCCTCTCAAAAAGTTGACATGACTTTTAATAATTTACAAAACGAATTAAAGAATCCTTTTATTATTCCTGGAATAAAAAATTTAAAAATAGAGTCACAATTAAATCCAAATTATTCATTTGATAATTTCCTTGAAGGTGACGCTAATAGACTTGCTAGATCTGCTGGTTTAGCTGTTTCCAACAAGCCTGGAGGGACTTCATTTAATCCTTTACTTATTTTTGGCGGAGTCGGCTTAGGTAAAACCCACCTTGCTCACGCAATTGGGGTAAATGTTAAAGAAAAATTTCCAGAAAAAACGGTTTTATATATTTCAGCTGAAAAATTCACACAACAGTATATAGATTCAGTGAAAAAAAATAATAGAAATGATTTTATTCATTTTTATCAAATTATTGATGTTTTAATTATCGACGATGTTCAGTTTTTATCCGGGAAAACTGGAACACAAGATGTGTTTTTTCATATTTTTAACCATTTACATCAAAATGGAAAACAAGTAATACTTACTTCAGACAAAGCTCCTGTGGACATGCAAGACATAGAACAGAGACTTTTATCTAGGTTTAAATGGGGACTTTCAGCAGAACTTCAAAGACCTGATTATGAAACTCGAGTTTCAATTTTAAAAAACAAACTTTTTAGAGATGGAGTTGAAATTTCAGAAGAAGTTATAGATTATGTAGCAAAAAACATCAAAGTAAATGTCAGAGAACTTGAAGGTGCAATTATTTCATTAATTGCCCAGGCATCATTTAATAAAAAAGAAATTACAATTGATTTAGCCAAGAGTGTTGTGGATAAATTTGTTAAAAATACCAAAAGAGAAGTATCTATAGACTATATCCAAAAAATTGTTTCTGAATATTTTCAAATGGATGTTTCAACTCTTCAATCTAAAACAAGAAAACGCCATATTGTTCAAGCCAGACAATTAGCCATGTTTTTTGCAAAGAAATTTACAAAAGCGTCTCTTGCTAGTATAGGGTCTCAAATTGGACAAAGAGATCACGCTACAGTTCTTCATGCTTGCAAGACTGTGGACAACTTGTCTTTTACAGATAAGCAGTTCAGGAAATATGTTGAAGATCTATCTAAAAAATTCACTGTTTAGAACAATACAGTTGATGTTTTTAAATTTCAAAAAATGATTAAAGGAAGTCTATACTTAATTCCTAATTCACTTGGTGTTTCATCTATTAGCAACATTGCTGAAGCTCAAAAAAATTTGATTAATAAAATTCAATACTATGTATTTGAAAATGAAAGACCTGGAAGAGCATTTATAAAAAAAATTTTACCTGAAAAAAAACAATCTGAACTATTAGTTAATATTCTTAACAAAAGAACTTCGTTAGAATTTATAAAAGAATTTCTAAAACCATGTTTAAATGGATTTAACTTAGGCTTAATATCTGACGCTGGTTGCCCTGGAATTGCTGATCCTGGAGCGGAATTAATTACTGAAGCTCACAAATCTGGTATTAAGGTTATTCCTTTAGTCGGACCTTCTTCAATATTGTTAGCACTTATGGCATCAGGAATGAATGGTCAGGAATTTAAATTTAACGGATACCTTCCAATAGACAGTACAAAAAGAAAAGAAAAAATTAAACTTTTAGAAAAAAAATCTTCAACAGCTACTCAATTATTTATGGAAACACCATACAGAAACGATAGCTTAATAAAGGATTTAATTAAATATCTAAAACCTTCAACTAGAATGTGTGTTGCATGCGATTTAACACTTGATTCAGAATTTATTAAATCAAATAAAATAGAGAATTGGAAAAGAGCAAACTATAGTTACAATAAGAGACCTTCTATCTTTCTAATTCAATCAGATCTAGGTTAGGTTTTCTTATAGCTTTAACAAAAGACAAGTCATAATTAGCAAAATAACTCATATAGGCAGATATTGAAGTGCCAAAAGCGTCCTTTTTATTAAAATCCCCATTTCCTCTTAAGTACTTCTTGACATTTCCTGCACCAGATAAATGAGCAGCTGCAATAATTCCTGACTCAGTAACTTCAGTACCATTAATAAAAGTCCCAACAAACCAATTAATATCTTTTCTTAAAATCCATTTATTTCTATTTACATTAATTAAAAATACTTTCTCCTGTAAAATAGGACTAGAAATAAACTTATTAGTATCAGTTATTTTATACATTTTTAACGTATTTAAATTAAATTGATATTTACCTAAATAACCAAATTTATTTACAATACTATAACGACCTCCAGACTCTTTAAAAGCTAAACTTTCTTTAAAGCCATTAAAATCATTAATTAAATAAATCATGTTTGCAGATTCATTGTAACTTTGTAAATCAACAGAATAGTTTAAATTTTCAATAAAAGCATTATCATTTATTTTTAATTCAGGATTAAAAAAAGAACTGTTTAAAAGCAATACAATCAGAGAAAAAATTTTATAAAACTTGTATTTTTTCATTATCAATTCAATTAAGATGATTTTAAAATAATTCGCAAACTTACATAAAATTTTAAATATCTATAAATCAAATATTTATCTCTTTATTTTCTTTTTTCTAAGCCAAGAAGTATACTGTCTTTTATTTCTATTATGCTGTGAAAGGTTATTGGCGAACATATGATAGCCAGGCCTTTTAACATCAGCCACAAAAAACAAATAATTATGTCTTTCTAAATTTAAGACCGATTCAATTGAAGACAAATCAGACATATATATTGGTCCAGGAGGCAAGCCTTTATTTACATAAGTATTGTAAGGAGATTTTATTTTTAAATCTCTGTATAATACTCTTCTAATTTTAGTATCAAAACCTTTCTTTTGTTTTATAGTGTAAATAACAGTTGGATCGGCTTGCAATTTCATTCTTTTTTTAAGCCTATTAAAGTAAACACCTGAAATAGTTGGTCTTTCATCTACTTTAGGTGTTTCTCTTTGAACTATAGATGCTAAGATCGAAACTTCAACTGGGTTTAAGCCATATGATTTAGCTTTATCAACTCTAGATGAATTCCAATACATTTTATAATACATCAACATCTTATCTCTAAATTGATCAGCATTTGTATTCCAATAAAACTCATAAGTATTTGGAAGAAATATGGCAAAAACAGATTCTTTTGTTAATGTATTATCTTTTATGAAATTCTGATCAGAAAACGAATTCATAAGTGACAAACTATCAGCTTCTATTAAATATGAAATTTTAGATGCCAAACCCTCTATCCTTTCAATATTATTGAAAGTAACCTTGACTGGAATGTTTTTTGACCTTAGAGAGGTTATTATGTCATTATTTGAAAAACCCTTTTTAATTACATATTTACCTGCTTTAATATTATAAAAATATTCTTTCTTTTTAGCGGCATTAAAAAAAGTTGTTGTGTCTTTAAGAAATGGACTAATTTGTTTTTTTAAATTAATTATTCCAGATCCAGTTGGTATATAAAGGATGATTTTTTCTTCAATAAAACTTGTATTCTCACTATAAAAAATTTTATGATAACTATATAAATATGCAAGGGCTAAAAATAAAAAAGCTATTACGCCTATTTTTATTACTATTTTTTTTTTTTTCATTTTTCTATATAATAAACTCCCCTTTATAAACTAACTCTACATTTCCTGAAAGAATGATTTTTTCAAATCCAAAATCAGTAGGTTTAAACCCTACATTCAAAACGCCTCCATTTGTATTAATTTTTAAATTTTTTAATTTAGTTATACCTGAATAATACATCGCCAAAGCTACAGCAGTAACACCCGTTCCACATGAGAGAGTTTCATTTTCAACTCCTCTTTCAAATGTTCTAACATAAAATTCCGAGTCAGAAATTATCTTTACAAAGTTCACATTAATTCCTTCTTTTTTGAATTCAGAACTATTTCTAATCTTTTTACCTTGCTTAAACACATCAAAACTATCTAATTCCTCTATTATTTGTATGTAATGAGGAGAACCCGTATTTAAAATTACATCTTTTCTGAAAGGTTTAATATCCATTACATCTTTCATTGAAAGAAAAACATGATTGTCTATAATAGTTGCAGAATGATTCCCATCAAATGCATTAAATATCGTTTGATTCTTTATAAGATTATTGTTTTGTGCAAACTTCACAGAACACCTAGCTCCATTACCACACATAGAACCTGGATTCCCATCTGAATTAAAATAAACCATTTCATAATCTAAACTTTCTGACGGAGTTATAAGTATCAAACCATCAGAACCAATTCCAAGTTTCCTGTCACATAAACGACTAATTAACTGACGATTTTTTTGTGGAAAATTTAACAACTCATTATTAATTATAATAAAATCATTTCCCGTACCTTGATATTTTTGAAATTTAATTTTCATTTTAATTAACGAAGATATATAAAAAAGTAAATGCTGTTAAAAAGTAGTTAAATTATATTCTTCAATAGATTAAAAGGTATAATTTTGATTAGAATTAAATAAATTAAAAATGAAAAAAATTATTTTACCACTTATTGTCTCAATTATTGGAGGCTTCATAGCTCTTTTTGTTCATAACATAAGCTTTAATCATGAAGTCTACTTAGATGAATCCACTAATAACAAACTAGTGAATATTTCACTTAACCCTAATACAAATTTAGTTTCGGAGTCATCTTTAGATTTTGTAGAAGCTGCAGAAAAAACAATTCATTCGGTAGTTCATGTGAAAAACACGAGTATTTCAAAAAGTCAATCTTCTTTATGGAATTATTTTAATGATAATCAAAGCAACAGAACAAGAGTGGGCATGGGCTCAGGCGTGATTATTTCAAAGGATGGTTATATAATTACAAATACTCATGTAATCGAAAATGCTTCTTCCATTGAAGTAACAACAAACAATAACAAAACTTACCAAGCTGAACTAATAGGAAGTGATGAGATTTCTGATATTGCGGTTTTGAAAATAGTAGGAAAAGAAACGTTTCCCTATATAAGATTTGCAGATTCTGATCAAACTAAAATTGGAGAATGGGTATTAGCTGTTGGAAATCCATTTAACTTAACTTCAACTGTAACTGCAGGAATTATTAGTGCAAAATCACGGGACTTAAATGATTATGATTCTAAAAACCAATCATTCATTCAAACTGATGCTGCAGTTAACTCTGGAAATAGCGGAGGGGCTCTGGTTAACACTAGTGGTGATTTGATTGGAATAAACACAGCTATCACAAGTGAAACTGGTGGCTTTGTAGGTTATTCATTTGCCGTACCAAGTAATGTTGCTCGAAAAGTATTTGAAGATATTATTGAATTCGGAAATGTTCAAAAAGGATTACTTGGCGTTACAGGAATAGGCCTTAACTCCAAAACAGCAGACGAACTAAACCTTTCGTTAACCGAAGGTTTTTATGTCAATGATATTGAACCAGAAATGGGTGCTGCAAAAGCTGGAATACAAAGGGGGGATGTGATACTTAGATTAGATAAATTAAAGATTGCTAAATTTTCAGATCTTTCTGGCTACTTAAGTACAAAAAGACCTGGAGACATTGTTTTGGTTGGTTTGGTTCGAGATGGAAAAAAGATTTCTTTAGATGTCAAGTTAGAAAAAAATGAAAATATTGAATTTATCGGAATGCAATTAAAAAACATGACACAAGAAGAGTTAGGTGAATTTAACATTGTAAGTGGAGTTAAAGTATTAAATCACAGAAACAATTCATTATATAGAATGGGAATTAAACCAGGTTATGTTTTGACAGAAATTAATGGAAAAAGTATTAAAAGTACTGATGATATTTCTGGGTTTGATAGTAACACTAAAATAAGTCAAATCACTTTTATAAGTCCTGAAGGTGAAAAAGAAAAATTAATATTTGAATAGATGGTTAGAATAGATATAATTAGTGTTTTACCTGAATTAATAGAAAGCCCTTTTAACGCATCTATAATAAAAAGAGCTATAGAAAAAAAAATAATTGAAGTGAATTTTCATAATTTAAAGGATTTCGCTTCAAATAAAAGAAAACAAGTTGACGACTATCAATTTGGAGGCGGTTCAGGGATGGTAATGATGATTGAACCAATTAAAAAATGTATAGATCTTTTAAAAAGTAAAAGAAGTTATAAGGAAGTTATATATATGACGCCTGATGGAAACATGCTAAATCAACAAATTGCAAATAAGTTGTCAATTGATGGAAACCTTATTATTCTCTGTGGACATTATAAAGGGGTTGATCAAAGAGTAAGAGATGAATTAATAACAATGGAAATTTCTATTGGGGATTATGTACTTTCAGGTGGAGAATTACCTGCTGCCGTTTTATGTGATTCTATCATAAGATTAATACCTGGGGTTCTTGGGGATGAAACATCAGCACTTTCCGATTCCTTTCAAGATGGTATGTTAGCTCCCCCAGTTTACACTAGACCTGCAAATTTCGAAGACTTAGAAGTTCCAAAAGTTTTACTTTCTGGAAATAAAGCTAAAATCGATGAGTGGAGAGAAGAAAAAGCTGAAGAAAGAACAAAAAAGCTGAGACCTGATATATTTAATTGAAAAATTTTTTTTGAAATAAAAAAAATTATGTAATTTCGCATCCAATTTAGTATAACCGCTGACGATAATCGTGAATGTTATATCAATTAAATTTAAAAATCTTACATAATGGAATCTTTAATAAAATTCGTTCAAGAAGAATTTCTAACGAAAAAAGAAATCCCAACTTTCAAATCAGGAGACACAATTACTGTTTATTACGAAATTAGAGAAGGAGAAAAAGTTCGTACTCAGTTCTTTAAAGGAGTAGTTATTCAAATTAAAGGAACTGGTCTAACCAAAACATTTACAATTAGAAAAATGTCTGGTACAATTGGAATTGAAAGAATATTTCCATTTAACCTTCCCGCAATTCAAAAAATTGAAATTAATAAAAAAGGAAGAGTTAGAAGATCTAGAATATATTACTTCAGAGAATTAAGAGGTAAAAAAGCTAGAATTAAAGAAATAAAAAGATAAGTTTAAAAAAACTTAATCTTACTTAAGTTAATTTAACATATTTATCAAAAACACTTTTTGCATTTATTTAAAAATTTATGAGAAAAATTATAGTTAACAATCCTGTGGTAGAACTTGACGGGGATGAAATGACAAGAATCATTTGGGATTTTATTAAAACTAAACTAATTCTTCCCTACTTAGAGTTAGATATCAAATATTATGATTTAAGTGTTGAAAGTAGAGATGCTACAGATGATCAAATTACTATTGATTCAGCTGAAGCTATAAAAAAATATAATGTTGGTATTAAATGTGCAACTATTACTCCTGACGAAGACAGGGTTATAGAATTTGGATTAAAAAAAATGTGGCGTTCTCCAAATGGAACTATTAGAAATATTGTAGGCGGAACAGTTTTTAGAGAACCGATAATAATGAGTAATGTTCCTAGATATGTGCAAGGTTGGACTAAACCAATATGTATTGGAAGACATGCTTTTGGAGATCAATACAGGGCTACAGACATTGTTACTAAGGGAAAAGGAAAGTTAACTATGACTTTTAAACCTGAAGATGGTAGTGAGGCTAAAACATGGGAAGTTTATAACTTTCAAGAAAATGGTGTTGCTATGAGTATGTATAATATAGACTCATCCATATATGGTTTTGCTAGATCTTGTATGAATCAAGCTTTAACTAAGAAATGGCCCTTATACTTATCTACGAAAAATACCATTTTAAAGTCTTACGACGGAAGGTTTAAAGACATATTCCAAGAAGTGTTTTCAACAGAATTTAAAGATAAATTTGAAAAAGCTGGCATTACATATGAGCATAGATTAATTGATGATATGGTCGCTGCTGCAATGAAATGGAATGGAGGGTTTGTGTGGGCTTGTAAAAATTATGATGGAGATGTTCAATCAGACACAGTTGCGCAAGGATTTGGTTCACTAGGCTTAATGACTTCAACATTAGTTACTCCGGATGGGATAACCATGGAAGCTGAAGCAGCTCACGGAACTGTTACAAGACATTTTAGAGAGCATCAAAAAGGAAATGAAACTTCAACTAACCCAATCGCTTCAATTTTCGCATGGACTAGAGGTTTAGGGCATAGAGGAAAACTTGATAAAAACCAAGAATTAATTGATTTCTGTAAAACACTTGAAAAAGTTTGTATAGAAACTATTGAAAATGGCAAAATGACAAAAGATCTAGCCTTGCTAATTCATGGTAAAAACCTAAACAGATCACATTATTTAAACACACAAGAATTTTTAGATAATATCAAAGATAATTTAGAATTAAAATTTCAATAATTTTAATTTAATTATATGGCATTATTATTGTGATTGTAGTTTAATAAATCTTCATTAATGTATCGCTTTAAAGCAACACTATTAAAATTCATATTCTTACTTTTTTCGTTTATAAACTATTCACAAGAAAACTTTACTATAAGTGGTTATGTGCTAGATAAAGACAGTAATGAATCTATAATTGGTGCAAACATAATTATTCCAAGTATTAACTCTGGAACAATTACAAATACTTACGGATTTTTTTCAATAACACTTCCTAAAAAAAACTATGCAATTGAAATAAGTTCAATAGGATATGAAAATATCTCAACTAAAATAAATCTTTTAAAAAATATTAATACTACATTTTTTTTGTCGGAAAATGTTGAAAATTTAGAGGAAGTTGTTGTAATAAAAGATGTTGAAGAGATAGATATCACAAAACCACTAATGAGTTTAAATATCTTGTCAAATCAGACAATCAAGCAAACACCAGTTTTATTTGGGGAATCAGATGTCTTAAAAACAATTCAATTACTCCCCGGGGTATCAAATGCTGGAGAAGGCACAGGTGGATTCAATGTTAGAGGCGGCGCTGCGGATCAAAATTTAATTTTATTTGATGAAGCTATAATATATAGTTCATCTCACTTGTTTGGTCTATTTTCTATTTTTAATTCTGATGCAATAAAAGAAGTTAAACTTTTCAAAGGAGGGATACCCTCCTCTTACGGAGGAAGACTTTCTTCCGTTTTGGATGTATATCAAAAAGATGGTAATAGTAAAAAACATAAGTTAAGTGGCGGAATTGGAATAATATCAAGTAGAATACTTGGTGAAGGTCCAATAAAAAAGAATAAAGGATCGTATTTAATTGCAACCAGAGGGTCTTACGCCCACCTTTTCTTGAAATTTACTGATATTGAAAACGTGGCTTATTTTTATGATATTAACACTAAATCAAACTATAAAATAGATAAAAACAACACCTTGTACTTCTCTGGATATTTTGGTAGAGACAAATTTAAACTTAGCGACACGTTTTCTAATACTTATGGGAACTCAACATTCAACCTAAGATGGAATCACTTAATCAATGAAAAAATATTTTCTAATACTTCATTGATTTTTAGCGATTACTACTATGGATTGACGCTAAACTTCGTTGGATTTGATTGGAATTCAGGAATTAAAAATTTAAACATCAAGTTTGATTTAAAAAATTATTATTCCAATAAAATACAATTCAACTATGGATTAAACTCTATTTACTACGAATTTAATCCTGGTGAAATTAGTCCAATTAACCAATCAGGTATTAATTTTACAATACTTGAAAGAAAGTTTGCTTTAGAAAATGCGGCTTATTTTGATGTAGTTCATAAAGCCTTTCCAAAAATATCTCTTAGATATGGTTTTAGATTAAATCAATTTTTAAGATTCAAACAAGATGGCCTGAATAGATATTTAAACAATGACCCTGTAACTTTTGATAAAGATCTTGGTATTTACAAGGAGGCTAAAATAATTGGAGAATACCTAAATCCTGATAATTCAAAAACCATTAAATCCTTTTATGATTTTGAGCCAAGGTTTAATTTTTCTTATAATTTTAAAAATCAAGCTATAAAAGTAAGCTACAACAGATTAAATCAATACATTCATTTAATATCTAATACCAATGCTCCTGCTCCACTAGATATTTGGGCTCCTAGCGGACCTTACTTAAAACCACAGCAATTAGATCAATTGGCTTTAGGTTATCACTCTAAATTAAAAAACGGGAATAAATTAGAAACTGAAGTTTTTTATAAAAAAATTAAAAACAGACTCGATTATATACCAGGAGCTGATTTAGTTGCTAATGCAGCTGTAGAAAGAATATTATTAGCAGGAAAATCCAGAGCATATGGACTAGAGTTTTTGTTTAAGAAAAATAAAGGCAAACATAATTACTGGGTTGCTTACACCCTTTCAAAATCAGAACTAAAAACTACAGGACGTAATATCTATGAAACTGGAATCAATATGGGGAATTGGTACAATACTTCCTATGACAAAACTCATGACTTTAGTTTTGTATCCAATTATAAATTGAATAAAAAATTAACATTTAATATTAATTTTATATTTCAAACAGGACAACCAACAAATTATCCTGTAGGGCAATACACATATATGAATTTAACGATACCAAATTATGGGGAGCGTAATTCAAATAGACTTCCCAACTACCATAGACTTGATATGTCTCTAACTCTAATTCCTGATAAAAATAAAAAAAGAGATTATAAAAGTGAATGGGTTTTTGGATTTTATAATATTTATAATCGAGACAATGCAAACTCTATAACTTTTCAACAAAATCAAAAAACTTTAAAAAATGAAGCAATTCAATTATCTATTTTTGGAATTGTTCCAAGTATATCTTATAATTTTAAATTTTAAATGAAAAAATATTTTTTTTATATAATAATTATAATTTTCTATAGCTGTGAAAAAGTTGTAAATATTGATACAAATTATTCTGATGAAAGAATAGTTTTAGACGCTTCAATTTTTAAGAATATTAATGAAGATTTTGCCACTGCAGAAGTAAAAGTGAGTAAAACAGCTCCATATTTTGATGAAAATAATACTGTAATTGAGGAAGCTGAAGTCTATATTAAAACTAGAAATGGAAATATTAACTTAAAATATAATTCCGAAAACAAATATTACACAAATAAAATCAGTTATATAAATTATGAAGATGATTATGAATTCTTTGTTAAATACGAGAATCAAAATTATTATTCATCTGAAAAACTAATAAAAATTTCAGGTATTGAATCCGTGGTTTTTGGTGATAGAAAATCACTTAATAAGGATGAAATAGAATTACTAATAACATTTACTGATCCAAAAGAAATTGGTGATTTTAATCTTTGGAGATTTGGACCAAAAGGAAAAGGGGATACCTATGATTATTTAGTGTCCAGAGACCTTTATACTAATGGAAATCAATTCACTTTTTCTTTTTTTATAGATAAAACTAAATATTTTAATAATAATGAGTTTGTTTATATAGAAATGACAGGGTTAACAGAAGAAGGTTTTAATTATCTTAATATTTTAACTGCTCAAGCTGGAGCACAAAATGGGAGGCCTTTTTCTTCAGCTAGCTCAATTATAAAAGGAAATATTATAAATCAATCGAATCCTGAAAAATTTCCTTTAGGTTACTATAGAGTTTCTGAATTTGATTACTTTAGATTATCAAAAGAAGATGCCCCAGATGGGTTTTTTGATTAAAAAATAATTTATGAGCTTTGACAAAATTACTGAGTCAGATTCTAAATATGATTACTTAGAAAACAAGTCTATCAACCAACTTTTAGAGATAATAAATTCAGAAGATCAAACAGTTGCACTTTGTGTAAAAAAAGAAATACCTAATATAAATAATCTTATTAGAAGAGTAGTTTCTCAACTTGAAAATGGAGGAAGACTTTTTTATATTGGTTCAGGAACCAGCGGAAGACTTGGCGTATTAGATGCTTCCGAATGTCCACCTACATTTGGAGTAAATCATGATTTAGTTATTGGTATTATTGCTGGAGGAGATAAGGCTATAAGAAAAAGTATTGAAAATGCTGAAGATGATTTAAATCAAGGTTGGGAAGATCTCTTAAATTATAATGTTTCCTCAAATGATTTTGTTATTGGAATTGCAGCTTCAGGAACTACTCCTTATGTAATTGGTGCCTTAGAGAATTGTAAAACAAATAAAATCCCCACAGGTTGCATCACATGTAATCCAGGCAGTCCAATATCATTAATGTCTAACTATCCTATTGAAGTTATGGTTGGTCCTGAGGTAATAACCGGGAGTTCAAGAATGAAAGCAGGAACTGCGCAGAAATTAATTTTAAATATGATTTCTAGTACTACAATGATAAAAATCGGTAAAGTTGTAGGGAATAAAATGGTTGATATGCAGCTTTCTAATGTGAAACTTGTAGACAGAGCTAATAAAATGGTAATGAATGCTCTGAACATTAGTTCTGTGGATGCTTCTAAACTACTAGCAAAGCACAAAAGCGTTAGGTTAGCTATTAAAAATTTCAAAAAATGAACAAAAATCATTTAGCTGAAGGGTTGAAAAAAATTTTTATTTCAATTTCCTTAATGTTTTTAGGACCTACCATCCTTTTTCAATCATTTAAAAACGAGAATCACCCATGGTTTCTTCCAGTTTTAAGTATAAGTATAGTGATCTGTGTTTTATCGTTATTTTATGGTGTCAAAGGTTTACAAAGTATCATGAATGCTATTTTTAAAAAAAAAGACACTAAAGTTGTTAAGTAATCCAATGATCTTATCTTTGTTTATAATTATATAGATAGTAAATAATGATTGAAATTACTTTTCCTGACGGAGCTTCTAGATCTTTCGAATCTAACTCAACTCCATTTGATATTGCTAGATCTATAAGTGAAGGTTTAGCTAGAAATGTTATTTCTGCCAAATTCAATAATAACACAATTGAAACATCAACAAAATTAATTGAGGATGGTAACCTAATTTTCTATACATGGAATGATCTTGAAGGAAAAAAAGCTTTTTGGCATTCGTCTGCCCATATATTAGCTCAAGTTCTTGAAGAATTTTACTCAGGAATTAAATTAACAATTGGTCCAGCAATTTCTAATGGATTTTATTATGACGTTGATTTCGGAAATCATGTCATGTCTGAAAAAGATTTTCCAAAAATTGAAAAAAGAATAATTGAAATATCAAGAGAAAAACACTTGTTTGAATTAAAATCAATTTCAAAAAAAGAAGCACTAAGTTTTTATAAAAAAGAAGGTAATGAATATAAAATTGAACTAATTAATAACTTAGAAGATGGTACCATCTCGTTTTGTAATCATGATGATTTTACTGATTTATGTAGAGGAGGTCATTTGCCAAATACTGGATTTATTAAAGCCGTTAAGCTTTTAAGTGTTGCTGGAGCTTATTGGAGAGCTGATCAAAGTAAAACCCAACTTACTAGAGTCTACGGTATTTCATTTCCAAAACAAAAAGAATTAAATGAATATCTAGAACTCATTGAAGAAGCAAAGAAAAGAGACCATAGAAAATTGGGTAAACAACTTGAATTATTTGCGTTTTCAAATAAGGTTGGACAAGGACTTCCTCTTTGGCTTCCTAAAGGAGCTGCATTAAGAGAAAGACTTGAAAACTTTCTTAAAAAAGCTCAAAAAAAAGCAGGATATCAACAGGTTATTACTCCACATATAGGTAATAAAGAATTATACGAAACATCAGGGCACTATCAAAAATATGGTGAAAGTAGTTTTAAGCCAATAACTACACCAAATGAAGGAGAAGAATTTTTGTTAAAACCCATGAATTGTCCACATCATTGTGAAATATTCAACTCTAAACAGTGGAGCTACAAAGATCTTCCAGTAAGATATGCTGAGTTTGGCACAGTATACAGGTACGAACAAAGTGGAGAATTACACGGCTTAACAAGAGTTAGAGGGTTCACTCAAGATGATGCACATATTTTTTGTACTCAAGAACAATTAAATACAGAATTCAAAAATGTTATTGATTTAGTGCTTTATGTATTCAAATCTCTAGGTTTTGAAAATTTCACAGCACAAGTTTCTTTAAGAGATCCAAAAAACAAAGAAAAATATATTGGAAATGACAAAGTCTGGGAAGAAGCGGAGAATGCAATAATTAACGCTACAAAGGAAAAAGGTGTAAATTATAAAATTGAATATGGTGAAGCTGCATTTTATGGTCCTAAATTAGATTTTATGGTTAAAGATGCTTTGGGAAGAGAATGGCAATTAGGAACTATTCAGGTAGACTATAACCTTCCTGAGAGATTCGAATTAAGTTATATTGATAGTGAAAACAAAGTAAAAAGACCCGTAATGATTCATAGAGCTCCTTTTGGAAGTATGGAACGGTTTATAGCAATTTTAATAGAACATACAGCAGGTAATTTCCCATTATGGCTGGCTACAAATCAAGTTATGATTATTCCTGTTGGTGAGAAACATAAAAAATTCAGTCAAAAAGTTTTAAAATTACTAGAAAATGACGAAATTCGCGCACTTACTGATTCAAGAAATGAAACGGTAGGAAAAAAAATTCGTGAATCGGAGCTTGAAAAAATTCCATTCATGATTATAGTAGGAGATGAAGAGGTTGAAACTAATTTATTTTCAATTAGAGGACATGGAGGAAAAGATTTTGGAAAAATGTCAATTGATGAGTTAAAAAAGTTTATTTTAACAAAATCATCAGAAACGATAAAAGAATTTTAATAATTTAAACTTACAACTATAGCAATTCGAAGAAAAAGAAGCAGACAACCTGCTAGGATAATTAAAGAAAACCCTCATAAAATAAATGGGTTTATCAGAGCTAACGAATTAAGACTTGTTGGTGGTAACGTAGAAATAGGGATATACTCGCTTGAAAAAGCTCTGCAGTTAGCAAATGAATTGGAATTGGATTTAGTTGAGATTTCGCCAAAAGCTATACCACCTGTTGGTAAAATACTAGATTATAAAAAATTCTTATACGAACAGAAAAAAAGAGAAAAAGTAATCAAGGCTAAATCAACAAAAGTAATAGTAAAAGAAATTAGATTCGGACCACAAACTGATGAACACGATTATGAGTTCAAGAAAAAACACGGTATAAAATTCTTAAAAGAAGGAGCTAAATTAAAAGCTTTTGTGTTTTTCAAGGGAAGATCTATCATATTTAAAGAGCAAGGACAAATATTATTATTGAAGTTAGCTCAAGAGTTAGAAGAATATGGAAAAGTTGAGTCATTACCTACTATGGAAGGGAAAAAAATGATTATGTTTGTTGCCCCAAAGAAATAAAAATTAGAAGTATATAAGTTATGCCTAAAATGAAAACAAAATCCAGTGCTAAAAAAAGATTCAAAGTAACTGGAACAGGAAAAATTAAAAGAAAACACGCTTTTAAAAGTCACATATTGACTAAAAAATCTAAAAAGAGGAAGCTTAAACTTACTCATTCAGGATTAGTCAGCGACAGTGATAGTAATAATATTAAGCAACAATTACGTTTAAAATAAACGGTTATAAATAAGTCAAACCAGGAAAAAGGTTATAAAGCTCATGATTATGACGCCTTCTCCAAAAAATTTAAATTATGCCAAAGTCATCAAATTCCGTAGCATCTAGACAAAGAAGAAAGAAAATTCTAAAATTAGCCAAAGGTTATTTTGGAAGAAGAAAAAACGTATGGACTGTAGCTAAAAACGCAGTTGAAAAAGGATTAACCTATGCATACAGAGATAGAAAGAATAAGAAAAGAACTTTCAGAGCTCTATGGATAACTAGAATAAACGCTGGAGCCAGAATTCATGGTCTTTCGTATTCTGAATTAATGGGGAAATTAAAGCAAAATAATATCGATATAAATAGGAAAGTTCTAGCTGACTTAGCAATGAATAACCCTGAAGCCTTCACTGAAATAGTTAATAAAGTTAAATAACTTTAGAAGGGCATGTCTTCATTTTCATCTCGATATCCCCCACTTTCAAAAGCTTGATCTGGATTAACCTTAGTAGACTCTTGATTTATCTTAGATTGATATTCAAAAGGTGTGTCAAAATTATCTAAGTTTTCAAACTTCCCTAGAGTTGGCACAAACTTAAGTTTAATATTACTTAAGCCTCCATTTCTATGTTTAGCTACAATGAATTCAG
This sequence comes from uncultured Flavobacteriaceae bacterium, assembly GCA_905181625.1. GTDB lineage: Bacteria > Bacteroidota > Bacteroidia > Flavobacteriales > Flavobacteriaceae > MAG-121220-bin8. The sequence continues at coordinate 112,746 of CAJIYJ010000007.1, forward strand.
CTTGACCAGCAGAAGGAGTTCTTTCTTCATCATCCCATTCATCTATTTTATAATACTCCGGTCTATATATGAAAGAAACAATATCTGCATCCTGCTCAATAGCTCCAGACTCTCTTAAATCTGATAAAATTGGCCTTTTGCTTCCTCCTCTAGTCTCTACGGCTCTTGATAACTGAGACAATGCAATAACGGGAACATTCAGTTCTTTAGCTAACGCCTTTAAGTTTCTAGAAATAGTTGAAATTTCTTGCTCTCTGTTACCGTTTTTATTAGAACCTCCAGCGGACATTAATTGAAGATAATCAATCACAATAAGCTTTATTCCAAACTGAGAAGAAAGTCTTCTGGCTTTAGCTCTTAAATCAAAAATTGATAAAGAAGGAGTGTCATCAATATAAAGTGGTGCATTTTCTAATGCTGAAACTTTTACATTTAATTGTTCCCATTCAAATTTTTCTAAGTTCCCTGTTCTTAATTTCTCGGATGACAAACCTGTTTCTGACGAAATTAACCTCGTTATTAATTGAATTGATGACATTTCTAATGAGAAAAATGCAACAGGTATATTTTGAGCTACGGCCATATTCCTAGCCATTGAAAGAGTTAAAGCTGTTTTTCCCATTCCTGGTCTTGCGGCGATGATAACCAAATCACTTGGCTGCCATCCTGAAGTTAATTTATCTAATTCTGAAAAACCTGATGGAACTCCACTTAAGCCATCTTTGTTAGAGATTTCTTCTATTTTCTTTTTAGCTTGGATAACTAAACTTTGTGCAGTTTCAGTTGATTTTTTAATATTCCCTTGAGTTACATCGTAAAGTTTTGACTCTGCATTATCTAATAAGTCAAAAACATCTTTTGTTTCATCGTATGAGTCTTCAATAATTTCAGTAGAAATTTTAATCAAACTTCTTTGAATATATTTTTGTAAAATAATTCTTGCGTGATACTCTATGTGAGCTGACGAAGAAACTTTTTGAGTTAGTTGAATTAGATAGTAATCTCCTCCAGCTTTTTCTAATTTACCATCTGTTCTTAGTTTTGCAGAAACTGTTAGTAAATCAATAGGTTCAGTGTTTTCAAATAATTTAACTATACTTTCAAAAATAAGTTGATGAGACTCTTTATAAAAAGCGTCTGAGTGTAAGATATCAATAACTGCATCAACTCCTTTTTTATCTATCATCATCGCGCCTAAAACAACTTCCTCTAGGTCAATAGCTTGTGGAGGGAGCTTACCTCTCTCGAAGGAAACTACTTGAGGGCTTTTATTAGATCTTTCAAATGAAGGTTGTACTTTTTCCATAGAACTAACTTATGAAAACTAACAAGAAATTATTACAAAAAAGAATACTTATAACAAACAAAAATTTGTTAATAAACTGACAAAAATGTTAATATCGTTAAGATTCAAGAATTGTAAACACCCATTGAAGTGAATTTATTCATTCTATCAATTACTAGTTCATCAATTTTCTTAGAAGAAAGAGTTTTGAATGAATTTAAGATAGCATTTTTAACACTATTAAAAATTTTATCTCTGTCACTATGTGCCCCCCCAAGTGGTTCTGAAATAATTTTATCAATTAAATTATTCTTTTTCATATCATAAGGAGTTAATTTCAAAGCTTCAGCTGCTTTTTCTTTAAAATCCCAACTTCTCCATAAGATAGAAGAGCAAGATTCTGGGGAAATAACTGAATACCAAGTATTTTCAAGCATCATTACATGATCACCAATACCTATACCCAACGCCCCCCCTGAAGCTCCTTCACCAATTACAATACAAATAATTTGAGTTTTTAACTGAAACATTTCAATCAGATTTCTTGCAATAGCTTCTCCTTGCCCTCTTTCTTCAGCATCTAAGCCTGGGTATGCTCCAGGTGTATCTATTAAAGTAACAATAGGAATACCAAACTTTTCTGCAGATTTCATAAGCCTTAGAGCCTTTCTATAGCCTTCAGGGTTAGACATTCCAAAATTTCTATATTGTCTAGTCTTAGTGTTATATCCTTTTTGTTGACCAACAAATAAAAAAGTTTGATCATTAATTTTACCAAAACCACCAATCATCGCCTTGTCATCTCCAATATTTCTGTCACCATGAAGCTCTAAAAAAGTGTCATTTGTTAATGCTTTAATATAATCTAGAGTATAAGGTCTAGATGGATGTCTAGAAAGTTGAACTCTTTGCCATGCAGAAATATTTTTATATATATCTTTTTTTGTTTGTTGTATTTTTTCAGATAATTTTTTACATGTTTCCGAAACATCAACCTCAGTCTTATCTCCAATCAACTTACATTCTCTAAGTTGATCCTCAAGTTCTTTTAAAGGGGCTTCAAAATCTAAATATTCCATAAATTCAACAATTGAAAAATCAAAGATAAAATAATAATTTACACAAAGTTATTTTTTATTTTTCAGTTTAAAAACACCATTTAATATTACTGAGGAGAAAATCAAGATAAAACCTAAATAAAAATTAAATGAAAGATCCTTAGACTCATTTAAGAAAATAATAGCTAGTATTATTCCATAAACTGGTTCCATATTAATTGAAATCATAAGAGAATAAGGACTCAAGTGTTTTAACACGTCTACAGAAATAACAAATGCATACGCAGTACAGACAGTCGCAAGAATTAATAACCAATAAAAATCAATTTTACTTATATCAAAAAACTCACTGTCTACCCTATCATTAAATAACAATATTATTGATATTAAAAGTACGCCTCCCAATAATTCATATATAGAAATAGCCAACGAAGAGGCTTCTTTAATTAATTTTCCATTAATCAATCCAAAAAAAACACTTAATAAAACTGAAATCAAAGCATATATAATACCTTCTAAATAGTGATATTGAGAATTGAAAATAAGTGACATTCCAACAATAACAATTAACCCAAAAATGATTTCATATAAAATAATTTTTCTCCCATAAAAAAGAGGTTCTAGAAATGAAGTTAAAAATGCTCCTAAAGAAAGAATAGATAGAGTTATTGAAACATTTGAAACTTTTATAGCTTTAAAAAACGTCACCCAGTGAAGAGCGATAATCATTCCAGAAATTAGCAATTTTAATATTAGAGATTTTGGAACCGTAATTTGTTTTTTAAAAACCGCAGCATAAATTAATAATACAATTGAAGCTATTGCCATTCTATACCAAACAAGCTCTAATGAATCAATGGATATTAAAGAACCTAAAATTGCAGTGAATCCAAAAATAAAAACAATAAAATGGAAATGAATTAAACTTTTAAATTTATTTTTTTGCATGTCTTAAAAAATAAAAAGCGAGTAATAGAAAAACTAAATTTGGAGTCCAAGCACCTAACAATGGAGATAAGTTGGATTTACTTACCATAACAGTAAAAAATTTATCAAAAAATACAAAAGCAAAAGCAGTTATTATTCCGAAAGCTAAATTTATCCCCATACCTTCTCGTCTTTTAAAGGAAGATACTGAAACAGCTAGTAATGTCAAGATATAAGTTGAAAATGGAAGACTCCACCTTTTATGTCGGACCAATAAATGATTGTTTATTAGAGGAGATCCACTTTTTTTTTCTTCTTTAATGAATTCGTTAAGCTCAAAGTAATTTTGCGTTTCCGCCATATAGTTAAGTGTAGATAACTCATTGATCTTAAAAGGGAAAAGAGTGTCTAAAATTTTATTAGATACTATAGATTGATTTTCTTCGTTAAAACTTCTTTTAAAGTAGTCTGTTAATCGATAAATACTATCTTCACTTACCCATCTTATGTTTCTAGCACTTAGCTTATATTTTAAAGCATTTCCTTCAAAGCGTTCATAAGAAAAATCATATGCCATTTCCCTAGTTGGGTTATAGCTACTTACATAAACGAAGTCATTATCACCAACTTGTTTATATATTTTTGAAGTTTCTCTAGATTTTTTATTTTTTTTAAGATATTTATACTGAAATTCATTGTAATGTTTATTTTTTTCTGGAACAATAAACATCCCAGAATAAAAAGCAAAAAAAGCAATAAATGTAGCTCCTAGCATAAAAGGCCTGAGGAATCTATTAAAAGATATACCTGAACTTAGAATAGCAGTTACTTCTGAATCGTTAGCTATTTTAGAGGTAAACCAGATAACTGATAAAAAAACAAAAATTGGATAGAGTGTGTTTCCGAAATACCAAACAAAATCTAAATAATATCCAACAATTTCATTTAATGGAACTTCAAATTCCTTTAGTTTATCAATTTTTTCTGAAAGATCTACTAATATTCCGATGGGAATAAACAATATCATCATTACAAAAAAAGTAGCTAAATATTTTATAACAATATATTTATCTAAAATTTTCATTTTATAATTTATTATTCATACTAATTATCATTTTTGTTTTCCATTTTAAAAAATCACCATTTATAATTTGCTTTCTTGCTTCTCTTACTAGCCAAATATAAAATGCTAAATTATGAATTGTTGCTATCTGTCTTCCTAAAGCTTCTTTTATTGTAAATAAATGACGTAAGTAAGCTTTTGAATAACTTAAATCTACAAAGCAATGATCATCTAAATCGATTACTTCAAAATTATTTTTCCATTTTTCATTTTTTATATTAATTGTCCCTTTAGAAGTAAACAGCATACCATTTCTAGCATTTCTAGATGGCATAACACAATCAAACATATCCACCCCCAAAGATATATTTTCAAGCAAATTAATAGGTGTTCCTACTCCCATTAAATATCTGGGCTTACTTTCGGGTAAAATATCACATACTATTTCTGTCATACCGTACATCTCTTCCGCTGGTTCACCAACTGACAAACCTCCTATTGCATTTCCTTCAGCTTCAACGCTAGCAATAAATTCAGCTGATTGAGCTCTTAAATCTTTGTATACGCTGCCTTGCACAATTGGAAACAAAGTTTGATTATAGTCATGAATAGGTTTGGTGTTATTAAATTCGTTAAAACACCTATTAAGCCACCTATGAGTCATGTGCATAGATTTTTCTGCGTAATTATAATCGCACGGATATGGAGTACATTCATCAAATGCCATAATTATATCTGCACCTATAGATTTTTGAATTTTAATGGCTCTTTCGGGTGAAAAAAAATGATAAGAACCGTCAATATGAGATTTAAACTCAACACCTTCTTCATTAATTTTTCTGTTATTAGACAAAGAATATACTTGATAACCTCCACTATCTGTCAATAAAGGTCTTTTCCAATTCATAAATTTATGGATACCGCCTGCACTTTCGATAATTTCAGGACCAGGTCTTAAGTATAGATGATAAGTATTAGAGAGTATGATATCTGGATCAATTTCATTTTCTAAATCTCTTTGATGAATACCTTTTACTGTAGCAGCAGTCCCGACTGGCATAAAAATTGGTGTTTCAATAACCCCATGATCTGTTTTAATAATTCCTACTCTGGCTTTAGTGTTTGAATCCTTAAATTCTAAATTAAAAATCATAATATAAAAGCTCAAAGATAATCATCTAATACTATTATAAATATCTATTTTAGATTGTTAATTAATAATGTATTTAATTCCTAAAAATAGTTTGTAATAATTAAGTAGATAATTAATTTTAATAGTATTAAAAAATCAAAATGAATTATACATTAAGTGAGTTCACAAGTCAAGTAAGAAGAGATATTTTAAGAATGGTTCATAAAGTAAATTCAGGACACCCTGGAGGTTCATTAGGGTGTGCAGAATTCTTAGTAGCGTTATATAGTTCTATAATGAACAGAAAAGAAGGATTTGACATGAATGGAATTGGAGAAGATCTTTTCTTTTTGTCTAACGGACATATATCTCCTGTTTATTATAGTGTTTTAGCGCGTGTGGGCTATTTTAAAGTTGATGAATTAAATACTTTTAGATTATTAGATTCTAGGCTACAAGGACACCCTACTACTCACGAAGGCTTACCTGGAATTAGAATTGCTTCTGGATCGCTAGGTCAAGGGTTATCAGTAGCGATTGGAGCCGCCGAAGCAAAAAAACTTAATAATGATTCTAATTTAATTTATTCATTACATGGAGATGGAGAGTTACAGGAAGGCCAAAACTGGGAAGCTATAATGTATGCTTCAGCTAAAAAAATAGATAACTTAATAGCTACAGTTGATTTAAATGGAAAACAAATTGACGGGGCCACCGATGACGTTTTACCAATGGGTAGTATAAAAAGAAAATTTGAAGCTTTTGACTGGCTAGTGATAGAAATTGAAAAAGGAAATGATTTAGATGAAATTTTAAAAGGAATGAAAAAAGCAAAATCTCTTTCAGGAAAAGGTAAACCAGTTTGTGTTTTACTTAAAACTGTAATGGGAAATGGAGTTGACTTTATGATGCATACTCATGCATGGCACGGAAAAGCACCAAACGATGAACAACTAGCATCTGGCTTGGCCCAAAACAAAGAAACTTTAGGAGACTATTAAATCACTTACAATGAAAACATATACTTACACGGAAAAAAAAGACACTAGAAGTGGTTTTGGAGCTGGTTTAGCCGAGCTCGGAAGAAAAAATCCAAACGTAGTAGCCTTGTGCGCAGACCTTATTGGTTCTCTAAAAATGAATCAATTTATTGACGAAAACCCTGAACGTTTTTTTCAAATTGGAATAGCAGAAGCCAACATGATGGGTATCGCTGCTGGATTAACAATTGGCGGTAAAATTCCGTTTACTGGAACTTTTGCTAATTTCTCAACTGGAAGGGTTTATGACCAAATTCGTCAATCAATCGCTTATTCAAATAAAAATGTTAAAATATGTGCTTCTCACGCAGGAGTTACTCTAGGTGAAGACGGTGCTACTCATCAAATATTAGAAGATATTGGGCTAATGAAAATGCTCCCTGGAATGGTCGTCATTAACCCTTGTGATTATAACCAAACAAAAGCAGCTACCTTGGCTATTGCTGATTATTTAGGGCCTGTTTATTTAAGGTTTGGAAGACCTTCTGTTCCTATTTTTACTCCAGAAAATCAAACTTTTGAAATTGGAAAAGCAATTAAGCTACAAGAAGGGTCTGATGTTACTATTATAGCTACAGGTCATTTAGTATGGGAAGCCTTAGAAGCTTGTAAAATTCTATTTGAAAAGGGTATTTCTGCGGAAGTTCTGAATATTCACACAATTAAACCACTAGATGATGAATCTATAATAAAATCAGTATCTAAAACTGGATGTGTCGTCACTGCAGAAGAGCATAATTATTTAGGAGGGTTAGGAGAAAGCGTTGCTAGAGTTTTGGTAAAAAACAATCCTGCTCCACAAGAATTCGTGGCAACAAACGATACATTTGGAGAATCTGGAACGCCTAAACAATTAATGGAAAAATATGGTATCAACTTTAAATCTATTGTTGATTGTAGTATTAAAGTAATTCAAAGGAAAAATAATTGAAAAAAATTAATTTGTTAATTTTACTTATAAGTTTTAATCTATTTTCTCAAATGGATTTGAAATTTGAATATGGATTAAAAGCGGGGATAAACTTCAACAGTCAATTAAATATAACTGCTGATATCAAATCAATTAATAATAAGATCAATATTTTTGAATCAAGAAACGGTCAACACTTAGGTGTGTTTTTAAAGTTAAACATTAAAGACTTCTATCTCAGACCTGAAATAAATTATTCAAAAATTAAAAATAGTTATAATATACCTTATGTATTAGTTCGGACGGATGACATTGTAACTGATTTTGAACAAAACAAAATTGACATTCCTGTTATGATAGGTTACAAATTTTTTAAAAACTTAAGCATTTTTGCAGGACCTAGATTTGAATTTGTAAGAACTGTTGAATTCGATAATTTTAATGTAGATGATTTAAAAAATGACTACAGAATTGGGTTGCAATATGGATTTGGAATTAAGTTTTCGAAATTTGAAATAGACCTTAGAGCTGAAAGAGGTTTTGAAAAAAACGAAATAAATTATATGAGTAATTCAGCTGGATTGAAAAATCAATTTATTACCTCTCAAGGAAGATTATATCTGCTAGCAGTATCCTTTTATCTTTAAAGAAATTACTCATTATCGTTGTCTAAATAATCTGGTATCCCATCGCCGTCAGTATCGTCTACAATACCATCTTCATTTGCATCATATTCATCAATAGTCAAAACACCATCGCCATCATCATCTGGGTCTCTATAATTAGGAATATTATCTTCATCAGTGTCATCGTTAGCAAAAACATGATCCCCATTTAAATCTTCATCAATCGAATTGACTCCATCATAATCATGATCAGTTGTATTAAAAGTGTTTAAATTAATTTGAAAAATTAAAGGAGAATATGCAGATATTGAAGTAGTTGAATTTTGATAATAACCCAAAGCAGAGGGCATAATAGCCAATCCTATACCATAGTTAGTTAACGAATATGTCCCATTCAAATTAGCTGAAATGTCTCCTCTCTTAAGAAGAGCTGTAAACTCTTTAAAACCTCTTACGACAGAAGTATTGTCTAACCAAGTAGGGTTATTCCTTATGTCAAAAGTAGTATTACCAAGAGTTAATCCTTTATAAGCTACAAAAACAGAATCAGCGACAGTGGGACTTTCTCCATTTCCTTCACGATTAATAATATAATACATGTTGTGAGGAATCATTTCTGAATTATCATCCTCAATATTAATGCTTAAAGTAGAAACTTGATCGTACAAAGCTATTTTATCACTATTATCACCAGTAATTGTATCGATCAACAACTCAACAGAACTATTATTTGGAAGGTTTTCGAAATCTTCATAATTATAAAAGTGAGTTTGAAGAAACTCAATAATAGAATCATTTTCTAAAGCATATTGAGTACTTATATCATTAGGAGGGACTGAATCTACAGAGGATTCATCTTTTTTACACGAGTAAACAACTAAGATTAAAAAGAAATTAAAAAAAATAAATTTGAAAAAACTTTTCATAGAATAAATAAAATATTTCGCAAGATACAATTTTCTTATATTTTTGATATACATTAAGTATATATAATTATTAAATGAGAATCGATAAATTTTTGTGGTATTCTAGAATATACAAATCCCGAACTATTGCTAGTAATGCTTGCAAAAAAGGACACGTTAAAATAGATTCAAACTCCCTAAAACCCTCCTATGAAGTTTTTCCAAACATGATTTTGTATGTTAAAAAAAATCATATTATGAATCAATTTAAAATAATAGACTTACCAACCTCTAGAGTAGGTGCTAAAATAATTGATATATACTTGTTAAATATGACTCCAAAAATAGAATTAGATAAAAAAGAATCATTATTAAATAATAATGATTTTAAATTTAAAGGGAAACCAAGTAAAAAAGAGAGAAGAGATATACAAGATTATCTAAATGAATAATTATCTTTATTAATATAAATAGTAATTAATTTTGAATTTAAAACATAAAATATTAGAACAGGATCGAATTGATAAAATTGTCAAAAGAATTTCCTTTCAAATTCATGAAAAAAATCTAAACAATTCAGAAGTTGTTTTAATTGGTGTATTGAAAAATGGGTTCATCTTATCTGATTTAATAGAAAAAGAACTGAAAAAAATATCAAAATCAAAAATTCAACTATTTTCTATTAAAATTAATAAAAAAAAACCTCTGAACCCTATTGAGTTAAATTGTGATTTAAGCGAGCTTAAAAATAAATCAATAGTTTTAATTGATGATGTTTTGAACTCAGGTAAAACTTTAATACACTGTGTCAAATATTTGTTAGATGTGCCAATATCTAACTTTAATACAGCGGTTTTAATTGATAGAAATCACAAAAAATTTCCAATTAAAATTGATTTTAAAGGCCTTTCTCTTTCAACAACAATTAAAGAAAATGTAACTGTAGTTTTCGAAAAGAAGAACTCCTATGCATTTATAGATTAATCATTTTCATTATTTCTATCGATATTTCTGACACATTTTTTCCTTTAGAGTTTATTTTAAAAGGTGCTTTATTATAAAATGGGAGCCTTTCAAAAATGTGCTTAGATACATATTCTAGCATTTTATTTTCTGAATCAATTAAACTTAAAAGAGGTCTTTTTAATTTTTCTTTAAACAATCTAACGGCTAATATGTTATTAGGAGTATTTATGAAACATATATTTTTAGTGTAATTTAATATAAACTCCATATTGTCATAATAACAGGGGGTTCCACCTCCCAATGATAAAATTAATTTTTCTTTAGAATCCAGTAATTCTATCAAACAAATGTGTTCTATTTTTCTAAATTCTAATTCACCACTAAAATTAAAGATGTCTGAAATAGTTCTACCTTCTCTTTTTACTATGTAATCATCTAGATCGATATGCTTTAAGTCTGAAAAATTAGCAATGTATTTCGCTACAGATGACTTTCCACAACCCATGTATCCTATAAGGATTATATGAGAGTTAACAGCAAGAGAATGTTTTTCCAAAATAAATATATATAATTCAACAAATTTATAAGAAATTCTCTTTGATTAATAAATTTATTGAACCTATATTTGCAGCCATTAAAAATCTAATTAAGATTTGGTAGCTCAGCTGGTAGAGCATCTCCCTTTTAAGGAGAGGGTCCTGGGTTCGAACCCCAGCCAAATCACTAAGACCTGGTAGCTCAGCTGGTAGAGCATCTCCCTTTTAAGGAGAGGGTCCTGGGTTCGAGCCCCAGCCAGGTCACTTTTTAATTCTGCGCACGTGGCGGAATTGGTAGACGCGCTAGGTTGAGGGCCTAGTGGGATTAATATCCCGTGGAGGTTCAAGTCCTCTCGTGCGCACACTTTTTTCAAATTAAACACTAATAATGAATAAAAATATTTTCATAATTGGATCTGGATTTTCATCATTATCCGCTTCATGTTACCTAGCAAAAGCCGGCTATAACGTTACAGTTATAGAAAAAAACAATTCACTAGGCGGAAGAGCAAGACAATTCAAAAAAGATGGATTTACATTTGACATGGGTCCAAGTTGGTATTGGATGCCAGATGTATTTGATAGATTTTTTGAAGATTTCGATAAAAATAGATCTGATTTTTATGAATTAGAAAAATTAAATCCAGCTTATAAAGTATTCTTTGGAGAAAATGATTCTATTTCTGTTCCAGATTCTTTAAATAAAATTAAAGAAATATTCGAAAAAGAAGAAAAAGGCAGCTCTGTTCAGTTAGATAAATTCATGGACGAAGCCAAAAATAATTATGATATAGCAGTTAAAGACATGTTATATAAAATGCCAGGAATTTCTCCTTTAGAACTTATTACTAAGAAAACTATTTTTAAAGTAAAATCATTTATAAGTAATATTAGAAGAGAAGTTGGGAAAGGTTTTAAAAGCCATAGGCTAAAAGCAATTCTTGAATTCCCTGTTTTATTCTTAGGAGCAAAAGCTTCAAACACTCCTGCATTTTATAGCTTTATGAATTATGCTGATTTTGGATTAGGAACATGGCAACCAAAAAATGGTTTTTTTGATGTAGTTAATGCAATGATAAAACTAGGAGAATCATATAGGTGTTAAATTTTTAACAAATTCTAATGTAGATTCAATTGAGGTTACAAATAAAGAAGTTGATGCAATTGTAATCAATGGAATAAAACATGATTGTAGTTTAATTATTTCTGGAGCGGATTATGCCCATACTGAAAGTCTACTAGAATCAAAAATACAGACAATACTCTGACAAATATTGGTCAAAAAAAACTTGGTCTCCTTCATCTCTTTTATTTTATGTTGGATTCAACAAAAAAGTTCCAAACGTTGCACATCACAATCTTTTTTTCGATACGGACTTTGAAAAACATGCCCAAGATATTTATGATAATCCTAAGTGGACAAAAGATCCTCTTTTTTATGCAAACTTTACTTCAATAACAAATCCAAATACCGCACCAAAAGATTGTGAAAACGGATTCTTTTTGATTCCAATTGCAACAAACTTAGAAGATAATGAAGATATAAGAAATGAATATTTCGATATTATTATAGAAAGATTAGAAAAACTGACGGGTGAAAAATTAAGGGAACATATTCTATTTAAAAAAAGTTTTTGTATTAACGATTTTGAAAAAGAATATAATTCTTATGGTGGGAATGCCTACGGGTTAGCTAACACATTAATGCAAACTGCTTTTTTAAGACCCAATTTAAAGAGTAAAAAAGTTAAAAATTTGTACTTTAGTGGGCAATTAACTGTTCCTGGGCCTGGAGTTCCACCAGCAATTGTTTCTGGAAAATTAGTAGCTGAATTAATAATAAAAAATGAAAAAAATATTTGATGATGTTTCTGAAATGTGTTCTAAGTCGGTAACAGAGTCCTATAGCACTTCCTTTTCTCTTGCAACTAAAATGCTATCTAAAGCAATTAGACAAGACATCTATAATATTTATGGCTTTGTTAGATTTGCTGATGAAATAGTTGATAGTTTTCACGAATTCAATAAAGAAGAATTACTTAATAATTTTGAAAAAGAATTAAGATATTCAATAACTAACAAAATAAGTTTAAACCCAATTTTAAATTCTTTTCAAAAAACATTAATAAAACATGATATAGATATTAAACTGGTTAATAGTTTTTTAAAAAGCATGAGATGGGATTTAGATAAAAAAGTATATCTAAACAAGCAGGAATTTGATGAGTATATTTATGGGTCTGCTGATGTTGTAGGACTGATGTGCCTTAAAGTATTTGTTGATGGAGATGAAGAGAAATACAATGAATTAAAACCATTTGCAATGTCTCTTGGTTCTGCATTCCAAAAAGTAAATTTCCTTAGAGATCTTAAGGCAGACCATGAAAGTCTAAATAGATCGTATTTTCCTAACTTAAACATTGATAAGTTTGATGAAAAATCAAAACAATTTATTTTAGACGAAATTGATAGAGATTTTACGAATGCCTTAAAAGGAATATTACTGTTACCATCATCAGCAAGATTTGGAGTTTATACAGCATATAAATATTACTTAAAACTTCTTAATAAGCTAAGGAAAACTGACCCTTTAAAAATTAAAAACAGTAGAATTAGAGTGCCTAATTTTCAGAAAATTAACATTCTAGCTAAATCTTATGTTAGGTATAGATTAAATATTTTATAAAATGAATACTTTTTTATGGATTTCGACTTTAATATTTACATTTTGCTTAATGGAATTTATGGCTTGGTTTTCACATAAATATATCATGCATGGTTTTCTGTGGAATCTTCACAAAGATCATCACAAAAAAGATCATAATTCTAAGTTTGAAAGAAATGATCTTTTTGGAGTTAAATATGCTGCAATCAGTATATTCTTTGTAGTATTATGGGGAGAGTTAGACTTTTGGTATGGTCTTCCAATTGGCATAGGTATTTTCCTTTATGGTGTTGCGTACTTCACTGTTCATGATATTTTTATACATCAAAGAATTAAGATATTAAGAAATATTGATAATAAATATGCTAAAGGACTGAGAAGAGCACATAAGATTCATCACAAACATTTAGGAAAAGAGAAAGGTGAATGTTTTGGAATGCTCGTTGTTCCTAGAAAATATTTTAAATAAGAGCCATTTCAATAGCTGCAATCGCGGCTTCAGAGCCTTTATTTCCGTATTTACCTCCACTCCTATCAATAGATTGTTGAATATTATCATCTGTTAAAACACAAAAAATTACAGGACATTTTCCTGAGACATTTAAGTCTTTAATTCCACTTGAAGTTGCATTACATATAAAATCAAAATGCATAGTTTCTCCTCTTATTACACTACCAATTGCAATCACAGAATTAACATCTTGCATTTGTAATTTTTTACTAGCATAAATAAGCTCAAAACTTCCAGGTACTTGTGATATAATAATATTCTCATCTAAAACACCTTTAGACTTTAAAAGGTCAATACAACCGTTAAGTAAATTATTTGTAATTTCTTCATTCCATTTTGAAACAGCAATTCCAAATTTTAAATTAGCAGCATCAGGTATTTTACTTAAATCAATATTATTTAGATTATTGAAAGCTGATGACATTATTAATTTATAAAGAGTTTTTTTCTATTTGAATATCTATTAAAAATGATTCAGCAGATTTAGGGTAATCTACTTTTATCGATTCATAATACTTTAAAGCAGCTTTTTTATTTCCCATTAAAGTAGCAATATTACCTGCTTTTAATAAAAATTTTGGAGATGTAAAATCATTTGAACTTGAATTCGCAGCAGACCTATAAGCATCTAAAGCGTCATCTAATTGATCAAGCTCAGCAAATGAATCTCCGATAGAACCTATCGCTAAAGCTTTCAATATTTCATCATCACTATCAAAGTCTTTTAAGTACTCTATTGACTTTTTAAAATCATTTAAATGATAATATGCCATCCCTGCACTGTAAATAGAAATATCTGAAGCATCAGTTCCAGAGTAATTACTTATAATATCTAAAAAACCATACTTTCCATCAGCTCCATTAAGAGATAATAAAAATAAAGAGTCACTTTGATCAAAGTTAATTAAAGCTTGATTGAAATAATTTTGTGCTGTAAAAAGCTCGTTATTTGCTTCATTAGATTTTGGCTCTAATATCATTTTTGAATAACCTAGATAACCAAGCACCACTAAAACCGTTACACCTACTAAACCTATAATATAGTTTTGATATTTTGCAACAATTTTTTCTGACCTAGATGCACTTTGATCCAAAGTCTCAAAAACTTCAGCAGTTGTACTTTTATTTTTTTCAGCATCAATTTTATTTGATTTAGATTTAAAACCTTTTTTGTTATAAGTTGCCATGTCAATTTTAATAATTGAGGCAAAAATAAAATTTTATTCCAATGATTAAGGAGAAAAAACTAATTATTTTTATATAATTTGCATATAGTTCTATAATAGCGCTTAAAATCAATAATGAAATCTTTAATTCTTAACAAACTGTCATTGATAAATTACAAAAACATTTTGTCAAGTGATTTTGTATTAGACTGTAAGATAAACTGCTTTGTTGGTAATAATGGTGTTGGAAAAACCAATGTACTAGATTCAATATATCATTTAGCTATGAGCAAAAGCTACTTTCACTCATTAAGCTCTCAAACAATAAATCATGATGCTGAATTTATGCTTATAGAGGGTCATTTTAGTAAAGGAGAAAAAAGTGAAAATATTATTTGTAGCTTAAAAAAAGGTCAAAAAAAAATATTAAAAAGAAATGGTAAGATTTATAAAAAATTTTCAGATCATATTGGGCTTATACCTGTTGTTATGATTTCTCCTTATGATAGAGATTTAATTCAAGAAGGTAGTTCTAACAGAAGAAAATTTATTGATAATGTTATTTCTCAAAATAACAAAACCTACTTAACTCAAATAATTACTTATCAAAAGGTGCTATCTCAAAGAAATGCATTATTAAAATTCTTTAAGAAAAAACAAACTTTTGATCTTAACATTCTTAAAGTCTATGACGATCAATTATCAGTACTAAGCATGCCTATTCATAAAACTAGATTAGAGTTTTTTAAAAGTTTTGTTCCGGTCTTTATAAAAAGATATAATTCAATCAGTCAAAACAAAGAATCTGTTAATATTAATTACGAGAGTCATCTTAATCATGAATCATTGAATTTTTTGCTTAAAAACAGTCTTGAAAAAGACAGAATTCTTCAATATACAAGTTGTGGAATACACAAGGATGATTTAAATTTTGAAATTGATCAATTTCCAATAAAAAAATTCGGAAGTCAAGGTCAACAAAAATCGTTTTTGATAGCGTTAAAATTAGCTCAATTTGATTATTTAAAAGTTGAATTAAACTCATCTCCTATACTCCTTTTAGATGATATTTTTGATAAACTAGATAACAACAGAGTTAAACAACTCATACAGTTAGTAAACAATGATGAATTTGGACAAATCTTTATTTCAGATACAGATTATGACAGAACTGAAAACATAATAAAGGAAATTGACTCTTCGTATAAAATGTTTGAACTATGAAAAGGAATTTTAAATCAAAAAGTGTTAAAACAATTTTAGATAATATGATTTCAGGGTCAAACTCCTTGAATTCAGGTTTAAATAATGTTAAAGTTCAAAAAATATGGGAACAGACAATGGGTTCAAATGTCAATTCTTATACAAAAGAGGTTAACTTAAAGAATAAAACACTTTATATAAGCCTATCATCTTCTGTTTTAAGACAAGAACTTAGCTATGGTAAACAAAAAATAGTAGATCTAATAAATAAAGAAATAGGAAACGAAATTATAACTAAAATAGTTTTAAGATAAAATTTCTTCATTTGAAAAATGGAAAGCACCTTCAATCATAGCATTTTCATCACTGTCAGAACCATGAACTGCATTTTCACCCATTGATGTAGCAAATAAGTTTCTTATAGTACCCTCTTTAGCTTCAGATGGATTTGTAGACCCAATCAGTTCTCTAAAATCTTCAACTGCATTATCTTTTTCTAATATAGCAGCAACAATTGCCCCTCTACTCATAAAAGTAACTAGTTCATTAAAAAAAGGACGTTCATTGTGTTCCTTATAGAAATTTTGAGCTTTTTCTAAACTAAGCACAGTTAATTTCATTGCAATAATTTTAAATCCTGCTGAATTAATTTTTTCAAGAATTGCGCCTATGTGTCCATTTTCAACAGCATCAGGTTTTATCATTGTAAAAGTTCTATTTGTCATTGTATATTTTTTTTGCAAAATTAATAAAAAAATCTAGTTCATCATCATAATACATTATTTGTATTTTTACAAAATGATAGATATCATAATTTTAGGAACTGGCAATGTTTCATATCATTTTAGTGAAGTGATTTTAAAAAAAAACGATCTTCAATTAATAGAAATATGTGGGAGAAAAAATAGTATTCCTGAGTGTTTTGACAAATCCATTTCTTACTCTAATGATATAAGTAAGATTCAATCTGCTGACATATACCTGATTTGTGTTTCAGATGATGCTATTGACTCTGTTAATAGTCAATTGAATATTAATGAAGAAAGCATAGTTATTCATTCATCTGGTTCTACAGAAATGAACTGTTTGTCAAAGCATAAAAAATACGGAGTATTATATCCTCTTCAGACATTTAGTTTAAATAGTCAAGTTGATTTTAACAACATACCTCTTATAGTTGAAGCCAGTGCAAATGACGAATTAATCAAAATCAAAGAACTTAGCTCTATTTTATCAAAAAAGGTAATAGAATGTAATAGTACACAAAGATTGTCCATACATATATCTGCAGTTTTCGCCAACAACTTCTCTAATCACATGAATGTAATTGCCGAAGAAATTTTAGAAGCCAATAATGTTGATCCAAATATTTTAAAGCCTTTAATATTAGAAACATCTAAAAAAACTCAGTATTTAAAGTCCAAAGAAGCACAAACAGGACCTGCTAAAAGAAATGATCAAATAACAATTGAAAAACACTTAATTTTATTAAAAGAAACTAAGCACTTTGATATGTACAAAAAGATAACCGAAGAAATAATAAAATCAAATCATGAACTATAAAGAAAAATTGTATAAAATAAAAAATTTCATATTTGACGTTGATGGAGTATTTACAGACGGTTTGATTATAGTTGATTCAAACGGAAAAGAATCTAGGTGTTTTAACACTAAAGATGGAATTGCAGTAAAACTCGCAACTGAAAACGGATACAATGTTGCGATTATATCAGGAGCAAATAACCAGGGTGTGCGCAAAAGATTAAATAGATTAGGAGTTGAAAATATATTTCTTGGGTCTAAGGACAAGTCTAAAGATCTAATTAATTTTGCTAAAATCAATAACATTTCATTAAAGGAAACAGTCTATATGGGTGATGATTTACCTGATTTAGGGCCTATGAATCTTGTGAAATTAAAAACCTGTCCAAACGATGCTGTTCCTGAGATTAGAAATATTTGTGACTATGTATCTCCGAATAAAGGAGGGAATGGATGTGTTCGAGATATAATCGAGCAAGTTTTAAAAGTTCAAGGTAAATGGATTTTAAATAAATCTAATCAGAATATTTAATATTAATGTTTTTTAAAAAATTAGAAAATTACAAAGTTTTACTAGCGTCGGGGTCTAAAAGAAGACACGAATTGTTAAATGGACTTAAAGTCAAGTTTGAATTGATTTCTCAAGAAGTTGATGAGTCTTATCCTGAAAAATTAAAAAAACATGAAATCACAGATTATTTAGCAAAAAAAAAATCTATTCAATTAAAAAAATTATTAAAAAAGAATGAATTATTAATTACTGCAGACACAATCGTATGGTTTAACAACTCCGCTTTAGGAAAACCAAAAAATCGAAATGAAGCTGTTAATATGGTAAAATATTTAAGTGATAATTTCCATGAAGTCATTTCATCAGTCTGTATTTCAACTAATAAAACTCAAACAATAATTCATGAATCAACTAAGGTTTATTTTGAAAAATTAAGCGATAATGATATAACATATTACGCGTCTAATTATGACGTGCTAGATAGAGCTGGAAGTTATGGAATACAAGATTACATTGGATATCTAGGGATTTCAAAAATAGAAGGATGTTATAATAATGTTTTAGGTTTTCCAACTAGCTTGTTTTGTAAAACAATTAATAAGATGAAATTATAGGTAATGTTTAAATGGGATAAATCATATACTATTATTATTGTAGCTAATGTTATATATGTCTTTTATTTTTGGTTACTAACACTTAAATTCTCATAAAAATGGCAGGAATTGATTGGCTAGTTCTTTCTGGAACTTTGATTTTTATAGTAGCCTACGGAGTTATAAAAACAAGGAAATTCAACTCTTTAAAAGATCATTTAAGAGGAGGAAATTCTTCTAACTGGTGGACCATTGGATTATCAGTTATGGCTACGCAAGCAAGCGCTATTACATTTTTATCTACGCCTGGACAAGCATTTCACGATGGAATGGGATTTGTTCAGTTTTACTTTGGATTACCATTAGCAATGATTGTAATTTGTATGGTTTTCATTCCTATATATCATAAACTAAAAGTTTACACAGCTTATGAGTTTTTAGAGCAACGCTTTGATCTAAAAACAAGAACTCTCGCGGCATTACTATTTTTAATTCAAAGAGGGTTAGCTGCTGGAATAACAATATTTGCACCTGCAATTATTCTCTCTACAATATTAGGTTGGAATTTAAAATTATTAAATGTTACCATTGGGATTTTGGTAATTATTTATACAGTAAGCGGAGGAACTAAAGCTGTGAGTATAACACAAAAACAACAAATGTTTGTGATTATGAGTGGAATGTTCATCGCGTTTTTTATCATATTGAACTCATTACCAGAAGATATTAATTTCTCAAATGCTATTGATATAGCTGGAATTGGTGGTAAAATGAAAGTTTTAGATTTTTCATTTGATATAAATGAAAGATATACCTTTTGGAGTGGTATTACTGGTGGATTATTTTTAGCTCTTTCATATTTTGGAACTGATCAGAGTCAAGTACAAAGGTACCTTTCTGGAAAATCGGTTAGAGAGAGTCAATTAGGGTTAATGTTTAATGCAGTTTTAAAAATACCAATGCAGTTTTTTATTCTATTAGTAGGTGTAATGGTTTTTGTTTTTTTTGAATTTAATCCAGCTCCAATTAATTTTAACCCTCAGGTTATTGATTATCTAGAACAAACTAGAGACCCTAATTACTTAATTCAAAAAGAAAATTATATAAAAATTAAAAATGATAAAAAAAACTTGCAGTATAGTTATGTGAAACTAAAAAATGATGGTGATAAAACTCTTGAGGTTAAAAATAAAATTATTGAGTTACAATTATTAGAAAAAAATAGTAGAAATAACATTAAAAAAATAGTAGCTAAAAAAAATTCAGATTTAGAAACTAATGACAAAGACTATGTCTTCATTTATTTTATTTTAAATTTTTTGCCAAAAGGAATTATAGGCTTACTTCTAGCCGTTATACTAAGTGCGGCCATGTCATCTACTGCTTCTGAGCTAAACGCTCTCTCAACTACAACTGTAATAGACCTATATAAAAGAAATCATAAAGAATTTAAAAGTGAAATACATTATTTAAAAGCTTCTAAGTGGTTCACTATAATGTGGGGAATTATAGCTATAATTTTCGCGAGTTTTGGAACATTATTTGAAAATTTAATTCAACTAGTAAATCTTATTGGTTCTATATTTTATGGAACAATTTTAGGAATATTTTTAGTTGCATTCTTTGTTAAAAAAGTTAAAGGAAATGCAGTTTTTTATTCCGCATGCATTTCTCAAACATTTATATTTCTCATTTACTATTTTACTACCATTGGATATTTATGGTTAAACTTTATTGGAGCGTTTGTTACAATTACATCAGCCATTATAATTCAAAAAATTATTCGAAAAATCTAGTTAGCTTAAATTAATATATTATTGTTAATATATTCAATAAAAAAAACATGATATATGGTTAAATAGATTTGTAAAACTATTAATTTAGCGCTATAAAATTATTAGATTGAAATTATATCAAATTAAAACTAAACAAAAACTTCCTATATCAGTAGACAAAGCTTGGGAATTTTTAAGCAATCCAAAAAACTTAAAAGAAATCACGCCGAAACATATGAATTTCAGAATATTAAGTGGTGCTGATCGATCTATATTTGCAGGTCAAATTATTCAATACAAAGTTACTCCTATGCTTGGGATATCTACTAAATGGGTGACAGAAATCACACATGTTAAGGACAAAGAGTACTTTGTAGATGAACAAAGGTTCGGACCATATGCTTTATGGCACCATAAACATTTTATAAAAAAAATTGATGGAGGAGTAGAAATGGAAGATGTCATAGACTATAAAATACCTTTTGGAATTATAGGCCAAATAGCTCATCCAATTATAGTGAAAAACAAACTAAAACAAATTTTCAAATACAGAGAGAATAAGCTTAAAGAATTATTTGGGGAAATTTAAATTAATTATGAAAAAAAATATCTTATTTATTGGAGGCTCATCCGGAATTGGACTTGCTACGATTAAACTATTACATGAAAAACACAATGTTATTGTTGCTTCTAGATCTAATGAAAATCTTTTAGATTTAAATGTAAAACATATAAAATTTGATGTATTGAATGATGAATTAAACATTGAATTAATTCCTGAAAACTTACATGGTTTCGCCTACTTTCCAGGCAGTATTAATTTAAGACCTTTTAGAAGTTTAAAAATCAATGTTTTTGAAGAGGATTTGAATATAAATTTTTTATCAATGGTAAAAACTCTTCAAAAAGTACTGAATAATTTAAAAAAATCAAATAACGCTAGTGTAGTTTTATTTAGCACTGTTGCTGTTAAAGTAGGAATGCCCTTTCATACAAGTGTTTCAGCTTCAAAAGGAGCAATTGAAGGCTTTGCTAAATCTTTAGCTGCTGAGTGTGCCCCTTGCATTCGAGTAAATGTAATAGCACCTTCATTAACAGATACACCACTTGCTGACAAGTTTCTAAACAATGATATTAAAAAAGAAAAAGTTGGCAATAGACATCCCCTTAAAAGACCAGGCAATCCAGAAGATATAGCAAATTCAACTGCTTTTTTATTAAGTGACGAAAGCTCTTGGGTTACTGGACAAATATTAGGAGTTGATGGAGGAATGTCTACACTCAACACATCTAATTGAACGATAAAATTGTAATTTTTTGGTTTAGAAGAGACCTTCGCTTAAATGATAATACCGGACTTTATCATTCTTTAAAAAACAATTCTAAAGTCCTTCCTATTTTCATTTATGATAAAAACACATTAGACAAACTCAATAGCTCTGATCATAGACTAGATTTTATTCAATCTTCGTTAGAAAATATCAATACAATACTAAACAAAAAAAATAAATCAGTATCAACCTATTACGGAAAGCCATTAGATGTTTTCTTAAATTTAATTAAAAAGCATGACATTTCTAAAGTGTATACTAACAATGATTACACACCTTATTCTATAAATAGAGATAATAAAATACAAGAACTTCTTGAATCTAAAAATATAGAATTCAAAAGCTACAAAGACCATGTTCTATTTGAAAAGTCCGAAATAGTCAAAAAAGATAATACACCATATAAGGTATATACTCCATATTCAAGAAAATGGATATTAAAAATGTCTGAAATCAATATCGAATATTTTAATTCAGAAGAAAATCTAAAAAATTTATGGGTAGGAGAAAAAGCCCATATTTCAATTAAAGAAATTGGGTTTAAAAAAAATAATTTAAAACCATTAAAAATAAATTTATCTAATCAAGTAATTGAAGACTACGAAAAAACTAGAAATTTCCCCTCAATTAATGGTACATCAAAAATTGGACTACATCTTAGGTTTGGTACAATTAGTACTAGAGAAATGATAAAAAAAGCTAAATTATCAGAAAATATTACGTTTTTAAAAGAATTAATCTGGAGGGAGTTTTTTCAACAAATACTATTTCATTTCCCCTATACAGTTACAAAAAGTTTTAAACCTAAATATGACAGAATTGAATGGATTAATAATGAGAAACAATTTAAAAAATGGTGTAAAGGTGAAACAGGATACCTGTTAGTTGATGCAGGCATGAGAGAGTTAAACAAAACAGGTTTTATGCACAATAGAGTGAGAATGTTGGTTGGAAGTTTTTTATGCAAGCATCTACTAATTGATTGGAGATGGGGAGAGGCATACTTTGCTGAAAAATTGTACGATTATGAAACAGCTAGCAATGTAGGTAATTGGCAATGGGTAGCGGGTTGTGGAGTTGATGCTTCGCCATATTTCAGGATCTTTAACCCACACGAGCAGATCAAGAAATTTGACAAGCAATTAAGTTATACGAAAAAATGGGTGCCAGAATTTAACACAGATCAATATGTGAAATATATTGTTGATCATAAAGAAGCCCGTGAAAGATGTTTAATTTCCTATAAAAAAGCTTTAAACAATTGAATAGTATTAATATAATTTTTCCGAATCAACTTTTTGAAAAAAGCCTACTAATTGACAATCAAAATACAATATATTTAATTGAAGAATATTTGTTTTTTAGCCAATATAGTTTTCACAAGCAAAAAATATTATTTCATAGAGATTCTATGAAAAACTATTGTAATTATTTAATTGAAAAAGGTCTAAAGGTAATTTACGTTGATTCTTATGAGCACCAATCTGACATAAGAGTGTTTTTAAAAAAAACAAAAGCAAAACAAATAAATATTTATGACCCAGTGGATAATTGGCTCGAAAAAAGAATTTTATCGGTTTGCAAAGAAAAGAATATTGAAATAAAATTCCATGAAAATTCTCTTTTTATAAATAAAAAAGACGAACTTCTTCCCTTTTTCAGTCCGACAAAAAAAAAACTTTACCAAACATCTTTTTACAAAAACCAAAGAGATAAGCTTAATGTTCTTCTAGATCAAGAAAAAAAACCTGTTGGTGGGAAATGGACTTATGATGACTTGAATAGAAAAAAATTTCCTAAAAATAAAAATACTCCTAAAATTGATTACTCAAATATCAAAAGTCCCAACTACTTATATTCTAAAGAATATACATCGAAATATTTTTCAAAAAATATTGGAGAATTGAGTAATATACAGATATACCCCACTGAATTCAAATCAGCTAAAATTTGGTTTAATAATTTTTTAAATACTAGATTCGATGAATTCGGAATTTATGAAGATGCTATTCTAATCAAAGAGTCAATTATAAATCACAGTATTTTGTCTCCACTTATTAATTCAGGCCTTCTAGAACCAAAATATATATTAAAAACTTCTTTAGCTTTTTATAAAAAAAACAATATTCCATTAAATTCAGCTGAAGGTTTTATTAGACAAATAATTGGTTGGAGAGAATTTATAAGAGGAGTATATGTTTCTAGGGGAACTGAAGAAAGATTAAAAAATTATTGGGGATTTAAAAGGAAAATTCCAAAATCTTTCTATGAAGGATCTACTGGAATTGACCCTATTGATGATACCATTAAAAAGATAAATAAAACTGGATATGCTAACCATATAGAAAGATTAATGATATTAGGTAATTTTATGGTTTTATGTGAATTCGATCCTAATGAGGTATATAGATGGTTTATGGAATTATTTATTGATTCTTACGATTGGGTGATGGTGCCAAACGTTTACGGAATGAGTCAATTTGCAGACGGAGGTTTAATGTCAACAAAACCATATATAAGCAGCAGCAATTATATTATAAAAATGAGTGACTATAAAAAAGGAGAATGGAGTGACGTATGGGATGGACTTTTTTGGACATTTATGGATAAACAAAGAGCGTTTTTTAGTAAAAATCCGAGAATGAGAATGCTTATAAGTAGTTTTGACAAAATGGATTCATTAAAAAAAGAAAAATTACTAATTGATGCAGATAATTTTATAACCAAACTTATAGTATGTTAAAACTTAATTGTATTCAAATTGATAGAGTAATTGAAATGGCATGGGAAGACAGAACTCCCTTTGAAGCTATTTTATTCCAATTTAATTTAGCTGAAAAAGATGTTATTAAATTAATGAGAAGTAATTTAAAGGAATCTAGTTTTAAAAGATGGCGAAAAAGAGTGAATAGCGGAGTAAGTCAAAAACATCTAAAAAAGAGAAATTCTGAAATTAACAGGTTTAAATGCAGCAGACAAAAATCTATTTCTGGAAATAAAATAAGTAAAAGATAACTAAAGTCTTTTGATTTTTGCCCCTAGAGCCAATAGTCTCTGATCAATATTTTCATAGCCTCTATCAATTTGTTCAATGTTATGAATAATACTAGTTCCTTTAGCTGAAAGTGCAGCGATTAATAAAGAAATTCCTGCTCTAATGTCTGGTGAAACCATAGTAGTAGCCTTAAGTTTAGACTTAAAGTCATGTCCAATTACAGTAGCCCTATGCGGATCACAAAGAATAATTTTTGCTCCCATATCAATAAGCTTATCAACAAAAAATAATCTACTTTCAAACATTTTTTGATGAATCAAAACACTTCCTCTTGCTTGAGTAGATACAACCAGAACAATACTCAACAGATCAGGTGTAAACCCTGGCCAAGGAGCATCAGAAACAGTCAACACAGAGCCGTCTATGTAATTTTGGATTTCATATCCATCTAAATGTTCAGGTATGTATATATCATCCCCTTTTCTTGTAATTGTTATTCCTAACTTTCGAAAAACATCTGGAATTTGCCCCAAATTTTCCCAACTCACATTCTTAATTGTAATTTCACTTTTTGTCATAGCTGCCATCCCTATCCAACTACCTATTTCAATCATATCTGGAAGGACCTTATGCTTACAACCTCCAAGAGATTCAACTCCATTGATTACTAACAAATTTGAACCAATTCCAGAAATATCAGCTCCCATGCTAATTAACATTTTACAAAGCTGTTGAATATATGGCTCACAAGCTGCGTTATATATTTCTGTTTTACCTTTAGCTAAAACAGAAGCCATAAGGACATTAGCTGTACCTGTTACAGAAGCCTGATCTAATAAAACAAAAGCACCTTTCAACTTTTTAGACTCTACTCCATAAAAATATTCTTCTTTATTGTATCTAAATGAAGCTCCCAATTTAATTAAACCAAGAAAATGGGTGTCTAACCTTCTTCTACCTATTTTATCTCCTCCAGGCTTAGGTATGTACCCTTTTCCAAACCTAGATAATAGTGGGCCAACAATCATTATAGACCCTCTTAAACTACTCCCCTTCGCTTTAAATGAGTCAGATTTCAGATAATCAACATCAACATTATCGGCTTTAAAAGAATATTTATTTTTAGATATCTGATGGGTTTTAACTCCCAAAGAAGATAATAAATCTATTAATTTAATTACATCTATTATTTGTGGGATATTATCAATTACAACTTCTTCACTTGTTAATAAACAAGCGCAAATAACCTGTAAGGCTTCATTCTTAGCTCCTTGTGGATGAATATCTCCTTTTAGTTTAAAACCGCCTTCAATTGAAAAGGTCCCCATATAACTATTTACTTTTAATTATTGTTTCGCTTTTTAAAATTACGATAAGGTTTTTTATTATTTTTATTTACAGGTGTTTTAGTGAATTTTTTGTTAGTTAGCTTTATTAGATTATGAGAATCCGACAAGGGTTTGTCCTTTGAAGTTAAAACAATTAAACCACCAGAAAGTTCTAGTAAATGTTTATAAATCACATCATCTTCAACGGTGTCCTTATTCCAATTAAGAAAACATTTTTTCATATGATTAGCAATCACATACACCAATTGCTTTTTCATATCCCCTTCCTCCCATTTAACAGCTACATCAACCATTCTTTTAATATTATTTCCATAAAACCTATATTTTGGAAAGTTTTGAGGGTAACCTAACTTATCTGGTCTTTCTAAAAAGACTTCCTTTAAGGGTATAGGATATGGGGAATCTACATCAAGATTAAAATCAGACATAATAAACAATTGATCCCACAACTTGTGCTGAAAGTCTGGCACATCTCTTAAATGCGGATTCATATTACCCATAACTCCAATAATAGCTTTAGCTATATTATTTCTTTCATTTCTATCCTCACAAGCCAAAGCTTGATCAATCATTTTATGAAGGTGTCTTCCATACTCAGGAATAATTAGCTTAGTACGCTCTGTATTATATTGTAAATTTTCAATCAAAATAGGGGTGATTTATTAATCAAGTTAGGCAAATTTAATGAAATTTAATCACAAAGAAATTATTCCATCAATTTTTGAAGCTAATTTATATTTTTCTATTACAAATGAGGGTGATTTCATGTTTGCTGTAATAGTTATACTAGTAAATTTATTAGAAGATGAATATTTTGTAGAAATATTTGCGTCAATATCGATAAATATTGATTTCAAATGATCTATAGAATTTTTATCAGATTTAAGAATAAATTTATATTTATAAATAGAAGGCCAACTAGACGATTCTAGAAGTTGTTTTTCTAGCCTAATGTAAAAACCTTCGCTATCTTTTAACATGAGCTCAAATATATATATAAAGTTTTATTAATTGCTTAATTTTGCATCTCATGAATAACGAATACAAAATATTAATTACTGGAGGGCCGGGTTCTGGCAAAACATCAATAATCAATGAATTAGAAAATAAAAATTACAATTGTGAACATGAAATTGTGAGAAGCTTAACTCTTCAGGGGAAAGAAAATGGAATTGATCAACTATTTTTAAAAAATCCATTAAATTTTAGTGAAAAACTTTTAGAATTGAGAATTAATCAATTTAATAAAAAACAAAATTTTAATAATACATTTTATGATAGAGGGGTTCATGATGTATTAGCATACCTTAACTATATTAAAATTAAATACTCTAAAGAACTCATTACAAAAGCTAAACAAGTAAAATACAACAAAGTTATTGTGCTTCCACCCTGGAAAGAAATTTACATTCAAGATGATGTTAGATACGAAAGCTTTGAAGAAGCTGCCAAAATTTATAATGAAATAATTAAAGTTTATGATTTATTCAAGATGAATCCGATCATACTAAATAAAGGAACATTAAATGAGAGAGTTGAAAAAATATTAGAAATAATAAAATAATATGAATAAATTAAAAATTGTTTTCATGGGAACTCCTGATTTTGCAGTAGGATGTTTAGATTTTCTTATTAATTCTAATCATGAAATAAAAGCAGTAATAACAGCACCAGATAGAGCAGCCGGAAGAGGTAAGAAAATAATTCAATCAGAAATAAAAAAGTATGCTATTAATAATAGTATAAAACTATTACAACCCATTAACCTTAAGGATGAGAAATTTATAACTGAGTTAAAATCTATAAATGCTGATATTTTTGTTGTTGTAGCATTTAGAATGCTTCCAAAAACTGTTTGGGAAATTCCTGAAAAAGGTACAATCAATTTACATGCTTCACTTTTACCACAATTAAGAGGAGCAGCTCCTATACATTGGGCCATAATAAATGGATTAAGCGAGACAGGTGTCACAACATTTTTTATAAATGAAAAAATTGACTTTGGAAATATAATCGAACAGTCTAAGTTGAAAATTAATTCTAAAGAAAACACTGGTCAACTATATGAAAAGCTAAAATCAAAGGGAAGTAATTTACTTGTCTCTACTTTAAAAGTAATTGAAAAAAATAATTTTAAAACAACAAAACAAAATAATTCTGAAAAACTATTAATAGCTCCAAAACTTAATAAAAATAATACCAGAATTGATTGGAAAAATTCCGGGCAATCTATATTTAATTTAATAAGAGGTTTATCTCCTTATCCATCAGCTTGGACAAAAGATGCAAAAAGTAATAAAATATTAAAAATATTCGATGTTATTTTTCATAAAGAAAAAAATAGCAATGAAAACTTATCAGGCACAATACTAATTAAAAATAATACTATCAAATTAATCACCTATGATGGTTTTTTAGAAGTATTAGAGCTTCAATTAGAAGGAAAAAAAAGAATGAGTAATTTAGAATTTATTAACGGTTATAAGAATTTTCATTCTCAACGTCTTTTATAGTTCATTAAAATAACTAAATTTAATTAGTCATTATTATTTAAATATATTGAACAATATTAAAAAAGGAAATTTACTTTTTGCAGAACCTTCCATGATCGGAGATATTAACTTTAATCGATCAGTTGTTTTGATTGCAAATCACACTAAAACAGGGTCAGTTGGCTTTATTTTAAACAAAAAATTAAATTACACATCATCTGAACTAATTCCTGAACTAAAATATGATTTTTCTATATATAATGGAGGACCTGTTGAAAAAGAAAATTTATATTTCATTCATTGCTATCCAGAAATAATTCCAGGGAGCATAAAAATAAAAAATAATATTTATTGGGGAGGAGATTTTAGTAAAATCATAGAATTAATAAATAATGACCAAATTAAAGAAAGTCAAATTAAATTTTTTCTTGGTTATTCCGGATGGGAAGAATCTCAATTAGAAACTGAAATCAGTTCATCTTCATGGATATTAGTAGAAAACGAAATCAATAAAAATTTAGTTTTTAATAAAGTGGACAATATTTGGAAAGAAAAATTAATAGATTTAGGAGGAGAATACTTGATATGGTCTAATTCCCCAGAAAACCCTAACCACAATTAACAGGTCTTTATATCAAAATTAAGTAAATTAGTAAGTTGGCTAGCTATTATGTTATTGAATTTCTTGTTTCTATAGTCCGAAACGGCTGTAATTCCACAAATTGAATTAGTCAACCAAATTTCATCAGAAGACATTAATTCAAAAGGAGATATTTTAACTTCTTCTATATTTAAAATTGAATTAAGATTAATTAACTCAATTATTTTCTTTCTCATGATTCCATTTAAACAACCAGATTTTAAAGTAGGAGTTTTGATTACAGATCCGCAAACTATAAAAATATTACCATTTAAAAACTCCACAACGTCTTTATTTTCATTGAGTAAAATACAACTATCTAATTCATTATCGCTAGCATATATACTACCAATGACATTTAAAATTTTATTATTTGTTTTCAGACTAGATAATAAATTTGGTTGAACAAAATAATCTTTAAACAAATCAACTATAAAGGGTTTGTTTTTAGTCTTAAAAAAAATCTCATTAGATATTTCGGATTGTATTACATATGAAGGGACAGAGGACTTCGGAGAATAAAACCCTCCACCTGATCTAAAAACAGATACTCTAACTCTGCCAGAAAAATTATTATCAATTTTTGAGTTAGTTTTTAAAATTTGTTGTTCAAGAAATTCAGGAGTAAAGTGATCAGGAATTTCCATCCTTAAAATTCTGATTGAAGACATTAATCTAAGATAATGCTCCTCCCAATACAAAATATTATTATTTACAACTTTTAATGTATCAAAAACACAATCTCCAAATAAAAAACCTCTATTACTTAAATCAGTGTTATTTTGATCTATAAAATTACCATTATAATTGACCATGGACAGTTAAGAAGAACCAACAATTTTTTTTAGATCAGAAATTTGATTATCCCATAACATTTTTGATTCCTCAACCTCATCATCATAAGCGAAATCAGTTACAATTAAAGAAACATCTTTAGTGATTTCATCAACAAGAATACGTATTTCAAAAAAACATTTATCCTGATCATCACTATCATCTAACCATCTGAATTTTACAAATAAGTTTGATTTACTAGACATTAATTGAGCTTTTTCTTCTGAACCATCCCAAAAAAATGAAAAAATCACTCCTCTTGAGTTAACATCATCTGCAAACCATTCACAAAGACCTGATGCTGAAGATATATACTGGTATAACATTTGTGCAGAGGCTTGAATCGGAAACTCTAATTCAAACTTTATTTTTAAATCCATATATGGCAATATATAGATTAAATTGAAGTAAAAAAAGAATTTTAAATATTTTTTATTCTTAGTTTGAGTCTAGTTAATTTGTTTATATATTTACGCTCTTTTTAATATGGCGAGGTAGCTCAGTTGGTTAGAGCGTCGGATTCATAACCCGGAGGTCGGGAGTTCAAATCTCCCTCTCGCTACTTTTATTGAAATTACATTTTTATTCTAATTTTCCTGCAATAAAGCCAGTACTCCAAGCTGCCTGAAAATTATAACCCCCTGTAATTGCATCTATATCTAATACTTCTCCTGCAAAATAAAGACCTGACTGAACCTTACTTTCCATAGTTTTTATATTAATATTTGATAAAGCTATTCCTCCGCAAGTTACAAACTCTTCCTTAAATGTTGTTTTTCCAGAAACTGAATACGTGTCTTTTGTAAATAATTCTACCAAATGACGCATTTTCTTTTTACCTAATTCTCCCCATCTTTTTCCTGTTAATACACCCAGCTTTTGAACTAAAAATTGCCAAAGACGATTTGGGAGCGGAAAAGGATTTTGATTTAAAACTAATTTATTAGAAAAAGACAAAGAAAACCCCTCTAAAATCTTAAATATTAGTTCCGTATTACTTTCGTTTAACCAATTAATTTCAATCCTAAAAGAATAATCTCTTTCAAATAAATCACGAGCGCCAATAGATGAAGCTTTTAAAATAGCAGGACCACTCATACCCCAATGAGTTATTAAAACAGGGCCATTTGTTTCTATTTTAGTATCTAAAATTTTAACCTTAATATTCTTAACAGCTAATCCAGTCAAACCAATAATTGATTCATTAGGCATATTAAATGTAAAAAGAGATGGTATTGGTTCTATAATTGAATGACCTATATTTTTTAACCAATCAAATCCTTTTAATTTTGGACTTCCTCCTGAAGCAACTACAACACTATCAAATCGATTAGAAACAAAATTATCATTAAAGTTAACAACCCATTGAGATCCAGTTTTTATTAAACTTTTAACTGTTTTATTATATTTTATAGAAATATTTTTTTTTTTACATTCTTCAATCAAACAATCAATTATAGATTGCGAATTATTTGATATTGGAAAAACTCTTCCATCTGGCTCTGATTTTAGTGCTACCCCCCTATCTTCGAACCACTTCCTAGTATCTTTAGGTCCGAAACGGTAAAATATATTTTTAAGTTCTTTACCTCCCCTGGGATAAGCTGAACACAAGGTCTCTATGTCATTATTAGCATTAGTCACATTACAACGACCTCCTCCGGATATTTTAACCTTAGAAAGAACCTTTGAACTCTTTTCAAATAAAGTAACATTAGATAGTGGGTGGTGAGTTTTTACAGAAATGGCTGCAAAAAAACCTGCTGCTCCACCACCTATAACAGCTATATTCTTAATTACATACATTTTGAACAAATATTAAAATTTACTTTTAATGAAAAGATAATTTGTGTAAAACAACAGAAATATTAACTAAAATGAGATCGAATCTGCTTTACTTAAAAGATAAGTCAATTGACTACCGTCAATCATATTTTTAATTATGATTTCATTATTGTTAAATTCATTTTCACCCATAATAACAGCAAAAGATGCATTATGTTTATTAGCATAAGAAAACTGTTTATTTAACTTAACATCATCAGGGTAAACGAAAACTTTTTTATTTTGCTTTCTAAACATATCAATAACTGGAAATATTTTTTTTAAATATTTAATTCCAAAATTAATTATTATAATATCAAAGCTGTTTTCTAAGTGTTCAGGGAAAAAATTTTTTTCATCCATTAGAAGGTAAATTCTATCAAGACCAAAAGAGATGCCAACCCCACTAGTGTCTTTCATATTAAAGAGTGAAGTTAAATCATCATACCTTCCTCCTCCTCCTAAAGAACCTAATCTAGAATTAGTTTTAGAAGCAACTTCTATTATTGTTCCTGTGTAATAATTCAATCCTCTAGCCAGGGTTAAATCAAATCGAATTTCATTGTTTAATGATTTTTCAGATGAAAAGAACTCAAAAATACTTCTTAAATCCTCTAATCCATTTTTTGCTACTGAAGAATTTTGAAGAATAGATGATAGTTTCTCTATACTAATAGTTTGATCTTCAAATAGCTTTTGAAGTTTAGAAATAGAAACATCACTGATTAAATCTCCAATTTCTTTAATTACTAAATCTAAACCAATCTTATCTAGCTTATCAATTATTGAAATAAAGTCATTTAAATTATTTTTAACTCCAATATAGTCTGCTAATCCCTTTAATACTAGTCTATGGTTAAGCTTAAAAACAACATCATCAAAACCTAATTCAGTAAAGATTTTATCATATAACTTTATTAACTCAATTTCTTGAATTATTGATTTACTTCCAATGACATCAGCATCACATTGAGTAAACTCTTGAAATCTTCCGTGCTGTGGTCTGTCTGCTCTCCAAACATTTTGAATTTGAAAGCGCTTAAAAGGGAAAACAATATCGTTTTGATGTTGGGACACAAATCTAGCCAAGGGAACTGTTAAATCGTATCTTAGACCCTTTTCAGAAATTGAATTAGTAAACGCAGGAAGTTTATTTTCTTTTAAAGAATTTATATCAGCTTTTTTTAATTTATCACCAGAGTTTAATATTTTAAACACAAGTCGATCACCTTCATTACCATACTTACCTAAAAGGGTTGTGTTTTTTTCAAGTGCAGGTGTTTCAATTTGAGAAAAACCAAAGAGTTGAAAGTTTTTTTTTAAAATATCAAGAATGTAATTTCTTTTAGATAATTCAAAGGGTAAAAAATCTCGAGTTCCTTTTGGGTTTGAGGCTTGTTTTGACATGAATTAAATAATATTATACAAATATCTAATTTTTTGTAAGAAACTAGAATTTTGTATTAAAAAATATTAAAGAAAGAGTTAAAACAGTTTAATCTTCTGATTTAACTATTTCAAAAGGGATTTCATGTATTACATCTCTATGTAATCTAATAGAAGCTGTATAAGAGCCAAGTCTTTTAATGTTTCCTCCTTGGACCTTAATTATTTTTTTATCAAAATCAAAACCTTCGTTAGATAGCTCGCTGTTTAAATCAGAATTAGAAATTGATCCAAACAATTTGCCTCCTGCTCCAGATTTAGCAGAAATCTTAATTTCTAACTTGCTTAATTTTTTAACTAGTTTTTGAGCTTCATCGATAGCCTTTTTTTCTTTAAATTCTCTTTGTTTAATGTTTTCAGCTAAAACTTTTCTTGAAGATTTAGTAGCTAAAATCGCTAATCCTTGAGGAATTAAAAAATTTCTACCATAGCCATTCTTTACAGCAATTACATCGTCTTTGAAACCTAAATTAGGTACATCATTTTTTAGAATTAATTCCATAATAATTATTTTAACATGTCAGCTTGATAAGGTAAAAGTGCCAAATGTCTTGCTCTTTTAACAGCAACAGAAACTTTTCTTTGATATTTTAGAGAAGTACCTGTTAATCGTCTTGGTAAAATTTTTCCTTGTTCGTTAATAAATCTTAAAAGAAAATCGGGGTCTTTGTAATCTACATATTTAATCCCAGACCTTTTAAACATACAATATTTCTTGCTATTTTTAGTAGCAATATCTAGAGGAGTTAAATATCTTATTTCTCCTTGATTTCCGGCTTTTCCTGCTTGCTCTAATGATGACATATATTATACTTTTTTATTATTACGTTCTCTTCTTTTTACTGACCAAGCATCAGCATGCTTGTCAAGCTTTACGTTCAAATAACGCATGACCCTTTCGTCTCTTTTTAACTCAGTTTCAAAAGCGTTAATTACAGTGTTAGTAGCTTTAAAATCAATTAGATTGTAAAAACCACTTTGTTTGTTTTGGATAGAATATTGTAATTTTTTCAAACCCCAATGTTCGGTTGAAATAATTTCAGATTCTTGGCTTATTAAAAAGTCTTCAAATTTCTTTACTGTCTCCTTTACCTGATCATCAGATAAAACGGGATTTAGAATGAAAACAGCTTCGTAATGATTCATATATGTTATTAAAAAATTGGTCGCAAAAGTACATTAATAATGTTGACTAACAAAATTTGTTTATTGATTTAATTATATGGGTCCACATCAATTGAAATTTGCACATTCCTAAACTCTGAAATAGAACTAAAACTTTTTAATACTTTAAAAATATAGTCTTTAGAATTATCTAAGTTAGTATCGATAGGAATTTTAATTAAAATATTTTTAATAAACTTATTGTTTACCCTAGACACAATTGGGGACTCTGGACCTAGCAATTGATTTTTAAAATGATTTATTAAAGTATTCGCTAACCAAACAGAACTTTTTTGGAGAACATCTAGATTCTTGTGCTTCATGGTTAACTTTATTAATCTTGAATAAGGTGGGTAATCAAATACAAACCTTTCGTTCAACTGTTCATTAAACATTCCTAAAAAATCATTTTCAACAATTTTTTTCATTAACTGATGGTTCGGGTTGAAAGTTTGCACTATAACCTCTCCCTGATCTTTTGACCTTCCGGATCTTCCAGCTACTTGTTGAATTAATTGAAAACATTTTTCTTGTGATCTAAAATCTGGAAAATATATCAAACTATCTGCATTAACAACACCAACTAAAGCTACATTTTTGAAATCAAGTCCCTTAGTAAGCATCTGAGTACCTACTAAAATTTGAAATTTATTATTTTCAAAATCAGCAATAATATTGCTAAAAGCATTTTTAGTTCTAGTTGAATCATGATCCATTCTTTCGATTTTAAAAGAAGGAAAATATTGCTCCAACTCTTCAACAACTTGCTGAGTCCCTAATCCTTTTTTAATTGATGTATTACTATAACAAGTAGGGCAAGTTGTTTTATTTTCTACACGATATCCACAATGATGACATTTTAATTCATTAGAAACTTGATGATAAGTTAAACTAACATCACAATTAATACATTGATAAACATAGGCACAATTACTGCACTCTAAATAAGGAGCATACCCTCTTCTATTTTGAAAAATAATAACCTGCTTATTGTTCTCAAGTGTGTTTTTTATTTTCTTAAGCAATATGTTAGAAAAGTTCCCTGTTATTTTTTTATCAATTATTGCTTTTTTCAAGTCTTTTATAATAATTTTTGGAGGGGCTATACCCCCAAACCTCTTGTCAAGATTAACAAGACCATATTTATTTGTAATGGAATTAAAATAGGTCTCAACACTTGGAGTAGCAGACCCTAAAAGAGTTTTAGCATTATGTAACATTGCTAAATAAATTGCTGCATCTCTTGCATGATATCTTGGGGCAGGTTTAAATTGCTTGAAAGCATTTTCATGTTCCTCGTCGACAATAATCAAACTTAATTCGTTAAAAGGAAGAAAAATAGAAGATCTAGCTCCAATAATAACTCTAGCGGTTACATCATTATTTAAAACTTTTTTCCAAACTTCCGTTCTTTGATCTAAAGAATATTTAGAATGGTAAACAGCCAAAGAATCTCCGAAATATTTTTTTAATCTACTTATCAATTGAGTAGTTAAAGCTATTTCTGGAACCAAGTATAAAACTTGTTTGTTTTTTTTAATTTTATTTTCGATTAACTTAACATAAATTTCTGTTTTTCCAGATGAAGTTACACCATGAAGCAAAGAAACTTTTTTCTCTTTAAAAGTTGATAAAATACTCTCATATGCTATATTTTGGTCATAACTCAAGTCTTTAGAATTAGTCTTTTGATCTGGTTTAAATTGAACTCTATCAATAATCTCTATTTTCTTTATCAAAATACCAGAATCCAATAAAGCGTTAATTGTAGCTCTTGAAACACCCGAATCATTCATTAATTCAGAAATTGTTGGATTAAAATTTTTTATTAAAAAAAATAATTTCGATACTACTTTTTGTTGAGATTTTTTACCATTTAAATCACTTAATAACTGTTCTAAATCAGCATCATTTATTTTTTTAAAGAAATGAACTTTTATAACTTTTTTGGGTTTAAAATAATCGTAAACCTCTTCCTTTAATTTTATAAGAGAATAGCTTAACAATTCATTAATGGTCTTTGAAATGTTTTTTTTATTTAATAAAAAAATCAACTCACGATAAGTTAATTTATTGTTTAATATTAAATTTCTATATATTAAATCCGCACTTTCTGATAATTTAATGTCTTCATTTAACTCTCCAACTAAAACAATTTCACTTTCACTTTTCAAAAGAAGAAGTCCAGGTATTGCAACCTTGATTACTTGTCCAATTGGACACATATAATACTTAGACATCCATTTATAAAATTGAATTTGAAATTCATTAATTACAGGTTCATCATCAATAATAAATTCAATTTGTTTAGCATCGTAAAATTCTGGCAGATTATTATGCTTATTAAAAACTATAGCAGTCAAAAATTTGGATTTTCCAAATGGCACTATAACTCTAAATCCATTTTTCAAAAAATCAAACTCTATCTTGTTAACCTTATAAGTGAACAAAGTATCTAATGGAAGGGGAATAACAACATCAATTAAGTAATGCATTATTAATGGTTTTTTAATTTATAGATAACCACATTAAGCTCAAAACCCAGTAAAAGTGAAATAGAATTGATCCATATAAATAACATCATTATAATTAAAGCTCCTATAGACCCGTAAAGCTCATTATAGTTAGAAAAGTTATCTATATATAGCCCAAATAAATAAGTTGACAAAAACAAAAGAATAGTTGTCATGATTGAACCTGGTGAAATAAATTTTAAATTTTCCCCTTGAACTGTGCCAAAATAATACAGCGAAGAAAAAGAAATAAGTGCTATTATTATTAAAAATATATACTTTAAATAAAAAATTAAAAAAGAAATAAAACTATTACTTTGATTAATTAAAAAATTAAACAAAACTGATGAGAAAGTGGCAAATAAAACTACTACAACTAATATGAGACCAACGAAAATAGCATAGAGATATTGTTTAAATAAATTTCTAGAAAACTGAACATGATATGAATCTGTAAATCCTTCAAAAACAGCATTAACTCCATTGCCAATTAAAATTATTGAAAAGATTAAAGTAGTAGAAAGTAAACCACTTCTTTTGTTACTATTAATATCAATAAATATATCGTGAAAAAAACTAGAAGATTCATTAGGCAACAAAGACTCCATCAAAGATAAAAATACTTGATCAAAATTATCAATTGGAAAATAAGGTATAAGGTTTAAAACAAATAATATAAATGGGAAAAAAGCCATGAAAAAACTAAAAGATATGCTACTAGCCCTTGTAGAAATTGCGCCTTTAGTTATCCCAATAAAGTAGAGGTTAAATAATTCATAAAGTGAAAATCCGTATAAACCACTTAATTTAATTTTTTTAAAAAAATCAATAACGTAAATTCTAATTAAGTTATGTTTAAACAAACTCATATATTTGTATTTAAATATAAATTAAAATTAACCCAATTATTTAGTTAATGAAAATTAAATTACTAGTTGTTGGTAAGACATCGAATTCACATTTATCATCCTTAATTAATGATTATTCAAAAAGGATAAATTATTATATGAAGTTTGAAATAATTATGATTAACAATGTTAAATTAAAAAAAATAAATCCGTTAGAATTAAAAAAAATTGAAGGAAATAGTTTATTAAAAAAAATAAATAAAAAAGATTTAGTTTTTCTTTTAGATGAAAAAGGTGATTCATACTCTTCAATTCAGTTTTCTGAATTAATTGAAAAAAAAACAATTACTAAGTCTAAAGATTTAATATTTGTTATTGGCGGAGCGTACGGTTTTTCTAGTGATTTATATGATCGTTGTAATTCAAAAATCTCATTCTCTAAAATGACTACTTCACATCAATTAATTAGATTATTTGTAGCAGAACAACTTTACAGAGCTTTCACAATTATCAACAATAACCCTTATCACAACAATTAAGTATGAATTTAATATTTGCAACCAGCAATTCAAATAAGCTAAAGGAAATCAAAAACTTATTGCCCAAAGAAATCTGCATAAATGATTTAAATAGTTTAAACTTTTTTGAAGAAATTCCTGAAAATAAAAATTCTATTGAAAAAAATGCTGAATTCAAAGCAAGCTTTATTCATTCAAAATACAACATTAACGTCTTTGCAGATGACACTGGTCTTGAAGTTGGAGTGTTAAATGGAGAACCAGGTGTGTATTCAGCTAGATATGCTGGAGAAGACTGTGACTCAAATAAAAACATGGAAAAATTAATAAAAAAATTGATTAATAAAAAAAATAGAAAAGCACGATTTAAGACTGTTATAGCATTAGTTCTAAACAACAAGCTACATCAATTTGAAGGTATCGTAAATGGAACTATTGCACATTCAAAAAAAGGGGACAAAGGCTTTGGATATGATCCGATTTTTATTCCGGAAGGTTATAAAAAATCATTTGCTGAACTTTCCTTAAATGAAAAAAATGAAATAAGCCACAGATCAATTGCAGTAAAAAAGTTAATTAATTTTATAAAAATTCAATTAACATAATTTTAAATAATATTATTGAAAAATCATATTATTAGTTTGTATTTTTGTTATTAATGAATAAGTTTTCAAAACACTTTTTTTTATTTATAGTATTTAGTTTTTCATTAAATCTTATTAATGCTCAAAACCAAATCTTAACTGCTATTATTGAAAATGCAGCTGACAATTCTCCAATCCCTAGTGTTCATGTTATAAACTTATCTCAGGTAGTTGGCGTTATAACTGATGAATCAGGT
Organism: uncultured Flavobacteriaceae bacterium; assembly: GCA_905181625.1. GTDB lineage: Bacteria > Bacteroidota > Bacteroidia > Flavobacteriales > Flavobacteriaceae > MAG-121220-bin8. Next base: position 151,955 of record CAJIYJ010000007.1, read on the forward strand.
AAATTTGAAATTAAAGCAAAATTAAATGATACACTTTACTTGTCATATCTTGGATTTAAATCAATTAAAGTTAGAGTCACAAATGACCTGATTAAATTCAAAAATTCTAAAATTCAATTAACCGAGTTAGCATACGCTTTAGAAGAAGTAATAATTAAGCCATATGAACTAACAGGATATCTTGAAATAGACGCAAAAAATATCCCTCTAAGTAAATCCTATAGATATAGTATCCCTGGACTACCATCAAAGGGATACGAAGGAGGTTCTAGAAATTCTGGAGCATTTTCAAAAGTTGTTAATTCGATTTTCAATCCTGCAGATTTTTTATATAATCTATTTGGCAAACAACCGAAGCAATTAAAAAAGCTTAAGCAAATGAAAGAGGATTATAGGATAAGAGAACTACTCTCTTCAAAATTTGACAGGGAAACTTTAGTTGAATTACTTCAAATTGAAAAAATTGATATTGATGAAATTTTAAGAAACTGTAATTTCTCAGATAGTTTTATTTCATCTGCTAATGATTTGCAAATATTAGATGCAATTAGCGGTTGTTATGAAGAATTTAAAGTGCTAAACAGAAAATAAACTTCACAAATAAATTTAAAAAAGATTAACTTTGTAAACTTTCAAAAGAAAGCACATGCAACTTAATTCTCTAAATGCAATAACGCCTATTGACGGCAGGTACCATTCTAAAACCAAAAGTTTTTCAAACTATTTTTCTGAACAAGCTCTAATAAAATATAGAGTTTTGGTTGAAATTGAATATTTCATTGCATTAACAAAAATAAATATTTCATCAATATCAGATTTTCCAAAAAAGGCAATTATTGACATTCAAAAGATTTATTTAAATTTCTCATACGAAGACGCCCTGTCAATTAAAAAAATTGAAAAAGAAACAAATCATGATGTTAAAGCTGTAGAATATTTTATAAAAAATAAATTTAAAGTTTTAAACTTAGAGAAATACTCAGAATTTATTCACTTTGGATTGACCTCTCAAGACATAAACAATACTGCTATTCCGTTATCAATCAAAGAAGCTTTAAACGATGTATACTTTCCTGAACTAAATACTTTAATTGAATTGTTGTCAATTAAAGTTAATGAATATAAAAATATCTCCATGTTAGCAAGGACACATGGGCAAGCTGCATCACCTACTAGGTTAGGAAAGGAGTTTAATGTTTTTAAAGTCAGGATTGAAGAACAGCTAAAGTGCCTTCACTCTATCCCTATACCAGCTAAATTTGGTGGGGCAACAGGAAATTTTAATGCACATCATGTAGCATTCCCTAATATAGATTGGAAAATATTTGCATCTTCTTTAATTAGTAAACTAGGCCTGTATTATTCATTTCCAACTACCCAAATCGAACATTACGATCATTTAGCTTCACTTTTTGATTGCTTAAAAAGAATTAACACTATAATTATAGATTTCAACAGAGATATGTGGTCTTATATTTCTATGGATTATTTTAAACAAAAAATTAAAAAAAATGAAGTTGGATCTTCAGCAATGCCACATAAAGTTAATCCAATAGATTTTGAAAATTCAGAGGGAAATTTAGGCCTTGCCAATTCACTTTTTGAATTCCTATCATCAAAACTGCCAATATCAAGACTTCAAAGAGACCTTACAGATAGTACTGTATTAAGAAATGTAGGTGTTCCTTTTAGTCATACTATGATTGCGCTGAGCTCTACAATAAAGGGAATTAAGAAACTTATTGTTAATGAAAATAAGATAAGTAAAGACTTGAATGAAAACTGGGCAATAGTCGCTGAAGCTATTCAAACAATCTTAAGAAGAGAGGGGCATCCAAATCCTTATGAGACATTAAAACAACTTACTAGAAAAAACACTAAAATAAACAAAGAGGTTATTCATAGTTTTATTGAGAATTTAGATATTGGTAAAGAGATTAAAAATGAATTAAAAATGATATCGCCAACAAATTATACTGGAATTTAAATTAGTCGATCAACTAATGTCTTTATTAAATGAAATGTTAGTTTGAATTTTTGGGATATTACGTATTTCCATATCTTTTTCAACTTCATCTACCTGATCTTTCAATTCCTTAGTGTAAATAATTTTCTTCCTTTTTTCCATTGGAGGGTTCAACTTTTCAGCATTTTCAAATTCAATTACTGATTCTAAAATCTCTCTAGGCAACTTCTTAGCTTTATCTAAAGTGTTTAAAAATTCTCTCTGAAAAAAATTATCAATTTGAATACGTCTTTTAGTTGTATGAGCAAATTTTCCAATTACACTACAAACATTATCTCTTTCTTCAGGACTTAATTTATCTACAAATTCATACTCTTCAATTTTTTTCAAACTTAATATGATAGGCTCTAAAGCATCTTTTGTAACAACAAATACGTTATATTCTCCAATTTTGTAAGAGAATTGATCAATTACATTTAATGTATTTGATGGGATTACTAGAAATAAGTCATTTTTTACATCATCATGTTTAGCATACTTTTTTAAACTTTCTGTTTGATCTTTTATGTATTTTGGGAAATTATCTAAATTATTGTTTGCTGGACTTTTTGCATCGAAAACAATAAGTTGATCCATTATTTCAATTGAATTGTCAGGCTTGTTCCTTGGATGCGGAAAATCTTCTTGGCCAATATATTTAATAATATTATTTCTACATATTTCTCTTATACAATTTTCAACATCCTTTTCATGTCTCCCCCACTGACTTTTAATTTCCTCAAACTCTTTTGCTTTTTCACTAACTCTTTTATTGTTTAAAACCTGTTTTTCTTGTTCAGCTGATTGCTTAAGGGTGATAAGTGCTTCAATTTCTTTTTTTGAATCTAAAATTCTTTTTTCCTCTTCATTATTAAGTTTAATGTTTTTGTTTTTCAAATCATTTCTCTCATCAGAAACAGATTTTAAAGCTGTTTCTAATTCTGTTTTTTTAGTTTTGAGTTCCTCCAAGGATTTCATTTGAACATTTAAAATATCCTTCTCTTTCTCTAATTCTTTAATTGATGATTCTTTAGAGCTAAGGTTTTTTTCTAATTCAATTATTCTTGAATTATTTTGATCAATATTTGTATTAGGTTTTTGTTTATATAAAAATCCAAAACCAGCAATAATAACGACTAAAATTATATATTCCATATAATTAAATTTTAATAAAAAATTAGGTGTACCTAAATTAGGTAAAAATTTATTTAGTTAAATACATTTTCCTTCTAGAGTACAGTTCATAAAACTGATCATCTTTTAGACTGTCGATAAACAAAATACTCTCTCCAGTGCTTTTCATCTCAGGACCAAGACTTTTATTTACATTAGGAAACTTATCAAAAGAAAAGACTGGTTGTTTAATTGCAAAACCTTTTAGGTTAGGTTTATAATCGATTTCTGAAACTTTCAATTCCCCTAACATTACTTTAGTTGCAAAATTAACATATGGTTGTTTATATGCTTTTGAGATAAACGGAACAGTTCTAGAAGCTCTTGGATTCGCTTCAATTATATAAACTATCTCATTTTTAATTGCAAACTGAACATTTATAAGACCTACAGTTTTTAAGGATAAGGCTATTTTTTTTGTATGATCTATTATTTGTTGCATTACTAGCTTCCCTAAGTTAAAAGGAGGAAGCGTAGCGTTTGAATCTCCTGAATGAACTCCACAGGGTTCAATATGTTCCATAATACCAATAATTAGCACATCTTTTCCATCACAAATTGCATCAGCTTCAGCTTCAATTGCACCATCTAAATAATGATCTAATAACAATTTGTTATTTGGAATCCTTTTAAGTAAACTAACAACATGCGCCTCTAATTCTTCTTTGTTAATTACAATTTTCATTCCTTGACCGCCCAATACATATGAGGGTCGTACTAAAATTGGAAAATTTAATTCATCAGACAAAGCCAATGCTTCATTGGGTGTTTCAGCAACTCCAAATTCTGGATATGGAATGTTATTTTCTTTTAATAAATCAGAAAAACTCCCTCTATCTTCTGCTAAATCTAAAGCTTTGTAAGATGTGCCCATGATTTTAATGCCATACCTATCTAGTTTTTCTGCAAGTTTTAATGCAGTTTGACCACCTAACTGAACAATTACACCTACGGGTTTTTCATGCTCAATAATTTCATAAATATGTTCCCAGAAAACTGGCTCAAAATATAGTTTATCTGCAATATCAAAATCGGTAGAAACAGTTTCTGGATTACAGTTAATCATAATTGTTTCGTAACCACACTCAGAAGAGGCCAAAACACCATGAACACAACAATAATCAAATTCAATCCCTTGACCAATTCTATTTGGACCAGAACCCAAAACAATTATTTTTTTTCTATCTGTAACCTTGCTCTCATTTTCTGTAACCCTATCTCCATTATTAAGCTGAAATTCTTCCTCAAAAGTAGAATAATAATAAGGTGTTTTAGCTTCAAATTCAGCCGCACAAGTGTCAACAAGTTTATAAACCCTATTTATATTTAATCCTTTTCTTTTTTTATAAACAACACTTTCCAAACAACCTAACATGTGTGCTATTTGACGATCGGCAAATCCATTTTGTTTAGCGTTTAATAATAGTTCTTTAGAAAGATCATTAATATCATATTTTGAAATTTCTTTTTCAAGATTAATTAAAGCTTCATATTGTCTTAAAAACCATATATCAATTTTTGTAATTTCATATATTCTTTCCAATGAGATACCCATTTTGATAGCATCATATATTACAAAAACTCTATCCCAGCTAGCATTAGTCAACTTATCAATAACTACCTTGTAATCTGTATAACCTTTTCCGTCTGCACCAATTCCATTTCGATTAATTTCCAAAGATTGAGTGGCCTTATGCAAAGCTTCAATGAATGAACGTCCTATACCCATCACTTCCCCTACTGATTTCATTTGTAGACCTAAGGTCCTCTCTGAACCTTCAAACTTATCAAAATTCCATCTTGGTATTTTAACAATTACATAATCAAGAGTTGGTTCAAATAAAGCAGAGGTAGATTTAGTTATTTGATTATTTAATTCATCTAAGCTATAGCCTACAGCTAATTTGCTTGCTACTTTAGCTATTGGATAACCAGATGCTTTTGACGCAAGTGCAGATGACCTTGAAACCCTTGGATTTATTTCTATAGCTATAATATCTTCTTTTTCATCTGGACTTACTGCAAATTGAACATTACATCCACCTGCAAAATCTCCAATACTTCTCATCATCTTGATAGCCATATCTCTCATTCTTTGATAAGTAGTATCACTTAAAGTCATGGCTGGAGCAACTGTTATAGAATCGCCTGTATGGATACCCATAGGATCCATGTTTTCAATTGTACATATAATCACTACGTTATCATTTTTATCACGTAATAATTCAAGTTCATATTCTTTCCAACCCATTAATGCTTTATCAATCAACACTTCATGAATAGGAGAAGCTTCTAGCCCTCTTGTTAGTAGTTCATCAAAATCTTCAGACTTATAAACTAAAGAGGCACCACTTCCACCCAGTGTAAAAGAAGGTCTAATAACTAATGGAAAACCAAATTCCTGTACAATTTCTTTTCCCTTTAAAAAGGAATTAGCGGTTTTAGAAGGCGCAGCAGGTATATCAATTTTTTTTAATAATTGCTTGAATTTCTCTCTATCTTCAGTAATATTAATTGCATCAATATCAACTCCAATAATTTCTACATTAAAATCTTTCCATATCCCTTTTTCATCGGCCTCAATACATAAATTTAAAGCTGTTTGACCACCCATTGTAGGTAAAACCGCATCAATATTATGAATTTCTAAAATTTCTACAAGAGACATTGTTGTCAAAGGTTTTAAATATACATGATCAGCCATTACGGGATCTGTCATGATTGTAGCAGGGTTTGAGTTTATTAATATAGTTTTTATCCCGTCCTCTCTTAATGATCTAAGTGATTGAGATCCAGCATAATCAAACTCACATGCTTGACCAATTACAATTGGTCCTGAACCTATAATTAAAACACTTTTTAAATCTTTTCTTAATGGCATCTAGATTATTTTAAAATTGGATTATTAATATATCAAAAAAAAAGGTGTTACTAAAAAGTAACACCTTAATTTTTTAAAAAAAATTATTCATTTATTTTTTATGTCTTGGTTCACAAGAAACAGAAATTTTATTTCTTCCTTTAGCTCTTCTATTAGCTAATACATTTCTACCGCTAGGAGTAGACATTCTTTCTCTAAATCCGTGTTTATTACGTCTTTTTCTTTTTGATGGCTGAAAAGTTCTTTTCATTGCGATTATTTAACTATTTTTACTCAAATTTGAGGCCAAATATACAATAAGTTTAAACTATCTCAAATGTATTATTTAAAAAAACTTTAGAGATTTACTTTTAACTAAAAAACTGACATTCAATGTATCCAAAAATTATAAAATTAATATTATCAATCCTTACAATTTCATATTCGATATTACAGTTTTATTATAACAATATAGGCAATGGAATAGCGTTGATTTTTCTAGCTTCAATGTTCATTTTTCTATACTTTAAAAATGAAATAATCTTAATAATCTTTCTTAAATTAAGAAAACAAGATTTTATTGGAACAGAAAAATGGTTGAAAAAAATAAAAAACCCTGAAAGTTCACTAACCAAAAAACAAGTTGGTTATTATAACTATCTATGGGGAATCGTTACTTCTCAAACCAATTTAACTTCAGCTGAAAAATATTTCAAAAAAGCAATCTCTATTGGACTATCAATGAATCATGATTTAGCAATGGCTAAATTAAGTTTAGCAGGTATATTAATTCAAAAAAGAAGAAAAAGAGAAGCTACAATGCTTTTGAACGAAGCTAAAAAACTTGATAAACAAAAAATGTTGTCTGATCAAATTAAAATGATGCAACAACAAATGAAAAAAATTTAATTCAAATTCTTTTCAAGAAACTCACTAATCCAATCTGCTTTTTTTAATATCATCGAATGGTCTCCATCTGGAACTTCTATATAATTATTTATATATAATGTAGGAAAGATCATGTCCCTACTTCCATGAATATGAATAATATTTTCTAGAGGCTTATCTTGACCCCATTCCATCAATTCTTTAACAGCCCAATTTAAATATTTTTCATCTCTAACTGAAAGATATTTACGGTACAAGTCTACCTTCCTCTTTACTCTTGGTCCAAAAACAAAAGAAGATATATTAAAGATTCTACATCATTAATCCACTTAACCGGAAGAATACTTATATACTTTTAGTTGCCTTTAGCAGACTTTCATGTGATGCAGGCAATTCTCTGTGTTAGATTTAATACGCTAGAAATTATAATCACTTTTTCCACATTCAATAATCTTCGATATTTCTTGAACCAATATTCCTCCAAAAGAAACTCCAATTAAAATCGGAAATTCATGTTTTATAAGCTTAGAAAAACGAATCGAATATTTTTTTAAGCTTTCATTTTTTTTTGGCTCAATCCATTCAAGATGATGAAAATTAAAATTACCCTTTATTTTAATTCTTTCAAAAATCAAAGAATTTGCTGACATACCTGGCATAAAATATACATTGGTAGTAATTTCAGAAATCATTTAGTTAATTACTTTATTCAGGGCTATTTTTAAGTATCTTTGTAAATCTGTTACAAATGTAGCTTTTTAGAAATCAAATGGGAAACTTAATTGTTACTGACAATGAATTTTTACGCCAATTTGAAGTTGAAGTTGGAGATGATTTAGCAAAAATAGAATATGCTTTACAAGACAGGAAAATATTTTTAACAAAACTTATCATCCCATCGTCTAATGACGATAAAAAATTTGAAGAAACTTTTATTCGAGAAGTTTTTGAAATTATAAGAGAAAAAAATATTAGGATAATGCCAACTTCTCCTGAAATAAGGAAGTTTATTAAGAAATATAAAGAGTTTAAAGATCTGCTTCCTATTGGGGTCAGACTTTAATTAGTTTCTTTGATTTTTCGCCAATCACCAGTCCATCTAGGTCAATTTTTTTTAATTTATAAGGTTTAATACTAGTCAACTAAATCTTTTCTCCATGGAGTTTTTAAACGAACATAATTAGCTGAAAAACCATAGATGTAACCATTTTTATTTTCATTTTCAAATAAAATATTTTGATTAGACCCTAATTGATTTTTATAAAATTTTCTTCTTAATTGAACAGAAAGTGATCTTAAAAGTTTACTTCTTTTAGATCTTATGTTTTTAGGAACTTCATTTTTAAAATCAACCGCTTCAGTATTATCTCTTTCAGAGTATGTAAACACATGTAAATAAGAAATACCTAAGGTTTGAATAAAGTCATAAGTTTCTAAAAAAAGTTCATCTGTTTCCCCTGGAAATCCTACAATAACATCAGCACCAATACAAGCATTAGGCATTAATCTTTTTATATATGTTATTCGCTCCATATAAGTATCTATTAAATACCTTCTTTTCATAAGCTTCAAGACAACATTGCTTCCACTTTGCATTGGGATATGAAAATGCGGAACAAAGGTTTTACTTCTAGAAACAAAGTTTATAATTTCATTTGAAAGCAGATTAGGTTCAATGGAAGAGATCCTAATTCTAGAGATACCCTTGACTTCATCTAACGCCATAATTAGATCCAGAAAAGTATTTTTATGATCTTTATCTCCAAATTCTCCTTTTCCATAATCACCAATATTAACACCAGTAAGCACTATTTCTTTGATACCCTGATCTGAAATTTCTTTCGCTGCAGAAATAATATTAGACATTTTATCACTTCTAGAAATCCCTCTGGCAAGAGGAATAGTACAATATGTACACTTGTAATCACAACCATCTTGAACTTTCAAAAAAGATCTTGTTCTATTTCCAATTGAAAAACTAGGTTTATAAAAATCAGTTTCATTTATTTCACAGGAATGAATTGTACCAAAATCTTTTTTCTTTAAGTCTTTTAAATAACTTAATATTTTGAATTTTTCTTTAGACCCTAGCACTAAGTCCACTCCATTAACTCTAGCGAGTTCTTCGGGCTTCAGTTGAGCGTAGCAACCAATAGCTATTAAAAATGCCTCCGGGTTAACTCTTAAAGCTTTTGAAACTAAAGATTTAAATTGTCTATCCGCATTTTCAGTGACAGAACATGTGTTGATTATATATATCTCTGAAAAATCTTCAAATTTAACTAAAGAATATCCCTCCTCTATAAATTGTCTAGAGATTGTGGAAGTCTCTGAATAATTTAATTTACATCCTAGGGTCGTTAATGCTACTTTTAAAGTTTGACTCATTTATATATAAAAACTTAATTTAGCTAACAAATATAAGATGAAAGCTCATGATCACGCAGTTTGCATACTGCCTATACTGCATTTTTATTTTAGCAACTATGTATTACGGGCTGCTTCAATGACTCTTCTTTTAACAAAGATAAAATATTTAGATACAATGAGCATTCTAATATATCATCACTAGATCCAGCATTCTCAAGCACATTAAGAAATATCTGGCCTGTAAATCAATTATTTAATGGCTTAGTTCAATTAGATGATTCATTAAACATTAAGCCAGATTTATCTAAAAGCTGGAGAAATTTCAGAGGATGGGGAAACTTATACATTTAAAATCAAAAAAAATATTTTTTTTCATAAATCAATAGTTTTTGGAAAAGACTCAACTAGAAACGTAAATGCTTTTGATTTTGAATACAGCTTTAAAAGACTTCAAAACCCGAAATTAGCATCGCCTGGAGCATGGGTTTTAAATAATGTCGATGACTTCAAGGCCCTAAATGATAGTGTTTTTTCAATAAAATTAAAAAGTCCATTTTCTGCGTTTTTAGGAATCTTATCAATGAAATATTGCTCAGTGGTTCCGAAAGAAGCAGTTGAATACTACAAGACTAAATTTGGAAAAAATCCTATTGGAACAGGACCTTTTAAGTTTAAAAAATGGGAAGAAAATATTAAGTTAGTTCTAAGAAAAAATAATTTATTTTTTGAAAAAGATGGTAAAGGAAATAATCTCCCCTATTTAGAGGCTGTATCCATTACATTTTTACCAGATAAAAAAAGTGAATTTATGGAATTTGCTCAGAATAAAATTGATTTCATTAATTCCATAGACTCTTCTTTTAAAGATCAACTTTTAAATATTAACGGAGATTTAAAAAAAGAATATCGCAACTCAATTAATCTTTTAACAGGTCCATATCTAAATACAGAATATATTGGATTTTTTCTCGGAGACAAAGAATCTGTCCTACAAAATAAAAAACTAAGACTAGCCATTAACTATGGTATTGACAAAAAGAAAATGATGAAATACCTAAGAAATAATATTGGATATCCTGCAAATAATGGGTTTATTCCTCTTGGCCTTCAGAAAGACTTAACAAAAGGGTTTCAATATGATTTAAAAAAATCTTTACAACTAATTAACGAGTATAAATTTGAAACAAAACAAAAATCAATAGAAATAATTTTATCAAGTGATGCAAACTATCTTGACATAGTCGAGTTTATACAAAGAGAGCTTTTAAAAATCGGGGTCAATGTTAAAATAAATATTTTACCACCATCAAGTTTAAGACAAGCAAAATCAAATGGAAAATTAGAAATGTTTAGAGCTAGCTGGATAGCAGACTACCCAGATTCTCAAAACTATTTATCACTGTTTTATTCAAAAAATTTAGCCCCTAACGGCCCAAATTACACTCATTTCAAAAATGAGTATTACGATCTACTGTTTTTAAAAATGATGGAGGAAAGTTCTAAAAAAGTAAGAGACAAGCTTTCTTCTAAATTAGATAGTTTAATAATAGATGAGGCTCCCATAGTTCCACTATACTATGATAAAATAATGAGATTTAGCCAAAAGAATATTATAGGGTTAGAAACAAATCCTATAAATCAATTGAATTTAAAAAGAGTTTATAAAAAGTAGTTTACTTTTTAAGTTTTGCGTATCTGTTTTTAAACTTATCAATTCTACCAGCAGTATCAATAAGCTTAGTTTTTCCAGTGTAAAACGGATGAGATGTTCGAGAAATTTCCAGTTTTACTAAAGGGTAAGTTACTCCTTCGTGATCTAAAGTATCTTTGCTATCTACAGTAGATTTTGTAATAAAAACATCATCATTCGACATGTCTTTAAAAGCAACTAATCTATAATTTTCTGGGTGTATTCCTTCTTTCATTTTTTTATTAATAGTTTGCAAATTTAATTCTTTTTTGGGAATTTGCAACTAAACTTAAACTATTTAAATAAAGTGAAGCAGCATGATAGCTTCAATAAATAAATTCTGATTACTTTTACATATATATATAAATCAAAATTAAAGAATTAATATGGAAGAAATTACACCTAAAAAATTTATTATAAATGCTGGGCTATTTACTGGTTCAGTTTCTGTCGTTTTTGGCATAATGTTATATTCACTTGACGCACACTATGAAAACGGAACTGCAAGTCAAGTTATTTCTGTAATCATTCAGCTTTCAGGAATTATTTGGGGAGCTTATGAGTTCAAAAAAGCAAATTCTGGTTTTATTTCATTGAGTGAAACATTAAAAATTGGAACTGGAGTTTCTTTAATTCTTGCATTAATTTCAATAATGTACCTATACATTCTTACAAACATTATGGAACCTAGTTTTTATGACATCTCACTAGAGCTAGCTTACAATACTGCTATTGAAAACAATCCTGATTCATTGGGCGGCTTAAGTCTTAATGAATATCTAGAGTCTGCTAAACCATTTGTTTGGCTTGCTTATCCAGTTGTTTTAATATTTACTCTATTTTTAGGATTTATGGAAAGTCTTATAATAGGTTTAATTATAAAAAAAGAACAGCATTAATAAAGTAAAAAAATGCAATTATCTATTGTAATTCCTTTATTTAACGAACAAGATTCTTTAACAGAGTTAACTGAATCTATTCAAAGTATTATTTTAAGTCAAGACTTAGAGTATGAAATAATTCTTATTGACGATGGTAGCACTGATAAATCTTGGTCGATTATAAAAAATATTTGTTCGAAACATTCTAATATAAAAGGATTAAGATTTCTTAGAAATTTTGGTAAATCACAGGCTCTTTCAGCTGGGTTTAAGTTATGTAAAGGTGAGGTAGTTATTACTATGGATGCTGACCTGCAAGATGATCCTAACGAAATACCTGATTTATATAAAAAAATAGCTATAGATGGTTTTGATTTAGTATCTGGATGGAAGAAAAAAAGGTACGACTCATTTATTTTTAAAAACTTCCCTTCTAAAATATTTAATTGGGCTGCTCGAAAAACATCTGGAATTAAGCTAAATGATTTTAATTGTGGTATTAAAGCTTATAAAAATGTTGTTATAAAAAAGATTAATCTAACTGGAGGGATGCATCGTTACATTCCAGTACTTGCAAAAAATGCTGGATTTAAAAAAATAGCTGAAAAAATTGTAATACACCACCCAAGAAAGCATGGTGATACTAAATACGGCCCAGATAGATTTATAAAAGGTTTTCTAGATTTAATAACATTGTGGTTTATTCATCGATTTGGGAAAAGACCTATGCACTTTTTTGGATTAATAGGAACTATAATGCTTGTCATTGGATTTTTATTTTCTTTATACTTAGGGTTTGACAAGTTGTTTGTTGAGACATCTGGAAGGCTAATTACTCAAAGACCAGAATTTTACATCTCGCTTACTACAATGATTATTGGCTCACAATTCTTTTTAGCTGGTTTTTTAGCAGAAATAGTTTTGAGAAATAAAAAAATAAAAAAACAATATATAATCACTGAAAAAATAAATGGTTAACAAAAAAATAATTGAGCAGAATTTAGATGCCTGGTCTCAATCTCCGTTTGATAAAGAAACTATATCAAAGGTTCACAAACTAAAAGATACTAACAATGAAGATTTTAATGACTCCTTTTACACTGACTTAAGTTTTGGAACAGGGGGAATGCGAGGCGTTGTTGGCGTAGGCCCAAACAGAGTCAATAAATATACTTTTGGAAGAAATACTCAAGGTATATCGAATTACATTAACAAGCATTCTAGTAATGAGTCAGAATCAGTTGTTATTGCTTATGATTGTAGAAATGATAGTAAATATTTAGCAAAACAGGTAGCAGATACCTTTAGCGCAAATAACATCAAGGTCTACCTGTTTGATTCCATAAGACCAACGCCTGAACTTTCTTATGCTGTTGTTAAGTTAAATTGTATTTGTGGTATTGTACTAACTGCTTCTCACAATCCTCCTGAGTATAATGGTTATAAAGTATACTGGAAAGATGGTGGTCAAATTGTCCCTCCTATTGATAAAAATCTTATAAATGAAATTAATTCTACTGACTATTCTAAAATTAATTTTGATAGAAATGAAAGTCTTATTGAAATAATAGGGGAAGAAATTGATAACCAGTTTATAAAAGATTCGATTTTAAACGGAAAAGTTGGTGATTCTAATAGGGAAGATTATAAGATTGTTTTTACGCCATTACACGGAACTTCTCACAAAATTCTTCCTGAAGTTTTAAAAGGAGCCGGCTATACAGACCTACATACTGTAAAGGAACAAGAAATTCCAGATGGTAATTTTCCAACAGTTAAATCTCCAAACCCTGAAGAACCTGAAGCATTAAAAATGGCCATAGCATTAGCCAGAGATATAGATGCTGATATTGTAATTGGGACTGATCCAGATGCTGACAGAGTTGGGATAGCCATCAAAGATCAAGATGGAGAATACATGATAGTAAATGGCAATCAAATGATGGTGATTCTAACTGATTTCCTCCTAAGCAAAAGAAAAAAATTAGACAAGTCCTTTTTTATAGGATCAACTATTGTATCTACTCAAATGATATCTAACATAGCAAAATCATATAATGTAGATATTAAATTAGGTTTAACAGGATTTAAATGGATTGCAAAAATGATTAACGACTTTAATGATCAAAAATTTATAGCTGGTGGAGAAGAAAGTTACGGATTCATGGTAGGAGATTTTGTGAGAGATAAAGATGCAATCACTTCCTCATTACTAGCTTGTGAAGCTGGTTCTGAATTTAAAAGCAATGCAATAAATTTAATTGACTACTTAATTAATTGTTATTTAAAGTATGGGTTTTATAAGGAAAAGCTAATTTCAATTAAAAAAACGGGAGCAAAAGGAAGTGAAGAGATAAAATCTATTATGAATAGGCTTAGAACAGAAAAAATAAACAAAATAGATGGCAGTAAGTTGCTATTGACTCAAGACTTTTATAAACTCGAAGAAGTCAATGAAATTACCGGAAATAAAACAGCTCTTAATTTCCATAAATCAAACGTTTTAATTTTTGAGTCTGAAGACGGCACAAGAGTTGCAGTTAGACCTAGTGGAACAGAACCTAAAATAAAGTTCTATTTTAGTGTAAATATGGTTTTGAAATCAAAGGAATTATTTAAAAAAAGTAATACTATTTTAAATAAAAAACTTGAAAGAATTTGTGAAGAATTTAATTTTTAACAGTGAATTATTTTAAAAAAATCTTTAAATACGCATTACCCTATAAAAAGTATATGTTATTAAATATTTTTTTTAATATTCTATACGCTATGTTTAGCGCTCTATCTTTTCTGTCACTAATGCCAATGTTAGAAGTTTTATTTGGAGAAAAAAACACTTCGTATGAAAAACCTGAATTTGAAGGTTTTAAAAATCTAGGAAATAATTTAGAAGACTGGCTTAACTACCAAGTAAGCAATTTTGCAGGTGAGGACCCTAAGCTAGCTTTGATTTTTGTAATCTCTTCAATCATAATACTTTTCTTTTTTAAAAATCTATTTAATTATCTCGCAATGTTTTTTATTACTTTTTTAAGAAATGGAGTACTGACTAGTTTAAGAGAAAATCTTTACAAAAAGATAATTAGCATGCCCCTACCCTTTTTCTCAGAAAAAAAGAAAGGAGATGTGATCTCAAGAATCACTGCTGATGTTTTAGAAATTCAACATTCTTTCTTGTCAATATTAGAGTTAATAATAAGGGAACCATTGACCATTTTTTTTACATTAATGGCTATGTTTTTAATAAGCTCTAAGCTGACTCTTTTTGTTATATTTTTTATTCCAATTTCTGGTTTCATTATATCATTAATTGGAAGATCATTAAAAGCAACTTCAACTTTGGTTCAAACTGAGCAAGCAGAATTTTTATCAATTACAGAAGAAACACTTCAGGGTCTTAAAGTTATAAAAGGGTTTGTTTCAGAGTTATTCTTTATTAATAAATTCAAAGAATCAAATAATAAATTTTATAACTATTCGAATAAATTAATTAATAGACAGAATTTAGCAAGTCCAATTAGCGAATTCTTAGGTATTTCTGTTATAGGGGCACTCTTATGGTACGGAGGACAGTTGGTTCTTGTAGATTTAGAATTAAAGCCCGCTGCATTTTTAACCTATATGGGCTTAGCATACGGGGTACTAACACCTGCAAAAGCAATTAGTAAAGCTTCCTATTCAATAAAAAAGGGCAATGCTGCTGCAGAAAGAGTTTTAGAAGTTTTAGAATCCGAATCAACAATAAAAGAAATAAAAAATCCTATTGAAAAACAATCTTTTAAATCTGATATTACTTTTAAAAATGTTTCTTTCAAATATGATCAAGAGTCCGTTTTAAACAATATTAATTTTAAAATCAGAAAAGGTCAAACTGTCGCAATTGTAGGACAGTCTGGAAGCGGAAAATCGACTATTGCAAACTTGATACCTAGATTTTACGATGTTTCATCAGGTGAGATATTAATTGATAACATTAACGTTAAAAATTTAAGTAAAACTGATTTAAGAAAATTAATGGGTTTAGTTTCTCAAGATTCTATTTTGTTTAATGATACTATCTTAAACAATATTAAACTTTCTAATTCTAAAGCTAATTCTAAGGATATTGAGAAAGCTGCTAAAATTGCAAATGCTGACAATTTTATAGAAAAATTTGAAAAAGGATACGAATTAAATGTTGGAGATGGAGGTGGTAAATTATCTGGTGGTCAAAAACAAAGAATATCAATAGCCAGAGCGGTTTTAAGTAACCCTCCAATTATGATTTTAGATGAAGCAACTTCTTCTTTAGATTCTGAATCCGAGAATTTAGTTCAAGATGCTTTAGAAAATTTAATGAAAAATAGAACTTCGATAATTATTGCTCACCGTTTATCAACAATTCAAAAGGCTGACATAATATTAGTCATGAACGAAGGTTCAATAGCTGAACACGGAAGTCACAAGGAGCTAATAAAAAAAAATGGAATATACTCTAAGCTTATTAAGCTACAATCTTTTGGTTAAACCTCTTAGTCGTTTGATTGTCATAAGTTAAATTAATGTTGTTGAAAAATGAATCTCAATTTATTGAAAGACTAAAAAATAAAGAAACTCAAAATTCAGCATTTGAAGTCTTATTAACCAACTACAAACAGCCTCTTTACTGGCATATTAGAAAAATTGTTTTAAATCATGATGATGCTGATGATGTTTTACAAAACACTTTTGTAAAAATATTTAGAGGGATTTTAAATTTTAAGGGTGAAAGTAAATTATATACTTGGATGTATAGAATTGCAACAAATGAATCGTTAAATTTTTTAAAATTAAAAGCAAAAAAATATTTTCAAAGCTCCGAAGAGATGATGAACACTTTAGCAAATAATCTAAAAGAGGATCCTTATTTTGATGGAGATAAACTTCAAATAGAACTTCAAAAAATCATATCGAATCTTCCAGATAAACAAAAATTAGTTTTTCAGATGAAATATGAGCAAAATATGAAGTTTAAAGATGTCTCAGAAATTCTAGGAACATCAGTAGGAGCTTTAAAAGCATCTTACCATATTGCTGTTAAAAAAATAAAAGAAAAAATAAAAGAAATTCAAACCTTTTAAAAAAACTGTTGTCAATATAATATATGGACTTTAAAAAAGATATATCAATTAATAGAAAAGGTTTTAAAATTCCGAATGGATATTTTGAATCTATTAACTATGATCTCTTTAAAAAGCAAAAAATAAATATTGATAGATTTTCGATTCCAACTAATTATTTTAATTCTATAGACAAGCAACAGGTATATAATAAAATATACATTAATAAAATCAGATCCATCAAATCTACTTTTTATAAAATTTCATCTTTAGCTGCTGTTTTTATTGGCATTTTATTTTTCTTAAACTATTTTGAGAAATCAAAAAACATAAATACTGAAGACATAATAGAATATGCTAATCAAGATTTGTTGAATTTTTCTAATGATGATCTAAATGATTTATTTGCTTCAAATGAACTGAATTACAGCAGTTTGATTAATAATAATGATCTTGAAAGATACTTTATAGAAACAAAATTTAATACTCAAGAATATTTATTACAAGAATAATATGAAAAATATAATAATAGTATTAATAGTTTTTTTTACAATCAGTTCTGTTTTTTCACAACAAGAAAGAATGAGTAGAGAGAAGATTGATGCTTATAAAAAACTCTATTTAACTGATAAATTAAATCTAGAACGATCCTCTGAGTTAGCTTTTTGGACTTCCTATAAATCTTATCAAGACAGTTTAAGTATACTATATAGAGAAAACAGACTAAAGTATAGAGAAATGAATATTGATGACATGAATGCTTCTGATGAAGAATATGCTGAATATATTACAGATTTCATGAACTATGAAAAAAAGAAAGTAGATCTTAAAGGAAAGTTAATTTCAGAACTAAAAGAAGTTATGTCAATAAGAAAAACATATATGCTATTTAGATATGAAGATGATTTCAGAAGAGAAATGATGGAAATGTTAAGGAAATCTAGAGAACAAAAGAAAGAATAAATCTTTAAAACTTTTTTTTAAGCCGTAAGACAATAGTATTGCATTACCTTTGCGCAAATTTAAATATGCGTCTTCATAAAAATTTAGTAATAGCAGTAATTAAAGTACTACACGGTGTTTTTAATCAAAACCTCTATGCTGCTAAAACCATAGAGAAAATTCTAAAACTAGATAAAAGATGGGGAAGTAGAGACAGAGGGTTTATAGCAGAAACATCATACGAAATCGTAAGGTGGAAAAGGTTATATACAGAAATAGCAGAAGTAAAAGCACCTTATGAACAAAAAAAACTATGGAGAGTGTTTGCTGTTTGGGCTATTTTAAAAGGTATTCATCTACCAACATGGGTTGAGTTTCACGAAACACCAACTAGAAAAATAAAAGGAAGGTTTGATAAATTAAATAAAATAAGAAAGTTTAAAGAATCTATCCCAGATTGGCTAGACTTGATTGGTGTTGAAGAACTTGGAGAAAATCAATGGGGAAAAGAATTGGCTTCGTTAAATGAAATGGCTCCTTTGATAATAAGAGCAAATACACTTAAAACAAACGTAAAAGAACTTAAACATACTTTAATTAAAGAGGAGATTATAACTGAAGAAATAAGTGGACATCCTTATGCATTAAAGCTTAAAGAAAGGACTAATTTGTTTTTAAAAGATTCTTTTCAAAATGGACTTTATGAAGTTCAAGATGCCTCTTCTCAATTAGTTGCGCCATTCTTAAAGATTAATCCAGGAATGAAAATTTGTGATGTTTGTGCTGGTGCGGGTGGAAAAACTCTTCACCTATCTGCTTTGTCACAAAATAAAGGGCAAATCATTGCAATGGATATTTACAACAATAAACTAATTGAACTTAAAAGACGTGCTAAAAGAAATGGAGCATTTAATATCGAAACTAAAGCAATTGAAAACAATAAGTCATTTAAAAGACTTTATGGTAAAATTGATAGGTTACTAATTGACTCACCATGTTCTGGCCTTGGAGTTTTAAAAAGAAATCCTGATTCAAAATGGAAATTAGATTCTGATTTTTTAAAAAAAATAAAAAATACTCAACAAGAAATTTTACAGAAATACGCTCCTTTAATAAGAGTTAACGGAAAGCTAGTTTACGCTACTTGCTCAATTCTACCTTCTGAGAACGAAATTCAAATAGAAAATTTTCTGAAATCTGATCTTGGGACGAAATTTAAGCTCGAAGACGAAAAAAAAATAAGTCCATCACAATCTGGATTTGATGGTTTTTATATGGCAAGATTAAGTTTAAAATAGAGTTGTTAATAAGTATTTCATAATCCTGATTTAAATTTTAATTTCAAAAGATCTTGTTTACATTTTTTCTTATATTTTTGAATAAATTTTAAAATTCTTAGCCCTTAATGATTCTTTTCTTTAAAGATAAAAATGAGTTAATTTATGCAGTAGGTTCAGCAGAAACTTTAGACTCTAATAATATTTCGAAATTAGAATGGCTTTTTAACGGAAAATTAATTTCTAACTCTCTTATAATTAATTGTAAATACATTGGCCCTAAAAGGACCATGATTACTCCATGGAGCACTAATGCAGTTGAAATAACTGAAAACATGGCAATCAAGGCTGTTGAAAGAATTGAGACTTATGTACTTTACAATAAAAACAAGGTATATGATCCAATGTTATTTGAGAAATACAACCGTTTAGATCAAGATTTATTTTTAAATACTTTAAAGCCTGAATCAATAATTGAAATAAATGACATTAAAGCTTACAATGAAAAAGAAGGTTTAGCTTTAAATGATGCAGAAATCAATTATCTAAAACAATTATCATTAAAAATTAATAGAAAACTTACTGATTCAGAAGTTTTCGGATTTTCTCAAGTAAATTCTGAACATTGCAGGCACAAAATATTTAACGGTAAATTTATTATTGATGGGTTAGAAAAGGACAGTTCGCTTTTTAAGTTAATTAAAACAACATCTGAACTAAATCCTAATGAAATA
The DNA here is from genome assembly GCA_905181625.1 of uncultured Flavobacteriaceae bacterium. Classification (GTDB taxonomy): domain Bacteria; phylum Bacteroidota; class Bacteroidia; order Flavobacteriales; family Flavobacteriaceae; genus MAG-121220-bin8. The sequence goes on from CAJIYJ010000007.1 coordinate 171,853, forward strand.
GTCTCTGCTTATAAAGACAACGTAGCTTTTGTAGAGGGACCTAAAGTTGAACAGTTTGCTCCATCAGAAGCAGATATTCCTTCTTATTTTGAGAAATCTTCATTTAACTCTGTTGTATCTTTAAAAGCAGAAACACATAACTTTCCTACAACAGTAGAACCTTTTAATGGAGCAGCTACTGGATCTGGCGGGGAAATAAGAGATCGTTTAGCTGGCGGAAAAGGATCGTTACCTTTAGCTGGTACAGCAGTCTATATGACTTCATACCCAAGGATAGACTCAAGCAGATCTTGGGTGAAAGAACCCAGAAAGTGGCTTTATCAATCTCCCTTAGATATACTTATTAAAGCTTCAAATGGAGCTTCTGATTTTGGAAATAAATTTGGACAACCATTAATCGCAGGATCAGTATTTACTTTTGAACATAATGAAAGTGATAAAAACTTAGGATTTGATAAGGTAATAATGCTAGCAGGAGGAATTGGTTATGGAAAGAGGAATCAAAGTATAAAAGATACTCCAAAAGAAGATGACATAATTGTTGTTTTAGGAGGAGATAATTATAGGATTGGAATGGGTGGAGCAGCTGTTTCATCCACAGAAACAGGGAAATATAATTCTGGTATTGAACTTAATGCAATCCAAAGGTCAAATCCAGAAATGCAAAAAAGAGTTGCAAATACAATTAGAGCTTTTGTAGAATCAGATAATAACACAATTGTCTCTATTCATGATCATGGTGCCGGAGGACACTTAAACTGTCTTTCAGAACTAGTTGAAGAAACTGGTGGGATTATTGAATTAGACAAATTACCTATTGGAGATCAAACTCTTTCTGCAAAAGAAATCATAGGAAATGAATCTCAAGAAAGAATGGGGCTTATCATATCTGAAAAAAATTACGATAAACTAAAAAGAATTGCTGAAAGGGAAAAAACACCTTGTTATAAAGTAGGGAAAGTAAAGAACAATAAAAAATTTATAATTAAATCTTCTTCAGAAAATAAAAATCCAATCGAACTTTCATTATCAGATTTTTTTGGAAATTCTCCACAAACTATAATGAATGATTCATCTAGTAATTTTAAATTTAAAGAGCTTAAATACGACGATAAAAATTTAGAACAATACCTAAACAATGTCTTAAGCCTAGAATCTGTTGCTTGTAAAGATTGGCTTACCAATAAAGTAGATAGATGTGTTACTGGAAAAGTCGCAAAACAACAATGTGTTGGGGCTTTACAGCTTCCGTTAAACAATTGTGGAGTAATGGCGCTTGATTACAGGGGAATCAATGGAGTTGCGACTTCTATAGGTCACTCTCCAATTTCATCATTAATTGATCCAGCTGCAGGGTCTAGGAATGCAATTGGAAAAGCGCTTACAAATATCATTTGGGCCCCTTTAGAAAAAGGATTAAAATCAGTCACATTATCTGCCAACTGGATGTGGCCTTGTAATAATCCTGGAGAAGATGCTAGGCTATATCAAGCAGTAGAATCATGCTCTAATTTTGCTATAGATTTAGGAATCAACATTCCAACAGGTAAAGATTCCTTGTCGATGAAACAAAAATATAAAGACAAGGAAGTTATTTCACCAGGAACTGTAATAATTTCTGCAGCTGCAAATTGCGACAACATCAATAATGTTGTTGAGCCAGTCTTTAAAAATAATAATGATTCAATTTACTATATAGACTTATCGAAAATGAATTATAATTTAGGTGGTTCTGCTTTAGCCCAAACCTTGGGCTTTGTTGGCAATCAATCTCCTGATATTAAAAATTCTAAATATTTCAGAAAAGCATTTGAAATTTTTCAAAATCTTATAAAAAAAGATTTAATAACATCTGGTCATGATATCAGTTCAGGTGGATTAATCACTTCTTTGTTAGAAATGTGCTTTTCACAAACAAACATTGGAGCTACAATAGACTTTTCATCAAATAAAGAAAACGATATCATTAAACTATTTTTTAATGAAAACATTGGATTAATTTTTCAGGGAAAAAAAGAAATCGAAAGCGTCCTTAAATATGAAAATATTGAATTTTATAAAATTGGAGAAGTCAATTCATCAGGAATTTTAAAGGTATTAAAAAATAAAAATTCTTATGAATTTGTAATTTCAAAATATAGAGATATCTGGTATAAATCTTCATACCTTTTAGACATTCACCAAAGTGGAGAAAAGAAAGCAAAAGAAAGGTTTAAAAATTATAAAAAACAACCCCTTAATTTCAAATTTCCAAAAAATTTTAATGGAATAAAGAATGTTTTTAATTCTAATAGTAAAATAAAAGCAGCTGTTATTAGAGAAAAAGGTAGTAATTCTGAAAGAGAAATGGCTTATGCGATGAATCTAGCTGGTTTTGAAGTTAAAGATGTTCACATGACAGATTTAATTTCAGGTAGAGAAACTCTAGAAGACATCAATTTTATTGTAGCAGTTGGTGGTTTTTCAAATTCTGATGTTTTAGGATCAGCAAAAGGCTGGGCTGGTTCATTTATATATAATGAAAAAGCCAGGAAGAGTTTAATGAATTTTTATAGTAGAAAAAACACCTTGTCTTTAGGAGTTTGTAATGGATGTCAACTATTTATGGAATTAGGCTTACTCCACCCTGAGCATAGAGAAAAGCCAAAAATGGTTCATAACGATTCAAATAAATTTGAATGTACATTTAGTTCTGTAGAAATTCAAAAAAATAATTCTGTTATGTTTAAAAGTCTAAGCGGATCAAAATTAGGGATTTGGTCAGCACATGGGGAAGGCAAATTTAATTTACCTTACTCTGAGAATAAATATAAAATTGTTGGTAAATATGGTTATAAAGCTTATCCTGCAAATCCAAATGGATCTAATTTTAATACAGCAATAATAAGTAATGAAGATGGACGTCATATTGCAATGATGCCTCATTTAGAAAGGTCTACTTTTCCTTGGAATTGGCCTTATTATCCTGAAAACAGAAATGATAAAGTATCACCTTGGTTTCTTGCGTTTGAAAATGCTAAAAACTGGCTTGACGATAACATTTAAAAAAAATTTGACAAATACTATGCGTGCATAGTATTTTTTAATTAAATTTGATGTAGATGGAGAAAAAAACAATTGATCATGTTTTGAGATCAACCTGGCAAGCTGTAGCAAAAATGTATAATGAAGAAGCCGTTAAATACAATTCGACTATGGCAGTCGGATTCGCGTTGCTAAGTATAGACCCTAAGAAAGGAACCCCTTCTACTTCTTTAGGACCTAAAATGGGGATTGAGGCTACTAGCCTATCTAGAACTTTAAAGTCTATGGAAGAAAAAAAATTTATTCAAAGAAAGCCTAATCCTGATGATGGAAGAGGAGTTTTGATTTATCTAACTGAACTAGGAAAAATAAATAGAGATGCTTCTAGACTTGCCGTAAGAAAATTTAACCAAGCAGTTCTTGATCAAACTGGTGAAGAGTCTATTAAAAATTTTCATTCTGTAATTGAAAAAATAAATGAATTAACTAAAAAGAAAAATATTTTTACTTTTTAAAATATAATAAAATGAATTTAGATTTAAGTGAAGAACATTTATTAACTCAAAAAGCTGCTAGAGATTTTGCTCAAAACGAATTAAAATCTGGAGTCATTAAACGTGACTCTAATTCTGAATATCCATATAAAGCTGTAAAAAGAATGGCAGAATTAGGTTTTTTAGGAATGACTGTTTCTGAAAAGTATGGAGGAGGAGGAATGGATACGCTTTCATATTCGATAGCTGTTGAAGAAATTTCTAAAGTTGATAATTCATGCTCTGTAATACTGTCAGCACATAATTCACTAGCATGCTGGGGAATTGAAGAATATGGTAATGAAAATCAAAAAAACAAATATTTAAAAAAACTTGCAACTGGGGAAACTATTGGAGCATTTTGTCTGTCAGAACCCGAATCAGGATCTGATGCTACCCAACAAAAAACTAGAGCTGAAGACAAAGGGGATTACTATTTACTTAATGGAACAAAAAACTGGATTACAAATGGTAAAAAAGCTGGTATATATGTTGTAATCGCACAAACTGATCCTGAAAAAGGTCATAAAGGTATTAATGCTTTTATAGTAGAAGCTGGATCAAAAGGATTAAACACAGGAATTAAAGAAGACAAACTAGGGATTAGATCATCAGACACGTCTTCTGTTATGTTTCAAGATGTGATAGTCCCTAAAGAAAACCGTCTAGGTCCAGAAGGTTTTGGTTTTAAATATGCAATGAAAACTCTTGAAGGTGGTAGAATTGGGATAGCATCCCAAGCTTTAGGAATTGCCGGAGGAGCATATGAATTATCTTTAGAATATTCTAAACAAAGAAAAACTTTTGGAAAGCCAATCAATGAGCATCAAGTAATTGCTTTTAAACTGGCAGATATGGCTACTGATATTGAAGCAGCTAGATTACTGGTCCAGAAAAGTGCTTATGAAAAAGACAATCATAAACCATACAGACTGTCAAGTTCTATGGCAAAATTATTTGCCTCAGAAATGGCAATGAAACATACAATAGAAGCTGTACAAATTCATGGTGGATATGGTTTTGTCAAGGAGTATCATGTTGAAAGATTAATGAGAGATGCAAAAATTACTCAGATTTATGAAGGGACTTCAGAAATTCAAAAAATAATTATTTCAAGAAGTATTTTAAAATAATAATAAGAAAAAAAGAAAAATGAATCGAAAAATCAATAAAATTGCTGTTATAGGTTCTGGTGTAATGGGATCTGGAATAGCCTGTCATTTTGCTAATGTAGGAATTGAAGTTCTTCTTCTTGACATTGCTCCTAACAAGCTAAATGAAAATGAGGAAAAACTCGGATTATCAATAAATGACAAAAAAGTTAAAAACAGAATTGTAACTGAAATGTTTCAAAGATGTATTAAATCAAAGCCTGCTCCATTGTATCATAAAAGCTTTACAAAAAGAATAGTCCTTGGAAACTTAACTGATGATATAAGTAAAATTAGCGAAGTTGACTGGATAATCGAAGTTGTTACAGAAAAGTTAAATATAAAGCAGATTGTATTTACACAAATTGAAAAATTTAGAAAAAAAGGAACGCTTATAACTTCGAATACATCTGGAATTCCAATCAAGCAAATGAATAAGGGTAGGTCTGAAGATTTTAGAAATCATTTTGCTGTAACTCATTTTTTTAATCCTCCTCGTTACTTAAAGTTATTTGAAATCATTCCTGGTCCTGATTGTAATCCAGAAATAATTGATTTTCTTAACGATTTCGGCGAACGCTTTTTGGGAAAATCTTCAGTACTAGCTAAAGACACTCCTGGTTTTATTGGGAATAGAATTGGAATTTTTGGAATGGTGAATATTTTAAATATTGTAAAAAAATTAAATTTATCAGTTGAAGAAGTAGATAAATTAACTGGCCCAATTATTGGAAGTCCAAAATCTGCAACTTTTAGGACAAGTGATGTAGTTGGTTTGGACACAACAGTTAATGTTGCTAACGGCATATATGAAAACTGTTTAGATGATGAATTTAGAGATACTTTTAAAATACCTGAGTATGTCAATAAAATGGTAGAAAACAATTGGCTTGGCTCTAAAACTGGAGGTGGTTTTTATAAAAGAATTAAAGACGAAAACGGAAAGTCTACAATACTTTCAATAGATCTTAATACCCTTGAATACTCTCCTTCAAAAAAAGTATCATTTGAAACAATTAGTAAGGCTAGAAAAATAGATAAAGTCATTGACAGGTTCCCTGTCTTAATTGAAGGTGAAGATAAAGCAGGCGAATTCTACAGGTTTAATTTTGGAACAATGTTCGCTTATATCCAAAACAGAATACCCGAAATTTCAAATGAATTGTATAGAATTGATGATGCTTTAAGAGCTGGATTTGGATGGGAAAATGGTCCCTTTCAAATTTGGGATTCAATTGGAATTAAAAAGGGTGTTGAATTAATGAAAGCTTTAGGTTACGAACCTGCTGAATGGATTTCAGAAATGATTAATAACAACATCAATAAATTCTATTCCGTTGAAAATAGTATTACCAACTATTATGATATAAATTCAAAATCTCTTGTGCCTAAACCAGGTCAAAATTCATTAATAATATTAAAAAACCTCGATAAGAGTTCTGTTATTTGGGAAAATTCTGATTCAATTATTACTGATATTGGAGATGGAATCATCAATTTAGAATTTAGAACTAAAATGAATACACTTGGTCAAGGTGTGCTTACAGGAATTAATAAAGCTGTAGACTTAGCTGAAAAAAATTTCAAAGGAATTGTAATTGCAAATGAAGGTCCTCACTTTTCTGCCGGAGCTAATTTAGGTGCAATTTTTATGGCTGCTGCTGAACAAGAATATGATGAGATAAATCTTGCTATTAAGTTTTTTCAAGATAGCATGATGAAATTAAGATATTCAAGTATTCCAGCAATAGCCGCCCCTCATGGTCTTACTTTAGGTGGAGGCTGTGAAGTTACCATGCACTGCGATAAAGCTGTAGCGTATAGCGAAAGCTATATTGGCTTAGTTGAAGTTGGTGCTGGTTTAATTCCTGGTGGAGGTGGATGTAAAGAAATGGCTTTAAGAGCATCAAAAAAATTCAGTAAAAATGATGTAGAATTAAACGTTCTACAAGAATATTTTTTGAATATAGGTATGGCTAAAACTTCTACATCTGCTTACGAAGCTATTGATTTAGGGTACTTACAGCCTAATAATGATACCATAATCATGAATAAAAATCATCAAATTTCTATTGCAAAAAAACATGCAATTTTAATGGCTGATTATGGTTACTTACCTCCTTTTAGAGTAAATGATATTAAAGTATTAGGTAAACAAGCGTTAGGAACTTTTATGGTAGGTACTGATACAATGAAAGCAGGGAAATATATCTCAGATCATGATCAAAAAATTGCAAATAAAATTGCTTATGTGATAAGTGGTGGTGATTTATCTCAATCAACTCTTGTAAGTGAACAATATTTACTTGACTTAGAAAGAGAAGCATTTCTTTCATTATGTTCCGAGAGAAAAACATTAGAAAGAATACAGCACATATTAAAAACAGGTAAACCTTTAAGAAATTAAATTATGAAAGAAGCATATATAGTAAAAGCATATAGAACTGCGGTTGGAAAAGCTCCAAAAGGATTATTTAGGTTTAAAAGGCCAGATGAGCTTGCTTCAGAAACTATAAATCATATGATGAATGAAGTTCCTGAACTTGACAAAACTAGAATAGATGACGTTATAGTTGGAAATGCTACTCCAGAAGCAGAACAAGGTTTAAATATTGCGAGAGTAATCTCATTAATGGGACTAAAAATAGAAGATGTTCCCGGGGTTACAGTTAATAGGTATTGTGCTTCAGGGATTGAAACTATCGCAATGGCTTCTGCAAAAATAAAATCTGGAATGGCAGAATGCATAATAGCTGGAGGGGTTGAAAGTATGAGTTTTATTCCAATGGGAGGATATAAACCAGTTCCAGATTATGCAATTGCTAAACAAGGAAAAGAAGATTATTATTGGGGAATGGGACTAACGGCTGAACAAGTAGCAGAAAAATATAAAGTAAATAGAAATGATCAAGATGAGTTTGCATTAAATTCTCATTTAAAAGCAGTTGACGCTATTTCTAAAGGAAAATTCAAATCTCAAATAGTACCTATTAAAGTAGAAGAAACTTTTTTAAATCAAGATGGTAAAAAAACTTCAAGAGAGTATATAGTTGACACTGATGAAGGTCCAAGAAAAGATACTAATCTAAAAGTTCTAAACAAATTAAGACCTGTCTTTACAATGAATGGAAGTGTTACAGCAGGTAACTCTTCTCAAATGAGTGATGGAGCAGCATTCGTTCTTATTATGAGTGAAAAAATGGTTAAAGAATTAAATATTGAACCAATCGCTAGACTAGTTAATTATGCAGTAGCTGGAGTTCCCCCCAAAATCATGGGAATAGGACCTGTAAAAGCTATTCCAAAAGTTTTAAAACAAGCTGAAATGAAAATTGAGGATATTGATCTAATCGAGTTAAATGAAGCATTCTCATCTCAATCTTTAGCAGTAATTAGAGAGCTTAATTTAAATCCAAAAATAATTAATGTTAATGGAGGAGCAATTGCACTTGGACACCCACTGGGCTGTTCAGGAGCAAAACTATCTGTTCAATTATTTAATGAAATGAGAGAAAGAAAATCTAAGTATGGAATGGTTACTATGTGTGTTGGCACAGGGCAAGGTGCAGCTGGAATTTTTGAATTTTTAAAATAATTTATACAATGGAAATAAAAGAACAAAACGTTACAAGAGGTGGAGAATTTGTAATTAAAGAAACTAACTCAGAAAATGTATTCACGCCAGAAGACTTTAGTGAAGAACAGTTAATGATGAAACAAGCTGTTAGAGACTTTATTGAAAAAGAAGTTATGCCTCATCGCGAAAGATTTGAAAATAAAGATTACCAATTGACAGAGGATACTATGAAAAAAGCTGGTGACCTAGGTTTCTTAGGTGTAGCAGTTCCTCAAGAATATGGTGGAATGGGAATGGGCTTTGTTTCTACAATGCTAGTATGTGAAACAATTTCAGGAGCGTGTGGTTCTCTATCGACAGCATTTGGTGCACACACAGGAATTGGAACCATGCCTATAGTTCTTTATGGAAATGAAGAACAAAATAAAAAATTTGTTCCTAAGCTTGCAAGTGGTGAAGTATTTGGAGCTTATTGTTTAACAGAACCTACAGCAGGTTCAGACGCAAATAGTGGAAAAACAAAAGCTGTTCTTTCAAAGGATGGATCACACTATGAAATTACAGGTCAAAAAATGTGGATATCAAATGCTGGATTTGCAAAATTATTTATTGTTTTTGCTAGAATTGAAGATGATAAAAATATAACAGGTTTTATAGTGCCAAACGAATCTGACAATGGAATCATATTGGGTGAAGAAGAGAAAAAATTAGGCATACATTCATCCTCAACTAGACAGGTCTTTTTTAACGAAACAAAAGTTCCCGTTGAAAACATGCTATCTGAAAGAGGCAGTGGTTTTAAAATAGCTGTGAACTCTTTAAATGTTGGAAGAATCAAATTAGCTGCAGCCTGTTTAGATGCTCAAAAAAGAGTAACAACATATGCAATAAAATATGCAAATGAAAGAACCCAATTTAAAACTAAAATTATAGATTTTGAAGCAATTAAAGAAAAAGTTGCTATCATGGCCACAGATACATATGTAGGTGAATCAGCAACCTATAGAGCTGCAAAAGACATTGAAGACCGAATTAAGATAAGACACGACAATGGAAATAATTTTCAAGAATCAGAACTAAAAGGAGTAGAAGAATACGCAATAGAATGTTCCTTGTTAAAAGTAGCACTCAGTGAAGATATGCAGAATATTGCTGATGAGGGTATTCAAGTATTTGGTGGAATGGGCTTTTCTGCAGAAACTCCAATGGAAGGAGCATGGAGAGACTGTAGGATTGGAAGAATATATGAAGGAACTAATGAAATAAACAGAATGTTGAGTGTTGGAATGTTAATTAAAAAAGCGATGAAAGGGCATATTGATTTTATAAATCCAGCAACTAAAGTAGCTGATGAGTTAATGGGTATTCCATCATTTGAAGTTCCTGATTTGACTGCCTTATTTTCGCAAGAAAAATTAATTTTAACAAACCTAAAGAAGGTGTTTTTAATGTTAGCTGGTGCAGGAATAAAAAAGTTTGGTGACAAGCTAGAGGAACATCAACAAATGCTGTTAGCTGTTTCAGATATATTAATTGAAATTTATATGGCAGAATCTGCTGTTTTAAGAACTGAAAAAAATTGTAATAGATTTGGAAAAGAAACACAAACTGAACAAATCGCAATGACGCAACTGTATCTTTACAAAGCTGTAGACATCATCCAATCAAGAGGGAAAGAAGTGATAATCTCTTTCTCTAAAGGAGATGAACAAAAAGGGTTGCTAATGGGACTTAAAAGGTTTACTAAATATTTTGAATTCCCTAATGTCATTGAATTAAAAAATAAAATCGCTGATAAACTAAAGGAAGAAAACAAATATTGTTTTTAAATTACTAAGTAATTATATTTTTTATAAATTTAGGTATGAAAATCTTAAAATTCATACCTATTTTTATTTTCACCAGTCTATGTTTTTCACAAACAAAACAAGATTTATATACCATTATTAATTCTGTTTCTGAAAAAAGAATTCAAAAAGATATTGAAAAACTAGTTTCTTTTGAAACGAGACATACATTAAGTGATACTATTTCTAAATCTTCAGGTATAGGTGCTGCAAGAAGATGGATAAAATCTTCATTTGAAGATATTTCTAAACAATGTAACAATTGTCTTGAGGTAAATTATCAAAAAAATTATTTTAAAAAAAATAAAAGAAGACTCATTAAAGATGTGTGGATTAATAATGTTGTAGCAATTCAAAAAGGAAAAAAGTATCCAAATAGATATATCATAATGAGTGGAGATATAGACAGCAGAGTCTCAGATGCTAATGATTATACTTCGTTATCTCCAGGTGCTAATGATAATGCATCCGGAATGGCTGGTGTGATTGAAGCCGCAAGAGTCTTAAGTAAGTATGAATTTGAAAACAGCATAGTATATGTTGGATTATCAGGTGAAGAACAAGGGTTATATGGAGGAATAGGTTTAGCTAAATATGCTAAGGAAAATCAATGGGATATAATTGGAGTATTAAATAATGATATGATTGGAAATATTGAAGGAGTTGATGGTGTTATAGATAATTATAGTTTTCGAATTTTTTCTGAGCCAACCCCTGCAAATGAATCAGAAAAATCTAGAAAAAGAAGAAGATTTTACGGAGGAGAAGTTGATGGTAACTCTAGACAATTAGCAAGATATATTCATTCTCAAGTTTTAAAATATATGCCAGAAATGAACCCTATAATGATCTATAGATTAGATAGGTTTGGAAGAGGAGGACACCACAGACCATTTAATGATTTAGGATTTCCAGGAGTTAGGATTATGGAAGCGCATGAAAATTACAACAGACAACATCAAGATATTAGAGTTGAAAACGAAATAAAATACGGAGATGTTATTTCGGGAGTTAACTTTAAATACGCAAAAAAATTAACTGCTGTAAATGCAATAAACTTAGCAAGTCTGGCTTGGAGTCCAACTAAACCAAAAAATGTTAAAATTGGAGGAATTGTTGAACCCTCAGTCAAATTAAAATGGGATATGTCAAATGATAGTAATATTATTGGATTCAAAATATATTGGAGAGATACAACAGCACCTTATTGGGAACACAGTAGATTTGTTGGTTTAGTAAACAGTTTTACTTTGGACGGAATTGTTTTAGATAATTATTTATTTGGGGTATCTAGTATTAATAAAAATGGATATGAAAGTATAGTTGTATTTCCAAGCGATATTTTTAATTAAATTTTAATAATTTCTTGAAAACTATTTGCATCTGTATCTCCTTCAGTATTAAATAATAAAATTTTTGAAGAATTATTTAAATTTATATGATTTCGAAAACCTTGTAAATGCCTGACTTTTATTAAACCTGCTAAGCCTGCAGCTCCAGATTCACCTGAAATAATTTTAGAATCATTTTCAATTGGATTGTATAAAATTCTCATAGCAGATTTAACTTCTTTATCTGAAATTTTAATAATAGCATCGCAACCATTTTTGATTATTTCCCAAGCATTTTTAGATGGAATACCACAATTTAATCCAGCCATAATTGTATTTAAAGATCCTTTTGGTGACACTCTTTTATTCTCTTTAAATGATTGAAAAACACCACAAGATTCTGTAGGTTCTACAATTACTATTTTAGGTCTATTCTTGCCATATTTATTTAAATAATACCAGATACAAGAAGCAGCCCAACTCCCTACTCCACATTGTAAAAATATAATATCAATGTTTGGTGAGTTTTGAAACCCTATAGATTTATCAATTTCTAAAAAATGCGACAAATATCCAGCCATAATTAATGAAGGGATTTCTTCATAATTATCCCAAGAAGTATCTTGTATTAATTGCCAATTCATTTTTTTACTAATTTCAGAGGCATAAAAACATGTTTGTTCATAATCAAGATCAAGTTTATGAACTGTTGCTCCTAACGATTCGATGGCCTTAACTCTTAAGCTTGTGGTACCTTTAGGGACATAGACTATAGCTTTCTTATCATACATTCTAGAAGACCAGGCTACTGCCTTCCCATGATTTCCATCTGTAGCAGTGCAAAATACTGAAGTATTTGGATATTTTTTTAAAATTTTAAATATAGCATAAGAAGCACCTAATACTTTAAAAGAATTTAGTTCAAATCTATTAGACTCGTCTTTGACAAAGAGCTTTGATATACTTAATTTATTAGATAAGTTTTCTAAATTTATTAATGGTGATTCTTGATAACAATCAAGGGAATGATGAAAATTTAATGAATTACTATCTAATAATATGGCATGAGTCTGATTTATTATTAGCTCACCTATTGAATGGTTCAAGAAATAGTCATTCATGAAAAAAAAATTAATCTAAATTAAATCCTTTGGATTTCATCCACTCATCATTATACATTTTTCCAATGTAACGACTGCCTGAATCGTGAAGTAAAACAACTACGACGTCATCTTTCTTAAAATGTTTTTTTAGCTGAATAACACCCTTAATTGCAGCTCCACAAGAATTTCCTGCAAAAATACCTTCTTGTTTTGCTAATCTTCTAGTGTAAATAGCAGCATCTTCATCAGTGACTTTTTCAAAACTATCTATTAAAGCAAAATCAACATTTTCAGGAATTATATCTTCTCCAATACCTTCAGTAATGTATGGATAGATTTCATTTTCATCAAAAATTCCTGTCTCATGATATTTTTTAAAAACTGAACCATAGGTGTCAATTCCCCAAACTTTAATATTGGGATTTTTTTCTTTTAAATACTTAGAAACCCCAGAGATGGTACCACCTGTCCCTACACCAACTACAAAGTGAGTGATTTTACCATCCGTTTGATCCCATATTTCTGGCCCTGTTGTTTCGTAATGAGCTGCAGAATTTGAAGGATTATCGTATTGGTTAACATACCAAGAATTTGGTGTTTCTTCCCCAATTCTTTTAGATGTAGAATAGTAAGATCTAGGATCATCAGCATTTACATTAGTTGGACAAACTATAACTTCTGCACCAACCGCCTTTAAAACATCAAATTTTTCTTTTGATTGCTTATCTGTAGAAACACAAATTAATTTATACCCTTTAACAATAGCAGCTAAAGCTAAACCCATTCCAGTATTCCCTGAAGTCCCTTCAACTATAGTATATCCTGGTTTTAACCTGCCATCGTGTTCAGCATCTTCAACCATCTTAAGAGCCATCCTGTCTTTAACAGAACTTCCTGGATTAAAATACTCAACCTTAGCAAGTACTAAGGCATCAATATCTTTAGTGATTTTGTTTAATCGAATTAATGGAGTGTTTCCGATAGTTTCTAAGATATTATTTGAATATTTCATAAAGGTTTTAAAATGCAAATGTAAGAATAAGGTTGTTAAATAATTATAGATAATGAATTACTTACTTGATTTTAAGTGAGTCAGTTGGTGAAATTCGAGTGATGATAAAAGAAGGGATTATTAACATGAGTAAACAGAAAAACAAAACACCAAAATTTAAAATAAAAACTGAGTATATATTAAAATCAAGTGGTACTTCAGAAACATAATAAGTTTGAGGGTCTAGCTTTAAAAATCCAGTGTTTTTTTGAATAAAAATAAGTCCGATTCCTATAATATTTCCAATAATAAGACCAACTGAAACAAGAAATAAACCATTAGTTAAAAATATTGATCTTAAGCTTTTATTTGTAGCTCCTAATACTTTTAAAACTCCTATGATGTGGGTTTTTTCTAATATTGTAACAAGCAAAGCAGTAATCATATTTATTCCTCCTACTAAAATCATAATCACAATAATAACTAGGACGTTCATGTCAAATAATGCGATCCAATTAAATATATCTACAAACTTTTCTGATATAGTTTGAACATCTAAGTCAGATGAAGAGTTAGCATATAATTCATCTGAAATTCCTTCAATTTTATCAAATTTTTCAATAAAAACTTCAAAGCTACCTACCTGATCTATATTCCATTTATTCATCTTTTGAATATGCTTAATATCGCCAATAAAGTATAACTTATCAAACTCTATAAGACCAGAATTGTATATACCTACAACTTTAAAAATCCTTTCATTTGGAATAGAAAACGAGTCATTTTTAAAAAAAGTAGTTTTAAATTTATCACTTAAATCAACAGATAATCTTTCAGATAAGTATTGAGATATAATTACTTCATTACTAATATCCTTATTGTAATATGGCATATCCCCCTTAATTAAGTAAGGGAAAAACTTGTCATAGTTAAAATCTGAACCAACTCCTTTGAAAATCACACCTTCAAAAGTAGAATCAGTAATTATTAATCCTGACTTATATGCTACAGCTTGAATATGGTTGATTTCTTTATTAGAATTATTAGTATAAAAATCCTGATCAATTAAAATCGGTTTTAATGAAGACTGAGAAGAGTTGTTTTGAAAATTTGAAATCGAAATGTGTCCAAAAAATGAAGATATCTTAGTTTGAATTGTCTTCTGTAATCCAACTCCAGAGGATATTGAAATCAACATCATTACTAAACCCATAACAATAGATAAAATTGAAATTTTTATTATTGGTGCGGAAATAGTATTTTTATAAGGTTTAGACCTTATAAATCGGGATGCTATAAATGATTCAAAACTCATAAACAATGAAACTTAATAGATTAAAAGTCAAAAGTACCTTTTTTTTGATTTTAATTACATTTAACCATTTATCTTTTTCTCAGGACAATATTCCCATAAGCGTTGGTGCCAATCAATTAAATGAGTATCTAACTGAAATAATAAATTTAGATGTAGGAGTAATTGCTAACTCAACTTCTAGAATTAGAAATAATAAAAAATCAATTCATTTAATTGACTCTCTTTTAAAACTAAATATCAATGTTAAGAAAGTATTCTCACCTGAACATGGATTTAGAGGAGAAGCTGATGCGGGAGAAAAAATAAAAAACAGTATAGATTTAAAAACTGGATTAGAAATTATATCATTATACGGTTCTAACAGGAAACCATCTGACGAACAGTTAAAAGATCTAGATATTCTTGTTTTTGATATTCAAGATGTAGGAGCCAGATTTTACACCTATATTTCTACCCTCCACTACGTAATGGAAGCAGCAGCAAAAAATAATTTAAAACTTATTATTCTAGATAGACCTAACCCCAATGCACATTACGTGGATGGTCCTGTACTTAATATGGAATTCAAAAGCTTTATTGGAATGCACCCTGTTCCAATAGTTCATGGGCTGACCATTGGAGAATATGCTATGATGATTAATAATGAGGGATGGTTAGAAAACGGTGTTAAATGTAATATAAAGGTGGTTCCTGTGAATAATTATAAAAGATCTGTTATTTATAACCTTCCAATAAAGCCCTCCCCTAACCTTCCAAATAAAAAATCGATTAACTTATACCCAAGTCTATGTTTATTTGAAAGAACATCCGTGAGTATAGGTAGAGGAACTAATTTACAATTTCAAATAATAGGAACCCCTTATTGGACAAATAAAAAGTTTTCATTTACTCCAAAATCAATGCCTGGAGCTAAATATCCAAAACATATAAATAAAAAATGCTTCGGAGAGAACTTAAGTGAAACTCCTCTACTAAGTGAAATAAACTTAAGTTGGATTATAAAAGCTTATAACAATTCAAGTAACAAGAAAATGTTTTTTAAAAAAGGGTTCAACAAACTAGCGGGAAATCAAAAGCTTCAAGAACAAATAACTAACGGAATTAGTGAAAAAGATATAAAGTTGAGTTGGCAAAAAAATTTGAATAATTTCAAAAAAATTAGATCTAAATATTTAATTTATGATTAGGGAATGTTTAAATATTTGTGAGTTTGAAGAGAAACTTTCCATTTTGTATTTTTCATTACATAATCAACAATTATTGGCATCATCTTATCTCTATTGCTCCACTCAGGTTGAAGATACAGGATGCAATCAGTGTTAACTTTTTGAGCTTCATTTTCTGCAAACTCTAAATCGTTTAAATTATACACTATAACCTTAAGCTCATTAGCTTTATTGTAAATTTCATTTAGTGGATTTTTATTTTTCTTAGGAGAAAGACAAATCCAATCCCAATCGCCAGTTAGCTTGTAAGCTCCAGAAGTCTCTATATGAGTTTTTATTTTATACTCATTTAGCAACCTAGTCAGGGGAAACATATTCCACATTAATGGTTCTCCACCTGTGACAACAACTGTATTAGAATTTGACTTAGCATCATTTACTATATTTTCTATATTAGTAGGTGGATGAATTTCAGGATCCCAACTTTCTTTAACATCACACCAGTGGCAACCCACATCACACCCTCCTAGTCTTATGAAATATGCAGCTGAGCCTTTATAAAATCCCTCACCTTGTATAGTATAAAAGGCCTCCATTAAAGGAAGTAAAATTCCTTCGTTTATTTTTATGTTGATGTCACTTGAATTCATTCTGCAAATATATAGGATAAAATCAATTTTGATTTAAAAGGAATTATTACTTTTAATAAACTTTTATAAACATGAATAAATACGTAATTATTTTAATAATAGTTTTAATCTATGGATGCAATGATAGGAATTATAATATTTCAAAGGGAAAAGTTGGAAAGATAAACTCTGAAATAATTGTAAAGCAACTTGATTCTATATTTATATTAGATTCCATTGTTAGAAGAATAGGGGAAGGTGATTATATGTTTTCAGGAGATGATAATTACTTGATTTTTGACACACAAAGAAATCACCTACTAACTTTAACTCCAAGACAACAACATGATGCTAATGAAACTATTGAAACTATTGAAATAATAAGCGAAAAATTTTCAACAAAGAATGGATTGACCGTTAACAGTAACTTTGAAGAAATTCAAAAAACACATAATATTTCTGCAATCCAAAATACAATTAATAATATCATAGTATTTGTAGACGAAATTGATGCTTATTTTATAATTGATAAAAACAACCTTCCAATTGATTTAAGATTAGGAACAGAGAATGAAATTAAAGAAATAAATATTCCTCCAAATTCTAAAATTAAAAAATTTATGATTGGATGGTATTAAATTAATATGAACGAATTATCCCCTTTCCATTTAGCTATTTCAGTAAATAATTTTGAAAGTTGCAAGATTTTTTATAAAGAAATCCTCGGTTGTAAGGAAGGAAGAAGCAGTGATCATTGGGCAGATTTTAATTTTTTCGGACACCAGTTAGTAATTCACTTTGAAAAAAGCAGAATAAACTCGTCTAATAGCAACCTAATAGATGGAAAAGAAGTTCCTGTCCCTCATTTTGGTATTATTTTAAAGTGGAATGATTTTAATAATTTTGCAGATTCCCTAACAAAAAAGAAAGTCAAATTCATCATAAAACCTTACATTAGGTTTAAGGGTTTAGTTGGTGAGCAATCCACAATGTTTTTTAAAGATCCTTCCGAAAATGCTTTAGAGTTCAAATCGTTCAAAGACACAAAACAAATTTTCACTAAATAATTAGCTATTAAATTCTCTTGAAAGTAAAGTGTTTTTTAGTAGCATAGCTATTGTCATAGGACCAACTCCACCAGGGACTGGAGTAATGTAACTTACTTTAGATTTAACAGAATTAAAATCAACATCTCCTTTAATAACGTACCCTTTGGGGTGATTGTCGTCTTTTACTCTTGTTATTCCTACATCAATAATCACAACACCCTTTTTAATCATATTAGACTTAAGAAAATCTGGTATTCCTAAAGCTGAAATTATTATATCTGCGTTTTTAGTGAATTCTTCTAAATTTTTTGTCCTACTGTGAACAACAGTTACAGTTGAATCTCCGGGGTTACCTTTACTGTTCATTAGAATACTAATAGGTCTTCCTACTATGTGACTTCTTCCTATTACAACAGTATGCTTTCCAACTGTATCTATTTCATATCTCTTCAATAGTTCCATAATTCCATAAGGTGTGGCAGGAATAAATGTCTTCATATTAAGTGCCATTTTACCAAAGTTTGTAGGATGAAAGCCATCTACATCTTTATTTGGATCAATCGCTAATACTACTTTTTCTTCATCAATATGTTTTGGCAATGGCAATTGAACAATAAAGCCGTCGATCTCATCATTATTATTAAGCTCCTGTATTTTTTTAAGAAGTTCTGACTCTAAAATATCGGCTGATAACTTGACTAAAGTAGAATTAAAACCAATTTGCTGACATGACTTGACCTTACTAGCTACATACGTTAAACTAGCTCCATCATTGCCTACAATAACAGCGGCTAAGTGAGGAGGTTTTTCACCTTTTGAAATGATAGTATCTACTTCTAGTTTAATCTCTTGCTTAATTAAATTTGAAATACTTTTTCCGTCAATTATTTTCATAGTTATATTTTACTTCATCCCTTGCATCATCTGCGTTAATTTATTCGAGCCTCCTCCTTGCATCATCTTCATCATTTTAGACATCTGTTCAAATTGCTTTATTAATTTATTTAGTTCTTGGACCTCTAAACCACTTCCATTTGATATTCTTTTTTTCCTGCTAACATCAATAATTTTAGGGTTAGATCTTTCTTTAGGCGTCATAGAATAAATTAAGGCTTCAATGTGTTTAAAAGAATCATTGTCAATTTCATTATCTCCAATAGCTTTACTAGCTCCAGGAATCATGCTCACCATATCCTTGAGATTCCCCATTTGTTTTATTTTTTTAATTTGACCTAAAAAATCATCGAAGCCAAATTGACTTTTAGCAATTTTTTTGTTTAATATACGAGCTTGTTTTTCATCATAAAAGTCTTGAGCTTTCTCAACAAGAGAAACTATATCACCCATACCCAAAATTCGATCGGCCATTCTTTCGGGGTGAAATACATCAATAGCATCCATTTTTTCACCAGTTCCAATAAACTTGATAGGCTTGTTAACCACTGATTTAATTGAAAGTGCAGCACCCCCACGTGTATCTCCATCAAGTTTAGTTAGTATTACCCCATCAAAATTTAAAATATCATTAAATGCCTTTGCAGTATTAACAGCATCTTGACCTGTCATTGAATCTACAACAAAAAGTGTTTCATTAGGATTAACGGCTTGATGAATATCCTTAATTTCATTCATCATTTTTTCATCAACAGCCAATCTACCCGCAGTATCAATAATAACAGTATTAAACCCATTATTATTAGCATAAACAACAGAATCAGCTGCTATTTTAACTGGATTTTTTTCAGAATCATCGCTATAAACTTCTACAGCTAACTGTTTGCCAAGAATTTTAATTTGATCGATTGCAGCAGGTCTATAAACATCGCATGCTACCAAAAGTGGTTTTTTAGATTTTTTACTTATTAAATATTTAGCAAGCTTTCCACTAAATGTAGTTTTACCAGAACCTTGTAAACCAGACATTAATATAACGGTTAAATTGTTTGACAAGTTAATCCCAACAGAATTTCCCCCCATTAAATTTGCCAATTCGTCTTTGACAATTTTTATCATCAATTGACTAGGATTGATCGTGGTCAAGACATTTTGACCTAATGCCTTCAGTTTGATATTTGCAGTAAATTCTTTAGCGGTCTTGAAATTAACATCAGCTTCAAGCAAAGCTCTTCTTACTTCTTTTAAAGTTTCAGCAACATTAATTTCTGTAATTTTACCATGGCCTTTAAGAACCTTTAAAGCAGAATTAAGTTTATCAGTAAGGTTGTTAAACATTAATATAATTTTATTTACAAATCTAATGATTTGTAAATATTAGTACTAAAAAGTATCTATGTTTATTTTTATAAATTCGATAATATCTCTACTACATTTTATTTGGAACATCAATTCCTAACAAAGACATTGAAGATTTTATTACTAAACCAACTTTATAAGAAAGGTTCAACCTAAAACTTTTTGTCAAATTATCATCTACTTTTAAAATTGATGTTGATTGATAATATGAATTAAAAGACTTTACAAGTTCGTAGGTATAATTAGCTACTAACGCAGGGCTCAAATTATCAGCGGAATTTTTAATTGCTTGGGGAAATTGAGTCAATAACTTTAAAATATTTTTTTCTTTTATATTGATTTTTAAATTATGATCTACCGTTGATTTAGAGAAATTTTCTTTATTAACTAATGATTGTATTCTAGCATATGTATATTGAATAAAGGGACCTGTATTACCATTAAAATCAATAGACTCTTTGGGGTCAAATAATATTCTTTTTTTGGGATCAACTTTTAATATAAAATATTTAAGAGCTCCTAATCCAATTACACTACTAAGATTGTTTTTTTCTTCAATTGAAAATTCTTCAACTTTACCTAATTCTTGTATTAATAAACTAGCGTTTGTTTTCATTTCATGAATTAACTCATCTGCATCTACTACTGTGCCTTCTCTACTTTTCATTTTTCCAGAGGGTAAGTCCACCATACCATAACTTAAATGATATAGTTGATTAGACCAGTCAAAACCTAATTTATTTAATATTCTAAACAACACTTTAAAATGATAATCTTGTTCATTTCCAACAGTGTAAATAACTCCACTCATTTTGGGATAATCTTTATATCTTAAATAAGCTGTGCCTAAATCTTGGGTCATATAAACTGAAGTTCCATCTGACCTAAGTAATATCTTTTCATCTAAACCTTCATCACTTAAGTCTATCCAAACTGAACCATCTTCTTTTATAAAAAAAATATTATTATCTAAACCTTTTCTTATAATTTCTTTACCAAGCAAATAAGTTTTACTTTCATAATAATATGAATCAAAATCAACCCCTAAATCAGTGTATGTTTTATCAAAACCTTCATAGACCCAAGAATTCATTCTACTCCAAAGTTCTATAACTTTTTCATCACCTGATTCCCATTTAATCAATAAATTTTGAGCTTCTAAAAAAATAGAAGAATTTTTTTCAGCATCTACTTTAGTATGACCATCTTTTATTAATTCAGAAATTTCTTCTTTATATATTTTATCAAAAAGAACATAATATTTCCCTACAAATAAATCACCTTTATCACCAGTATCCTTTGGGGAAGTGTTATTCCCGTATTTTAACCAGGCTATAATTGATTTACAAATATGTATTCCTCTATCATTTATGATTTGTGTTTTATTAACTTTCTTTCCTGAAGCTTCTAATATTTTAGATATAGAATATCCTAAAAGGATATTTCTAACATGTCCTAAATGAAGTGGTTTATTGGTGTTTGGGGATGAATATTCCACTAAATATAGCGGATCACTATCAGTTGGTTTAGCAATTCCAAAATCTTCTATTTGAATAATTTCATTTAAAAATTGAATATAAAATTCACTATTAATAACAAGGTTTACAAATCCTTGAATCAAATTATAACTTTCAACATATTTAGAATTATTTACAAGAAAGACACCTATTTCACTTCCTATTTCAGAAGGAGATTTCCTGATCAACTTAACTAAAGGAAATATCACTAGAGTAACATCTCCTTCAAAATCTTTTTTAGTAAGTTGAATTTCAATATTCTGAAAGTCAATTTCGTATTGGGAATTTAAAAATTGTGATAACTCTGCTTTTAAAATGGTATTGATATTCATCAAATTAATTTGAAGTAAATATACTTATAAAATGAATAAATATATTTTTTTGAAATACCTTTATAATCAAATAGAGTATAAAAAATGCTAAGGAATGTTTCTTATAATAATTCTATAATATCTAATGAGATTGAAATACTAGTTGGTAAACAGTTTACAATTTTGGAAAGGATTAAAATGAAAGGAATTGGATCTTCAAATTTACTTATTCAGTATAGCAATGACAAAATCAACAACTTATTAAATTTAGACAATAACCTTAATAAATGTAATATTGAGATTAGACCGAAAGGAATAATAATAAGATTTAAAGTTCTTCTTGAAACTTATGCATTAGTAATGCCATATTATAAATTAAAAGTTTTTAAAGGTAAGTCTGATCAATATTCTTTATATAAAGATGAATACGTTATGAAACTTAAAGTTAAAAATTTAAATGATCACGATTTTTTCAAAAAAATATCAAAATTTAGAATTTCTAGTTAAAAACTTCAGCAATCATACACCTTACACTGCCTCCCCCACACTTTTCAATAATATCTACACTTGATGATATGATTTTGGAGTGCTTTTCTATTTTTTTAATTTGAATATAATCTAATGAATCATAAGCTGTTTGACTCATAACAATAAAACTATCATTGTTTGTTTCTAATTCAATCATATTACCTGCAAATGAAGATAATTGATTTTCTGAAATTATAATGAGCTCCTTATTATCATCTTTTAAACTTTGTACAACCTTATCTCTTTCTTGGTTATCGTCAATCGAATCAAGACATATTACAGCATATTTTCGGGCTAAACACATCATCACATTGGTATGGTAAATTACCTGTCTTTTTAATTTGACTGTATGAAATGAATTAAAAACAATAGGCATAAACTTAAAATCATCACAAAACTCCTCAATTAAACTTTCATTTGTTCTTTCAGAAAGAGAACAATAAGCTTTTTTATTAATTCTATCTAAAACCATACTTCCTGTACCTTCTAGAAATAAGTTGCTGTTTTCTGCTTTACTGTAATCAAACACTTGATTAATTTCAATGTTACTTTTTTCTAAAAAAGCAATTACTCCGTCACTTCTTTCAAGCCTTCGATTATTTGCAAACATAGGAAATGTTGCTATAATTTTATTTTCATGAAAACTAATCCAATTATTAGGAAAAATAGAGTCTGGAGTATCAAACTTCAAATCATCTTGGTATACTAAAACTTTTACACCTGATAACTTTATTTTATCAACTAAGTCATCAAATTCAATTAGAGCTTGATTTAAAATAAAATCATTACTTATGTTTTTAACTTCAGATTGAAAAAAATTATTTTTTAGAGTTTCTTTATTTACTCTAAAGCTAGAAGGTCTTATCATTAAAACTGAATGTAAATTATAAATCATGATCTAATTTCTAACCAAAGGTAAAGAAGAACACCTAAATAATCCTTCTTGTTTAGATATTTCACTTAAATCTACTCTCTCTACTGTTAGACCTTTTTTTACTAGCCAATCATTAAGTCTTTTAAAAACAGGTTGAGAAACAACAGTTCTAGAGTTTATAGAAAGGACGTTACTATTCATTTCATACATTTCCTTGTCTGAAATTTCAAAAATATTATCACTTCCAAAAAAAGAAACTAGCCATTTATAATCATCTTTATTCTCAAATGCTTGGGGGTAAATAATAGCTTTGTTTTTTCCTACAATTTGCAAACAACAATCTAAATGAAGAATATTTTCTAAAGGATTGTTTAGCGACTTATTTAGTTGGAATCCTTTTATTTTTTTATTTGGAAAAAAATCTTTAAAATACTCTAATGCATGACGATTAGTTCTTGCAGTAATTAATTTAGAATAATCTTCTTTATTATAATATCCAATAAAAATATGATTATCGTGATAGAGCAAATCCCCTCCTTCAATGTGAATGTATTCTGGCAAAATTATTATCTTTGCAGAAAATTTATCTAAGATTGATTCTATACCTTTAAATTCTTTAGCCCTATTAGGTAAAATATTAGATTTGAAGAAAAATTCATCTATAACAAAACCAATGTCACGTACAAAAATTTGATTACAGTCTTTAATTAAATCTGGTCTATAAACTTCAATTCCATACTTTACAAGTACATTAGAAAAATTATCTAACTCTTTGATCATGTCTATTTCTAAAGGATAATTTCCGGAAATTAAATTTTCTATCGATTTAGGATCATATAAATCCTTTAAATCTGGTATTCCACCTGAACTATTTGCTATACCTATAATAACAGATTTTAACTTTGATGTTTCGTCTTTTACCAAGAAGTTCATAAATTAATTTTACCTTAAATCTAAGTCTAAAAAATCTCTGTACTTTTCGCCAATATAAATTTGTCTTGGTCTTCCAATTGGTTCTTTATTTTCTCTCATTTCTTTCCATTGAGCAATCCATCCTGGAAGTCTCCCTAACGCAAACATTACCGTAAACATTTCGTTGGGAATTTCTAAAGCTTTATAAATTATTCCAGAGTAAAAATCTACATTAGGATAAAGTTTTCTATCTACAAAATATGGATCTGCAAGAGCTTCTTTCTCCAAATCTTTAGCAATTTCTAATATAGGATCAGTTATTCCAAGTTCTTTTAAAACTTCGTCAGCTGCTACTTTTATGATTTTAGCTCTTGGGTCAAAATTTTTATAAACTCTATGTCCAAAACCCATTAATCTAAATGAATCTGATTTATCTTTCGCTTTAGCCATGAATTTTTTAGTATCACCACCATCATTTTCAATTGCTTCTAACATTTCTATAACAGCTTGATTTGCACCACCATGTAACCTTCCCCATAAAGCAGATATGCCAGCAGAAACAGAGGCAAATAAACCAGCATGAGATGAACCTACAATTCTAACGGTTGAAGTAGAACAGTTTTGTTCGTGATCGGCATGTAAAATCAATAATTTATTAATAGCACTCACAATTGTATCGTTTTGGATATATTCTTTATTAGGACGCTTAAACATCATTTTGGTGATGTTCTCTACATAGCCTAAAGAATAGTCTCCATAATCTAGAGGAAGACCTTTTGCTCTTCTATATACCCAAGCAACAATAATTGGTAACTTGGCCAAGATTTTAACTATAGCATTATACATTTCCTCTTTAGACTCAAGATCTGAAACAGAGGGATTAAATGAAACTAATGCGCTAGTTAGTGAAGAAAGAACACCCATTGGGTGAGCAGATTTCGGAAAACTTTCTAAAATTTTCTTTAAGTCTTCATCAACTATAGAATTTTCTTTGATATCAAATAAAAACTGATCTAGTTTTTCTTGATTAGGAAGGTTGCCAAATATTAATAAGTATGCAACTTCTAAAAAATCAGCTTTTTCAGCAAGGTCTTCTATCGAATAACCTCTGTACCTTAAAATTCCTTTTTCTCCATCAAGAAAGGTTATGGCGCTTTTACATGACCCAGTGTTTTTAAAGCCTGGATCTATTGTGATTACATTAGTTTTACCACGTAAAGAACTTATGTCAATGGCAACTTCATCCTCAGATCCTTTTATACATTCAAATTCGTAATTTTGATTACCAACATTAAGATTTGCCTTATTGTTCATTTTATGTTTTAAAGTTAGAAAAAATTGATTAAATTTTAATATTAAAAGCCTTGTTTTTAGGAAAGTAAGCATTTTTTCCTAAACCCTCTTCTATTCTTAAAAGCTGATTATATTTTGCTATTCTATCACTTCTAGAAGCAGAACCAGTTTTAATTTGACCAGTTGAAAGCCCAACAGATAAATCTGCAATTGTATAATCTTCTGTTTCTCCAGAACGATGAGACATTACGCTAGTAAATCCAGCTGTATGAGCCATATTAACAGCATCAATAGTTTCGGAAAGTGTGCCAATTTGATTTACTTTGATTAAAATAGAGTTACCAATTTTATTTTCAATTCCTTTTGATAGTCTTTCAACATTTGTGACAAATAGATCATCTCCAACAAGCTGAACTTTATCACCACAAATTTCAGTTAAATATTTCCATCCATCCCAGTCATTTTCATCCATACCATCTTCAATAGAAATAATAGGAAATTGTTTAGCTAATTCAGAAAGGTACTCTGCCTGTTGTTTAGAATTTAGAACTTTTCCGTTTTTCCCTTCAAACTTTGAATAATCATACATACCGTCAACATAAAACTCAGAAGAGGCACAATCTAAAGCTATCATAACCTGATCACCTGCCGAATAACCGGATTTTTCTATTGCTTGAATAATCGTGTTTAGTGCGTCTTCAGTCCCATCAAGTTTTGGAGCAAAACCTCCTTCATCACCAACAGATGTAGACAGCCCTCTTTCAGATAAAATCTTTTTAAGATTATGAAAAATTTCAGTACCAATTTGCATAGCATGAGTAAAAGATCCTGCCATAACGGGCATAATCATAAACTCTTGAAAGGCTATTGGAGCATCAGAATGAGAACCTCCATTTATGATATTCATCATTGGAACTGGAAGAGTTCGGCCTTTTCCTTCTGAAATATAAGAATAAAGCGGAACACCTTTTTCTTTACTAGCTGCTTTAGCAACAGCTAAAGAAACTCCTAAAATAGCATTAGCACCTAATTTTGCTTTATTAGGAGTACCATCGGCTTTAATCATTAAGTCATCTATAACCTTTTGATCATAAACAGAGTGGCCAATAATTTCTTTAGAAATAATATTGTTTACATTTGATACAGCGCTTAAAACACCTTTACCCATATAACTTGAACCTCCATCTCTAAGTTCAACTGCTTCGTGTTCTCCAGTTGAAGCTCCTGAGGGAACGGCTGCTCTTCCAAGAAATCCATTTTCAGTTAAAACATCTACTTCAACAGTAGGATTTCCTCTAGAATCAAAAATTTGTCTAGCGTGGATATTTGTGATTTTACTCATATTTATTTATTAGATTTAATAAGTTCCAAAAATTGGTCAAAAAGATAATTTGAGTCATGAGGACCAGGACTTGCTTCTGGGTGATATTGAACAGAGAAGCAATTATTATTAATTACTTTAATCCCTGCGATAGTATTATCGTTTAAATGAACATGAGTTATTTCAATATCATCATTTAATTCTGCTTCTTCTCTATTTATAGCAAAACCATGGTTTTGAGAAGTTATTTCTCCTTTACCAGTGACTAAGTTTAAAATTGGATGATTAATTCCTCGATGACCATTATGCATTTTATAAGTTGATATACCATTAGCTAAGGCAATTACTTGATGTCCTAAACATATTCCAAAAAGAGGTGCTTTATTTTTTAAAATATTTTTAGCTATTTCAATAGCATTTTTTAACGGCTCTGGATCA
This sequence comes from uncultured Flavobacteriaceae bacterium, assembly GCA_905181625.1. Taxonomy (GTDB): domain Bacteria; phylum Bacteroidota; class Bacteroidia; order Flavobacteriales; family Flavobacteriaceae; genus MAG-121220-bin8. The sequence goes on from CAJIYJ010000007.1 coordinate 199,016, forward strand.
CCAGGGCCATTCGAAATAAAATATCCGTCTGGCTTCCAATCACTCATTTCTTTAAAAGTAGAGCTACAAGGGAAAACCTTAATATAAGCTTCTCTTTTTGATAAATTTTTTAAAATATTTTTTTTAATACCTAAATCTAAAACAGCAATTTTAATCTTAGAATTAGGATCACCATGAAAAAATGGTTCTTTAGCAGAAACTTTAGAAGCTAAATCCAAACCTTCCATAGAAGGTGTGTTTTTGAGATTTTTTTTCAGTTGATCAATTGAATCAACATCTGTAGATATCACAGCATTCATAGCGCCGTTATCTCTAATATAAGATACAAGAGCTCTTGTGTCAACATCAGAAATCGCAACAACATTATGCTTAAAGAAAAAATTCTGTAAAGAGTCGTCAGCTCTGAGCCTTGAATAAAGATTGTTAAAATTTTTACAAATCAAGCCTGCTATTTTAGGGCTGTTTGACTCAACTTCATCATCATTAACTCCATAATTACCAATATGAGCATTTGTAGTAACCATTAATTGACCAAAATAAGAAGGGTCTGTAAAAATTTCTTGATAACCAGTCATTCCAGTATTAAAACAAAGCTCACCATAAGCTTCACCTTTAACTCCTAATGATTTGCCAAAAAAAACAGTACCGTCTTGCAAAAGAATAAGCGCCTTGTTTCGATTAGAATATTCGTTCATTTTATTTCAAAAATAATACAAAAAAAAGGATAAACATTAAGTTTACCCTTTGAATTGATGAAATTTATAAAAAATTTAATATATCGATGAATCTGATTACTTTTCCTCAATATTTGAAGAATTAGATTCTTTATTTTCAATATTAGATGCATCAGAAGAGTTAGTTTCTTCAACAACAGGTGTTTCTTCAACTACGGGAGTTTCTTCAATTACTGCATCTTCAATTACAGAAGATGACTTAGATTTACTTCTTCTTCTTTTCTTCTTAGAAGAATCAGTATTGGAATTATAAATAGTGTTATAATCAACTAACTCAATCATAGCCATACTAGCATTATCGCCTAACCTATTTCCTAACTTAATTACTCTAGTATAACCACCTGGCCTATCTCCAATTTTGACAGAAACATCTCTGAATAATTCTGTAACAGCATACTTGTCTTTTAAATAACTAAAAACAATTCTTCTGTTATGAGTAGAGTCAGTTTTAGATTTAGTGATTAATGGTTCGATATATCTCTTTAAAGCCTTAGCTTTTGCTACAGTTGTATTAATAGACTTGTGCTCAATTAAAGAACAAGCCATGTTTGCCAACATATAGCTTCTATGCGCTGTTTTTCTACCTAAATGCGCTATTTTTTTTCCGTGTCTCATGTTTATAAATTAATCTTTATCTAATTTATATTTAGATAAATCCATACCAAAATTTAATCCTTTAACGATAACTAACTCTTCAAGTTCAGTTAAAGATTTTTTTCCAAAATTTCTAAATTTCATTAAATCACTCTTGTTAAAAGAAACTAAATCACCTAAAGTATCAACTTCAGCAGCCTTTAAACAATTTAAAGCTCTAACAGAAAGGTCCATATCAATAAGACGAGTCTTCAAAAGCTGTCTCATGTGTAATGATTCTTCATCGTAAGTTTCAGTTTGAGCAATCTCATCAGCTTCTAAAGTTATTCTCTCATCAGAGAATAACATGAAGTGATGAATTAAAGTTTTAGCTCCTTCAGTTAATGCATCTTTTGGATGAATAGAACCATCTGTAACAATTTCGAAAATTAACTTTTCATAATCAGTTTTTTGTTCAACTCTAAAGTTCTCGATTGTATACTTAACATTTTTGATTGGTGTAAAAATTGAATCTATAAAAATTGTTCCAATTGGCGCACCAGCTTTTTTGTTTTCTTCAGCAGGAACATAACCTCTACCTTTTTCGATAGTTAATTCCATATTAAGGCTAACATTTTTCTCTAAATTACATATAACTAAATCTGGGTTTAAAACCTGAAACCCTGATATGAATTTTTGTAAATCACCTGCTAGAATTTGTTCTTGACCAAGAATAGATACTGAAATGTTTTCACTATCAACAGAATCAATTTGTCTTTTAAGACAAACTTGTTTCAGATTTAAAACAATTTCTGTTACGTCTTCTACTATCCCAGTAAGAGATGAAAATTCATGTTCTACACTGTCTATTTTTACAGACGTGAAAGCAAAACCTTCTAAAGATGATAATAAAACTCTTCTTAGAGCATTTCCTACAGTTAAGCCATATCCAGGCTCAAGAGGTCTAAATTCAAACTTACCTTCGAATTCAGAAGAATCAATCATTATTACTTTATCTGGTTTTTGAAAATTAAATACTGCCATAATTACTATGTGTTTTTATTTCGAATATAATTCGACGATTAATTGTTCTTTAATATTTTCTGGGATGTTTTCTCTTTCTGGAATAGATACAAATACACCTTCCATTCTGTCACTGTTCCACGACATCCATTCAAAAACAGTAGAACTATTAGATAGAGAACTCTCTATTGATGAAATAGTCTTAGATTTTTCACGTACACCTATTACTTCACCTGCTTTCATAAGCCTTGATGGAATATTGCACAACTCACCATTTACAGTAATATGCCTATGACTAACTAATTGTCTTGCAGCACTTCTTGATGATGCTACACCTAACCTATAAACGATATTGTCTAAACGAGATTCACACAACTGAAGTAAAACCTCACCAGTAACACCTTTACTTTGATTAGCTTTTTTGAAAAGATTTCTAAATTGACGTTCAAGAATACCATAAGTATACTTAGCTTTTTGCTTTTCCATAAGTTGGATAGCATATTCAGATTTTTTCCCTCTTCTTCTATTATTTCCATGCTGTCCAGGGGGATAATTTTTCTTTTCAAAAGATTTATCTTCTCCGAAGATTGCTTCACCAAATTTTCTTGCTATTTTGGTTTTAGGACCGGTATATCTTGCCATAATTATTGTTTTTTTAAATTTTTGTGAATTAAGGTCTGTCCTTCGACAAAAATTATATTTATATTTTGTTTAAACTCTTCTTCTTTTTGGTGGTCTACATCCGTTATGTGGCATAGGAGAAACGTCAAAAATTTCAGTAACCTCTATCCCATTATTATGGATAGTTCTTATTGCTGACTCTCTTCCATTACCAGGACCTTTCACATAAACCTTTGCTTTACGCATTCCTGCCTCATGTGCAACTTTCACGGCTTCTTCAGCTGCTAGTTGAGCAGCATAAGGTGTGTTTTTTTTAGACCCTCTAAATCCCATTTTCCCTGCTGATGACCAGGATATTACTTCACCTTTTTTATTAGTTAGTGAAATAATAATGTTATTAAATGAAGCATTTATATGAACTTCACCATAAGAATCAATAAGTACTTTTCTTTTTTTAGATACTGCTTTAGCCATACTATATGTTATTTAGTTACTTTTTTCTTGTTAGCAACAGTTTTTCTTTTTCCTTTTCTAGTTCTAGAATTATTTTTAGTTCTCTGACCTCTTAACGGCAATCCAGATCTATGTCTGATTCCTCTGTAGCAACCAATATCCATCAATCTTTTGATGTTTATTTGGTTTTCAGATCTTAGCTCACCTTCTATCTTAAAACTACCTACAGCTTCTCTAACACTAGCTGTGTCTTCATCGTTCCAGTCAGAAACTTTTTTATCTTCACTAACCTTAGCTAGTTCCAATATTTTTTTTGCGCGAGTTCTACCTATTCCGAAGATATAGGTTAAAGCGATTACTCCTCTTTTTTGTTTAGGTATATCTACCCCTGAAATTCTTGCCATAATTTATCCTTGTCTTTGTTTGAATCTAGGATTCTTTTTGTTAATTACATAAAGAGTTCCCTTTCGTCGTACTATCTTACATTCGGGACTTCTTTTCTTTACTGATGCTCTAACTTTCATAATTTTAATATCTATAAGTTATCCTTGCTTTAGTTAAATCATATGGACTCATTTCCAGTTTAACTTTATCACCAGGAAGTAATTTAATATAATGCATTCTCATTTTACCTGAAATATGAGCAGTTACAACATGACCATTTTGAAGTTCTATTCTAAACATTGCGTTAGAAAGAGCTTCTATTATAGTACCGTCTTGTTCTATAGCTGCTTGTTTGGCCATATTACGCTAATTTTCTTTTTTTACCAGATTTCATTAAACCATCATAATGTCTGTTTAATAAATAGGCGTTAATTTGTTGTATTGTATCAATTGCTACTCCTACCATAATTAATAGTGAAGTTCCCCCATAAAATAATGCCCAACCTTGTTGCATACCTACAATTTGAACTATAACAGCAGGTAAAACAGAAAGTGCAGCTAAAAACAAAGAACCAGGAAAAGTTATTAAAGACATAATTTTATCTAAAAACTCTGCAGTTTCTCCACCAGGTCTAATCCCTGGAACAAAACCTCCACTTCTTTTTAAATCATCTGACATTTTATTAGTTGGAACAGTAATGGCTGTATAAAAATAAGTAAACACAATTATTAAAAATCCAAATAATATATTGTACCAAAGTCCAAACATATCTGAAAAAGAGGCTTGCATCCATTGACCAATATTTGAATCACTACCCATTAGCTGTCCTAAATACGCCGGAGCAAACATAATTGCTTGAGCAAAAATAATTGGCATAACACCAGAAGCATTTAATCTTAAAGGAATATATTGTCTTGTACCAGCTTGATTTTTATCAAAACCACCTGAAGCAGTTCTTCTAGCATATTGAACTGGAATTTGTCTAACGGCAAGTACTAATAAGACACATAGTCCAATAACAACCACCCAAATAACTAATTCAATTAATATTAGAATCAATCCTCCATTACTTTCCGTAACTCTAGACGCAAATTCTTGAGCAAAAGATCCAGGTAAAGAAGCTATAATACCTACAGTAATTAATAAAGAAATACCATTTCCAATTCCTCTATCTGTAATTTTCTCACCTAACCACATAGCGAAAACACAACCCGTTACTAAAATTATCACGGATGGAGCTATAAAACCAAAGCCTTTTCCCATTATAAAGGCACTATCAGGAACTCCTAAAGCACCTAAACTATATAAATAAGCAGGAGCTTGAACTATACATATAAGAATAGTTAACCATCTAGTTATTTGATTAATTGTTTTTCTCCCACTTTCACCTTCCTTCTGTAATTTTTGCAAATATGGTATAGCAATACCCATTAATTGAACAACAATTGAAGCGGAAATATATGGCATTATACCTAGCGCAAAAACAGAGGCATTAGCAAAAGCTCCACCTGTAAATGCATTTAAAATTCCCAAAAGACCTCCACCTTGAGTTCTATTAGATAGTTCAGCTAATTGAACAGAATCAATACCTGGAAGAACAACTTGTGCTCCTAATCGATAAATAGCAAGAAAAAATAAAGTAAGAAAAATTCTATTCCTTAACTCCTCAATCTTCCAAATATTTTTTAATGTTTCTATAAAATTAGACATACTACTTTTTATAATGTTATAGCTTCTCCACCGCTCTTCTCTATTGCTGCCTTCGCAGTTGCTGAAAATTTATGAGCAGTAATCTTAATGGGAGAATTAATTTTGCCTGTTGCCAATACCTTAATCAAATCTTTCTTTTTAGCTAAACCATTTGCAATAAATGAATCAACATCCATAGAATCCTTAACATTTTTATTGTCAATTAACGATTGAATAGTATCTAAGTTAACTGCTTGATACTCTACTCGATTAATGTTTGTAAAACCAAATTTTGGAACTCTTCTTTGAAGTGGCATTTGCCCACCTTCAAATCCTAATTTCTTTGAATATCCAGAACGAGATTTCTGTCCATTGTGGCCTCTTGAAGCTGTACCACCTTTTCCAGAACCTTGACCTCTTCCAAGTCTTTTTTTAGAAGTATGGATAGATCCTTTTTCAGGTTTTAAATTACTTAAATTCATATATATATTATTTAATAACAGTAACTAAATGTTTTACTTTATTAATCATTCCAACGATGCTAGGTGTATCTTCATGTTCAACAACTTGACCTATTTTTTTTAAACCTAAAGCCAAAAGAGTTTTCTTTTGAGTTGCAGGTCTTTTAATTTCGCTTCTGACTTTTTTTATTTTAATTATTGCCATTATATTATCCGTTAAAAACTTTTTCTAATGTTATTCCTCTTTCACTAGCTACCGTGTTAGCATTTCTTAATCTTAATAATGCGTCAAATGTAGCTTTAACAACATTATGAGGATTTGAAGAACCTTGAGATTTAGATAATACATCTTGAACTCCCAATGATTCCAATACTGCTCTTACTGCTCCACCCGCAATAACTCCTGTACCTTGTGAAGCTGGTTTCATAAAGACTTTTGCTCCACCGTGCTTTCCTTTTTGTTCGTGTGGAAGAGTTCCCTTATATAAAGGAATTTTAACTAAATTCTTTTTAGCATCTTCAACTGCTTTAGCAATAGATGTAGCAACATCCTTAGATTTTCCTAAACCATGTCCAACAACACCATTTTCATCACCAACTATAACAATAGCAGTAAATCCAAAGGCTCTACCACCTTTTGTAACTTTAGTTACTCTTTGAATACTGACTAATCTATCTTTTAAGTCTAGACCACCAGGTTTTACAAACTCATTTTTATTGTTCTTCATAATTAAAATTTAAGTCCAGCTTCTCTAGCGCCTTCAGCTAATGATTTCACTCTACCATGATATAAATATCCTCCTCTGTCAAAACCTATTTTTTGAAAGCCAGCTTTTAATGCTTTATGACCAATTGAAACACCAACTAATTTTGATAATTCAATTCTAGTCTTGGCTTTAGCATTATCACAAATATCTTTATCTCTTGAGGATGCTGATGCTAGTGTTTTACCAGAAACATCATCTACTAACTGAGCATAGATTTCTTTATTACTTCTGAATACAGACAACCTTGGACGACTTTCACTACCAAGAACGTGTGGTCTAATTCTTCGTTTAATTTTGTTTCTCTTATTTACTTTTGATAAACTCATTTTACTTTATTTATGCAGATTTACCTGCTTTTCTACGAATTTGTTCTCCAACATATCTAACTCCCTTTCCTTTGTAAGGTTCGGGTCTTCTAAAACCTCTGATTTTGGCAGCAATTGATCCAATTAATTGCTTGTCAAAAGATGTTAATTTAATAATAGGGTTTTTTCCTTTTTCTGAAATAGCATCAACCTTAACCTCAACAGGTATCATAAACACTATATTATGCGAAAATCCTAATGCTAATTCAAGTCTTTGACCCTGATTAGATGCTCTATAACCAACTCCTACTAATTCTAAATCTTTTGTCCAACCAGTGCTAACACCGTTAACCATGTTAGAAAACAAAGAACGATATAAACCATGCTTAGCTTTCATTGGTTTAGAATCAGATGATCTTGAAACTATCAAAGTGTTTTCAACTTGTTCAACAGTAATAGTATCATAAGGTTGAGATAACTCTCCTAATTTTCCTTTTACTAATAAAAGATTAGATTGAATTTCTACTGAAACACCCTCTGGGATTAAAACTGGATTTTTTCCTATTCTAGACATTTTTAAATTCTTTTTTAATATACGTAACAGAGAATTTCTCCTCCAATATTTGATTGCTTAGCTTTTTTATCTGTCATTAACCCCCTAGATGTCGAAACTATAGCAACACCTAAACCATTAAGAACTCTAGGTAAACTTTCCGAATTAGAATATTTTCTTAATCCAGGTTTACTAATTCTATCTAATTTTTTTATAACAGGTTCCTTAGTTAAAGAATTATATTTAAGAGCAATTTTAATTGTTCCTTGTACTGAATCATCTTCAAACTTGTAACTTAAAATATAACCCTGATCAAAAAGAATTTTAGTCATTTCTTTTTTAACATTAGATGATGGAATTACAACAACCTTGTGACCTGCACTATTGGCGTTTCTAATTCTTGTTAAGTAATCTGCAATTGTATCTGTATTCATTATTATTTTTTAATTAAATTACCAACTGGCTTTTCTTACACCTGGAATTAAACCTTTATTAGCCATTTCTCGAAACGTAACCCTAGAAATACCGAATTGTCTGATATAACCTTTTGGTCTTCCTGTTAACTTACATCTGTTGTGCATTCTAACAGGTGAAGAATTTCTTGGAAGTTTTTGTAATCCTTCTTGATCACCAGCTTCTTTTAAAGCTTTTCTTTTATCAGCATACTTAGCACACAATTTTGCTCTTTTGACCTCACGGGCCTTCATTGATTCTTTAGCCATATTATTAATTCTTTTTAAATGGTAAACCTAACTCGGTTAATAACGATTTAGCTTCTTTATCAGTATTAGCACTTGTTACAAAAGTTATATCCATACCTGATATTTTGTTTACCTTATCAATATCAATTTCTGGAAATATAATTTGCTCAGTAACTCCTAAGTTATAATTTCCTCTGCCATCAAAACCAGAAGCTTTGATACCTTGAAAATCACGAACTCTTGGAAGAGCTGATGTTATTAATCTATCTAAAAACTCATACATTCTTTCAGATCTAAGAGTAACCTTAGCACCAATTGGAATTCCTTTTCTTAATTTAAAATTGGCAACATCTTTTTTAGACATTGTATGAATTGCTTTTTGACCTGAAATAGTAGTTAATTCTTCAACAGCATGATCAATTAATTTTTTATCTGCAACGGCTCCACCAACTCCTTTGCTGATAACAATTTTTTTCAGCTTAGGAACCATCATAACATTTTTGTAAGAATACTCTTCCTTTAAAGAAGGGATAATTCTTTCATTAAACTCTTTTTTTAATCTAGGTTGGTAATTCATAATTAAACTATTTCATCAGATTTTAATGCAATTCTACTTTTTTTACCTTCAATTGTTTTATATCCAATTCTAGTTGTTTCACCCTTAGATGTTAACAATGATAGATTTGAAATATGTAATGGAGCTTCTTTTTCTGTAATCCCTCCTTTAGGGTTTTCAGAACTAGGTTTATTATGTTTTTTTACCATATTTACCCCTTCCACAATTGCTAATCTTTTAGATCTAAAAAGTTTTACAACTTTACCTTCTGAACCTTTATGGTCTCCAGCTAAAACTTTTACTTTATCTCCTGTTTTTATTTTAATTTTAGTCATAATTGTAAATTATAAAACCTCAGGTGCTAATGAAACAATTTTCATGAATTTTTTATCTCTTAATTCTCTAGCAACAGGGCCGAAAACTCTCGTTCCTCTCATTTCGCCAGCAGCATCTAACAAAACACATGCATTATCATCAAACCTAATGTATGATCCGTCTTTTCTTCTGACTTCTTTTTTAGTTCTAACTACTACAGCAGTAGAAACTTGTCCTTTTTTCACAGCTCCATTGGGTGTTGTGTGCTTAACTGTAACAACTATTTTATCACCAACAGAAGCGTATCTTCTTTTGGTTCCTCCTAACACTCTAATAGTTAGTACTTCTTTAGCACCTGTATTATCCGCAACTGTTAATCTTGATTCTTGTTGTAACATAATTATTTAGCTCTTTCTAAAATTTGAACAAGTCTCCAGCATTTTGATTTACTAAGAGGTCTTGTTTCCATTATTTTTACTGTATCTCCAATATTACATTCGTTTTCTTGATCATGAGCAACATAGCTCTTAGTCTTTAAAACGTATTTACCATACATTGGATGTTTTACTTTGTTAACTTCAGCAACTACTATAGATTTCTCCATTTTGTTACTTGTAACAATTCCTATTCTTTCTTTTCTTAAATTTCTTGTTTCCATTAATAAATAATATTATTATTGAACAGACCTTGAGGTTAATTCAGTATTTATCCTTGCAACAGTTTTTCTTAAATTCTTGATTTGCATAGGGTTCTCAATAGGTGAAATAGCATGAGTCATTTTCATTTCAGAAAGTTCTTTCTTGAAAGCCTGCAGCTTTTCGCCTAATTCTTCAATCGATAATTCTTTTACTTCTTTTTGTTTCATTATATAAATTTATGCTTCAAAATCTCTTGCAATGATAAACTTAGTTTTAACAGGAAGTTTTTGAGCTGCAAGCCTCAAAGCTTCTTTTGCTACTTCAATAGGAACACCAGCTACTTCGAACATAATTCTACCTGGTTTAACTACAGCTACAAAATATTCTGGAGCACCTTTACCTTTACCCATCCTTACTTCTAATGGTTTTTTAGTAATAGGTTTGTCCGGAAATATTTTAATCCACAACTGACCTTCACGTTTCATATATCTCGTTGCTGCAATACGGGCTGCCTCAATCTGTCTAGATGTCAAGAAACTAGTGTCTATAGACTTAATTCCAAACATTCCGTTAGAAAGGATATGTCCTCTTTGTGAAAAGCCTTTCATACGGCCTTTCTGCATTTTTCTAAATTTTGTTCTTTTCGGTGATAACATCTATACTATATATTTAATTATCTTCTTCTTTTATTTCTTCCTTTTGAAGGACCTCCTCCTTTTGATTTTGAAGAACTTAAGCTTAAGCCTACTAATGGAGATAACTCTCTTTTACCATAAACTTCGCCTTTCATAATCCAAACCTTTATACCAAGTTTTCCATATGTAGTCTGCGCTTCAACTAAAGCGTAATCTATATCAGCTCTAAAAGTTGATAATGGAATTCTACCTTCTTTATACATTTCAGACCTAGCCATTTCAGCTCCATTTAAACGACCAGAAATTTGTATTTTAATTCCCTCAGCATTCATTCTCATTGAAGCAGCAATAGCCATCTTAATAGCTCGTCTATAAGAAATTCTACTTTCAATTTGCCTTGCAATACTTGAACCTACAAGCTGAGCTTCAAGCTCAGGTCTTTTAATTTCAATAATATTTAATTGAACTTCCTTTCCAGAAAGTTTCTTTAACTCTTCTTTTAATTTGTCTACTTCTTGTCCTGCTTTACCAATAATAATTCCAGGTCTTGCAGTAGTAATAGTAAGGGTTACTAATTTTAAAGTTCTTTCAATAATGACTCTAGACACACTAGCCTTAGCTAAACGTGCAAAAACATATTTTCTTAATTTAAAATCTTCAGCTAACTTATCACCATAATCTCTTCCACCATACCAATTAGATTCCCATCCTCTAATTATGCCTAATCTAATACCTACTGGATTTGTTTTTTGTCCCATATTAACTATCAATTGTTTGTGATCCTAATACCAAAGTAACATGATTAGATCGTTTTCTTATTCTATGCGCTCTACCTTGTGGAGCAGGTCTAAGTCTCTTTAACATAGCTGCACTATCCACTCTAATTTCTTTAACAAATAAATTAGCTTGTTCCACATCTGCATCCTCATTTTTAGCTTGCCAGTTAGCAATAGCTGAAATTAGAAGTTTTTCAAGTTTACCTGATGCTTCCTTTTGGCTAAACTTTAAAATTGTTAGTGCCATATCAACTTTTTTACCTCGAACAGAATCAGCAACGATTCTCATTTTACGAGGAGATGTAGGGCAACTATTAAGTTTAGCAAAAGCTATGCTTTTTTTAGCTTCCTTAATTTTTTCAGCACTTTGTCTTTTTCTTAATCCCATTGCAAATTAAATTATTTTCTTCCTTTGTTTTTCGCGCCAGCATGACCACGGAATGAGCGTGTTGGAGAAAATTCTCCTAATTTATGACCAACCATATTTTCAGTTATATAAACTGGAACAAACTGACGTCCATTATGGACTGCTATAGTTTGTCCAACAAAATCAGGAATTATCATTGAAGCTCTTGACCATGTTTTAACAACAGCTTTTTTATTAGAGTCCAAATTCTTTTGAACTTTTTTAGTTAAACTGTAATGAACGTAAGGTCCTTTTTTTAGTGAACGTGCCATTTATTTACTACTTTTTTCTTTCAATTATATATTTATTACTCGCTTTCTTCTTATCTCGTGTTTTAAATCCTTTAGCTGGAATTCCATTTTTAGATCTAGGATGACCACCAGATGCACGACCTTCTCCACCACCCATCGGGTGATCAACAGGGTTCATTGCAACAGGACGTGTCCTAGGTCTTCTACCTAACCAACGTTTAGAACCAGCTTTACCATGAACAGTCAATTGGTGATCTGAATTAGATACTGAACCAATTGTAGCATGACATACTGATAAAATCAATCTAGTTTCACCAGAGGGCATTTTAACAGTAGCAAACTTGCCATCTCTTGCCATTAACTGAGCAAAAGAACCAGCACTTCTAGCAATAGCCGCACCTTTACCAGGTTGCATTTCTATTGAAGAAATTATAGTTCCTAAAGGAATATCAGATAAAGGCATACAATTACCAATATCCGGTGATTTTTTAGAACCAGAAACTATTTTTTGCCCAACCTTTAAACCTTTTAAAGCGATAATATAACGTTTCTCATCATCTTCAAACTTAGTAAGTGCTATAAAGGCTGTTCTATTTGGGTCATATTCAATAGATAAAACTTCAGCAGAAACATCATGTCTATCTCTCTTAAAATCAATTAATCTATATCTTTTTTTATGTCCACCACCAATAAATTTCATAGTCATTTTACCTTGACTATTTCTACCACCAGATCTATGCTTTGGAGAAAGTAAACTTTTCTCAGGCTTATCTGTTGTAATGGCATCAAAACCATTGACAACTCTTCCTCTTTGTCCAGGTGTGATCGGTTTTAGTGCTTTAACTGACATTGTTTATTATTTAAAGTTTATTATAAAAATCTATTGTATCACCTTCTGAAATCTGAACTATAGCTTTTTTCGTAGTCACAGATTTTCCTCTTTGAATTCCAGTTTTAGTATACCTAGTTCTTCTTTCAGCTCCGTATCTCATGGTTCTAACTTTATCAACTGAGACACCATAAGCAGTTTCAATAGCTTTTTTAATTTGAACTTTGTTAGCATTAGTATTTACTAAAAAAGTAAATCTATTTTTAAGTTCGCTATCTGCGGTAGCTTTTTCTGTAATAACTGGTTTAAGTAAAATCTCCATATTAACTTAAGTTTGATTCAATTTGTTCTAATGAGCTCTCTAAAAAAACTAAATGCTGAGCATTCATAATACCGTAAGTACTTATCTCAGAGTTAGTTACGACTTTACTACGCTCTAAATTACGTGCCGACAAATATACATTTTTATTAATCCCACCCAAGATAAAAAGAGACTTTTTACCCTGAAGATCTAATGCATTAATAATATCTGTAAACAACTTAGTCTTAGGCGCTTCAAAATTAAAATCTTCAATAACTGAAACAGATTTAGATTTTATTTTCAAACTTAGAGCCGATCTTCTAGCTAAACGCTTGACGTTTTTATTAAGTTTTTGAGAATATGACCTTACCCTAGGGCCAAAAATAGTACCACCACCTCTAAAAAGTGGATTTTTGATACTACCAGCTCTTGCAGTACCAGTACCCTTTTGCTTTTTGATTTTTCTAGTACTTCCAGTAATCTCAGCTCTTTCTTTAGTTTTATTAGTCCCTTGACGATTATTAGCTAAAAATCTTTTTACATCAAGATATATAGCATGATCATTAGGAGTAACTTCAAAAATAGATTTAGAAAGCTCAACTGATCTTCCCGTATCCTTACCTTTTATATTTAAAACAGATACTTTCATTATTTTCTAATTATTACGTATGAGTTTTTGTGTCCAGGAATACAACCTTTTAAAACAAGTATATTTTTCTCTGAAACAACTTTTATAACTTTAAGGTTTTGAACAGTGATAGTTTCATTACCCATTCTACCTGCCATTTTCATTCCTTTAAATACTCTAGCTGGATATGAAGCAGCTCCAATAGAACCTGGTGCTCTTAATCTGTTATGCTGTCCGTGAGTAGCTTGACCAACTCCAGCAAAACCATGTCTTTTTACAACACCCTGAAAACCTTTACCTTTAGAGGTTCCTGAAACATCAACAAATTCACCTTCTAAAAAGTGATCAACAGTTATTGAATCTCCAAGATTAATCTCCTTATCAAAGTTTTTAAATTCTACAACTTTATGCTTAGCAGATGTCTTTGATTTCTTAAAATGTCCTGCCTCAGCATTAGTTGTGTGCTTTTCATTTTTATCGTTAAACCCTAATTGGACTGCACTATAACCGTCAACCTCATCAGTTTTAACCTGAGTAACAACACAAGGACCAGCTTCAATGACAGTACATGGTAAATTCTTACCATTTTCATCATATATGCTTGTCATACCTATTTTTTTTCCGATCAACCCAGACATTATTTTTCTATTTTAAATTAATTATACTTTAATCTCAACTTCAACACCACTAGGTAATTCAAGTTTCATTAGAGCGTCAATTGTTTTTGATGAAGAACTATATATATCCAGTAATCTTTTATAAGAAGATAACTGAAATTGTTCTCTTGATTTTTTATTAACGTGAGGAGACCTTAACACGGTAAATATCTTTTTGTGTGTTGGTAAAGGAATAGGTCCAGTCACTATCGCCCCAGTTGTTTTGACAGTCTTAACAATTTTCTCTGCAGACTTGTCAACCAAATTGAAGTCGTATGATTTTAATTTTATTCTAATTTTTTGACTCATTTTATTGGTTTTAATCTTTTGTTCCGTTTATTGATGCTATCACTTCCTCTGAAACATTTTTAGGTGTTGCAGCATAATGATCAAATTCCATAGTTGAAGTAGCTCGTCCAGAACTTAAAGTTCTTAATGAAGTTACATAACCAAACATTTCAGATAATGGAACTAAACCTTTAACAACTTTAGCACCAGCTCTATCATCCATATTGTTTACAAGACCTCTTCTTCTGTTTAGGTCACCAACAACATCACCCATATTAGCTTCAGGTGTTAAAACTTCTAATTTCATTATTGGTTCCATTATAACTGACTTAGCTAATTTAGCAGCATTCTTATAACCTAGCTTTGCAGCAAGTTCAAAAGAAAGAGAATCTGAATCGACAGCATGAAAAGAACCATCTTTTAAAGTAACTTTCATAGCATCCATTTCAAAACCAGCTAAAGGACCATTTTTCATAGCTTCTCTAAAACCTTTTTCAACAGATGGAATAAATTCTCTTGGAACATTACCACCTTTAATTTTATTAATAAACTCTAGACCAACTTTCCCTTCATCTGCAGGCTCCATAATAAAAGAAATATCAGCAAATTTACCTCTACCACCAGATTGTTTTTTATAAATTTCTCGATGATCAGCAATTGCCGTAATAGCTTCTTTATATTCAACTTGTGGTTGACCTTGGTTTACTTCAACTTTAAATTCTCTTCTTAGTCTATCAACAAGAATGTCTAAGTGAAGTTCTCCCATTCCAGAAATAATAGTTTGACCAGAGGCCTCGTCTGTTTTAACCTGAAAAGTAGGATCTTCTTCTGCTAGTTTACCTAGTGCCATTCCTAACTTGTCTACATCAGCTTTAGTTTTTGGCTCGACTGCAATACCAATTACTGGATCAGGAAAATTCATACTCTCCAAAACTATTGGATGTTTCTCTGTTGTTAATGTATCGCCTGTTTTAATATCTTTAAAACCAACAGCCGCACCAATATCACCCGCTTCAATAAAAGGGACTGAATTTTGCTTATCTGCATGCATTTGGAAAATTCTAGAAATTCTCTCTTTATTTCCAGATCTATTATTTAATATATAAGAACCAGCATCTAATCTACCAGAATAAACTCTAAAAAAAGCTAATCTCCCAACAAAAGGATCTGTTGCAATTTTAAAAGCTAAAGCAGAAAATGGTTCAGAAACATTAGGTTTTCTTTCAATTTCTAAATCAGTTTTAGGATCAATTCCTATAATAGCCTCTTTATCTAAAGGTGAAGGTAAGTATCTACAAACAGCATCTAAAAGAAACTGAACTCCTTTATTTTTAAAAGCCGAACCACAAATCATTGGAATAATACTCATGTCTTGAGTAGCTTTTCTCAATGCTTCATGAACTTCATCTTCTGAGATAGAATCAGGATCATCGAAGAATTTTTCAAGTAAAGCATCATCGTATTCAGCTACTGCTTCAATCAAATTAGCTCTATACTCATGAACTTCCTCTTTCATATCTTCAGGAATATCAACTACATCAAAAGTTGCACCCATTTTATCTTCATGCCATACAATTGCTTGATTTTTAACCAAATCAACAATACCTTTAAAATTATCTTCATCACCAATCGGTAAAACTATTGGAACAGCATTAGATTTTAGCATTGACTTAATTTGGTTACAAACATTTAAAAAGTTTGAACCTTGTCTATCCATTTTATTCACAAAGCCCATTCTTGGAACTTTATAATTATCAGCAAGTCTCCAGTTAGTTTCAGATTGAGGCTCAACACCATCAACTGCACTAAACAAAAACACTAAACCGTCTAATACTCTTAATGATCTATTAACTTCAACTGTGAAATCAACGTGACCCGGTGTGTCTATAATATTAAAATGATAAGGTTTAGACTCATCATTTTTCTCTCCTTGATTAGTTGGAAAATTCCAAGTACAGGTTGTGGCTGCTGATGTAATGGTAATACCTCTCTCTTGCTCTTGCTCCATCCAATCCATTGTAGCAGCACCATCATGAACCTCACCAATTTTATGACTAACTCCAGTATAATATAATATACGTTCAGTTGTTGTAGTTTTCCCTGCATCAATGTGAGCAGCGATACCAATGTTACGCGTGAATTTTAAATCTCTAGCCATTGTATATTAAAATCTAAAATGTGAAAATGCTTTATTGGCTTCAGCCATTTTATGAACATCTGTTTTCTTTTTTACAGCAGCACCTTCTTCTTTATCAGCTGCTAAAATTTCAGAAGCTAATTTTAATGCCATTGACTTTTCATTACGTTTTCTTGCAGCAGTAATTAACCATTTCATAGCCATGGAAATTTTTCTGTCTGGTCTTATTGGCATTGGAATTTGGAAAGTTGCTCCACCGACACGTCTACTTCTTACTTCAACGTGAGGCATAACATTAGACAAACCATCTTTCCACACTTGAAGGGAGGTTTTTTCTTCATTCTGCTTTTTTTCTTCAATGATATCAATAGCATCATAAAAAAGCGTGAATGCTGTGGATTTTTTACCACTCCACATTAGGTTATTGACAAATCTTGTAACTAATTGATCGTTAAACCTTGAATCAGGGAGTAACGGTCTTTTCTTTGCCTTACTTTTTCTCATTTATTTTAGTTTTAGAGAGGTTCAAAATTAAAATTGAACGTCATCAATTAAATTTATTTTTTAGGACGCTTCGCCCCATACTTTGATCTTCTTTGTAATCTACCTTCAACACCAGCGGTATCTAATGCTCCTCTAACAATGTGATATCTTACACCTGGAAGGTCTTTAACTCTTCCTCCTCTTACTAAAACAATTGAATGTTCTTGCAGATTATGTCCTTCACCAGGGATGTAAGCATTTATTTCAGTTCCATTAGTTAATCTTACCCTAGCAACTTTTCTCATTGCTGAGTTAGGTTTTTTAGGTGTAGTTGTATAAACTCTAGTACAAACTCCTCTTTTCTGAGGACATGAAACTAAAGCAGCAGATTTACTCTTTTTAGTAATCTTAGATCTTCCTTTTCGAACCAACTGTGATATTGTAGGCATATGCTATCTTAATGTTTGTTTTTTCCCCTATTTGGGCGTGCAAATGTAATTTAATTTTAGAATTAATCAAATGGAATATCAAAAAATAATTGAAATTAACGTTAAAACAAACAAACAAGTGTATATATATAAGGACAGAGTGAGGATTATAATTAATTGATAACGATCTAATTACAAATACTATAAAATAATAAAAATATACTATAAAATAAAAAAATACAGTTTTATACTTTTAAAAAAAAATATTTAATAAATCGATAACAGGTATAGAAATTAAAAATATGAATAAGAATTACCTAACATTCAGTAAAGAATTAATTATTAAATTACGAATATGATAGCATTAAGGTTAAAAAATTATTAAAAAATTATTAAACCTGTATTTATGAGGAGAATTACATAAGAAGTGTCAAAAATCATCTATTTAGTTGTTTTATTAACTTATTATTAACATTTTTGCAGTTCAAATAATTATTAAAACTAATATGAAAACAAATTTATTTAAGTTTTTAACATTATCGTTTATGATAATGTTTCAATGGAGTTTTGCACAAAAAAGTGTTAGCGGTACTGTTGCCGACAATACTGGTGTGCCTCTTCCAGGTGCTACGGTTCAAGTAGTAGGAACAACTAATGGTGTTACTACTGATTTTGACGGAGCTTACTTAATCACAGCTAATGAAGGAGATGTTCTTTCAATAAGCTATGTAGGGTTCGCTACTCAAAACGTAACTGTTGGTGCTTCGGCAACAATTAATGTTCAACTTGCATCTGACAACTCTCTAGAAGAGGTTGTAGTTACTGCACTTGGTATTACTAGAGAGGCTAAATCTCTTGGTTATGCTCAACAAGCAGTTAGTGGTGATGCATTAACAAAAACAAAAGAACTTGACTTTAGAACTGCTCTAGCAGGTAAAGTAGCTGGTGTTCAGGTAATTACTGGAACTAGTTCTTCTTATGAGCCAAGTGCTATACGTTTAAGAGGTGAAACAGATATCTTATACGTAATTGATGGGATTAAAGTTTCTGCTACAGATATTAATACTGACAACATTGACAACATCACAGTACTTAAAGGTGCTGCTGCAACTGCTCTTTATGGGTCAGAAGCAAAAAGTGGTGTAATTGTAATTACTTCTAAGAAAGCGAAAGCTGGAGAGTCTTACATAACAGTTGATCACAATACAGTTGTATCTAATGTTAGTAGACTTCATCCATATCAAAATGAGTATGGTGGTGGTTACTACCAAGACTGGGATACTTTTACATACAATCCAGCAACAGACCCTGCTTCATATGCAGCATTCCAAGGACAAAACATACCTTATTATGCAGCTGATGAATCTTGGGGACCAAGAATGGATGGTACTCAAGCAAGACATTGGGATTCATGGATTCCTGGTCACTCAGAATTTGGAAAAACAAGAGGATGGTCTCCAAATCCAAATAACGTAAAGAATTTCTACCAAACTGGTATGAGTTCAAGTACAAGTTTATCATTTGGTAAAGGTGGTGAAGACTTTAGCTTTAGAGCTACTGGACGTGCTACAAACGGTACGTTGCCTCTACCTAATGCAGGAAGAGATACTTATGATATAAACATCAACACTTCTTTAAATGCTACAGATAAACTTACAGTTTACGCAAGTTTAAATGCAAAAATTCAAAATACTGACAATTATGCAGCTAGTGGATATGGAAGTATCCAGTCTAACATGAGTCAGTGGTTTCAAAGACAATTAGATATGGACAGATTAGCAGAAAACTATCTAGTTGACGGTGTATTTTACACTTGGAATAGAAGATCTGCTAGAAATGCTCGTCCACAGTACTGGGATGCTCCACAATATGAGCAGTTCCAAAATACAAACAATAATAAAAACTCAACTTACTCTGGTAACTTTGGTATTAACTACGACATAATGGAAGGTCTTTCCGCTAATGTCGAAGTTAAAAGAAGAGCTTACAACAGAACTAGTTGGGGTAGAGGTTATATAGGTCAAAACACTTTGAACACTCAAGCTAGTTACAATGAAGGTTCTTATACAACCGAAAACAATGAGTTTGCTGCTAGACTTAACTTTGACAAAAAGGTTACATCTGATTTTGATGTAAGTGCGATTTTAGGTTATGGTGCTGGTCAAAACAAAACAATCTCAACTTCAGCAAGTACTTCTGGTGGTCTAGCGATACCAGATTTCTATATTCTTGCAAATTCTGTTGATAAGCCAAATTATTCTACTGGAAGATATAATCAAAGCAGAATTTCTGCTTTTGGTCTTTTATCTTTAGGATATAAAAGCATGTTATACTTAGACGGATCTTACCGATTTGACTGGCAATCAACTGCATCAGCTGATGCTAACAGAGTTGAAACGTTTGGGGTTTCTGGTAGTTTCTTATTTGATAAATTAATCAATGTAGATGCAATTAGCTTTGGTAAATTAAGAGCTGGTTATTCTGAAGCTCCAATTTTTCCAGGTGCTTATGAAACAAGTCCAACTTATTCATCAGGTACATCTTATGGTTCATTAGCTTCTTTAGCTGTGCCAAACACTCTTTCTAATCCAAACTTAACGGGTGGAATGAGAACAGAACTTGAGTACGGTATTGAATTTAAGTTTTTAAACAACAGATTAGGTCTTGATGTTACATATTTTGACAGAGAAGACTCTAACTTACCTGTAGCAATTAGTTCTGCTGCAAGTACAGGTTATACTGGATTGAATGTGAATTCAAAAATTACTTCTTCAAATGGTGTTGAAGTAATGCTTTCAGGTACACCAATTCAAAATGAAAATCTTAGATGGGATGTTTCAGTAAACTTCGCAACTATGGAAAAAACAGTTGACTTTATCTACGAAGGAATTGAAAGAAATATATTAAACTCATGGTTATCATGGTCTAGTATGGATTTGCAAGAAATCGTTGGTGAAGAATGGGGTATGCTATATGGAAGAAAAAGAAGACAAGATGCTAATGGAAATTGGATGTACTTTGCAAGTGGTAACCACATGTATGATAACAACCAACTTCTTGGAAACATCATGCCAAACTATACTGGAGGTATAAACTCTAACTTAGTATTTAAAAACTGGGATTTAGCTGTTAATATTGACTTTCAAGACGGTGGTTTATATCACTCTGTAACAGATATGTTCTCAATGGCTTCTGGACAACATGAGTACACAGCAGGTTTAAATGATAAAGGAAATCCAAAAAGAGATGCAGTTTCAGCTGGAGGTGGTATTCACCAAGTAGGTGTTTACGCTGATGGTTCTGTTGCTGATATATACAGAGCTCCAGATTCTTGGGCTTGGGGTAACTGGACAAGAGATGATCTATGGTTAGTAGATGCTTCTTTTGTTAAGTTAAGACAAGTAAGACTTGGTTATACATTTGATGCAGACCAAGTAGCTAAAACTCCTTTTAGTGATATTAGCGTAGCGGTAATTGGCACAAATCTTGCTATCTTATCTGAAAATACTGACTGGGGTGATTATAGAGGAAGTAAAACTCCTGGTTTAGATCCTTCAGAATTAGGTGCAGGGTGGTCAGGTGGAAGTTATGCTAGTGAAGGTGGACAATTACCATCAGCTAGATCATTTGGTCTTAACGTAAGTCTTAAATTTTAATTAGTAATCATATAAATAATGAAAACACAAATTCAAAAAATAATCGGATTATTAACAATAAGTAGCTTATTGTTTGTATCCTGTGAGACTGTTGACTTTGGAGATGAAAATCTAAATCCAAACGCGGTTTCTAAAGCTAACACTGGTGCCTTAATAACGGGTGCAATGAGAAACATTCCTAGTATTGTTAGTAATGTTGATTCTGGTGTATTGTACGCTCAGCATGTTTCTGAGATTACCTATAACGATGAATCTTGTTATGAAACAATTCAATGGAACTTTGATGGTTTCTATTCTGGTCCACTTATGGATCTTCAAACTGTAATTAATTTAAATACTTCAGACCCTACTGCTTATTCAAGCTCAGGATCAGCTGGTATGCAAATGGGTGTTGCTCACTTATTACAAGTTTACATGTATCACGTAATGACTGATAGATGGGGAGCAATTCCTTATTCTGAAGCATTAAAAGGTGTAGATAATCTTAAACCAAAATTTGATGATCAAAAAGATGTCTATATGGGCCTATTCGCTCAAATAGATGCTGCTTTAGGTATGTTAGATGGTGGTGGTTTATCAGGAGACTTTATGTTTAATGGTAATGCAACATCATGGAAAAAGTTTGGTAATACTATGAAAATGGTAATGGCTTTAAGAATTGCAGATGTTGATGCTGCTACAGCTCAAGCTAAATTTTTAGAAGCTCACAGCGCTGGAGTAATTGGAGCTGGTGGAGATATTCACTACCCTTACACTGCTGCTGATGCAAACGATAGCCCTTGGCAAGATAGATTCCAATCTAGGGATGACTATGCTACTAGTAATACTATGGTTGATCACTTAATTGCTTCAAGTGACCCAAGATTGCATAAGTATGCTCAACCGGTTGGACAAGCAGGAGATGCTTCAGGTCAAGTTACTTACGCAACTGTAGATGGAAAAGTATACGGTGGGATGCCTTATGGTGTTCTTAACCCAGGAATCCTACAATCATGGGTTTCTTACTTGCCATCAGAAATAATTTATACAAGTGCTGCAACAAAAGGTGGTATGTTATATTCTTATGCTCAAGTAGCATTTGGTTATGCTGAAGCTGCTCAAAGAGGTTGGTCAGTTCCTGGCGATGCTCAAACATGGTACGGAATTGGAATCAATGCTTCTATGACACAATGGGGTGTAAAGTTCAGCTGATGCTGCTACTTACGTTGCTTCTGTTGGTGCTGCTTCTATGCAAACAATTGCTGAAGAAAAATGGAAAGCTTTATACATGCAAGGTGAAGAAGCTTGGGCTGAACACAGAAGATTAGATTATCCTGTTTTAGCTACTGCTAAAGACGCTTTAACTGGTACTGGAATTCCTAAAAGATTAGGATATGGTGCTACTACTGCTAGTGCAAACAAAGCTAATCACGATGCTGCGGTTGCTAAAGTATCTGGATACAGTCAAGATTCAAAAGTGTGGTGGGATACTAAATAATCAGTACCTACTTCTTAATAAAAAAAAAGCACCCAAATGGGTGCTTTTTTTATACTAATAAATTAAGGTCCTTTTACTTATATTTCAGCTAATAAGCACCTTATGAAAAAAATATTTATAATTTTTACAATTTAGACCCACTTATGCAGTTTCACAATTTGGCCCAGTTGTGTCAGATTTATTAGTTGAAGGGAACGTCAATTTGTATGACCTAACAAAATACGATGATAATGTAAAGGGAAGTCCTTACTTAACAGAGACGTTTGAATTAGGAAAAATCATTTTTAAAAATGGTAAACAATATAATGCTCTAGTTAGGCTGAATATATCAGAACAAAAATTTGAAATTAAAAATAATAATAACAACCAAGCAAGTGCAATTGAAATTAATGAAACCGTTACAATTAGTATTGGAGATAAAACATATAATTTGTATTCATTTAAAATGAACGGATCAACTAATACAATAGGGATATTAGAAGATGTTTTAAAGTTAGAAAACTATGAGTTATATTATTTTCCTCAGAAAAAAGTTGAAAAACCAATAGTTTCAGGAATAAGTGCTCCAGCATCTGGTTATACAAAAACACCTCGTGCTGAGTGGAAAGATAGTAGTGTTTTTCTAATCTTTTACAACGACCAAACATACATAGTCCCTACATCTCACAAAAAAATGAAAGAATTGAATCTTATTGATGGAAAAGCATATAAAAAATATAGAAAAGCAAACAAACTTAATCTTAAGAATAAAGAAAGTCTAAAGAGTTTTGTTACTTATTTAAATTCAACTCAGCTATAAATGGAAAAAGAAACAACTCAAATTTATGGAATAAGATCTGTTATGGAAGCAATAGATTCTGGTGAATCTATTAATAGAGTCTTTGTTCAAAGAGGACTGACTGGGGCTTCTGCTTTCGATTTAATGAGAATTTTAAAAAGAAAATCTATTGAAATATCTTACGTTCCAGTAGAAAAGTTAAATAGGCTTACTCCTAAGAATCATCAAGGTGTCGTAGCTACTATAGCTCCTATTAAATTTTTATCAATAGATGATTTAAGCGAAATTTTAGAAACAAAAAAAGAATCTGCTTCTATATTAGTTTTAGATCAACTATCTGATGTGAGGAATTTTGGAGGAATTGTTAGAACTGCCGAGTGTACCGCAGTTGATTGTATTGTTATTCAATCAAGCGGAAGTGCTCCTGTAAATGGTGATACTATTAAAACTTCTTCAGGAGCTGTGTTTAATGTGCCTATATGTAAAGTCGGCCATATTAAAGATGCTCTTTTTCTTTTAAAACAATTTGAAGTTCCTATTTATGGTGCTACTGAAAAAGCTGAAAAAACAATTTACCAAACTAGTTTCAAAAAATCTCAAGCGATCGTCATGGGTTCTGAAGGAAAAGGATTATCAAGCTCAGTAATTAACTTATGTGATCAACTTATTAAAATTCCTTTACTTGGAAAGATTGAATCATTAAATGTATCGGTAGCTTGTGGTACAATTTTATATGAAATAGTTAGACAAAAAAACTATTAATTATAAAATAGAATTTAACGATTTTAAATCGGTTATTATTCTGCAGTGTGAATGGGTAGGCTCATTATTATTATTGAAATGAATGGCACTAAAACCAGCCTCTAAAGCTCCTATAACATCTGCTTCTAGATTATCACCAATCATTAGACTTTCACTTTTAGTTGCTCCAGCTACATTTAAAGCATATTCAAATACTTTAGCATTAGGTTTCTTCACTCCTACCGTTTCTGAATCAATAATACATGAAAAGTATTTATCAAGATTAGAATTTGATATTTTTTTATTTTGAACTTCGGTAAATCCATTAGTGATAATATGTAATTTATACTTCCCTATTAAATGGTCTAAGACTAGTAAAGCATCTTTAACTAAAAAATTATGGTCGGGTAAGTGTGTCACATAATCATCCGCCATAAGATCAATTACATCGTTAGATATAGTCACATTAAGTTTTTCAAAAGCAGACTTAAGTCTATTATGTCTTAAATATTCTTTAGATATTTTCTCATCTCTATATAGCTTCCATAAAGAAAAATTGATTGGCATATAAATTTTTAAAAATCTGTCCAGCTCAATAGAAATATTATATTTATTCAATAAATACTTAAATGTTAAAGAAGAGTTTTTTTTAAAATCCCATAAAGTATGGTCTAAGTCAAAAAATACATGCTTAATGTGATTCATAAAAAAATGATTATTTACTTAATTTGATTTGTAATATACTCTAAATCAAGCGAAGCGTAATTTCCAGAACTCATTAAAAGTAAATTAGTATTGCTGTAAGATTGAGATAATAAAAAGTCTTTTAGAGCCTCTGGATTTGAGAAAATACGTAGTTTATCATCATTAAAGGCTTTCTTGATGTTTTGATCATTAATTTCTTTCAACCCTTTGTTTTTTATAGCTTTTGGATCATAAAACAAAATAGCAGTATCTGCACTTTTTAAACTGTCTTTGTATTCCACTATAAACTCTTCATTTAAACTACTAAAAGTATGTAATTCAAGTAAAGCTATAAGTTTTCTATTCTTATATTGATTTTTTAAAGCTTTGGTAGTTGCTATAACCTTACTAGGAGAGTGAGCGAAGTCTTTAAAGACCGTTCTGTCTTCCATATCAAGGATTAACTCCAAACGCTTGTCAGCACCTTTAAATGAGGTAATTGAGTGATTAAACTCTTCTTCATGAACACCCATCAACTGGCAAACAAGCTTTGCACCTGATAAATTACTTAGATTATGTTCACCAAATATTTTTAATGGTAAATCTCCTTCATTAGTTTTAAGGAATGAAATATCATTATCAATAAAATAATCAGGCATTGAATATTCTAACTTTCTAATTGGTCTGGTGCAATTTTCGGTAATTTGATTAACTTGTTTGTCCCGTTTATTATAAACTAAAACTCCACCCGAAACAATAGTTTCTAAAAAAAGTTCAAACTGTTTTAAATAGATTTCTTTAGTTGGGAAAACATTTATGTGATCCCAGGAAATTCCACTTAAAAGAGCAATATTAGGTTTATACAGATGAAATTTAGGACGCCTGTCTATAGGTGAAGACAAATACTCGTCTCCTTCTAACAAAATAAAATCATTTTCATCAGTTAAGTGAACCATTGTTTCAAACCCTTCTAACTGAGCTCCTACCATAAAATCAACCTCTTTTCCGTTGTCGTTTAAAACATGTAAAACCATTGCTGTGATAGATGTTTTTCCATGACTTCCACCAATCACAACCCTTGTTTTGTTTTTAGACATTTCATAAATAAACTCAGGATAGGAAACTATTTTTAGCTTCTTGTTTTGAGCTTCAACTAGCTCAATATTATCTACTTTAGCATGCATTCCAAGGACAACGAAATCTATATCATTAGTTATTCTAGAAGCATTCCATCCGAAGCTATCAGGAAGTAGACCGTATTTATCTAATCTAGATTTAGAAGGTTCAAAAATATGATCATCACTACCTGTGACATGATATTCTTTTAAATGAAGAGCAATAGCTAAATTATGCATTGCACTTCCTCCAACTGCAATAAAATGAATTCTCATAGTTTTATTAAAGTAAAAGTCAATAACTAATTTATTAAATAGATTCTCTATAAAAGAAGAAAACTAATGAAATTATGGATTTAAAACTTTCCATAAATCATCTTTTAATTCTACAAGACCTTGGTTAGAAACAGATGAAATAAAATCAAAAGGAATATTTTTAATTTTTTTTGATATTTCTAAGCTGATTTCATCTTTTCTCTTTTTATCAATTAAGTCAGATTTAGAAATTACAATAATCCTGTCTTTGTCTAATAATTCTGGATTATATTTTTTTAATTCATTTAGTAGAATATTATATTGACCAACTACTTTTTCAGACTCACATGAAATTAAAAAAAGTAAAATAGAGTTTCGTTCAATATGTCTTAAAAAATGATGCCCTAATCCTTTTCCTTCAGATGCACCTTCAATAATTCCTGGAATATCTGCAATAACAAAAGATCTATAATCTCTATACTCTACAATGCCCAAATTGGGCTTGAGAGTAGTAAATTCATAATTACCTATTTTAGGCTTTGCTGATGTAATGGTTTTCAATAAAGTAGACTTTCCTGCATTTGGAAAACCAACTAAACCAACATCTGCTAAAACCTTAAGTTCGAGCGTGATTTGAATTTCCTTTCCTTTAATCCCTGGTTGAGAGTAACGAGGAGCTTGATTAGTCGATGATCTAAAGTTCCAGTTACCTAAACCACCCATTCCTCCATCAAGAATTATTTTTTCATCACCATGATCTATTGTTTCAAAAATTACTTTGTTAGTTAAAGAATCCTTTATAACAGTACCTAAAGGAACTTTTATATAAACATCTTTTCCATCCGACCCAGAGCTTCTGCTTCCACTTCCATCTCCTCCGTGACCAGATCTAAAGTGTCTTTTAAATTTAAAATGATGAAGAGTCCACAAAGATTTATCTGCTATAACTATAATATGGCCTCCTCTTCCTCCATCTCCACCATCGGGACCTCCTTTAGTTATATACTTTTCCCTATGAAAATGTGCGGATCCCTTACCTCCATTTCCTGAAAAGATATCTACTTTAACATAGTCTACAAAATTTCCTTCAGTCATTATATATTTGAATCAATAACATTAAATATTCTCTCGCTTATCTCACTTATCTCTCCAGTTCCTTCAATCTCAAAAAATTTGTCTTGAGATCTGTAATAATTAATTAGAGTAGAAGTTTTTTTATTGTACTGCTCAAATCTATTTTTAATCTTAGATCTATCTTGATCATCTACTCTTCCGCTGTCTTTTCCTCTACTTATAAGTCTATCTGTTAAAATTTTTTCGTCAACTTCTAAGGCAATAGTCATTGATATACTTAATTTTTTATTTATTAAAAATTTATCCAACATTTCAGCCTGATGTGTCGTTCTAGGAAATCCATCAAAAATAAAACCACCTGCATTAGGAGTCTTATTCACTTCTGCTTCTAACATTTGAATCGTAACTCCGTCAGGAACTAATTCTCCCTTCTCCATGTATGATTTCGCAAGTATACCAAGTTCTGTTTGCTTAGAGATATTGTATCTAAAAACATCTCCAGTAGATATATGAATTAGATCGTATTTCTTTTTAACAAATTCAGCTTGAGTACCTTTTCCAGAACCAGGTTTTCCAAATAAAATTAAGTTTATCATAAGTAAGTCAAAATTTACAAAAAGCAAATATACCCAAATCAATATTTAAATTATTCTATAATTAATTACATTTTAATGTATTTTTGCCAAAATAATTTATTATGAATTATTTCTCTTCAAATTTTACACTAGGAATACTTGGCGGAGGTCAGCTTGGAAAGATGTTACTTAATGTAACATCAAGGCTGAGTATTAAAACAAATATTCTTGATCCAAGTGAAAATTCCCCTTGTAAAAAGCTCTGTAATGAATTCACCACAGGTAATTTAATGGATTTTGATGCAGTTTATGAATTCGGTAAAAAATGTGATTTAGTTACTTATGAAATTGAACATGTAAATATTGAGGCGTTAGAAAAGCTAGAATATGAGGGGGTTAAAGTTTTTCCAAACTCAAATACATTAAAAATAATTCAAGATAAGTCTAAGCAAAAACAATTTTTCATAGACAATAAAATTCCTACCGCAAAGTTCTATTATTTTAAGTCTTTAGATCAGTTTAAAACCTCCAAAGAAAAAGATCATATAAAATTTCCATGTGTATGGAAAAAAACAAAATTTGGATATGATGGTTATGGAGTTAAAATAATTCATTCTAAAAATAATTTTGATGAGCTTCCAAATGATGCCTTTATAATTGAAGAGCTAATCCCGTTTAAAAAGGAACTTGCTACTACTATAGCTCGAAATAAATCAGGACAAATTGAAGTTTTTCCGATTGTAGAAATGGAATTCAACAAAATATCAAATCAAGTAGAGTATGTAATTTGTCCAGCACAAATTGATAATAGCCTGACAATTAAAGCAAGAGAAATAGCTCTAAAAGTTTCAGAATCCTTTAATCATATCGGACTGTTAGCTGTAGAAATGTTTTTAACCGAAGATAATGCCATTTTAGTAAATGAAGTTGCTCCAAGACCACATAACAGTGCTCATTATTCTATTGAAGCTTGCTCTAGCTCTCAATTTGATCAACACATAAATGCTATTCTAGACTTGCCGTTAGGGTGTTCTAAATCTAATGTTTATGCAATAATGGCTAACTTAGTAGGAAGTGAAGGTTCGGTAGGTCAGGTGTCTTACCTAGGAATTGAGGAGGCTATGAAAATTGACAATGTCAAAATTCATTTATATGGAAAACAGCAGACAAAGCCTAATAGAAAAATGGGACATGTTACAATTATTGATACCAAATTAAAAGAAGGACTTGAAAAAGCTAAAAAAGTAAAGAAACTGATTCAAATTAAAACAATATAATTATGGCAAAGGTTGGAATTATAATGGGAAGCAAATCAGACCTTCCAGTAATGCAAGAAGCTGTAGATGCTTTAAATAAATTTGAAATATCAATCGAGGTCGATATAGTATCGGCACATAGAACTCCTGAAAAAATGATGGAGTACGGTAAAAATGCACATCTCAGAGGGATTTCTGTAATAATAGCAGGTGCTGGTGGTGCCGCTCATCTTCCTGGAATGATAGCTTCATTAACCCCATTACCAGTTATAGGAGTTCCTATAAAGTCTAGTAATTCAATTGATGGATGGGATTCTATTTTATCAATACTTCAAATGCCTGGAGGAGTACCCGTTGCTACAGTCGCTTTAAATGGCGCCAAAAATGCAGGTATATTAGCGGCTTCGATAATTGGATCGAGTGATGTAAAAATTCAAAACAAAATAATTGATTATAAGTCTTCACTCAAAGAAAGTGTAATTAAGGATTCCTTAATTTAAATAATATTCTCAATAATTAAGATCACAATTAGCCAATAAATTGGCAAACCCTCTATTAAAAAACTTGTATAATATTTTGACTGATTCACTTTAGTATTAAATATAAATATAGCTGTAATAAAGGCTATAATTATATCTGATAAAAGAAATTTACTTTCATTCGATTCTATAAAAAATCCCATAATACAGAATATAATCAAAAGCAAATAAGCTAAAATTTTTGTTTTATTTATTCCAATAACTTGAGGGATAGTTTTTAGTTTAATAGAATCATATTGTAAGTCTCGAATCTCAAATGGCAGAGTGTAGACAAAAATAAAAATAAATCTCTGAATAAACAGCCATGTTGTATCTGATAAATTAACAATTACACCCTCACTAAATGGCATCAAAACTGTTGAGCCTGCCCAGCAAAATGCAACAATAAATATTTTAATCTTACTGTAATTCCTGATGTTTATACTAGATCTGTTAAAAGGAATCACATAAGTCAAGCAAAATAAAAACAGTACAGATCCTAATAATCTAGTATTAGAATTAAGAAAAAAAACTGAAATGAATAAAAAAAACCCTGATACAAAGCTTAGAATTTGAATTTTTTTTATTGGTGCATTTTTAGTGAAAAAATAATATGGTAAAGTAGAAGCATACTTTATAAAATTATAAACCACTATTGTTGCACAAAAGACACATACAAATAATGCATAACTAAAATCTAAATCAAATCTTAAACAAGTAATTATAATTAAAGAAATAACGCAAACGGATAAATGTAAACTTGATTTTATATAAAAATTGAAAATTGAAACTAATTTTTTCACTAATACAAAATTAGAAAAGTGTTAACAATACACTCTTTTTAAGTTAAAAACTTTCATTTTTAAATTAAAAAATAAATAAATATATTGTGCATAATGACTATTTTTGTAAGCTTATTGTACATAACAAATGAAAGGTTTTTCAAACAGACATATCGGGATTAATTCATCAGATAAAAAACAAATGTTAGACTGTTTAAAAGTAGACAGTATAGAACAATTAATTTCTGAAACGATACCCTCAAATATTAGATTAAAAAACGAAATGGATCTTGATCCAGCTTTAAGTGAATATGACTATTTAAATCATATAGAAAAACTTTCTAAAAAAAATAAAGTTTTTAAATCATATATAGGACTTGGTTATAATGAAGCCATTATTCCTTCCGTAATAAAAAGAAACATCCTAGAAAATCCGAGTTGGTATACAGCTTACACTCCCTATCAAGCAGAAATAGCCCAAGGAAGAATGCAAGCTTTATTAAATTATCAAACCATAATTTGTGATTTAACAGGAATGGAACTGGCAAATGCTTCATTATTAGACGAAAGTACTGCCGCTGCAGAAGCAATGACTATGCTTTTTAGTTTAAGAAGCAAAGATCAAAAAAACAACTTAGCAAATAGTTTTTTTGTTTCTAACGATACTTTTGCTCAAACTGTTTCGCTTTTAAAAACAAGAGCTGAGCCTCTTGGAATTAAAGTAGTTGTAGGAGAGATTGATGAGTTTGAATTTAATAAAGAATTTTATGGATGTCTCATACAATATCCCGGCATACATGGAGAGATAAAAGATCTTGCTAAATATTGTGAAATTGCAAAATCAAAAGGACTCAAAATTGTAGTTGCTGCTGACCTTCTTTCATTATGTATTCTAAAAGAGCCTGCTTGTTTTGGTGTTGATGTGGTTGTTGGAACTTCACAAAGATTTGGAATTCCACTTGGCTATGGAGGACCTCACGCAGCTTTTTTTGCTACAAAAGAAGAATATAAAAGATCAATTCCTGGAAGAATTATTGGGGTTTCTAAAGATGTTGATGAAAACACTGCGCTTAGAATGGCTTTACAAACAAGAGAGCAACACATAAAAAGAGCAAGAGCTACTTCAAACATATGTACTTCTCAAGTTCTACTTGCAGTTATGGCAAGTATGTATGGTGTTTTCCACGGACCGATAGGGTTAAAAGAAATAGCTAAAAAAATTCACGGACTAGCTGTTTTATTGGAAAATGCTTTAAATAAAATTGGCATTAAACAATTAAACGAAAATTACTTTGACACTTTACTTTTAGAAGGTTCATCAGAAAAAATTCGATTAATAGCTGAAAAAAATAAAATTAACTTTAATTATATAAGCGACAAACTTTTTTCTATTTCATTAAATGAAACCACATCACTTAATGATATTCAATTAATAATTAATTTAATTTCAAAGGCAACATATAAAGAAACTATCATAGCGGATGTTTCAACGGGTTCAATAAGGATTTCAACAAGTTTTCTAAGAGAATCGTCTTTTTTACAAGCCAATATTTTTAATAGTCATCACTCAGAAACTGGTCTAATGAGATATATTAAAAATCTTGAAAGAAAAGATTTATCACTAACTCATTCTATGATATCTCTCGGTTCCTGTACAATGAAGTTAAATGCTGCTTCAGAAATGATTCCCATCAGTTGGTCTAAATGGAATAATATTCATCCTTTTGCTCCTTTAAGTCAAGCTAAAGGTTATAAAAAATTACTCAAAAAATTAGAAAATCAACTTAATGTTATAACTGGTTTTGCAGGTACTTCACTTCAACCAAATTCTGGAGCTCAAGGAGAGTATGCTGGATTAATGGTGATTAGAGCCTATCTGAAAAGTACAAAACAAGGTCATAGAAATATTTGCTTAATACCTTCATCTGCTCACGGAACAAACCCTGCATCTGCTGTAATGGCGGGAATGAAAGTAGTAGTAATTGGCACAGATAAACACGGTAATATTAATGTAGATGAATTAAAAGAAAAAGCAAAATTACACGAAGAAAACTTAGCAGCTTTAATGATTACATACCCATCAACTCATGGTGTATTTGAATCATCTATTCAAGAAGTCTCAAAAACCATTCACAATCACGGAGGTCAAGTGTATATGGATGGAGCTAATATGAATGCTCAAGTAGGACTGACTAACCCATATATAATTGGTGCAGACGTATGTCACCTAAACCTACATAAAACTTTTGCTATTCCTCATGGTGGAGGAGGACCAGGAGTTGGACCTATATGTGTAGCTCAACATTTAGTTCCGTTTTTACCAAACAATCCTATTATAAACGTCAGTTCTAAAGAAAGTGTAGAATCTATTTCTGCTGCTCCTTGGGGATCCGCCTTAGCTTGTGTAATTTCATATGGGTATATATGCATGTTAGGAGCTGAAGGATTAAAGTCTTCAACTGAATATGCTATTTTAAATGCAAACTACATTAAGTATAGAATTGAAAATCATTATAATATTTTATATAAGGGTGAAGGAGGAAGAGCTGCGCATGAGCTAATAATTGATTGTCGTCCATTCAAGTCATATGGTATAGAAGTAATGGATATTGCTAAAAGGTTGATTGATTATGGTTTTCACGCTCCTACCGTTTCATTTCCAGTTCCAGGAACTATGATGATAGAACCGACTGAAAGTGAAAATTTAGAAGAAATTGATAGATTTTGTGAAGCAATGATTTCAATAAGAAAAGAAATTGAACAGTGCTCTAAAGAAGACAAGAATAACCTTCTTTGTAACGCTCCACATACAATGAAAATGATAAGCTCTGAAAAATGGAATCATCCATATTCAAGAGAAATAGCGGCTTTTCCAACACCTTTTGTTATAGAAAATAAATTTTGGCCGACTGTAAGAAGAGTTGATGATGCATATGGTGATAGAAATTTAATGTGTACTTGCGCTCCAATGGAAACATACATAGAAGCAGGATAATGTATTAATTTTTTTTAATTTAGAATATTAAACTTTATAAAATGTCAATTTACATAACAGGAACTGGTTCATATATTCCAGAATTAATAAAAAAAAATCAACAATTTCTTGATAATAAATTTTTAAATTCTGACGGTTCTGAATTTAAAGTTTCTAATGACATATTAATAAAAAAATTTAAAGAAATTACAGGAATTGAGGAACGTAGATATGCAAAGAATCATCATAATTCTTCAGATCTAGCCTTTTTTGCTGCTGAAAAAGCTATTAAAGACGCTAATATCAATCAAGAAACTATTGATTACATTATTGTAGCTCATAATTTTGGAGATATAAAACATGGAACCAAACAGATTGATCAACTTCCTAGCATAGCTAGTAGAGTTAAGTATAACTTAGGCATAATTAATCCTGATTGTGTGTGTTATGATTTAATATTTGGATGTCCTGGATGGATTGAGGGAGTAATTCATGCTAATGCCTTTATAAAAGCTGGAATTGCTAAAAAATGTTTAGTTATTGGATCGGAAACTTTATCAAGAACAGTTGATGTAAACGATAGAGATTCCATGATATTTGCCGATGGCGCAGGTGCAACAATTATAGAAGAAAAAGATGATAATTTGAATCAGGGAATTCTTTCTCATAAAACTTGCACATTTTCTAATGAGAATACTTATGATTTATTTTTAGGCGAATCATTTGATTCAAATAATAAATCAAAAGAAAAGTATATAAAAATGCATGGGCATAAAATTTATGAATTTGCCATTACGAAGGTTCCACAAGCACTAAAAGATTGTTTAGAAGCAAGTGGTAAATCAATAAACGATGTTAAAAAGATATTTTTACATCAAGCAAATGAAAAAATGGATGATGCAATGGTAGATAGGCTTTATAAACTTTACGATTTGCCGAGACCAGAAAATGTAATGCCAATGTCAATTAGAAAATTAGGTAATAGTTCAGTAGCTACAATCCCTACTCTTTTTGACTTAGTTAAAAATAATAAAATAGAAAATCATTCTCTTAAAAATGGTGATGTTATTTTATTTGGAAGCGTTGGAGCAGGTATGAATGTGAATGCTATTGCCTATCAAATATAATGTCAAATAAATAAATTTTCATTCCAGCTTTATTATATTCAATATTCATAACTTTGAATAATTAATAATACTATGTTTTACTTAAGTGACATTGGGAAATACTTTATAATGATAAAAATGTCATTTTTCAAACCAAGTAAATGGAAAGTGCTCAGAAAATTAATTTTTAAAGAAATAAATGATTTAATAATTGAATCAATACCTATTGTCGCTATTTTATCTTTTTTCATAGGTGCTGTAATATCAATTCAAACTGCTTTAAACCTTAGTAGTCCATTTATATCAAAATCATTAATTGGATTTGCAACAAGACAATCCGTTATACTTGAATTTGCTCCAACATTTATGTCAATAATAATGGCAGGAAAAGTAGGGTCCTATATCACATCAAGTATAGGGACCATGAGAGTTACTGAACAAATAGATGCCCTAGAAGTAATGGGGATAAACCCACTTAATTATCTTGTATTTCCAAAAATAGTAGCTTTATTATTTTACCCATTCGTTATTACTATTTCAATGTTTGTTGCAATTTTTGGAGGGTTTTTAGCAATGACTTTTGCAGGTGTACCAAGTGAGGCTTATATCTCTGGAATTCAAATGGAATTCGAACCTTATCACATAGTGTATGCATACATTAAAACATTTTTATTCGCTATAATCTTAGCTACAGTCCCTTCATATCATGGGTTTTACATGAAAGGTGGTGCACTAGAAGTTGGTAAAGCGAGTACCTTGTCTTTTGTTTGGACATCTATAATAATAATAGTAGTCAACTTTATTATAACTCAATTATTATTAAGCTAATGATAGAAATAAAAAACATAATAAAGTCTTTCAACGAAAGTACAATAGTAAATAATGTGTCTACAACTTTTCTCAAAGGAAAAACAAATTTAATTATTGGACAAAGTGGTTCTGGAAAAACTGTTCTTTTAAAATGTTTATTAGGATTGCATACACCAGATTCTGGAGAAATAATTTATGATGGAGTATCTAATAAAAAGATGAATGATTCCAGTAAAACTTTATTGAGAAGAGAAATGGGAATGGTTTTTCAAGGAAGTGCACTCTTTGATTCTATGACAGTAATAGAGAATGTGATGTTTCCTTTAACGATGCTCTCTGATAAAAATGATGAAGAAATTAGAGAAAAAGCAGAAATTGCTATTCAAAGGGTTGAGTTAGAGAAAGCTTACGATAAATTGCCATCTGAACTATCTGGTGGCATGCAAAAGAGAGTGGCAATAGCAAGGGCTATAGTTATGAACCCTAAATATTTATTTTGTGACGAACCCAACTCAGGGCTAGACCCGAGAACTTCAATTATAATAGATAAATTGATTCAGGAAATTACTAAAGAATTTAATATAACTACGATTATCAATTCTCATGATATGAATTCAGTGATGGAAATTGGGGAGAAAATTATTTTTTTAGTTGATGGAGAAAAAAACTGGGAAGGAACAAATAAGGAAATATTTAAAACAACAAATCAATCTGTTACAGATTTCGTATACTCGTCAGAGCTATTAAAAAAAGTAAAAAAATATCTATAAATTTTATTTTCTAATCAATTCAAAAGATTCATTTGAAAGTTTAAAAAATAGCCATTTTTTAAGTTTATTCTCTTGATTTATAATACTTTGCTCTAAAACATCTTCTGACCATTTTACAGTAAATACCGGAATGGTGTCATTTGGCGAAATTTCCATTAGATAATTAAACTCTTCAATATCTTCATAATTAAATTTTACTTCATCTAGAATAGATTGATAAAAAAGGTTATTATTTTCTATTTTCTCAAGTCTATTTATTTTTTTTGTTAAAATCTCGATTTGATTAGACTTATTTATTAAATCTAAAGAATCTCTATATCTAAGTTCACTTAAAAAACGTTTTTGTTCCTTAAAATCATTCTCAATTTCCAGCTGATTAAAAACAATCTCAGTTAATGATAAATTAGGGTACTTTTTTAATTTGGCTTTAAGGAGATCAATAGTTTCCATTGAAATAGGCTCTAATCCAAAAGTATTTAATACAATTTTAGATTTTTTATCTAACCATGGCCAAACAAAATTAGATGACATATCATCATAGTTATAATTAATAATAGCAGTCTTTTCTAAATAATCTTTATTCTTTAATCCGTCTAGCTCAACTCTTAAAAATTCATTAGCTGAATTTTTAAATTTACTTTCATTAAGAACTCCAGAAAATGTAAAAAATGCTGGAATAAGCATCAAAACTGAAAAGATAGTAACTAAACGAGCAATTGTGGTTCTTCTTTTTGAATTAGCATAATTTATCATTGGGAATCTCAGTAACTTAACCACCAAATAAGTAGCTAAAACTATGTAAAGAGTATTAATCATAAATAAATACATAGCTCCTAACGCAAAATAAGGTTTGCCAGTCGCTAAACCAAAGCCAACAGTGCAAAGTGGTGGCATAAGAGCTGTAGCAATCGCTACACCAAAAACTACTGAAGAGATCGTTCCTTTTTTTGTTCTTGCAATAATAAGCGCTAGTCCCCCAAAAAAAGCAATTAGAACATCTCTAATGTCTGGCTTTGTTCTGGACAAAAGTTCAGAAGACTCTTCTCTAAGAGGGAAAAAAGAAAAAAACAAATAAGCAGTAAGAACACTTAAAATGACCATCACTGTGAAGTTTATCAATGATTTTTTTAAAGTCTCTAAGTCATTTATGGCAATCGACATACCAAAACCTAATATTGGACCCATTAATGGAGAAATCAACATCGCCCCAATCACAACTGGAATAGAGTTAGCATTTAATCCAACCGAAGCGACAAAAATCGAACAAATCAATATCCATGCATTAGGACCTTTAATCGAAATATCGTTTTTTATAGAAATCAATGTAGTCTCTTTATCTGTATCTTTTCTAAAATCTAATACTTCTTTTAAAAAAGAGAATAAAGAAAAAAACAATCCTTTAGCATTTTTAGAAATGGATTGATTTTCGGAATTTACATTTGACTCTTCATCTGAAAAATTAAATTTAGTTTCCATAAAATTATTTTTGTTTAAGACCGGTTAAGTCCGACGAACTTCTAATCTTATCACCTAAACCATCTGCCATTTGAATATTATGTTTTTTACAAATAACCGATTCAGGAACTTCTTCTGTACTTCTATCTCCACCATTAGCAAAGATATCAGGCTTGATAGATTCAAGAGAAGCACATACTGTCTTATCCATATCAATCGATAAAAAAACTTCATCAACCACTTTAAGTGACTTAACAATTTCTACTCTATCCTTCTCATCCATAAATGGTTTTCCTTTTTTTAAAACACATTGATGATTATTATTAACAATAACCACTAATCTATCTCCTAATTCTTTTGATAGTTTTAAATACTCTAGATGTCCAACATGAATTGGATCAAAATAACCACTAACTGCAACTGTTTTCATTTTTCTATTGATTTAATTCTTGCTACAGGAGAAAACAAATACTCTCTTCCCGAAGACAGTTCTTTACAAATATATCTTTTTCTCAATTTACGTTTAACTAAAAAAACTTTACCTTGATCATATTCGAATAAACAATCTTCTGAAAGATCATTTAAAAAGATTTTATTATCATTAAAATAATCATATTTATTTAATGCAACAACTAAGTTTGTGTCAGAATCTGTAGATGCAGAAGGGTTTTTAATATGAGTTGCTAATTTTGAAAGAATATCGTTTGGAAAAATTTTATTATTTAAAAAAGGCAACATCAATAACTTATATGTATTCTTCCACTCGACTCCATGAGGATTAACTCTTTTTTTAATGTTTTTATACACTTTAAAATGTGCTAATTCATGGATTAAAGTTATTAGGAACCTGTATTTATTATTAATATGATTTAAAGTAATCTGGTTAGATCCATTTCTTAATTTTTTAAAATCACCATGTTTGGTTTTTCTAACCTTAACAATTTTAATATTAAGATGTTTTTCAAAAATCAAAGGTTTAACTAATTCGTGGGAGGCTTCGGGTATTAGTTCTAATATATCAAATTCAATCATGGGTTTGAAGTAGAAACCGGAATAGTTTTTCCGTTAAAAAGTTTGTTCCCTTCTGTTGAAAAATTGTAAATATAGTTTGCCATTTCTAACGGACTTACTTTAGCTTGAAAACCTGGAAATGCTTCTTCTAACATTTCTGTTTGAACAGCTCCTAAAGCTAGACAGTTAAAGCTTGGACCTGAGTCTTTAAATTCTTCACTTAACATTTCAGTTAAAATGTTTAAAGCTCCTTTACTGCTAGAGTAAGCAGAAAGGCCAGGGAATTTGCTAGAGCCACCAATTCCTCCAATACTACTAATGTTGACGACATGACTTTTTTTATGAAAACCAGGTAAGAGTAATCTAATTAGTTCAGCTAATCCAAATACATTGACTTTGTAAATTGATTCAAAATCATTAAATGAAGTTTCAGAAAATGGCTTATTAATTAAACTTCCAGCATTATTAATTAAAATATCTACTTGGCTAAAATCATTTAAAATAAGTTTAACTGTTTTTAAAATTGATTTTTCACATGAAATATCCAATTCATAAGCTGTAACGTTTGGAATATTTAATTTAGAGATACTTCTAGATAAAGCAATAACCTTATAACCTTTATCACAAAATAACTTTGTCAATTCAAACCCTATACCTCTACTCGCTCCAGTAATAATTACATTTTTCATGAAAGGCTTTTAAACTAACATCGTTACTGGGTTTTCTATATAACCCTTTAGAGTCTCTAAAAATAGAGATCCAGTAACACCATCAACCGTTCTATGGTCACATGCTAAAGTTAACTTCATAGTGTTACCAACTTGTATTTTATCCTCTTTTACAACTGGTTTTTGAACAATACTTCCAACAGATAATATTGCTGAATTTGGCTGATTAATTATTGAGGTGAATTCTTGAATTCCAAACATACCTAAATTAGACACAGTAAAAGTACTCCCTTGCATCTGTTCGGGAAGAAGTTTTTTATCTCTAGCTTTAGCAGCATAATCTTTTATCATAGCTCCAGTTTCAGGTAGAGATTTTTGATCTGCAAAACGAATTACAGGAACTACTAAGCCGTCAGTAATCCCAACAGCTACACCAATATGAACATAATGGTTTAACCTTATCTTGTCCTCAAACCATTGAGAATTAACCCTAGGGTGTTGTTTTAAAGATATAGCACAAGCTTTAACTATAATATCATTAAAAGAAATTTTGGTGTCCGGTATAGTGTTGTATTGCTTTCTGAAAGCAATCGCATTGTCCATATCAAACTCTACACTTAAATAATAATGAGGGGCTGTAAACTTAGATTCTTTTAATCTTTTAGCTATAACTTTTCTCATTTGAGAATTTTCAATTTCTTCAAAATCTTCAGTTTCAGAATGATTACTCCGAATACTCATTA
Organism: uncultured Flavobacteriaceae bacterium; assembly: GCA_905181625.1. Taxonomy (GTDB): domain Bacteria; phylum Bacteroidota; class Bacteroidia; order Flavobacteriales; family Flavobacteriaceae; genus MAG-121220-bin8. Next base: position 239,056 of record CAJIYJ010000007.1, read on the forward strand.
ATGGAATGTCTGATTTTAAGGGAATAAAGTTCTCAATATCTTCTTTTACTATTCTACCATTATCTCCAGAACCTTTTACTAAAAGTAAGTCAATGTTTTTTTCTTTAGCTATTTTCTTTGCAAGTGGAGACACTAAGATTCTATCAGAATCAATTTTTGATTTACCTTCATCCACTACTGGTTTAGTAACTTCAATTTTATTTTCAGTTAAAATTTCTTTTTCTGAACTGTTTACAGAAACACCTAATTCTCCTGCTTCATATTTTTTAATTTCTGACTGAAAGTTAGCACCTTCATCTCCAATAATAGCTAATAGACTATCAACTAAAGCAGTTTCCCCTTCTTTAATTCCAATATACAATAGTGTACCCTCTTGGAACGATTCAAACTCCATAGTAGCCTTATCAGTTTCTATTTCAGCCAAGATATCTCCTTCTTTTACTTGATCTCCAATATTAACTAACCAAGAAGAAACAGTACCTTCTTCCATTGTGTCACTTAGTCTAGGCATGGTCACTACCTTGTAATTGAGGTTAGTATTTACTTCTGTATTTATTATATCTAAACTTTCTGTTTGCTCTATTTGATCTACTAAATCTAATTGTCCATTATTAGGTTTTTCAACAACAAGTAATGAAGAAATATCTTCATCTTTTTCACCAACAATAGCTAACAAAGTATCTACAGCTGCTGTTTCACCTTCTTTAATTCCGATATGCAAAAGAGTTCCCTCATAAAAAGACTCAAACTCCATCGTAGCTTTGTCAGTTTCTATTTCAGCTAAAATATCACCCTCTTTTACTTGATCTCCAATATTTATAAGCCACTTAGCAACTACACCCTCTTCCATTGTGTCGCTTAATCTGGGCATGTTTATTATTTGTGCCATTATTTTAATTTATGAGAAATAAAGTTATAGTCTTCTTGTTCATAAACGGCATCATACATCACACTTTTATCTGGATAAGGAGATTCTTCAGCAAATTTCTCACATTCCAAAACTTTAGATTTGATAGACTGATCAATTATTGAGATCTCATCCTCAGAAGCGAATTCGTTTTCTAAAATCATTTTTTTCACCTGACTTATTGGATCAATTTTTCTGTATTCATTAACTTCATCTTTTGTTCTATATTTTTGAGCATCTGACATAGAGTGTCCTCTGTACCTGTAAGTCTTCATTTCTAAAAAACTTGGACCACCTCCTTTTCTAGCTCTAGAAATAGCCTCATCAAGAGCTTCAGCGACTTTAATAGGATTCATTCCGTCAACTGGGCCACACGGCATTTCATAACCCAAGCCTAATTTCCAAATATCAGAATGATTAGAAGTTCTTTCAACAGATGTTCCCATAGCGTATCCGTTGTTTTCAACAACAAAAACGACAGGTAGCTTCCATAGCATTGCTAAGTTTAAAGTTTCATGTAAAGAACCTTGACGAACAGCTCCATCTCCCATAAAACAAAGAGTTACTGCTCCTCTATTAAAATACTTATCGCCAAATGCCATTCCAGCTCCTAATGGAATTTGTCCACCAACAATACCATGACCTCCATGAAACCTATGCTCTTTAGAAAAAATATGCATAGATCCGCCTAAACCCATAGAAGTTCCAGTAGATTTTCCATATAATTCCGCCATTATTCTTTTGGGGTCTACACCCATTCCAATAGGCATAACATGATTCCTGTAAGCAGTTATCATCCTGTCTTTATTAAGATCCATAACATGGAGAGCTCCTGCAAGTACAGCCTCTTGTCCATTATATAGATGTAGAAATCCTCTTACTTTTTGTTGGATATAAACAGCAGCCAATTTGTCTTCAAATTTTCTCCAAAAAAGCATGTCTTCATACCATTTTAAATAAGTTTCTTTGGTAATTTCTTTCATTAATTGATTAAATATTTTTTAAAATAAACAAACCTAATATCACTAATTTATTATGTCAAAGTTAACATATCTATACAATTCATTAAAGATATTAAGAAAAAAATAATTAATAAAAATTATAAGTAAAAGAAAACCTAAGAGTATTTTCTAATGGACTAATAACTGATGAGGTTGATAATAGGTATGATAAATCTAAATTAATATCGGTAAGTTTAAAACCAGTTCCAAATGTTAAATATTTTCTTGCACCTTTATTTTCATGTTCATTAAAATAACCAGCTCTTAATGCAAAAGAGTCGTTATACAGGTATTCTAACCCAAAAGCTAATGTGATTTCTTGTAACTCTTCGCTAAAACCGTCAGGAGCATCTCCAAAAGATTTAAAAACTCCAGATAAAAAACCTACATCTACCTGATTGTATCCTATTATTTGGTCATTAGAATTATAAATGGGAACACTAGGAGAAGGAACTAATAATTTATTAAGTTCAATATTAAGTGAAATTTTATTTGAAGAGTCAAATATAAAATCAAAAGCTGTTCCAATTTTTAAATTAGTGGGAATAAAATTCTTTCTACCCAACTCTTCATATTTCATTCTTGGACCCAAATTAGACAAATTAAAACCAGCTCTCCAAATTCCATTAAAATTTTTGTAAGCTCTTACATCAGATTGATAAAACCCTGAGATATCAACTGCAAAAGAACTTGCAGAATCTGAATCTGAATCTACAGATTGGAGCTTTACATCAGACATTAAAAACCTTCCTGTAACCGCCATTGCAAAATAATCACTAAGTTTTAATGCATAAGAAGCATCCAAAGTAAATTCATTAGGGTTCTCGAGAATAGGAATGTCTTGTGGGTTTTGAATTATATCTATATCGCCTAAACTGAAATATTTGAAACTTGCAGACCACGAACTCCTTTCATCGATTACATTAAAGTAATTAATATTAGCTAAAAATACATCACTAACTAACTTGCTTAAATAAGGGGTATAACTGACCCCTAGCCCTCCAATTTGATCTGAAAAAACATATTTTGAAGGATTCCAATGTTGAGAAAATGCATCAGGAGAGGTTGCTACTCCTTGCTCTCCTAACCCTGAGGCTCTAGCATCAGCAGAAATCATTAAAAAAGGAACGGCTGTAGTTATAACCCTTCTTTCTTGAGAGAAATTAGCTTTGACTATTAATATAAAAAAGAAAATTAAAAGATATTTTTTATTCATAATATTAAAACGTTAAATATATAGAAATATTATTTTTGCGATGAATTATTTAAATTAATTTTTTTTTTAAACTATTTACTATCTTAGCGAGTCAGAATTCAAAAGTTAAAATAAAATACATGAATATTAAAACCTTATTTAAATCATTTTCTTTAATCGTAATGATTATTTTATTTATTGGTTGTAGCAGAAATAACAATTCAACTAAAAGGGGTAAAAACATTTCACAAGGAACAGGATTTGGAATCAACTCTAAGGACGGTGGGTTTCAATATGACAATAAATACAAAGGCCAAATGACTGGTCCTGGCTTAGTGTTTGTTGAAGGTGGAACATTCACAAAAGGAAATGTAAAAGATAATGTAATGCACGATTGGAACAATACACCAACTCAGCAATATGTAAGATCCTTTTACATTGATGAAACTGAAGTTACTAACTTAATGTATTTAGAATATCTAGATTGGATGAAAAAAGTTTTTTCAGATATTGAAAATTTACATTCTATATACGTTGCTGCACTTCCAGATACTCTAGTCTGGAGAAATCCCTTAGGATTTAATGAAGATATGGTAGACAACTACCTTAGACACCCTGCGTTTCAAGACCACCCTGTAGTAGGTGTTAGTTGGGAGCAAGCATCTAGATATGCGAAATGGAGAACTGATAGAGTTAATGAATTAATGTTAGTTTCGAAAGGATTGTTAAGACCAGAAGCAATTCAAGCTGATAGTTTGAAGGATGGTTACTCATTTAATACAGATGCATACTATTTAGACCCTAGCAAAGCTTATGGAGGAAGAATGAATGAGGTTGCTGGAGATAAAGCAAAAGAAACAAATGAAGATGGTGAAGAAATAGTGAGTTATGCTGACAGACAGGATGGTATTTTACTACCTGAGTATAGACTTCCAACTGAAACAGAATGGGAGTATGCAGCACTAGCTTTGAGTGAAATAAGAGCAGAAAACATATACAGAGGGAAGAAGAAATTTCCATGGGATGGTGAATACACAAGATCAGGCAAGAAAAAGAACTTAGGAGATCAATTAGCTAACTTTAAGCTTTCTGCTGGAGATTATGGTGGAATAGCAGGGTGGTCAGAAACTGGTTCGGGAATAACTACTGCAGTTAGATCCTATCCCCCTAATGATTTTGGACTATACGGGATGGCTGGAAATGTAGCAGAATGGGTAGCAGATGTCTACAGACCAATAATTGATGAAGCTATTAATGATTTTAACTATTACAGGGGAAGTGTTTATACAAATCCTTCAATTGGTGATGACGGAAAGGTAATTACAATTGATCCTGATAGCGCTACATTTGACAACCTACCAGGTTCTGTTAAAGAAGAAGTAGTTTCAGACTCTATATATAGAGTAAACTACTCTGTGGGTGATAATAGAAATTTTAATGATGGTGATGTAAATTCAATTAGAGAATATGGTTTAGAAGGATCTGTTGAAGATTCTATGTATGACTCTCCTACATCAGAATCAAAAGAAGGAACAATAACTTTAATAAATAATGAAGCTCGAGTATTTAAGGGTGGGTCCTGGTTAGATAGAGCTTATTATCTAGATCCTGCTCAAAGAAGATTTTTGCCTCAGGATATGACCAATAATTTTATTGGCTTCAGGTGTGCAATGTCATATTTAGGAGAATCGAGAAATGCTAAAAAGCCTAAAAAAAGATAAATCAATTATTTTTACATACTTAATTAGTTTATCAATAATTCATTAAATTTAATAAATGGATATTGACAAGCTATATACTTATTTTAAAGAATGTGAAGATATTTCTACAGATTCGAGAGTTTTAAAAAAAAACAGTTTATTTTTCGCACTAAAAGGTGATAATTTTGACGGAAATGAATACGCTTTAGAAGCGCTAGACAAAGGAGCTAAATATGCTATAATAGATAGTCAAATTTCAGATAATCCTAAATTTATTAAAGTTAAAAACGTTCTAAAAACCTTACAATCATTATCTGCCCTCCATAGAACAAAATTGACAAATACAACTATTATAGCTATAACTGGAAGTAATGGGAAAACAACAAGCAAAGAATTAATAAATTCTGTACTTAGTTTTGGAAATAAGTCTAATTCAACAAAAGGCAATCTAAATAATCATATCGGGGTTCCTTTAACTTTATTAGGAATAAAGGAAACATCAGAGTTTGCTATAGTTGAGATGGGAGCTAATCATATAAAAGAAATTTCATTTTTAACAAATCTTGTTAAACCGGATATAGGTTATATTACAAATTTTGGAAAAGCACACTTAGAAGGGTTTAGAGATTTAAATGGAGTTATTAAGGGTAAAACAGAACTTTACGATTGGCTAATAAAAAATGACAGGATCATACTAATCAACAATGATGATGCTATTCAAAATAAATTCAAAAAAGAAAACTCTATAACATTCAGTGTTAATAAAAAATCTAATTATAATTTTAAAAAAAATACAAAAAACTTTATTTCAGTTAGTTATAAAAATATAGAAATTAACAGTCAATTAATTGGTGATTATAATTTTTCGAATATTGGAGCAGCAATAGCGCTTGGATTAAATTTTAAAATTCCTATTCAAAATATTAAAAAAGCTATAGAATCCTATATCCCTAAAAACAATAGGTCACAAATAATTAAAAAAAATAATCAAAAAATAATTTTAGATGCATATAACGCCAACCCTAGTAGTATGTTAGCTGCCATAGATTCATTTTTGAATATAGAAGGCTCAAAAGCTATAATATTAGGAGACATGTTTGAATTAGGACAAGAATCCAGTAGTTTACATTTAGAAATAATCAACTATTGCTTAAAAAGTAAAATCAATAAAATTTATTTAATAGGAAATGAGTTTTATAATGAACATAACAAAAAAGCTAAATCATTATTTTTTAAAACAAAATCTGATTTTAAAAAATATTTAAAATCTAATAGCATTAAAGAAAACAATATTCTTATAAAGGGCTCTAGAGCGATGAGAATGGAAGAAATAGCAGACATTCTATAATTAATGACATTAAAACTTAAATTATGAAAAACACATTTTTAATTTTTAGTTTTCTTTTAGCTTTTTTAAGCTGTCAGACAACAAATGAATGGAATGCTTATAACGAAACCTCCGAAATACTTGAAAACAAAAAGCATCCTATTGATAGAATGCAATTCAAACTCATTCAATCAAAATACAATGACAAGAATGCATGGCTCAAACCTTTTGAAAAAGAACTAAAGAATTTTACAGAGTTGAATTACACTAATTTGAAAGAAATAATAATTGAAAAAGATATACCAACTATTCAAAAATTCATTATTTCAGGAGAATTAACCTATGAAGAATTAACTCTATTTTATTTATATAGAATTAAAAAAATTGAATTTAACAAAGATTTGTATCTCAACTCTATAATCTCTTTAAACCCAGATATATTAAATCAAGCAAGAGAAAAAGATAAAAAAAAGCCTAAATCTATTTACTCTTTGTACGGAATCCCTATTCTATTAAAAGATAATATTAACTATAAAGGGATATCTACAACAGCAGGATCTGTAGCATTAATTGACAATAATGCAGAGGATGCCTATGTAGTGAAAAAATTAAAAGAAAATGGCGCAATTATTCTAGGAAAAACAAACTTGAGTGAATGGGCTTATTATTTCTGTAATAACTGTCCTCTTGGATATAGTGCAATTGGCGGACAAACTTTAAACCCTTATGGAAGAAAAAAATTTGAATCTGGAGGTTCTAGCTCTGGGAGTGGTGTAGCTATTTCTTCAAATTTTTCGTCAGTTGCCTTAGGTTCCGAAACTTCAGGATCTATATTATCACCAGCATCATTAAACTCTATAGTTGGCTTAAAACCCACTATTGGGTTAGTAAGTAGAACTGGAATTGTACCGATTTCGAATACATTAGATACCTCAGGTCCAATGACAAAAAATGTAATTGACAATATTATAGTTTTCAATGCTATAACAGGATTTGACAAAGATGATAGTTTTTCAGTTAGTAAAAATAAAATTGAAATGGAGACTGTTTTAAATTCAACATTGAAAAATAAAAGATTTGGAGTATTTAAAAACCTATTGGACGAACCACTATACGCTGAGGCTATTGAACAAATAAAAAAAGAAGGTGGACTAATATTTGAATTCACTCCTCCCGAAATTAATTACAACGGATTTAGGAAAATTTTAGACGTTGATATGAAAAAGGATTTACCTAAATACCTTAATAAATATTCTAAAAATTCAATAAAAAACATAAAAGAAATAATTGACTTTAACATTGAAGATTCTTTAAAAAGAGCCCCCTATGGTCAGGGGATTTTCAAAAGTATTGCGTTAAATAATACTACAGATTTAGAAATTTCTGAGATCAAAAGTAGAATAAAACTTGAAGGTAAAAGATACTTTGATGAAGCTATAAATAAATATGATTTAGATGCCGTACTCTCAATAAACAACTATCATGCATCCTACGCTGCAGGAGCTTATTACCCTTGTTTAACAGTTCCTATGGGCTACAGAGAAAGTGGAGTGCCTTCAAATTTAACATTTATTGGTCCGTCCTACAGTGAAGAAAAATTATATCAGCTAGGTTATGCTTTTGAAAAAGAAACTAATAAGAGAGTATCTCCATTTAATTAATTTATGAATCTTTCAAAATAAGTTGAATAAGTTATAAGTTTTGGAGTTTTAACTTCAAATACCTGGCTTTTTTCAAAAACATCAAATGAAACCTGTTTTCTGTCTTGAATTTTTACAAAAGCCCCTTTTAAAGCTTTATCATTTTCTATGCTAATTGAGCCATTAATTAAGAAAAAAGAATAAATAGATTTATCATCTAATTCTAAATTAAAAACACCTTTATCAAAATCATATTCTTTTATTTCAACTCCTTCGGAGTCCATTTCAAAAAGAGATTTATCACCCTTAATTATAGTGGTCTTCATTTTGTCTGATAAAATAACTGGAAAATCCTTTTGTTTATAATCATCATAAGTGGCAGGCTTATTTAAAGTTTTTGAAATATCAGGATCAAACCAAATTTGAAATATTTCAGATTTATCAAGTATTTCTTCAGCATGTGAAATTCCGCTTCCAGCTCTAATAATTTGTACATCTCCCTTTATTAACGGAATCCATTTTTGTTGTTTTGAATCGTAGTGTTTTATCCCTCCTTTAATAACAAAACTACATATTTCAAAACCTTGATGAGGATGTAATTCAATAGTGCTTTTGGAATTAGGAGTCCAGGCATTAGCCCAGTAAAATAAATTAGAATAGGGTTTTAATTCTCCCATATCTTGAGGAAACCCTATGGGTTTTTTTTCTATAATTTCTCCATCATTAAAACGTCCTGAAGCTTGAACTTCTTTACTATAAACTACAATAGACATTGATTATTTATTCTTTTTTAAATAATCTAAAGTTAATGTTGTCATTGACTTGATTCCTGTTAACATTGCTGAATCATCGACATAGAAATCAGGTGTGTGATGAGGTGCTGCTTTTGAAGGGTCAGTTCCCTTTTTAGCACCGCCAATAAAAAAATATATACCTGGGATTTTTTCTTGATAAAAAGAAAAATCTTCTGCTCCTGTAATAGCATTCATAGAGTGAACATTTTCAGAACCATTTATTCTTTTTAGAGATGGCAACATTTGATTATACAGTTCAGGGTCATTGTAAGTAATAGGGTAGCTAACTAGATACGTAATTTTTGCTTTTGCATTATTAGCTTCAGCAATATTGTAAACTATCTCATCCAATCTTTTTAGAACTGTTTTTTTCATGTTTTCATCAAGAGTTCGGATTGTTCCTAACATATAAAGACTTTCAGGTATTATATTGCTTCTTACTCCTCCATGAATACTTCCAATAGTTACTACTGCCGCTGCTTCAGTCAATGGCATACTTCTACTAACTATAGTTTGAATTGAGTTAATCATCTGAGAAGCTGTAACAATTGGATCTACGCCTGTCCAAGGAGTTGATCCATGAGTTTGAATCCCTTCTATATCAATCCTAAACTCATTAACAGCCGCCATTATTCCTTTTGGTCTAACGTAAACTTTTCCTGCACTAATTTGAGACCAAATATGAAGACCAAAAATAGCATCAACGTCTGGATTTTTCAGAACGCCCTCTTTTACCATTAATTCAGCCCCTCCTTCCTCACCAACTGGTGCTCCTTCTTCTGCAGGTTGAAATATAAATTTTATAGTTCCAGGAATCTGATCTTTTATTTCATATAATACTTTAGCTACTCCTAATAATATGGCCGTATGAGTATCGTGTCCACAGGCATGCATAACTGGAACTTCTTCTCCATTATATTCACCAATCATTTTAGAGGCCCATGGCAAATCAGCTCGTTCCTTTACTGGCAAACCATCAATATCCGCTCTTAAAGCTACAACAGGACCAGGCTTCCCACCCTTAAGAACAGCTACAACTCCAGTTTTTGCTACGCCAGTTTGAGGATTTAAACCGATTTTCTTTAATTCTGCAGCTATTCTATCGGCAGTTTTAAATTCTCTATTGCTCAATTCTGCATTTTCATGAAACCAATGTCTGAGTTCAATTATATCAGATTCATAATTGGAAGACAATTCATTAATTTTTTTGTCAAAATTCTGAGAATAACTTGTGAAAGATAGGATCAGAAAAAATAAATATATTTTTTTATGCATAGTTTTAAATTTAGTGGGTCATACTGGATACGAACCGATGAAATATATACTACTCAAAGTGTTCTTTATCAATTACTTATAGTTTTATTTTTATTAAACATATCCCCACTTTGGGGATAATTTTGTCCTCATATTGGGGATAATGGCTAAAATCAAACCATTAAAATCCTCCACATACAATTCCACATACAAGATAATAAGAAAAAAGGGATGCATAAAATTAATTATACACCCCTCTTAACACAATCAAACTATTATGAAAAGTTGATAGATTGGAAATTGGATTTAGGTTGTTGTGAGTCTATCAAATATAAATATGATAGAGTTTTAATTATTTAACCCCTTAATCCCACATACTATCAAACTCTGTTGAAGTAGTGATATTAAAATGTATTTTGATACAATCAATTATTGCATCTTTTGAGTAATACCTTCTTCCTCTGAAGGTTGTTCCTTTAATTAGCTTCTCTCTTTGGAAATTCCATAATGTTTTAGGAGATACTCCCAAAATCTCTAATGTTTGTTCTCTTGTGTGTAGTGGTTCACTTTGTAGGAGTTCAGTATTAACTCCGATTTTACTTAATAGTTCTTGCATAGTTATTTTAATATATTAGTAGTTCTTCTTCTGTGTTATCAAGTTTAGTTTCATAATCTAAATCTTGAATTGATTTAATTTCTATTTCTATCTCTTCTATACAATCTTTCCAACTACCAATCGTATCTAATAAGTTTATCATCGCATCTGTTTCTACATTACCGAAATCGTTACTCAAATTATATATTCTATCCAAGTGGATATCAATCTTTTCTGTTGAATTATAAATCTTGGTTGTGGCCAGTTTTATCATCTTGTAGTTAGAGACTCTATTATCTCGTTCAAATCATCTTGTTCCTCTAGAGTTGCAAATACAATATCTTCTATCATTTGTTTAAGTTCATCTCTACTCATTGAACCGACCTCATCATCTTCTTCCATCTCATCAGTTGGATGTGCTCTTAAATCATCTGTATCTCCGTATCCCATCTCACGAAGCACCTCCTCTAAATCAACTAAATCTTCTGGTTTTGATTGAAGTTTATTTGGGATATTCTGTTTCCTATTCATTGGAATTTGAACCATTGAAACTACTTCTTTGATACACTCACAATCACGAGGTTTTAATATTTTTTTATCTCGATTAGAAATCTTTAATCCTGCAATTTCTTGAAGACGTATTCTTCTTTGGTATGGTGAGATATTTTTTTGGTTTAATCTTATTCCGTTAATCATTATATAATTCCTCCTTGTTGTTTCAATATTTTAGCTTCATTGGTTATGTATTTCATTTGGTTAGTAGATAAATTTTGGTTTATCCAATACACCCCCTTATCTATTCTTGCAAGTAATTTTTCTTTTCCTTGAGAGATATCTACAACTCTGTATCCTTTATCCTCTTTTATAATCCCCATATGAAGATTTTCAACTTGTTCCCAAGATGTAATTGATTTACTATCTCCATATGAATTCACTCTATCCATTATAGATTGAACTCTGTGGGTATATTCAAATAAATCATCTTGCACTTTAGAATATCTTTTTATCATCTTAAGGGTATTTCTTGAATCATATCCTTCCCTCATTAAATACGATTTCATTTCATCTTCTGAACTTCCACAAATACCACGAGATTTCAAGTGGTGGAGGTAAAGTACATCCATAATTTCCATCGTGTATTTAGTTCCGAATTTGGATTCACTTAATTTTAATATTCCATCGAAAGTTAATCCTTCGACTTCGTTCATTGTTCTTTTCATAATTTATTTGTTTTTATCTTTTGGAAATGCTTTTAATAATTCTTTTTTAGATATCTCTAGAGACCATTCTCTGTAATCCTCCCAACTATTAAATATGTTTTTGAATTGTTTAGGTACTTCTCTGTTAGTGCTCATACTATTAGTTCGAGGTTTATACTTTTAGATTTATACTTTTTTTGTTAGTGTTTTTAACTTCTCATAGAGTTTTTAGAGCCAACCCCCCTAGTCCCCCCTTTATAGGGAAAATAGAGTTCTAACTCCAAGATTAACATCCTCATGTCGTTCCCTTCACCAACAGAAATCCGTAGATTTCATATACCCCTATAACTTTCGTTACTATTATAAATAGATAGAAATATCCCAAACGATAAAAAATTCTATAAAAAAATCAAATTGGTTAAATATTACTAACGATTTTAAGAGGCTTTCAGAGGGGTTAAATAAATTTTCGAGTAAGAATCCATTTCATTACTTTTACGATTGTATGGCAAGTAAAAACGAACAAATTGGGGAAGTATTGAGAGTTTCCATTGATAAGATTAAACAAAATCCAATCAATTTTGAAATATATTCCTCCAAACACACAAAAGAAGATGAAGATTTACAGAATTCGATTCAACTCTACGGACAGTTAGAACCTGTGTTGGTTAATCAAAACACCAATCAATTGATTTCTGGCCATAGAAGATACAACACACTCAAAAGGCTAGGATTAGATAAGATAAATGTAATCTACAAATCTGTTGATGTTTTAGAAACTATCGAGTTAATTCAATCTAACAGGCATAGGGAAAAATCACTAGTAGAGAAAGTTAACGAGTATCGCGAACTAAAATCTCAATTGAAATCCCTACCGATTAAAAAACGAAAAGAATTGATGGGTTCTCTTAAACTACGAGAATTCTTACATAAAGAAATTGGTATATCCCAAACGAATGATGTAAGAATGAAAGTTGTGGAGGATAGTGGTGATGAGGATTTGCTCAATTCAGTTTTGAGTGGTGAAGTTTCATTAAGGTCTGCATTTAGATTTATTAAAGGTGGAGATAGTGAGGATAGAAATAATTTGAAGAACGAAATAAAAAAATCAATAGAGAATAGTAAGAATGAACTTTCATTTCACGATGTAATATCAATTGTTGAAGATGTGTATAAAAGAAAATGAACACTCGAGTTCACTTTTATTTGAATATTCTTTCTTCTTCAATCCACTCTAAATATTGAATTTTCTCTTTTTCTTCAAACTTATCACTCTTTGATAGGTTTTCTTTTTTCCACATCGGTTGAAGGTTTATAAAGTGACAGAGTTTGTTCATTTCTTCTACATCTTTGGATGAAGATAATGGTATGATATGGTCGATTTGCCAATCACCATAATTATCCCAATTCATTCCTTTAGTGAACTGAACTTCTATACGTTCTTTTAATTCAATCCAACTACATCCTATCATCTTTTCAGTTATGGTGTTTTTAGAATAACCTTTGTTTCTAAAAGCCATATAAACTCTTCCTGCTACTTTTACTCTTAAATCGAATAATTTATCATTCTTTTTTCTTTCCTTTTTATAAATCTGTTTGGTTTTTCTATAATGTTCTGAATCTTTATTTGTTTGAAAATATTCTTTACTTTTTTGATTCTCTTCTACTTTGTTTTTTTGATATCTAATCTTCCTTAATTCTTTTTGCCTCTCTTTATAATTCTCTTTTATCTCTTCGTATTTTTTAGAATTATTCTTTCTCCATAGTTTAGAAGATTCTTTGTATTTTTCTTTGTTTTTTTGATAATTATCTTTCATTTGGGTTATTATAACCTCTCTGTTTTCTTCATAATATTTTTTTGTTTGTTTTTTTATTTTTTCAGTATTTTCTTCTTTATACTTTTTATTACTTTCTCTTTTCTTTCGTTTGTATTCTGAATTATGTTTGTTTTTTTCTCTCCATTCCTTCCCTTCTAAATTTGAACAAACCTTACATTGAGTTCTGTTATCTCTAAATTCAGATAAAAGTTTTTCTGTTTTACATTTTTTACAAACTCTACTTTTCATTTACTTTTTAATAAACTTCATTATTGGTAGTTCCACGATAGTAAAATACTAAAAACTATTTTAACATTAATATAAAATGCCCTTGTATCAAAGGGTGTTACAGAGATTTACCAATTTTCAAATCATTATATTAGTATCCATTAAATACACACAAAATGAAGAATAACAAAATGAAGAATATTATTACAATAGTAATTCTTATAATGCTAGTAGTTGGAGCTGGTTTAATGATGTGGGAAGCAAGAAATGGTTTCCCACCAAGTTAAATACACACAAAATATGAAAAGGTTATTACTCTTATTATTCATTCCAATTCTGTCTTTCTCTCAAATATCTTATAATGATGTTATGAGTACCAATTCTGTGGATGGATTTAAGAAGGTAGTGATTGAAAATGGATACGAATTCGATAGTTTGGATGATGATGGTTGGCTAACCTATGGGTTTAATATTGTTAAAGATTCAACAGGCAGTAAATCCTCTCAATGGAGTTCTTATAATACTAAAGATGATAGGTTTACTTTATCATTTGGAAGAAGAACGCTTTTAGGGAACTTTCTTGGAACAGATGATGATAATTCTGAAAATCCTTATGATTTAATTGTAAAGGATATCAAAGAGAAATGTAAGTATTATAAAATTATCAGCTACGAAGGAATTGATTATGTTTCATATGGTTGTTCTGAATCAACTTATAAGGGAAAGATTGGATTTGTAGTTTCAGAGGGTAGTGGATTAATTAGGCACTTTCCCACAACAGAATAAATCCTAAAATCCACTTTACTTTTTGATAAACTTCATTATTGGTTCAACCTTCACATACTTTTCTCCTTCTTCATCGTAAGCTATCTATGGTCAATATTATCTTTCACCATCAAGACCTAAATCTCTTTGCATCTTCATTCCTATTTCATATTCAAATTCGAATCCAATATCCTCAAGAACGGATAGAGTATCAATTTCCAATGGCAGTTCCTTCGTATCTGCAATATTCAAGAGAAGAACTCCTCCCTTTTTCAGCAAATCGTATCCAATTTGGAAAGTTTCTTTGATATAACCATTTATCCAACTCTCGTAGGTAGGGAAGAGGTTATAACTCTGTTCTTCATCGGTTGAGTATTGTTCTTGGTTGAAGTAAGGAGGTGATGTTAGAATTAGCAAATCAATCTTTCCCTTTGTGGGTTTTGTAATCTTCTGTTTCATTGAATCGTCGTTGAGCTTATTTGATGCACCTTGATAATTTGATTTTCTACCTAGATTTCTCCTCGGATAAATTCACCAATCCTTTTATATGAACGAGTTGTAAAAATGTTAGAATTAACATCACAACCAAAATAATTTATATTCTTATTAGAACAGATTGAACCCATTAGTCTACCACCCCAACCAGAACTACTATCATACACAATACCTCCACTTTGAGGTAGGTATCTTTCATAAAGATATCTTGAAACAAGTGGAGAAAAATTGATAGGTATATTCGAAAATCCAACTCTTAGGGTGTGTATGATATGTTTAACAATCTTCTCATCTTTTTTGAAATAACGAAGATGAAAAAGTTTTTGAGTATCTAATTCTGTTCCAATATTTCTAATATGGTATTCTTTCAAAACCCCATCTGTTTTTAATTTTTCAATTTCCTTTTTATCAAAACCAAGATGAAAATCTCTAAATGCAGGAATAATAATTAAACCATATTTCTTATTATCCAAATTCTTATAATCATCTTTTGATTTCATCATCTTGGATATCATATACATTCTATCCTTTTTTACATTCCGTTGGAGAGTCCTTATGAACTTTAGTTCTAACGATGGCTCTTTCAATACATCATACATACTCACCGAACCTGCACGAGTTTTGTGTAGAGATGGTTGGAACTGGTTACAGGAACTTCCGTAGTGGTAATCATTTGATATAATATATTCATATATATCATCGCCCTTCTTCCACATTCGTTTAACATCGAAATCAATTAGTTTTTGAATATCATCAATTATACCACTTTTATCTTTTCCTATGTACGGAGGTATGTTGTTCGAATCCCATTGTTGTAACAGATATACTCTTACAGAAAGAATAAAGCTCTTAAACTCGTTATAACTCATCTTATTTACCTCTTCAAATGTGATATTATACTTTGGATTATCACCGATTGGATTTTTTCCAAATGGAAGTGTGGACGTTGAGGTTTTTTCTTCTTTTTCAATTCTCGTGGAATGCGTTATAAAAGACTTCGTTCCTTTGGATTTGAAAGTTTCAACTCCCAACATTTCACTTTGGGATGCATCATATGCTTTTTTTAATGTTAACTCACCATTTTGATACAATTGATGGATATGAGGGTATTTCTCAATCAATTTGAGTTTTACCTTCTCTTCCATCAATTTCTTTCTTTTCGCAAATTCTTTTCTATCCATAATTTAATTACCTCCACAATTCCAAAACAAGGAATTAGATTTTGATTGTTCTACAAATGGTTTCCATCCTTTACTATCGTAGTATAAGTTTGATGGAAAGGGTGGTCTTTCTTTTATCACACAAGTTCTTCTAAACTCATAACGAGATACCAATAATTTAGCTCTTCCTTGTTCCTTTTCTGTTGTTTGATGTCCTATTCTAACTCCAATGATTTTTGATTTAATAAAAACACCTTGAAGAATTCTAGATAAAACACCACTTGAAATCACACTCCAAACTTCATCATAAGAATTCCAATCATACAAGTTTTTAATTATCTCAATCCCATCATTGATAATTTCTTCATCATCATATCCAAAAGGTAGAAGAAATGAATTTGGATTTTCATCTCTGTATTTTTTTGATTTGTGATGTAGGTTTGTTAGAAATCCCATAGAAACTTGAATTACATTAGAACCAAGTTCAATACATTGTTTAGAAATCTCTGTGAGTTCTCCTTTAGGAACGAATATTGTTGATTTACAACCTAACTGATTACACACCACAGAAAGAGCAAATTGTCCGTATCCAACTCTTGGGGATGCATAAATGAATTCATCAAAGTTTTCTAATCTCCTTTCAATATAGGGTTTGATGAATCTACTTTTAGTTCCACCATCAATTAAATCATCTCTCCAAACATCTTTATTATCAACCCTATCAATCATATCGTAAAGATAAAGAATTACATTTTACAGGCATGAGGATATTAGTGTATCATCATCCCATAGCAAAAAAATTGTTCGGGATAAATTAGAACCCTTGATTCCTTTTATAAAAAAAAATCATTTTACAGGTTACAGGTAACCTCCGTTCAAAAAATGAACTCGCGAGTTCACTTCCTTCTAATTTATACTATAAAAGGTATCACATAATTAGGTTATCTCGTATATAAATGGTATATTTAAGTGTTGAATATAAAGGGAATCAGTTATGATAATAAAATACAATAGAACAAGCACGATTAATCAGAAAGGGGAGAGATTTAAGTTAGATAAGGATAACTACGATTTAACCATCAACGATTTCGGAGTTAGTGGCAAAATACCTTTTAATAGAAGAGAGGGTGGTTCTAAACTAATTGAATTAGTTAAGGAAGGTAAAGTAACTAAAATAGTATTTGAGGATTTAAGCAGATGTGGTAGAACTCTAAAAGATTCTATCAATACATTAGATTACTTTTTTGAGAATGGTGTTGTAATTAAGGTTAGGAACATTGGTATTGAATCTCACACTCCTAATGGTGAGAAGAATCCTATGTGGAATATCGTTACTTCAATCCTCTCATCAGTCTACGAAATGGAGAGAGAACGTATTTTAGAAATTACAGAAATGGGCAGAAAACAATATGTTCTTGCAGGTGGAAAATTAGGTAGAAAGGTAGGTTTTAGAGAAGATAAGATGGTATTTGAAAGAAAACCACAAACTAAATCTATTATAAAGTTCTTAAAGATGGGTAAATCCAACAGAGATATCATTGGGAGATTGAATTGTTCTCCTAAAACAATAACCAAAGTTAGAAAACTGATAGAATGTTAACCAAAGAAAAAAAGAACTCCGAAGAATCTATGAAGAAAAAATCGGTAAGGAGTTTTTTGAGGAGTTAGAGAAACAACCGATTGTATCTTCATTTGAATTTGTTGATTTATTAAGTGATTAGTTTTATTAAAGGTTTAATACTTTTCTTTTCTTTATCCTCATCAATACCACCTTTTAGAAACCAAACAATTAATTTTGTACGGTGTTGTAAGTAGTGCTTTTTTTCGTTCACTTACTTAATTTTAATATTCGAAATGCTCCTTGAATTACCAAAACAAAAACAATTGTTCCTATAATCAAATCAGGTTTATTGGAACTCAAATAATTTACTAAAATACCTGCAATTATTACTCCTAAATTTATGACTACGTCATTTGATGTGAAAATCATACTTGCTTTCATATGTGCTTCTTCTTTACTTTTTGATTTTTGTAAAATGTAAAGACAAATTCCGTTCGCAATAAGTGCTAAAATCGAAACGATAATCATAGTTGAAAAATCTGGAAGTTTCTCGTTTCCGAAAAATCTTCTTAAAACTTCTAAAAATCCGATAATCGCAAGTGTAATTTGAAAATATCCAGCAAGTTTTGCAATTCTCTTTTTCTTAATTAATGTTCCACCAACCGCAAACAAGCTAATTCCATAAACAAAACTATCGGCAAGCATATCCAAACTATCGGCAACAAGTCCCATAGATTTTGAGATAATTCCTGTAGTCATTTCAATAATAAAAAAAGTGAAATTGATTAAAAGTACAGACCAAAGTAGTTTTTTTTGGTTTTTATTTTCTTCGAATTCAGTTTGCTCAGTTTGTTCTGTTGAGATTTTTTTTCCACCTAAATTCAATTCGATAACTGACTTTTCGATTTGGTCAATTTCTCCGCTGTGAAAAATGGTCAATTTTCGGTTTGCAATATCAAAATCTAAATTCGCAATATTCGAAATTCCGTCCAATTTCATTCGGATTAGATTTTCCTCTGAAGGACAATCCATTTTCGTAATTTCAAATAGTGTTTTATTCATTCGGATTATGGGTTTTTTTGCATTACTTACAACTCCTTATATGTGGAATAAATATCCTGTTTATAGATTCTTATTTCCGAATAACAGGTACTTTGGTTCTCGTTTATAATTCAAATATAATAAATCAGGTTTGATTGAAACGTTTGTAGATGAAAAACAAACAGGATATAATCAAAAATCTTATTAAATACTTAACGTAAATGTTGTTAAAACAAGAATCAGTTGTATCTTTTAACGAGTTTGTTGAGTTGATGAGTTAGAAAGGATTTTTAAGTAAATCACTTCTCATTTTATCATATTCTTTTTTAGTAATCATATCTTTAATTGTATCTAATTCCTCAAATTTTTGTTTTAGAGATTTAGAAGGAGGTGGTGGTAAATCTACATCAATCTTCTCAACTGAACTATCACTACTATTTACATAGAAATTACTTTTCTTTTTTAAGAAGAGTGAGTTAGGTTTTAATAATAAATCTCTTTCTTCAATCTTATAATAATTTTGGAATACTCTTTCACTTTTATGTCCTGTTTGAGCCATTATTTCAACACTTGAATAATTACCATTCAATACTAATGTTTTTATAAAAGTTTTCCTACCTGTGTGTGAGGATACAAGTTCCCATAATTCTTTTGTAGTTCTACCCTTTTCTTTTCCTTTACTACCTAATTTTCTTTCAATATATTTTCTATCAAAACCTAAACTTCTACAAATGTTTTTAATGTGTTTGTTAAACTTCACATCACTAATTTGTTTTCCTTGTGATGTTCTTGGAAAAAGATAATCTTGATGAGTTTTCCCTCTACTATATTTTTTGTAAATCTCAAATGAAACTTCATTTACACGAGGTGTAGCTTTTTTATTTGTTTTCTTTTGATAAAAAGTAAAAAAAGCTTCAACTCCTCCTTCTAATATAGAAGTTTCATTTCTTTTAGAGTGCTTGAAGTTTTCTAATTTCATATTCACACCATCACTAAATCTTACACCACAAGAACATAGGAAAACAAGTAAATCTTTATACACTTCATATGTTGTATATGTTTGTAATCCATTTTTGGTTTCATCATAGAAAAAATCCAATACACCATCTTTCTTATTTCTATTTGCTCTATCATTTGATAAATACTTTTTATACTCACCACTTTCACCATCAAAATCATATCCCTTAAAATCATATAGTTTTTCCAATTCACTATTGTATAAACATATAGGTGTTTCTTCATCACTTACTGATTTTGCATCTTTTAATTCTCTTGGTATTTCAATTCTTTTTAGTTCTTTTGATTGAATAGAATACCACTTACAGAAGGTTCTTAAATATTGAAACCTTCTATCAACTGAATGTGGTTGTAATCCATTACCATTCTTGGTTGGTTTATCAAATAACCAACTCATAAAGTTTCTGCAGTAATCTTTATCTAAATCATCAATTAGTAGGGTTCTTCTTCTATCTTTTTGAGTAAGTTGGATATATTCTTTAATATCCTTAACAACAGATTTAGTTTTACTCTTGGTATTGGATTGTATTTCTACATCATTCATATAATGATTTTCCCAATCTTCCACGAGTGAAAGTAATGGTAGAGTTCTAATACTTTTACTCTCACTTATCTTTTCTCTACCTTCAAGTTCTATTTTGATTTGTGGAGGAAGTAAAACCTCACCAAGAGCTTTATATCTATTGACGATTTCATCAATCCTTGTTTTTAATGAGCTTATTTTGAGGTTCTTTAATTTATAATCTTTATCACCTCTTGTAATTTTTTTTGTTTCATTATTCCAAAAGCTATCTTTACAAGATACTCCACTATAAATCTTGGTTCTTTTGTAGTTGTATTGGTAGGTAAAGTGTGGGTATATCCTACCTTTATTTTTTCGTGTAGTTAGAAACAAACTCATAATGTAAAGATAAAGAAAAAATACACTTTATCCCCTTTTTTATCCCCAAATCTTTATTTTCACCATCATTATAACTGATTTACAGAGATATATGATTTATTTTTGTGGGTCATACTGGATTCGAACCAGTGACTTCTACCCTGTCAAGGTAACACTCTGAACCAACTGAGTTAATGACCCTTTTTAAAAATAATAAATTCAATTTTTTTCAATATTTTTATTTTTAAAATAATTCCATATAATAAAAGTACCAAAAATCAATACAATTATAGATAAATAAGAACTTTCAAAACCAAATTCCCCTCCATTTAACATGTTATTTTGAGGAATTGTAAAATCAATTATTGAATAAGAATCAAGTCCACTAACTTTAAATCCAAACATAGATTGAAAAAAATTCCAACTAAAATGGAGGGCTATTGGAAACCATAAGTTTTTAGTAAACACATAAGAAGCCCCTAAAAAATATCCAGCTAAAAAGATATTACATAAGCCAAGTGTGGTTACATTTGGATTTGATCCATGAATCAATGAAAAAAACAAAGATGAAATTAAAAGAGCCACAAAGGGGTTAAAAGATTCCAATAAGTTTTTAAGCATATATCCTCTAAAGATAATTTCTTCAAAAAAAGAAACTCCAATAAAAAGCACTAACGATAACAAAATTTGATTAAAATCGAATGAATAACTTAAGAAAATTATTTCTCCAATTGAGGATAAAAATATAAATGCAAAAGCCATAATAAATAATCCCAAGAAAATGCCGTAATTAATTTCTTTTAATCTTCCTTGAGTTTGAAACCCTATCTCTATTAAAGGTTGTTTATCTATATATTTCATGAATAGCCAAATCATAATAGTAACAATAACTAAACCTGAGTATTCAAGTATTATCATAATACTTTCATTCATTGTATTAGATGAAATCTCACTTAACTCATAGCCTGATAACAACAATACTAATACTCCAAAAATTTGCGAAAAAAGAAGGAGAGGAATGAATAAAAAAGATTTTAGCCATCCTCTGTGATTAATTACTTTTTTTATCATTTTTTTCTTTTAAATTTTACTGGAATTGTATAAGAAACTGCTACAGGGTAATTGTTATTTAATCCGGGCTCTAAAGGTGGAATTTTTTTGACAACTCTTTCAGCCTCTTTTCTAAACTCATCTGGACCAAAAGATGTGATTTCATAAATATTACCATCATTCTCAACTACAATTTCCACAAAAACCATAACCAGATCATTAATGTTTTTTGACTTTCTTGGAAACCTTAAATATCTTTTAACATGATCTTCTATTCTTTTTTTAAAATAAGATTTTGATTCATCTGATGATATATCATTTGTTTCAGGAAATAGTGGAGCCCATTCTACACTATCTATTGGATAAACTTGATTAGAATTATCGCTTAATCTTGGTAATCTATAAGTTATGGGAATTTGAAAAGGAAATGGCGCAATTTCACCATTAACTTTTCCTGGTTTCATTAAAGGAAGTTTATTAATTATATCAATAGAAGCTTGTTCAAAAATTTGATTAGCTTTCAACAAAGCTTCTTGCTCATCAAACTTAACCCCTACCAAAGAAGCTTTTGCAAATAATTTATCGACCTTTCCATTAATATCAATTTCAAAAAAAACTTGAGGAAACCTAGAAATTCTGATGTCCAGAGCAGCTTTTGGATATACAAAGTTATTAGCTATGTGCTCAGAAATAGTCTCTTCAAAACAAATATTTTGCATTGATAAAGGAACCAAACTGCATATTGGAAAAACAGGAAATTCCTCCACTTCAACCAATTGAGATTCTTGACTAAAAGTGAACTGAAATAGAACAATAAACGAAAACATAATTAATTTTTTTCTCATAAGACGCAAGTTAATTATAATATTTAATG
Source organism: uncultured Flavobacteriaceae bacterium (assembly GCA_905181625.1). Taxonomy (GTDB): domain Bacteria; phylum Bacteroidota; class Bacteroidia; order Flavobacteriales; family Flavobacteriaceae; genus MAG-121220-bin8. The sequence goes on from CAJIYJ010000007.1 coordinate 261,556, forward strand.
AATGATTTTAGAAAAGAAAAAATTTGTTAAAAATAAATTTAATTTATAAATTAGTAGTATAATTGTTAAATATGAAAAAATATTTGTTATTATTCGCCCTTATAAGTCCTTTACTTTTTATCTCCTGTGATGTCGACGGAAGTGAAATGTCGGATGATGAGTTGATTCAAGCTATTATTGATTCTGAAAATAAAATTTTAATTTCTAGTTCTGACCTACCTAACTCAGCAATTTCTTCAATAAATTTTGAAATGCCTAATGATTTTATTGATGAAGCTACACTGGCACCAGAGCTTGGTTATGAAATTGAAATGAAAAGTTTTGATTTTATAAAACTTGAATTAGACTATGAAAGAGATGATGAACTCTATTTCACAACAAAAGGAAGAAAACTAACGAGTTCCAAAGGAAAAAGAAAAAAGGGGAAGGGAAAAGGTCCATGTTTTAAATTTGAATACCCACTTTCATATTCTATGCCGGATGGTTCAATAATTACTGGAAATGATAGAAAAGAAATATGTGTAGCTATGAAGGGTTGGTATGAAATCAATGAAAAAACCAAAACAAAACCTCAACTAGTTTTTCCAGTAACAATATTAACTTATGGAGATGATAAGAATATTATAAAAAAGAAAATAAAGTCTCACGAAGAATTAAAATCAGCAATGGCTTCTTGTAAAAACAAAAAAAAGAAGGATTAAATAAAGGAATATCAAATAATGTAAAAAGCAGACCCCAAATGGTGTCTACTTTTTTATTTTTAACCAAGCTAAACTCATAATAGAAGCAAAAAAGAAAAGAGCACCTATTGGTATTAGTCCGAAAGGTTCTTTCAAATAACCATCCTCATCAATATCACTGCCAATAAGATAAAAAGAAGCGTAGCAAATTAAACTAATTGAAAAAAGTAGTATTGTTAATCTATATTTTTGAATATTATTTTTGATAAAATTTAAATTTTTTGTTAAAAATAAAACACATATAAAAATGTTTTAAGTATGATGATTTAAGTAAAACGAATTAAATTATCATATTTTAACACTTAAATTTATTATAAATGGATCACTTTTCAAAATCTCAAATAAATAAAATGGATAAGATTTACAGACTAAATCTTATCAACAGTTGTACAGGATATAAATCAGCTAATCTGATTGGAACTGTTTCTGAGAAAGGAGTATATAATGTTGCGATTTTTAGTTCAATAACTCATTTGGGAAGTGATCCAGCATTGTTAAGTTTTATTGTACGCCCAACTACGGTTCCTAGAGATACTTATAAAAACATAATGGATAATAAAATATTTACAGTTAATCATGTGTATTTTGATGACATTAAAGATGCTCATCACACATCAGCTAGATACCCTTCAATTATTTCAGAATTTGACATGACTAGTTTAGAAAAAGAATTTATTGATGACTTTAAAGCTCCTTATGTAAAAAGTTCAAAAATAAAATTAGGTTGTAAGTTTATAAATAAATATGAAATAAAAGAAAATAACACGCTATTAATGGTAGCTGAAATTAACGACATTTATTGCGATACCAATATTATTCAAGAGGACGGATGGTTAAGGCTTGATAAAGCTAAAACTGTAACAATAAATGGTTTAGATGGATATGCTCTTCCAGCTCTTCTAGATCGTTTTAAATATGCTAAGCGAAAGGATGAATAATTTCATAAACAAAGAAATATTAGAATATGTAGAGTTGTTTTCTCAAAAGGAACCTGACCTATTAAAAGAATTAAATCGCGAGACTAATTTAAAGGTGCTTAATCCAAGAATGTTAAGCGGAGCATACCAAGGAAGAATTCTTTCAATGATTTCTAAATTACTAAAACCTATAAATGTTTTAGAGGTTGGTACTTATACTGGGTATTCTGCCTTATGTATATTAGAAGGTCTAGATCCAAATGGAATAATCCATACAATTGACAAAAATGAAGAACTAGAAAGTATTCAAAGAAAATATTTCAATAAATCAAAAAAAGGTAATAAAATTATTCAATACAATGGAGACGCTCTCAAGATAATTCCTGAACTAAACGAATCTTTTGATCTGATTTTTATTGATGCTGACAAAGAAAATTATATTAATTATTTCAACTTAGTAATTAATAAATTAAACAAAAATGGTGTGCTAATTTCAGACAATGTTTTGTGGAGCGGAAAAGTATTAGAAAAAACAAGCAAGAATGATACTGCAACAAAAACTCTTTTTGATTTTAATAATATGATTAATAATGATAGTAGAGTTGAAACTATAATACTCCCTATTAGAGATGGAATATCTATTTGTAGGAAAATTTAAAGATTTCTTTTTATAGACCCACCTAAATCATCCATTTTTTCTTTGACATCATCGATTTCTTTTTTAATTGAATCTGTATCAATTCCTTGTTTTTTAACACTTTTTTGAATCTCACTCTTTATATCATCAGTTGCATCTTTAACTTGGCGAATTCCTTTTCCAAGTCCTCTTTGAAATTTCAGGAATTTTATCCGCACCAAAAACAAGTAGAACTATTAATCCAACAAATAGAATTTCAGGTCCACTTATAAAAAGAATCATATTATAATATTTAATGTAAATATATATAAATGGTCGATTAAATTAATCGACCATTTATATATGAAATTTAACCTTTTATTTTAGCTTTAAACTTATCAAAATTAGAGTCATCTTGTTTTTTTGGCCACGAATTGTTAGATGTATCAATATCAGCAGTTTCTAAATCTGGATCTAAAACTATATTGACTAATTTTTTTATTTGAAGTAACCATCTTACTTACTTTATTATCATTCTTTCTCCATATTTGAACAGGGTATGTAATCCTTTCTTTTGTTCCATCTTCATATTCATAATCTACTATAATTGGCATAACAAGACCTCCTGGTTTATCGAAAACGATTTCATAAAAATATTTTGGAATATTTAAACTGGATAACTCCTCTTCACTATAGTTTTCATTAAGGTAATTGTTTAATAATTTTGAATTGTCTAAAGGGTTACCTTCTTTTTTGATTTTTAGTGTCATTTTCGAAATCTTCTAGATAAACTAATGGTCTTAAGTTTTCTATAGAGACACCTCTTTCTTCCATCATTTTTTTCATTTCTGAACCAGGTTCTGGAGACACATAGTATTGTTTAACTTCACTTATTCCTATATCTACATAGTCAGTTGTGTAGAACCATCCTCTCCAAAACCAATCTAAATCTACAGCAGAGGCATCTTCCATAGTTCTAAAGAAATCTTCAGGCGTAGGGTGCTTAAACATCCATCTTTTAGAATAGGTTTTAAAGGCATGATCAAAAAGCTCTTCACCCATTATAGTTTCTCTTAGAATGTTTAACGCTGTTGCTGGCTTACCATAAGCATTAGGCCCAAGGCTGTAAACGTTTTCAGGATTACTCATAATTGGAGCTAACGAGTTTTGATCCACACTCATATAATTAACTATATCTTTTGCTTTTCCTCTTCTGGAGGGATATTCCTCTCAGAGGAAAAATAATTTCAGGTTTGTCTTTTCCTAGTTTCTGTTCTGTTAAATATTGAACAAATGTGTTAATACCTTCATCCATCCAAGCCCACTGACGCTCGTCATTATTAACAATCATTGGGAAAAAATTATGACCCACTTCATGAATAATAACTCCTATCATTCCGTATTTAACTTGATCAGAATAAGATCCGTCAATATTTGGTCTTCCAAAATTAAAGCAAATCATAGGGTATTCCATTCCAATTTGAGCAGCATGGACAGAAATTGCTTTATGGTAAGGATAGTCAAAAGTATAATCAGAATAAGTTTTTAGAGTTTCCGCAACTACTACTGTAGAATAATCCTCCCATAATGGATTTCCTTCTTTAGGATACATAGAAACAGCCATAACATCTTTATCTCCTACTTTTACCGCCATCATGTCCCAAATAAATTTTCTAGATGATGCAAATGCAAAATCTCTAACATTTTCTGCAATAAAGTGCCATGTCTTTTTTTCTTTAGAGAATCCCTTTTCTGCTAATTCAGCTTCAGCTTGAGTTACAATCATTACTGGTTTATCGAATGATTTTTTGGCTTTATTAAATCGTTTTATCATGTTTTTTGAAAAAACTTCCTTTCTGTTTTGAAGTTTTCCTGTAGCATCCAAAATATGATCAGAGGGAACAGTTATTTTAACATCATAATTTCCAAAAGGTAAAGCAAATTCTCCATCACCCCAAAATTGATAATTCTGCCATCCTTCTATCTCGTTATAAACTGCCATTCTTGGAAAGAACTGTGCAATTATATAAGATCTATTTCCGTCACTTTTAAATGATTCATAACCTGATCTACCATCTTGATTAACATGGTCTTGGATGTTGTACCACCATTTAATTGAAAAAGAAAAACTTTCACCACTTTTAAGCGAAGTTGACATGTCAATTCTCATCATAGTTTGATTAATGAAAAAATCTAACGGTTTACCGTTTACATTTTTAACATACTCGACATTAAATCCGCCATCAAAGGGTTTGTTTATAAACTTATTTGTAAAACCAGATGGCAAGTAATATGGTGCAGCTCCATCACCATCCTTATCTAAAGAAGGAGAATCTTTTTTTCTAACATTTTGATCTAATTGCACCCATAAATATTCTAAATTATCTGGTGAATTATTAGTATAAGTCACTATCTCGTCGCCATATATTCTTTTATTTTGGTCATCCAGTTCAATATTGATTTTATAATCAGCTTGTTGTTGATAATAAGCAGGTCCTGGTGCACCAGCCGCTGTTCTAAACATATTAGGAGATGAAAACTCCTGGTACATTTGTCTAAACTTATTAGTGTTTAAATGTCCTTTTTGCTTAGAATCATCTGAAACTTCTTGAGACATCCCAGTAAATGAGAAGATCAAAGAAATCATTATTAATTTGAAGTTTATTGCTTTCATAGAGTTATTTTGATGTTGGATAAATTTAGTAAAATGTTATTAAATATCTAAATTATATTGTGAGCTTTCTTTTGTAAGAATAAAGCTTTGTTTCTCATTGTTTTTTTTAACATGAATGATGTTTTTTTGATCTAAAAACAAATCAAATAATATGTTATTTTCTATTTTAATAGAATCTGAAATAGGAATTTTTTCTATCTCTAAATAACAAATAATCAAGTCATTTTTATCTTCAGAACCTAAAAAATTAGGCTGGTATTTAATGTTATCAAAATACACTCCAATATTATCCTCTAAATAGCTGCTTATTAAAGATTGAATTATTGGCGAGTTTAAATCTGAACTTAATTTATATTGATCTGAATATTGTTTTTCAAATAAAGAATTTAAATCATCTTTAAAAACTCTAATTGTAATCTCAATTGCATTTGAATCATTAAAACTAAACAGAGATGTACTGACATAGTATTTGTGATTTACAAAACCACAAAAAACAAGGAATACAAATATTAAACTAATTTTCTTCATTTATAGATTTATAAAATTCCTCAAATGATTCTAACACTAAACCATGATCCGAGGTTTTGAAATCACTTTCAATATTACTATTTTCTAAAGCTCCTAAAACAAATTCATAAACTTTTTCTTCACTTAAATTAAATTTATTGATAAAGAAAACTACTCCGTAAAATTCTATTATACTAACAACCGCAACATATTGTTTGTCTAATAATCTTCTCTTCTTAAGTTCTTTATAATATCCTGACAAATGTTTGTAAACTGCCTCAATATCTAACCCTCCTGAGATTGGAAGTAATAGAGTTTGTAGTATAAGGCTCTTTTCAGAAACTATTTTTTCTTCTCTTTCTCCTTCAAACCCAGGTATTCCAACATCAATAAAATTAATTGGGTCTTTAATTCCAGAGGCTAACATATCATCCAGCATATTTCCTGATAAATTATGTGATTTTACCACAACATTATCTAACCGATTAATAAAGGGCTCTACATAAACTCTAATTAAATCTTGATCAAAAATTTTAGAATCAATGATTATCATATGTGGTTTAATTTGAATTGAAGATAATACTATTGTATCATTTCTTTTAACTCCAATTTCAAAAATTCCATTTTGATTAGTTATTGATCTGGATCCACTAGTCTTATTTATAATATGTATGCCACTTATATTTAAAGAGTCATTAACAACTTCCCCTTTGAAGACTTTGTAATTTTGTTTTTTTTGAGAAAAAACATGGTGAATTCCAAAAACAAAAATACACAACAATACACTAACCCCTTTTAAGAATTTTTTTAAATCTACCACTTTGTTTTACTAAAAAATCAATTAACTGAAACTCATTACTTTTCTTGAATAAGAACTTAGATGGAAATTTATCATCACAATAAAATAAAAATTCTGAAATCTTATCCTTTGGGATCCCCAGATTAGCGATAAAAAAAGAATCATCGTAAACTTCTCGAAGTAAATTACTAGGCTTATAATTAATAGCATTCGAATCAGAAAAATTTTCGTCTTTTGAACTAGACTTGGCTATGACTTTATATAGAGCAATAAAATTAAGACCATTTGTTAGTCTACCAGCTTTTAGTATCTGATTTTCAATCTTAGTTGATTTGTCAAAAGTATAATCTACTTTTTTAAATTCTTCTTCCTTTAAATCAAGGAATTTTTCAATATTTTCAGGTCCAACAACTACTTCATCCAACTGAGTGACTTTTTCATTAACATCAATAACGATTCTGCTTTTCTGTAAAATTTCTTTATTAACTACTAATGACCTAATTTGATATTGAACGGATGAGAAAACAAGACGATCATTAAGTTTTACCAGCATCTCAAACTCTCCTTCACCATTAGTTATTGTAGCTTTTTGAGAAGTATTGTTAACTACATTTGCTGAAATGACATTATTGTTCCTATAAAGTACTTTCCCTCTAATCCATGTTCTATAATCGGATTGTGCAAAAGAAAAATTGCATATAAATAAAAGAATTAAAATCTTAAATAGATATTTCATTAATTTAAAAAAGTAGAGCGAGAGACCGGGTTCGAACCGGCGACCATCAGCTTGGAAGGCTGAAGCTCTACCAACTGAGCTACTCTCGCTTTTATACAAATATAATATTAATGAATTATTATAAGTTATTTACTTTGCTAAAAATTATATTATTATTTTTATGTTATATGAATTTAATTTTAAAAAAAGTTAATTCTAAAAACTTATATCCTCTTAGGAGTAAAGTTTTAAGAGCTAATTCTAACTATGAACATTGTAAGTTTGAAGGAGATGAAAGACTAGATTCAATTCACATAGGAGTTTATAAAAATCAAAAAATTGTTGCAGGAGTATCTTTGATCAAAAATAAATCAACAAAAATTGATTTATTAAATTGTTATCAGTTAAGAGGGATGTGTGTGCTATATGATTATCGAAAAAAAAGCATTGGACAAAAATTATTAGAATATTCAGAAGAAATCTGTAGGAATTTAAGTGTTAATTATATTTGGATGAATGCTAGAGAAAAGGCTACTGGATTTTATACAAAATTTAATTACAAAAGTTTAGGAGATGCTTTTATAATTCAAGGTATAGGCTTACATTCTTTTTTTTATAAAAAGTTACAATGAATTTAAGGTTACTTAGAGTTTGCTTATTGTTTTTTTTAATTTGTAATATTAATTTTTCTCAAATAAATATGGATTTAGATATAATTAGAGGCATTAAAAAACCTGATTTAGTTGGAGATACTATTTTACTAGAAAGCAGAACTCATAAAGCATTTGAAAAAATGGCAAATGAAGCAAAAAAAGACGGATTTAAACTTAAAATTGTTTCGGCCTACAGAGGATATGACCGTCAAAAACAAATTTGGAACAATAAATACAATAAATTCACTAAAACTCATTCTTTAGAGCCCGTAAAGGCCATTGAAGAAATAATTAGATACTCTACTATTCCCGGGACCTCAAGACATCACTGGGGGACAGATATTGATATAATTGATGGAAATTTTCCAGATGAGAAAGACGCTCTTATCTCTAGTAAGTTTGAAGAAGGGGGAGTCTTTTACGGAATTAAACAATGGTTGGATTTAAATTCTAAAAAATTTGGATTTTATCTTACCTACAATAACAATCCTAAAAGAATGGGGTTTGATTATGAGCCTTGGCATTATAGTTACGCTCCCATTTCTAAAAAAATTTTAAACAAATTAATAGAGTCTGGATTAAAACAAATTATCCAAAAAGAAAATATTAATGGAGCAGAATATTTTAATGACGAGTTTTTAACTAAGTATATAAATCAAAATATCTTAGATATTAATCCAGATTTGAAATAACTAATGTTTTGATTATAATTATATTTAAAAAATTAATCATTAAGTCTAAAAAAATTTGAACATTTCTAAAAAAGTAATTTTAATGATTCTCGATGGCTGGGGGATATCCAAAAACCCAAATGTTTCAGCAATTGACAAGGCAAAAACTCCTTTTATCGATTCGTTATATTCAAAATATCCCTCTGCAGAACTTTCTACGTTTGGACAAAGTGTAGGTCTTCCTGATGGCCAAATGGGTAATAGTGAGGTAGGGCATATTAACTTAGGAGCAGGAAGAGTCGTTTATCAAGATTTGGCAAGAATTAATTTAGACATTAAAGAAAATAAATTTAAAGACAAAGCCGTTTTAAAAAATACATTAGAATCTGTAAAACAAACGAATGCTAAACTTCATTTAATCGGGTTAGTATCTGATGGTGGGGTACATTCTCATATTAATCATTTAGAAGAAATTTTATCTGTGAGTAAAGAAATGAATATTAAAAATGTATTCGTTCACGCTTTCACAGATGGAAGAGACGTTGATCCAAAATCTGGTATTAAGCTAATAAAAAGGCTAAATAAAAAAATATCTGAATGCGGGGCATCCCTTTCTAGCTTAATAGGCAGGTATTACGCAATGGATAGGGATAATAGGTGGGAAAGAACTAAAAAATCTTACGATTTACTTGTAAATGGCTCAGGTAAAAAGTCAATAAACATTATTAATTCTATAAAAGAATCTTATGAAACGGGGATTACAGATGAGTTTATTAAACCTATAATTTTAGTTGACGAAAACAATAAGCCTAAAGGTCTTATAAAGAAAAATGATTATGTGATTTTTTTTAACTTTAGAACTGATAGAGGAAGACAATTGACTAAAGTTTTAACTCAAGAAGATATCCAAGAATTTGAATTAAAAAAAATGAATTTGAATTTTGTGACATTGACTAATTACGATCAGTCATTTAAAAATATTAAAGTCATTTATGAAAAAGACAATTTAGTTGATACTTTAGGTGAAGTTTTAGCAAAAAACAAAAAAAAACAAATCAGGATTGCAGAAACTGAAAAATATCCTCACGTAACATTTTTCTTTAACGGGGGAAGAGAAAAACCATTTGAAAATGAAATGAGAATTTTATGTCCATCTCCAAAAGTTGCTACATATGATTTAAAACCTGAAATGAGTGCAAATGAAATAACAGAATCAATTATAAAAGAAATTGACGACGAATCTGCTGACTTTATATGTTTAAATTTTGCTAATCCAGATATGGTTGGACATACTGGCAATATTAATGCGGCAATAAAAGCCTGTGAAACTGTAGATAAATGTGCGAGTAAAATAATTGAATTAGCACAAAAAAAGAAATACTCGACTTTAGTCATTGCTGATCATGGTAATTGTGATGTAATGATAAACCCTGATGGAAGTCCAAATACCGCACACACAACAAACATGGTTCCAATAATATTAGTTGACAATGAAATTAAAAAAATATCTAATGGTGTTTTGGGTGATATTGCTCCAACAATTCTTGAGTTAATGAAAATTAAAAAACCAAACTTAATGACTTGCGAATCTTTATTAAAATAATTATGAAAAAAATTAGTCTCTTATTTATCTTTATTTTTTTAATCTCTTGTAATGATTCAAAAAAATCCTCCAAAAGTACTGACAATGAACTTAAAGAAAAATATATTGACATTCTAGGAGTTTTTAATAAAAATGAACTCAAAAACGAACCTCATGATTTTTGGTTTAAAGAAAATTACACAAACTATAAACTTGACCAGGAAATTGCTGATCAAATAAAACCTTTGATTAACGATATAGATATAACTGTATTTATGGGAACTTGGTGTAGTGATAGCCGTATGCATACCCCCGCTTTTTTTAAGCTAATAGATTATTTAAAGATAAAAGACAAGAAAATGAAACTAATTGCAATGTCTCTAGACAAAACTACAGTTGATAGTTTAGAAAAAAATCAAGATATTATAAATATTCCCACTATTATATTCAATAAAAATGGTAAAGAAATTAATAGAATAGTTGAATTTCCTATAGAAACTATTGAAAAAGATATTTATAAAATTTTAAGTGGAAACGAGTATAAAAATGCATACGCAGACTTTTAATTATGAGTTTAATTAAATCAAAAGATGAAATAGAACTAATAAGAGAAAGTGCGCAATTAGTCTCCAAAACCTTAGGAATGCTTGCTTCAGAAATTAAACCAGGTATTACAACATTACAACTTGATTCATTAGCAGAAAGTTTCATAAGAGATCATCAAGCAATTCCTGGATTTTTAGGCTTGTACGACTTTCCTAATACACTTTGTATTAGCCCTAACTCACAAGTAGTACATGGAATACCTAACAATAATATTTTAAAAGATGGGGATATAATTTCAATTGATTGTGGAGTACTAAAAAATGAATATTATGGTGATCATGCTTACACTTTTGAAGTTGGAGAAGTAGATGAGAAAATTAAAGCTCTTTTAAAATCCACAAAAGAATCTCTTTATAAGGGGATTTCACAATTCAAAATAGGAAACAGAGTTGGAGACGTTGGATATGCCATACAAAACTACAATGAATTAAATGGATATGGAGTTGTAAGGGAGCTCGTTGGGCATGGTTTAGGTAAGGAAATGCATGAAAAACCGGAAATGCCTAATTATGGTAAAAAAGGAACTGGAAAAAAATTCCTAAATGGAATGGTAGTCGCAATTGAACCAATGATAAATATGGGGACATCAAAAATAAATCAACTTGATGATGGTTGGACAATTTTAACATCAGATAATTTGCCTAGCGCACACTTTGAACATAATATTGCAATAATTGATGGAAAACCTAATTTACTTTCAACCTTTGATTTTATTTATGAATCTTTGGGTATAAAAAGTGATGAAGAAAAAAAATTCAAATAATTGAAATTAATAATCAAATTTTTAATAAATATAATTCCAAGACCTCAATTAATTTTTTGGAGTAAAATTCTACAACCTTTTTTAGATTTTTTTTTCAGAGGAAATAACTTTACAGATCCAATTAATGAAAAATCCTATAGAACATTTCTCCCTTACGGATATGTGTCACAAAGAAAAAATGCCCTAAGTCCAGGAACATTATCACTGGAAAGACATAGGTTACTTTGGCTTTATTTAAAAAACGAAACGGGTTTTTTTAAAAAAAATTTAAAAGTCCTTCACATAGCCCCCGAGCAATGTTTTTACAATGTTTTTAAAAAATTAGAAAACATTAATTACACAACTTTTGATTTGAACTCTCCGCTAGCAGATATAAAAGGAGATATTTGCAACATGCCTTTTAAAAATAATTCATTTGATTACATTCTTTGTAATCATGTTCTAGAGCATATTAAGGATGAAAAAAAAGCTATGACTGAACTTTTCAGGGTTTTAAATTCTCATGGAACTGCTATACTTCAAGTTCCTATTAATTTAAATAATAAAACCACTTTTGAAGACAATAGCATCACGAATAGACAAGAAAGAATAGAGAAATTTGGGCAATATGATCATGTGAGACTTTATGGATTAGATTATTTCACAAGGTTACAAAATATTGGATTTGAGGTTAAGCAAGTTAAATATGCTTCAAAGTTTAAAAAAGAAGAAATCTTAAAGTACAGCATAGAAGAAAATGAAATTATCCCTGTATGTAAAAAATTAATCTAAAATTAGATCCTCAAAGTTTTTTGTAAAATAGGTTTTTAATTCATTTTCTTCATCCAAATAAACTATCATAGCTTCAATATTCAACAATGAGTTCATTAAAGCAATAGACTCTTCTAGAGGCATAGCCATAAAAGCAGTAGCATATCCGTCTGCAGACATACAACTATCAGCCAAAACAGAAGTTCCTAAAACATTTGTACTATAAGCATTTCCATTTTTAGGATTAACTGTATGAACAATCTTTCTTCCTGTTATAGAATCAATTAAAAATTTTCTGTAATTACCAGAACTTGCAAGAGCCATATTTTTTAAAGCTAACCTTAGATTATAACTATTAGGATCCGAATTTAAAGGATCTGCAATACCTACCCTCCATGGAGTATTTGTAGTCCTATTTAATCCACTAGCATACATTTCTCCTCCAATTTCAATTAAATGATTAGTAATTTGATTATCAATTAACATTTTTGAAATAACATCAACACAGTATCCTTTAGCTATAGCATTAAAGTCTAGAAAAATTCCAATTTTTTTCTTTACAATTCTGTCATTAAGTAATGTGACATTTTCAAAACCAGTAAGGTTCATTAAGCTATCTATATTAAATACTCTACTTGTATCTAGATTAGGACCTAATCCATATGCGTTAACTAGTGACCCAACGGTTGGATCAAAAAACCCATTAGAAGATTCCCAAATTATCTTAGATTGATTAAATACATTTTTAAAATGACTGTCAACTATAATGGAGTCAATTCCATTATTTATTTTTGATATATCAGATGAAATAAGATAAGTAGAAAGTGATCTGTTTATTTGAAAAAAAATCGAATCAGTTAGCTCTTCAATATTATATAACTCTTCTTCTGATGAATATACTATTTTAAAAGAGGTTCCCAAAGCATAGCCTGAAAAGACATGTGTTTTAAGAGAATTTTTACAACTAAAACACAAAGAAGCTAAAATAAATAAACTAATTAATTTTTTCAAGTCCATTAAAATTAATGATATAACCTGAGTTTTTAAATAAAGGCAGGTCATAATTTTCGGAATTTGCTAAGCCAACTCCAGCATAATACAACTCTGCATTAAAACTAGTTGCGTGAGCTTTAATTTTATCAAGATGTGAAACCATGATATCTCTAGGATCATTTGGATAACAAATAGCCTTAACTATTATGAAAGATAGTTTTTTTTCATTTATACAAACAAATTGAGGATCTTTTTTTAATTTGCTATTGACAGATAAAAATTCATAATTTTTAGCTTCTAAATCTTTTCCAACAACATTCATTGCTAGTTTGTGCTTATCTAAGTCGCTTAGAGGGACTGGTAAGATATTATCCTCCAAAATCGTCAAATCTGACATTTTCAGGTGGAACACCAAAATCATCAGCCATTTTCTCAATAGCTTGGTTCATTAAAGGAGGACCACAGAAATATACTTCAATATCCTCTGGACTTTCATGATGATTTAAATAATTATCAATAACTGTTTGGTGAACAAAACCTACAAAACCATCACCTTGCGAATCTAAACTATCTTTAACCTTCCAATTATCAACTTCTAATGGTTCTGAAAGAGCAATGTAAAATTTAAAGTTAGGAAAATCTTTTTCTAAAGCTTTAAAGTGATCTATATAAAAAAGTTCTCTTTTTGACCTTCCACCATACCAAAAACTAACCTTTCTTCCAGTTTTTAGAGTTCTAAGTAAATGATATAAATGAGATCTCATTGGGGCCATTCCAGCTCCACCGCCAACATAAAGCATTTCAGCTTCAGAATGATTGATAAAAAACTCTCCATAAGGGCCAGAAATAGTAACCTTATCTCCAGCTTTTCTAGAAAATATGTAAGATGAAGCAACTCCAGGATTAACATCCATCCATCCATTTTTATTTCTGTCAAAAGGAGGTGTAGCAATCCTGACATTAAGCATGATTTCTTTGCCTTCTGCAGGATATGAAGCCATAGAATAAGCTCGTTCGACAAGTTCTGGGTTTTTCATTTTCAAATCCCAAAGTTTAAAATTATCCCATTCTAACTTAAACTTATCTGGCTCACCAGGATGCTCTTCAGGATGAGATTTAATATCTATGTCTTTAAAATCAATATCACATTCAGGAATTTCAATTTGAATATATCCTCCTGCCTTATAACCCATATCTTCTGGGATTTGAATTACAAATTCTTTTATAAACGAAGCTACGTTCCAATTTCTTAATACGGTTGCTTCCCATTTTTTTATACCAAATACTTCTTCAGGAACTTCGATAACCATATTTTGCTTTACTTTAACCTGACAACCAAGTCTCCAGCCTTCTGCAATTTCTTTTCTACTAAAATGAGGTTTTTCTGTTGGTAAAATTTCTCCCCCACCTTCAGTAATTATACATTTACACTGTATACAAGTTCCTCCACCTCCACAAGCGGAGGGTAGAAAAATTTTATTATTTCCGAGTGTTGATAAAAGTGTGCTTCCAGACGAAACTTCTACCTCACTTTCACCATTAACAAAAAGGGTCACTGGGCCTGAAGGAAGCAGCTTAGCTTTAACTCCTAAAAGCATACCAACCAAAACCATAGTGATGGCTAAAAAAACGATAATACTAAAAATTATATAAGTAGTAATTGTCATAAAAATTATAGTTTAATTCCCATAAAACTCATAAAGCCTATTGCCATAAGTCCAGTTATTATAAAGGTAATTCCTAACCCTTTTAAAGGAGCAGGTACGTTTGAGTAAGCTATTTTCTCCCTAATTGCAGCTATCGCAACAATTGCTAGAAGCCATCCAATTCCAGATCCAAATCCATAAATAGCGGATTCTGTAATTCCAGAAAAATCTTTGATTTGCATAAATAAAGACCCTCCTAAAATCGCACAATTAACTGCAATTAACGGAAGGAAAATTCCTAAAGCACCATATAAAGCTGGTGCAAATTTTTCGACAATCATTTCTACCAATTGAACCATGGAAGCTATTACTGCAATAAACATAATGAAACTTAAAAAACTTAAGTCTAATTCAGCATATTCTGGTCCAACCCAGCCAAGGCACCTGGTCTTAATAAATACTGATCTATTAAAAAGTTTAAAGGGACTGTAATTGTTAAAACAAAAATTACAGCAAAACCTAAACCAACAGCAGTTTTAACAGTTTTTGAAACAGCTAAATATGAACACATACCTAAAAAGTAGGCGAAAATCATATTTTCGATGAAAATACTTTTTATAAATAAATTAGCGTAATCAATCATGTTTATTAGTTTAAATTATGCCTGTTCTATTAATTTTCTGTTCCTAGATCGCTGAATCCAGATAATAATACCAACAGTGATAAGTGCCATTGGAGATAAAAGCATAAGACCATTGTCTACATAACCCATTTCATATATAAAATCAGGAATAACTTGAATTCCTCCTAACTTTCCAGACCCTAAAAGTTCTCTAAAAAAAGCAACTAAAATTAAAATCCACCCATACCCTGCAGCATTTCCAATTCCATCTAAAAAAGATCTCCACACTCCATTTCCTAAGGCAAAAGCTTCTAAACGCCCCATGACAATACAATTAGTGATAATCAAACCTATAAATATTGATAATTCTTTACTGACATCGTATGCATATGCTCTAAGCACTTGATCGACTAGAATAACCATTGCTGCCACAACTACTAATTGAACTATAATTCTAATTCTATTTGGAATTAAATCTCTTAACAAAGAAATAATAACATTACTAGCTGCCATAACTGCCATAACTGAAATACTCATAACTATTGCAGCTTTTAATTGAACTGTAATAGCTAAAGCTGAACAAATACCTAAAACCTGAACAGTTATAGGATTATTATCATCCATTGGATCTGAAAGTAAAGCTCTATTTTTATTTGACATATTATCTAATTTAAAGCTATTGAATTTGATCTTAGAGTATTGAAATAAGGGATATAATGCTCTAACCTCTCTTTTATCATATCTGAAACTCCATCTCCAGTAATTGTTGCACCAGAAATCGCATCAACTTCATGGTCATTTTTATCAGAATTATTTGGATCATTGTTAGTCTTAGAAACTTTAATTCCCATTAAATTATTATCAGAATCAAAAAGTTTTTCATCAACAAATCTTTCAACAAACCAATCTTGAGTGATCTCAGCACCAAGGCCTGCTGTTTCTCCTACATGATCAAAAACAACTCCCTTAATAGTATTTAAATCTTCCTTTAGAGATATGTAACCATATATTGCATTCCATAAGCCATTTCCTCTAACAGGAATTATATAAAATTTTTCAGACTCTATATTAGCAACGTACAATGGAAAGTCTTGATCCTTTGGATTTTTCTTTAGTTCAAGAGAAAGCTTTACATTGTTAAAAACATCAACTGATGTGTCAATTGATCCATCATTTTTAACAGCCAACTGACCGTCAATATATTTATCAAATAACTCCTCAGCTCCATCTCTATCAATTATAATTCCTACTGTTGAAAGAATATTTTGCATCTTTTCTTTTCTAACATTTTCAGATTGTAAATCTTTCAATGACTGAGAAGTAAATGCTAAAACTGTAGCCACAACAAACACCATGATAGTTGCAAATAAAAAGGTATATAAATTTGAATCTCTATTCATTTTAAGCAGTTTTTACAGTTTTTAAACTTCTTTTAATTCTTCTATTAACGTTAGCTTCAACTACATAATGATCTATAGTTGGTGCAAAAACATTCATTAATAAAATTGCTAACATTACTCCTTCAGGATAGGCTGGATTAAATACTCTTATTAAAATACAAAATAATCCTACCAAAATCCCATATATCCATTTTCCTTTAACAGTTTGAGCAGCAGAAACAGGGTCAGTAGCCATAAAGACTACACCAAATGCAAAACCACCAACCATCAAATGATTAATCCAATTAAAACTCATTAACTCATTTGCTCCCCATAAATTAAACAGCAGTCCTGTTACAGCAGCTCCAATCACACTTCCAACCATAATTCTCCAACTACCTACTCCAGTATAAACTAAAATTAAGGCCCCAACTATAACCATAAGAGTTGAAGTTTCAGCAATGGATCCAGGTATAGATCCAATAAACATTTGCATAGGTTCATATGGTATTGAATTACTTCCTGAAGCTAACATTCCTAAAATAGTTTCACCAGAAACACCATCAATATTTGAAGCTTCAGAAA
Organism: uncultured Flavobacteriaceae bacterium; assembly: GCA_905181625.1. GTDB lineage: Bacteria > Bacteroidota > Bacteroidia > Flavobacteriales > Flavobacteriaceae > MAG-121220-bin8. The sequence goes on from CAJIYJ010000007.1 coordinate 278,774, forward strand.
CCCAAACTTGATTACCTGACATATAAGTAGGGTAAGCAAAAAAAGCAAAAGCTCTTGCAGTCAGTGCAGGATTTAAAATATTCATTCCAGTTCCGCCAAAGGCTTCTTTACCAATAAACACAGCAAAAGCTACTGAAAGACCAACCATCCAAAGTGGAATATCTACTGGCATAATCATTGGAATTAAAAGTCCTGTAACTAGGTAACCCTCATTAATTTCATGCCCTCTATATACCGCAAAAGCAAACTCAATAGTAAGTCCAACTATATAAGAAACCGCTATCATAGGAAGAATTTTCATTGATCCATGTACTATTATATCCATAGTATTATAATCAGTCCCTAATTGAGAATAATATTGAAATCCCGTATTGAAAATCCCGTAAAAAAGAGCCGGTAAAAGAGCAATTATGACAGTGATCATTGTTCTTTTAAGATCTACAGCATCCCTGACATGGGCTCCGTGTTTGGTTGTATGATTTGGTACAAATAAAAATGTATCAAAGGCGTTAAAGGCAGGGGCAAATTTTTCCCATTTTTCACCTTTGTTAAAAGGCTTTTTTAAATTATCAAGTATATTTCTAATATTCATATAATACAATTAACCTACTTCTGAAATCATTAAATCAAGTCCTTTTCTAATTATAAATTGAGCTTCTATTTTTGAAGAAGAAGAATAATCTATTAATGAAAAATCTTCTGGTGCTACTTCGTAAATGCCTAAATTTTCCATTTTTTCAATATCTCCGATCATACATTCTTTAAGCAATTGCATAGGAAGAATATCCATAGGAAAAACTTTCTCCATTTCACCGGTTACTACAAAAGCTCGTTCTTCTCCATTCATATTTGTATCCAAATCGTACTTTTTATTTGGAAATAACCAAGAAAATGAAGTTTTATAAATACTAGGAACTTTATTATTAATAAAGGGAACCCAACCAAATAATTTATGATGATTTCCTTCTCTTAATACAGAAAAAGAATTATTATAAAAGCCTAAGTAACTATCTTTACCTACGGTTTTACCTGTTAAAACATCACCATTAATAAATCTTAATAAATCATCATTAACAACAGAATCATTAATTATTTCTGATAGCTTAGAACCGGCTATTGTTTTATAATATTGAGGATATTTAACAGGTGGACCCGAAACAGAAATTGTTCTTAAAGGTGTGTAATTACCTGTCAAAAAAAGTCTCCCAATAATTGCTACATCTTCTGGATTTACAGTCCAAACTTTTTCACCATTATTGATAGGATCAATATGATGGATTTGAACACCTACGTTTCCAGAGGGATGAGGACCACTCACGTTATGAATAACAACATCATTAATTTCATTAATAAATGTTTGGTTATCTTTTTCGACACAAATATTTAATTCACCATCTGTTAACTTTCTCAAAACCTTAATTCCAGTTGTAAATTCATTCTTCTGATCGTCCAAAATAATTTGAATATCTGCAGAAATTGGAGCTGTGTTGAAAGTTGAAATAAAAATAGATTTTGGAGTATCTGAAGGATTAGCTATAATATCATAAGGCCTTTGATTTATAAATGGCCAGCAGCCAGATTCTAATAAAGAAGTTATTATGTCTTCTCTTTTAAAATTTTCAAATTTGTAAGTTTTAAATTTCTTAGATTTTTGAAAAGAATCTACATCTATGATAATTTCAATAATTTTCCTTTTTTCACCTCTAACAATATCTTTAACATTTCCTGAAACAGGTGAACAAAATTTCACTTCCTGATTCTTCTTAGAATAAAAAACAACATCACCTGCATTAACGTGATCACCAATTTTTACTGCCATTTTAGGAGTAATTAAATGGAAATCTGCAGGGTTTAAAGAAATTGATTTTGGTAATGCGGCTTTCTTAACAATGTTTTCGGCAGCACCTTTAAGGTTGATGGTTAAACCACATTTAATCTTGATGTCTTTTGACATAATTATTCTACTATTAAATAGAGCGCAAATTTATTAATTAAAAGCATTAAGTGAAAGTTGATTTACTATTTAATTTTTTATTTATATTGATTCTAAATAATATTTTTTTTTCTTCGATAATAAACTAAAAAAATTAATATATTTAGGATAAATATGACAGTCAAAACCTTTTATGTAACATTATACTTGCTTTTATTTGCTTGTCTTAAAAATTACACGCAACAAAATTTTTATAAAAACATAAAGAGCATTAAATTATTAAACTCAAAAACCAACTCTAACTATCCTGTAATTGGTTTTAATGACCATGTTTATTTAAGTTTTGATGACATTGAAGCTGATGAAAAAGATTATTACTTCAAGATAAATCACTATAACTACAAATGGAATCCATCTAAACTTTTAAAATCAGAATTTTTAAATGGTTTTGATGATATTAGAATAGACGATTATAAAAGCTCCTATAACACTCTTCAAAGCTACACTCATTATAAACTTAAAATCCCTAACAATGATTTTGATTTTAAAGTTTCTGGAAATTATTCTATAAGTGTTCATTTATCAAATGATCGAAAAGTGTTTGAAAAAAGGTTTTTAGTAAACGAAAACTTAACATCAATAGGCATGTCTATCTCTAGGTCTAATAAAATTGAAGATATTGAATCCTCTCAGAATATTGACGCAACTATAAACTGTAATAATTGTACGAAAATTTATAACAGCTCTTCAATATTAAAATTAATAATTATAAAAAACAATAACTGGTTAAGTTCAAGAATTATAGCTAAACCTAAACATATATTAAGCAATAAATTAATTTTCCATGAGATTAATTACAGAGGAGGGAATGAATATTTAAGTTTTGATACTTCAAATATTAATTCAACTAATTACAGAACATATAAAACAGATTTAAAAAACTTATATAACAACTATTTAGTTACCGATTTTGAAAGGACTAAAAAGAAATATGAATACAATCCTGACATAAATGGATCTTATAAGTTAAATAGTCAGTTTAGCGATTTCGATATTGAAAACGACTATTCAAATGTTCACTTTACTTTAAAACCAAACTCTATTAACTTAGAGTCTAAGGTTTATATTGTTGGAGAATTTAATGATTTTAAGCCTGATAAAAATTATGAATTAACCTTAAATAAAAATAAATATGAAGGGAGTTTCAAGTTTAAACAAGGTTATTATAATTACATCTATTGCTACATAAGTCAATCTAACCCAGAAATAATAAATTATTTTGGGGGAGATTTTTGGGAAACAGAAAATACATATTCCGCATTGTTATATCAAAAAAAAATCAATGATAAATATTTTAAATTAATTGGTCATTCATCCATTTCTTCTTCTGTTATAAAAAATTAACAGAACCTATTAGTTTTATTTTTGCATAATCTTTACATTAGCATTTAAGATGATAAATCACGTTACACAAGGAATTAAAGTAGCAGTTAAAGAATGTTACGATGGATCTTATTTCAAGAATTATCGGCTTCATTTTTCATTTAATTATTTTGTTAAAATAACTAATCAAAGTAAAAGCATTGTTCAATTGAAATCTAGACATTGGAGAATATTTGACTCATTAAGCCCAGATATCATAATTGATGGAGAGGGAGTAATTGGTCAAAAACCATTAATCAAACCTGGAGAAAGTTACGAATACTCCTCAAGTTGTCTTATCACTTCTCCTGTAGGAGCAATGAGAGGTTTTTATAACATGATTAATGTAAATACAGGTAAAAAATTTAGAGCCTACATACCTACGTTTAAACTTACTGCTCCGCATGCATTAAACTAAAACTTATTTAAATTATAAAAATCATAAATGAAACATTCAATATTTAAAGTGCCTGAGCTTAAAAACGAAGAAATAAAGGGTTATTTAAAAAATTCAGATGAAAGAAAGGATGTCGTAGAGACATATAATTCAATGTATAATGAAAATATAAAAATTCCTTTATACATCGGAAATGAAGAGGTTTACACTGAAGAAAGGAAGAATATTAACCCACCTCATGATCATAAAAAAATTGTTGGATCCTATTCAATATGTAATTCAAGTCACGTTAAAAAAGCTATAAATAGTGCATTAACGATAAAAGATCAATGGACTAACACTCCATGGAAAGAAAGAGCAGCCATATTTTTAAAAGCAGCTGAACTAATTGCAGGGCCCTATAGGTCAAAAATCAATGCTGCCACTATGATTGGACAATCTAAAACAATATTTCAAGCAGAAATTGATGCAGCATGTGAACTAGTAGACTTCCTTAAACTAAACATAGTTTATATGAGTGAAATCTATAAAGAACAACCAATCACAGTCGGTGAGGTTTCTAATAGACTAGAATACAGACCATTAGAAGGTTTTGTGTACGCTATAACTCCTTTTAACTTTACAGCAATTGGAGGGAATCTTTGCGCTAGTGCAGCTTTAATGGGTAATGTTATTTTATGGAAACCTAGTGATCATCAAATTTACAGTGCTAAGGTTATTATGGATGTTTTTAATGAAGCTGGACTTCCCAAAGGAGTTATCAATATGGTTACTGGAGATCCTGTTTTAGTAACTGATATTGCTTTAAACAACTCTAATCTTTCTGGAATTCATTTCACTGGATCAACAAATGTTTTTAAACAATTGTGGACTAAAGTAGGTACAAACATAAATTTATATAAAGATTACCCTAGGATTGTTGGAGAAACTGGTGGAAAGGATTTTATTGTTTCACATCCATCTGCTAATTCAAGGGTGGTATCAACTGCAATTGTAAGAGGAGCTTTTGAATACCAAGGCCAAAAATGTTCGGCAGCATCAAGAGTTTATATTCCTAAATCAAAATCTGTTGAAATATTCAATAATTTAAAAGAGCAAATTAGCTCGATAACTCTTGGATCTCCTATAGATTTTCAACATTTTATGACTGCCGTGATCCACAAGGGCTCGTTTGATAAAATTGTAAATTACATTGAACATGCTAGAAATAATAAAGAGTCTGAAATTTTGATTGGAGGAGACTATAATGAAGATAAGGGTTACTTTGTTTCTCCAACAGTCATTTTAACTACAAATCCAAAGTTTACTACTATGCAAGAAGAAATTTTCGGACCTGTAGTTACAATATATGTTTACCCTGATGAGAACTGGAAAGAAACACTAACTTTAGTTGATCAAACTTCAATATACGCCCTTACAGGTGCATTTATTTCTGAAGATAAAGAAAGTGTTAAATACGCATTAAGACATCTAAGGTATAGTGCGGGTAATTTTTATATTAATGACAAACCTTCTGGAGCGGTAGTTGGTCAGCAACCTTTTGGAGGATCAAGAGCGTCTGGAACAAATGATAAAGCTGGATCGAAATTAAACCTATTAAGATGGGTTTCTCCTAGATTAATAAAAGAAAATTTCAATCCTCCTACAGAGTATCCTTACCCATATATGAAATAGGTAGATACACTATTTTTTTTGTTTCAAAAAAAGAGTCGTTAAAATAATCGCTAATATTAAAAGTTTTTGCGCTTTTAAAGCTCTTTAATTCTGAACTCAAATCACCCCCTTTTAAATACAATATTCCGTTTTTAAAAGGGTGATTATTAATTGTTAAGATTTTATCATTAACTATTTTAACAAAATCAGTCATATTAGCAACAGCTCTACTTACTATAAAATCATATTTTTGATTAACATCTTCAGATCTTGTTTTTTCAGCTTTTACATTTCTAAGGCCTAGTTCATCAACAATAGCTTGAACTACTTTTATTTTTTTTCCTATAGAATCCGTTAAATGAAATGAAACTTCTGGAAACATTATTGCTAAAGGAATTCCCGGAAAACCTCCACCCGTACCCACATCAAGAATATTGGATTTAGGTTTAAATTCTATTAACTTAGCAATACTTAAAGAATGCAAGACATGTCTAGTAGTTAATTCTGATATATCTTTTCTGGAAATAACATTTATTTTATTATTCCAATTCTCATACAATTTAGTTAAACTTTCAAATTGTAATATTTGTGAATTTGTTAGACTTGAAAAATTAGATTTTATGATGTTCAAAACTTTTATTTATTAATTCAAAATTACATTAATATTTTTATCAAAAAATATACCTTTATTACAAACATAATAATTCATGATTGATAAAATAAATACTGTTAAGTTTTCAAGAAACGATTCTAAAAAATTTTTCAAAACTTTAAACAAAAGAGTTAATAATTATTTTAAAGAAAAAAATATTACAAAAAATGGCAACTGGAAGCTTTGGATAAAAACAATTGTGATGTTTGGTTTACTTTTAACACCATATATTTTGATATCTACTCTAACGATTTCAGGTTGGCTTCAAATATTATTATCAGTTATTATGGGAATTGGTTTAGCTGGTATTGGAATGAATGTAATGCATGATGGAAATCACGGTTCTTTTTCTAATAAAAAATGGATAAATAGATTAATGGGAGGTAGCATCTATTTATTAGCTGGAAATAGATATAACTGGCAAGTTCAACATAATGTTTTACACCATACATATACAAATATTCATGGTCATGATGAAGATTTAGAAGCAGGAAGAATTATAAGATTCTCAAAGCATTCTGAGTGGAGATGGTTTCATAAATTTCAACATTATTACTCTGTTTTGCTTTATGGGCTATTAACAATAAATTGGGCAATTACTACAGATTTTCTTCAGATGAAAAGATTTATGAAAAAAAAATTATCTCACGGGAAGTTCCCAAATCCATTCGTAAACTGGACAAAATTATTGATTTCAAAAATACTTTATTTTTTATTCTGGATTTTTATTCCAATTTTATTTTTTAATATAATTTGGTGGAAGGTATTGCTTTCATTTTTAGTAATGCATTATACAGCCGGACTAATATTGAGCTTAGTATTCCAATTGGCTCACATTATGGATGAAGCAGATATGCCCTTGCCCGATTCAGATGGAAATATAAAAAATAGTTGGGCAATCCATCAGCTAAAAACAACGGTTAATTTTGCTTCAAATAATAAATTAGTGAATTGGTTTACAGGTGGCTTAAATTATCAGGTAGAGCATCATATTTTTCCAAACATATCACATGTACATTATGATAAGATTGCGGAAATTGTTAAGAAAACTACTAATGAATTCAATCTTCCATACAATGAATTTAATACATTTCTTGATGCAATACGTGCTCACTTCCGATTCCTTAAAACAATGGGAATGAAACCTCAAAATACATAATTAACAAATATTTTAAATGAAAAATAAGCTTTCAGACAGAATCAATAATTTACCCGTTTCTGCAACTCTAGCAATGGCAGCTAAAGCAAGAGAATTAAAAAATAATGGAATAGATATTATAGGATTAAGCCTTGGTGAACCTGATTTTAATACACCTGATTTTATTAAAAATGCGGCAATTCAAGCAGTTAATGATAATTATAACTCTTATACGCCAGTAGATGGTTATAGTGAATTAAAACAGTCTATTTGTAATAAATTTAAAAGAGATAATGGATTAAATTATCAGCCAAGTCAAATTGTAGTTTCTAACGGTGCAAAACAATCTATAGCTAATGTAGTTCAAGTTTTGGTTAACCCAGGAGATGATGTGCTTCTTGTTGCTCCATACTGGGTAAGTTATTCCGCTATTGTAACTCTTGCAGAAGGAAATCCAATAGAAATTAGATCTGATATTTCTAGTGATTTTAAAATAACTCCTTTACAATTAGAAAATGCCATAACAAAAAGAACAAAGCTTGTTGTAATTAATTCTCCTAATAATCCAAGTGGATCGATTTATACAGAAAAAGAATATTTAGCACTTGCGAAAGTATTAGAAAAATATCCTGAAATCTATATACTTTCGGATGAGATTTACGAGCATATAAATTATGGTATTCCTCACTTTAGTTTTGCAAAAATCACATCTATGTACAATAGAACCATTACTGTAAATGGTGTAGCAAAAGCATTTGCTATGACTGGCTGGAGAATAGGTTATTTAGGAGCTCCAAATTGGATAGCCAAAGCTTGTACTAAAATGCAAGGACAAATTACTAGTGGGGCTAATTGTATTGCACAACGTGCAACCATAGCTGCTTTAGATGCTCCTGTTTCTGAAATTCAATATATGATAGATGAATTTAAGGAAAGAAGAGGATTGATTATTGAGCTTCTTGGTGGGATTGAAGGAATTAAATTAAATCAACCTAAAGGTGCTTTCTATATTTTTCCAGATATTTCATCATTTTTTGGGAAAACTTTAAAAGGAAAAAAAATTAATAATGCTTCTGAATTTGCAATTTATTTATTAGAAGAAGCTCACGTAGCTACTGTTACTGGAGATGCATTTGGATCTCCCAATAATATTAGAATATCATATGCTGCGTCAAAAGAGGAAATAAAAAAGGCAATAGCAAGAATTAGTAAAGCACTTGCAGACTAATGATCTCTCCAGAAATAAGGAGTAAATAATATTAATACAGTAAATAGCTCTAACCTACCGATTAGCATTAAAAAAGCACACCAATATTTTCCAAATACAGGAAGACTATCAAAACTATTTAAAGGACCTAGGGTTCCTAAGGCTGGACCAATATTACCTATAGAGGAAGCAGCACCTCCAATAGCAGATTCAAAATCAAGACCTAATAAACTAAGTACTCCCGCTCCAATTATAAACAATATTAAGTATAAAATAAAAAATGCTAATACATGGATTATAATTGGCTTTTCAACAACAGAATTATTATGTCTTAAGTGAAAAATCGCATTGGGATGTAAAGATTTTCTAAACTCTAACATTCCATTTTTGATCAAAATTAGATGCCTCATTACTTTAACTCCTCCCGAAGTTGAACCAGAAGATCCCCCCATAAACATAATTCCAAAAAATAACATTGTTAAAAATGGAGTCCATGAAATAAAATCACCCGTAACAAACCCTGTAGTTGTAACAATCGCCACAACCTGAAATAAAGCGTGTCTAAAACTGCTTTCAAATTTACCATAAATTTGAGGGTGAAATACACCTGTATCGCTTAAATCAACAGATAAATATAAAACTAAAGTGACCATTACTACAAAGGCTATAACAAAAGATAGGTACCATTTAAATTCTGTGTCTTGAAATATTTTTTTAAATTTTCCTGTAAGTCCAAAATATATAAGTATAAAATTAGTTCCAGCTAAAAACATAAATAGAATAATAATGTATTGAATTATAGGAACATCATTCCAATAGCCTATACTTGCGTTTTTAGATGAAAATCCGCCAGAGGCAATATTACTCATGGAATTGTTAATAGCATCAAAAAAACTCATTCCTGCCAATTTCAAAAGAACTGTTTCTAGCAACGTCAAACCGACATAAATCATCCAAAGTCTTTTAGCTGTATCACTAATTCTTGGATGTATTTTATCACCACCTATTCCGGTTCCAGGCGCTTCTGCTGAAAAAAGCTGCATCCCTCCTATTCCTAGTAGTGGTAAAATAGCTATAGCTAGCACTATGATTCCCATACCACCAAGCCAATGAGTCATACTTCTCCAAAAAATAATACTTTTTGGTAAGGCTTCAATATCATTTAAAATAGTTGAACCAGTAGTCGTATAACCCGACATAGTTTCAAAGAAAAGATTTGGAAAAAAAGTTATAGAATCTGTCAAGTAATATGGGAGCATTCCTGAAATCACCATGGTTAACCATCCAATAGTAACTATTATATATCCGTCACGTTTATTAATCTGTCTAATATTACTTTTCGTAAAGGACATTATAATACAGCCTAAAACAATTGTAAAAACAGCAGATACAGTAACTTCTTTTAAAACACCATCATTTGTTAAAAGACTAACTAATGAAGAAAAGAGCATAGCAACCCCATTAAACAACAATAATAGTCCAATGATGTGAAAAATTAATTTTCTATTAAGTTTAGTCATAAATGTTTATAAAAATAAACTTTCAACTTTCTTTAATGCATCTGGTTTTGAGCAAACTAAAACTCTATCACCAATCTGAATTTCAAAACCACCTAAAACCACTAGCCCAATTCCTCCTCTTATAACACCACCTATTATAGCATTTAAAGGAAATTTTAAATCAACTATTTTTTTGTTTAAAACTTTCGAATCTTCTTTAACTATGAATTCAACAATTTCAGCATCCATATCATTGAGCTTAGCTAGCTCGACTATATCTCCGTTTCTGACAAATTTAAAAATATAGTTAGCTGCTAACAGTTTTTTATTAATCAAAGTATCTATCCCTATAGACTGTGAAAGATTGAAATAATCCATGTTCTCTACCAGAGCTATAGTTTTTTTTATTTTTTTAGATTTAGCCATTAAACAAGACATAATGTTTGTTTCAGAATTTCCGGTGGAAGCTATAAAAGCATCCATATTATCTAAATTCTCTTCTACTAATAAATCAATATTTCTTCCATCAACATTTAAAATCATAACATTTTGAAGATACTCAGCTAAATGACTAGCTTTATCTTTATTTTTTTCAATTAACTTAACGTTTAACCCTTTTTCACTAAGATCTTTAGCTAACATTGAGCCTACTCTACCTGCACCTAGAATCATTACATTTTTAATTTCTTGTTTAACAGTGCCAATTAAATTATATAACTCCTTTAAGCCTTTCTTATTAGTAATAAAATAAACTTGATCTGATTCACAAAAAATAGTATTACCTCGTGGTATAATAGTAGTTTCACTATCTTCTCTTTTAAGCGCGATTGGCATAAAATGAACTCCTGGAAAAACTGAAGCCGCTTCCATAACTGTTTTACCAATAAAAGGTGCGTTTTTTTCTAGTTTAATTCCCATCATTTTTAGTATTCCCTCTTCAAAATCATGACTAGTCGAAAACGCCGATTCATTTATTAAATGTTTGATTTCTTCCGCAGCTAAATTTTCTGGTGAGATTAATTCATCTATTCCTATAGAATTGAAATCTATTGCACTTGAACTTTCAAGAAACTCGAAGTTAGAAATTCTAGCTATAGTTCGTTTTGCCCCTAATTGCTTTGATAAAAAACAAGTAGTAAAGTTTGTCGACTCTGAACTTGTAAGAGATACAACTAAATCAGAGTTCTGAACATCAGCTTTTTGTAAAACTGAAAGTGAAGTTGAATCACCTTCAATAGTTTTGATATCAAGTTTATTTTCGGCAATATTAATACTAGACTCATTATTGTCAATTAAGATAATGTCCTGAGACTCAAAGGAGAGCAATTTTGCTAAATGATACCCCACTTCACCAGCTCCCGCTATTATGATTTTCATGTATATAGCATTGAATAATTTACAAATATACTTGATTTTGAAAAATGAATAATATTTTTTTAAAAAATTAAATTTAAATACCCATTTATCTTTCTTAAATTTGAATAAATTTCATGGTTAAAAAAATTTCGATTTTACTGTTATTAATGTTTTTTTCATCTGGCATTTGTCAAAAAAATAATGCTAGAATGGACAATCTTCAGAATTTTGACCAACAACAATTACATTTTGGTTATTTTATTGGTTTCAATCAATATAACTACAAGCTAGACTATAAGGCAAACCCCAAATATTCCACATGGGTTGAAGAAAGCTTGGGAATTAACATTGGACTAATTGGAGATTTTAGAATTAGCCAACATCTAAATCTAAGGTTTGAACCTGGACTACATACAAATAAATTAAATTTAATATTCAACGAAAGATCAAAGTTTACTCAAAACAGTGACACATTAAGATCTGTCAAATCTACTTATATCCACTTGCCATTGCTTTTAAAATTCAGTGCCAAAAGAATGAATAATTTCAGGCCATACTTATTAGGTGGCGTTTCAACATCAATCAACCTATCTAGCAATCAAAATAGTCCTGAAGACAATAAAAACAATGTATTTAGATTAAAAGCCAATAACTTGTATTATGAATTAGGATTTGGAATAGATTTTTATTTACAATACTTTAAATTTTCGCCATCTATAAGAGGGCTTTTTTCATTAAAAGATGAGCTTGTTCCAGATGAAAACAGCGAGAGTCCTTGGACAGGAAATATAGACAAACTATCTACAAGAGGTGTTTTTATTAATTTAACTTTTCATTAAATAGAAAGAGTTTTTCTTTTAATTTCACCCAACATTAATCCTACTGAAATAGACAAGTTTAAACTTTCAGGAAAACTACTATTTGACGATCTTGGAATTGTTAAATTATGATTTAACATATTAGTCAATTCAAGAGAGACACCATTGGCCTCATTACCAAAAATTAAAATTCCTTTATTAAATAATAAATTCGTTTCATATAAAGACTCTCCGTTTAATGTTGCTCCTATTAAATCTAATGTCGTGTTTTTTAAATAATTTTTAAGTTCTACGTAATTAATATTTACTCTAGAAAGAGATCCCATAGCGGATTGCACAACTTTTGGATTATAACAATCTACAGAATCGCTTGAGCAAATGATATCATATATTCCGAACCATTCACATGTCCTAATAATAGTGCCTAAATTTCCCGGATCCCTAATGGACTCCAAGGCTACTATTAAGCTGTTTTCATTTATGGAATTATTTTCGGGTATTTTAAAAATTGCTAAATGATCGTCTGGATTATTAAAAAAACTTATTTTTCTTAATTCATCATTTGAAATTTCAATTTGGCTTTCTAAATCCTTAAAAAAAGAACAATCAATTGAAAATAGTTTAACTAATTCATAATTTGAATTTAAAAATTCTGAAATGGATTTTTTTCCTTCAACAATAAAAAAGCAATTTAAATCTCTAAATTTTTTTTGTTTTAAACTGTTTATCAATTTTATATCCTTTTTGCTAACCATATTTAAAGATGTATTTTTGATGATAATATTATTCTGTGAAACATAGATTAACAAAAATACTATTATTTATAATCTTAAGCCCATTATTTGTTGGGTGTAATATTTCTAAAAATATTGAGAAAGGAAAACTTATTTTAAAGTCTAACGAAATAATAGTTAACGGAAATAAAATTTCAAAGGATTCCCTAAGTCCATTACTAACCCAAAATAAAAATAATTATTTTTTGGGATTTCCATTTTCCGCCTATTTAAATGAATCATCTAAAAAAAATACTGACTCTATTTTTAATTCCTGGGTTAAAAAAACTAAAAAAAGAAAATCTAAATTAATTGATATTTTTTCTAAAAAACAAATTAATCAAATTAGAAAATACATAATAGATTTCAATCAATGGAAGATTAAAAATGGTGAAAAATTAGAACTAATTGATTCAACAAAAACTAAAATTTCAATTGAAAATTTAAAATCTTTTTACAAAAACAATGGTTATTTTAATTCTGAAATCAAAACCAAAATCTTAATTGATCAAAAAAACAATAATTATGGTAAAGTTGTTTATAATATTAATTTAGGAAGTCAGTATTATCTTGATTCAATAAAAACAAATATTGAATCCAAAGTTTTAGACTCGATATTCAAAAAAAACAAATCTTATTCATTCTTGAAAAAGAATAATCCGTTTAACACTTTAGACTTTGAATCGGAGAGGAACAGATTAAACAAATTATTTAAAAACTCTGGAGTTTATAATTTTCAAATTAATTCAATATCATTTGAATTAAAAATGGACACAACATCTATTGACTTAAGTATTCCAGTAACCATTAATATTCTTGATAATAAAACGAAAAATGATTTATCAAATTATAAATTGAAATACAAACTTCATTACATTAAAAAAATCAATGTTTATACAAACGGTGTTGAGAAATTCAAAAATAATGATTTAAAAAAATTTATTTCATATGGTGGAATAAATATTTATTCAAATGGAGATTTAAGGTATAAACGTGAAAATTTAGCAAAATTAATTTTGATTAAAAAAGATAGCCTATACAGCGATTTGATAAGATCCAAAACAATCAACCAACTAAATAATTTTGAAAATTTTCAATACCCTTCAATAAGCTATAATTATTTAAATAATTCCAACAGTGAATTGGAAGCTAATATTCTGTTAGTTCCAAAAAAGAAATTTTCTCTAGGTTTTGGAATTGATTTAAAACATTCAAATATTGAAGACATAGGTTTAGCTTTCCAAAGTTCTTTAACAAGTAGAAATGTTTTCAAAGGTGGCGAAAAACTAGAATTTACAAGTAGAGGAACCATTGGGAAGTCTGCTAATACAACTATTTCAGAATTTGGAGTAGATATAAGATTTAAATTTCCTAGATTTTTCAGTCCTTTTAAGTTTAAAAAATTAGAAAATCTGAAAAAAAAACCAACAACATACATAGGGATTGGCACATCAAAACAGACAAATATTGGGCTAGATAGACAAAATTTTAAGTTTGATATAAATTATGATTGGAATAATGAAAAAAATAAAAAAATAAATGTAGGTCTTGTGAATATTGAATTAGTTAATAATAAAAATAGCGTCAATTATTTTAATATTTATTCTAATTCTTTCAATACTATTAATTCAATTGCCATAAAAAACAATGCGAATAGTTTCATATTTCAATTCATCAAATAAATTAATAATCCCAATTGGAATTGATTCATTTATAAATGAAGTGACATCTAAAAGTTTTTTAATAAATAATGAAGACTTTAACAATGTATCTTATATTAATGACAGAAGAAATAGGTTAACTTCAAATAACCTAATTATTGGTTCAAGTTTATCCATATCAAACAACAACAGAAAAAGCATTTATGACAAAAACTTTTCTCAAACTATATTTAAATTAGAACTAGCTGGAACTTTCACAGATTTTTTAGCTAATCAATTTAATGCTGACTTAGATCAATTTGGTGATAATAAAATCTTAGGACTTACATATTCTCAATATATAAAAACTGAATTTAGCTATACAAATAATTGGCTCATAAATTCAAATTCATTAATAGCTTTCAGAGGATATTTTGGAATTGCTGTTCCGTTTGGAAACTCAAATAGTATTCCTTTTTCTAAATCATTTTTTGCTGGTGGCTCTAATGACAACAGGGCTTGGGAAGTGTATAGGCTTGGCCCTGGAAGTAGCGGAGCAAAAAGCGAATTCAACGAAGCGAACATGAAGATAGCAATGAGTATTGAATACAGATTTAATTTAATTGGAAAGCTTGATGGAGCTTTATTTACTGACTTAGGAAATATTTGGAATGTATTTGATAGTACCAATGATCCAAAAAGAACATTTGAGGGTTTGAGAGACTTAAATGAATTAGCCATTGGAAGTGGTTTTGGAATGAGATATAATTTAGGCTATTTTGTTATAAGACTTGATATGGGATTAAAAACTTACAATCCAGTATTAGAAACAAAAAATCGTTGGTTAACAGATTTTAATCTAAAAAAAGCTGTATTTAACATTGGTTTAAATTATCCTTTTTAGGCTCAACAATTCTTTTTAGTTTAGCGAACCAATAATATAATTACTATGAGTAATAAAATAAAAGGTGGTGTAGCTACTGGAAATGAAGTTCAAGAAATATTTAAATTAGCTAAAGAAAAAAAATTCGCTCTTCCTGCGGTTAACGTAATTGGATCAAATACAATTAATGGTGTATTAGAGACGGCTTCTAAATTAAATGCTCCTGTAATTATTCAGTTTTCAAATGGTGGAGCAGTTTTTAATGCAGGAAAAGGTTTATCTAATAAAAATCAAAATGCTGCAATAAAAGGTGCAATAGCTGGTGCCAAACATGTTCATGAACTTTCAGAAGCTTATAATGTTCCTGTTATTTTACATACAGATCATGCTGCAAAAAAATTATTACCATGGATTGATGGCTTACTAGATGCTAGTGAAAAACATTATGAGTTAACAGGTAAGTCACTATTTAGTTCTCATATGATAGATTTATCCGAAGAACCCATTGAAGAAAACATATCTATTTGCAAAAATTACTTAAAAAGAATGAGTAAGATTGGTATGACATTAGAAATAGAACTTGGAATAACTGGTGGTGAGGAAGATGGAGTTGACAACACGGAAGTTGATGATTCCAAGCTATATACTCAGCCTGAAGAAGTTGCTTATGCTTATGAAGAATTGTCAAAAGTCAGTGACAAGTTTACAATCGCTGCAGCATTTGGAAATGTTCACGGAGTTTATAAACCGGGTAACGTTAAGCTAACTCCTAAAATTTTAAAAAATTCTCAAGATTATATTTCAAAAAAATATAATGTTGGTCACAATACTATTGATTTTGTTTTTCATGGTGGATCAGGCTCTTCTGTTGAACAAATAAGAGAAGCCATTGACTATGGTGCCATTAAAATGAATATTGATACTGACATGCAATATGCTTTTATGTCTGGTGTTAGAGATTACTTTAAAGAAAATGAGAAGTTTTTAAGTGCACAGATAGGAAATCCAGATGGATTGGACGTTCCAAATAAAAAATATTACGATCCAAGGGTATGGCTAAGAAAAGCAGAAGAAAGCTTCATTGAAAGACTTTCACAAGCCTTTCACGATCTTAATAATGTAAATACTCTTCACTAATTTTAGGTTTATTATATTTGAATTAATATATTTTTCTATATGGCTTGGTTTAAAAGAAAATCTAAAGGTATTCAAACTACTACAGAGGAAAAAAAAGACACCCCACAAGGTCTTTGGTATAAAACTCCAACTGGAAAAGTTATTGATACAGAAGAATTAGAAAAAAATTTTTATATTTCGCCAGAAGATGGGTTTCATGTAAGAATCGGAAGCAAAGAATATTTTGAAATTTTATTTGATAATGAGTATAAAGAAATTGATTCAAATATTTATTCTAAAGACCCTCTAAAATTTAATGATACTAAATCTTACAAAGACAGAACTAAGGAAGCCTTAAAAAAAACAGGATTAAACGATGCTATTAGAGTAGCTATTGGCAAGTCTCAAGGTTTAGATGTAGTTATAGCTTGTATGGATTTCATATATATAGGTGGATCTATGGGGTCTGTAGTTGGAGAGAAAATAAGTAGAGGAATAGATCTTGCTATTTCAAAAAAAATCCCTTTTATTATAGTTTCTAAGTCTGGAGGCGCAAGAATGATGGAAGGTGCTATTTCATTAATGCAAATGGCTAAAACATCAGCAAAGCTTGCTCAATTATCTAATCATAAATTACCATATGTTTCCTTATGCACTGACCCTACAACTGGTGGGACCACTGCATCTTTTGCCATGCTTGGAGATATAAACATCTCTGAACCTGGAGCTTTAATTGGTTTTGCTGGCCCAAGAGTTGTCAAGGATACAACAGGACAAGATCTTCCCGATGGATTTCAAAGATCTGAATTTCTTCTTGAACATGGATTTCTAGACTTCATAACTGCAAGAACTGAACTGAAAGAAAAAATAAATCTTTACTTTGATTTAATTCTAAATAGACCTGTTAGGCAATTGAATAAATAGTTGCTAAATTCTAAAAATTTAATCTTATATTTGCCCATCCAATAAATTAATATTGGTTACATAATAATTATTTAAAACAATATTGGCATGTATTTAACAAAAGAAAACAAAAAAGAAATTTTTAAAGAACACGGGAAGTCTGACACAGACACGGGTTCATCTGAAGGACAAATTGCTTTGTTCACAAAAAGAATTAACCATTTAACTGAACATCTTAAAAATAATCGTAAAGATTATAACACTGAGAGATCATTAGTTATGATGGTTGGTAAAAGAAAAAGCTTATTAAGCTATCTAAAGAATAAAGACATCAATCGTTACAGAGAGATTATTAAAAAACTTAATCTACGTAAATAGATGTTTTTATCATAGTTTTTCATTGGTATTCTACTTAAGACACAACACAACTTAATTAATTTAATGAAAAATATGAAAATCAAAACTTATAATGAATCCATCGATCTTGGTGATGGTAGGATAATAACTTTAGAAACTGGTAAACTTGCTAAGCAAGCCCATGGATCAGTTGTTGTTCAAATGGGAAAAGCTATGCTTTTATGTACCGTAGTTTCTAATTATGAAGCATCAAATGTGAATTTTCTTCCGTTGACTGTAGATTACAGAGAGAAATTCGCTGCTGCAGGAAGATATCCTGGTGGATTCTTTAAAAGAGAAGCTAGGCCTAGTGACGGTGAAGTATTGACAATGCGTTTAGTAGATAGAGTTCTTAGACCGTTATTCCCAAAAGATTATCATTCTGAAGTACAAGTAATGATTCAATTAATGTCACATGATGAAGATGTAATGCCAGATGCTTTAGCTGGTCTTGCTGCGTCTGCTGCTATTCAATTGAGTGACTTTCCTTTCGAGTGTGCAATTTCTGAAGCTCGTGTAGCTAGAATTGATGGTGAGTTTGTTATTAATCCAAGTAGATCTCAATTAGCTAACGCCGATATTCAAATGATGGTTGGTGCTTCAGCCGATTCAGTTATGATGGTTGAAGGAGAAATGGATGAATGTAGTGAAGAAGAAATGGCTGAGGCAATAAAATTTGCTCATGAATCTATAAAAATTCAAATTGCTGCTCAAGAAAGATTAGCTGATGCTGTAGGAAGAAAGCAAGTTAGAGAATATGAAACTAGCGATGAAAACGAAGAATTAGCCAAAAAAATTCATGATGTATCATATGACAAGTGTTACGAAATAGCAAAGAAAGGCACTTCTAAAGCTGAACGTAGTTTAGCTTTTTCAAATTTAAAAGAAGAAGTTAAAGCGTCTTTTAGTGAAGATGAAATTGAAGAGTATGGGAAATTAATTGGAACATATTTTAGCAAGACTCAAAAAGAAGCTATAAGAGAGCTTACATTAAGCGAAGGCGTCAGACTTGACGGTAGAAAAACAGATGAAATTAGAGATATATGGTGTGAAGTTGATTATTTACCATCAACACACGGTTCAGCTATATTTACAAGAGGAGAAACTCAAGCTCTAGCAACTGTTACATTAGGAACATCTAGGGATGCTAACAAAATTGATATGCCTTCTTTTGAAGGTGAAGAAACTTTTTATTTACACTATAATTTCCCACCATTTTGTACTGGTGAAGCACGTCCATTAAGAGGAACTTCTAGAAGGGAAGTGGGACACGGTAATTTAGCTCAAAGAGGACTAAAGGGTATGATTCCTGATGACTGTCCTTACACAGTAAGAGTTGTAAGTGAAGTTCTTGAATCTAATGGTTCATCATCAATGGCAACAGTTTGTTCAGGAACGATGGCTCTAATGGATGCTGGAGTTCAATTAACAAGACCGGTTTCAGGAATTGCTATGGGACTAATTTCTGATGGAGATAGATATGCTGTTTTAAGTGATATTCTTGGAGATGAAGATCATTTAGGTGACATGGACTTTAAAGTAACTGGAACATCGGAAGGAATTACAGCATGTCAAATGGATATTAAAGTAAAAGGTCTTTCATATGAAATTTTAGTAAACGCTTTAAAACAAGCAAGAGATGGTAGGCTTCATATATTAAACAAAATATCTGAAACTATTGAAAAACCTAATCCAGATGTAAAATCTCATTCTCCAAAAATGGTAACAAGCAGAATTCCTAATGAATTTATTGGACCATTTATTGGCCCAGGCGGAAAAGTGATTCAAGAATTACAAAAAGTAACTGGATGTACAATAGTCATAAACGAAGATCCAGAAACTGAGGAAGGAATTGTAGAGATTCTTGGTACAGATCAAGAAGGAATTGATTCCGTACTTACAAAAATTGAATCTTTATTATTTAAACCAGAGAAGGGAAACACATACAAAGTTAAAGTAATAAAGCTTCTTGATTTTGGAGCTGTGGTTGAATATTTAGATGCTCCAGGAAATGAAGTTCTTTTACATGTTAGTGAAATAGCTTGGGAACGTACTGATAATGTAAGTGATGTACTTAAACTTGCTGATGAATTGGAAGTGAAATACTTTGGATTAGATCCTAGAACTAGAAAAGAAAAAGTTTCAAGAAAAGCATTACTAGAAAAGCCAGAAGGGTACGTTGAAAGACCACCTAGACCACCTAGAAATGACAGTAGAGACAACAGAAACAGGAATAACAGATAAATTTATATTTTATCTGTTATTAAATAAAAAGTTAAGTTTATTTGTAACCATTTTATACCTTTTAACGTATAATTAACTTAAGCCCAATCAATGAGACAATTAAAAATTACAAAACAGGTAACTAATAGGGAAACAGCGTCCTTAGACAAATATCTTCAAGAAATCGGGAAAGTTGATTTAATTACCGCAGAAGAAGAAGTTGAGTTAGCTCAAAAAATAAGAGCTGGTGATGAAAGAGCATTAGACAAACTTACAAAAGCCAATCTTAGATTTGTTGTTTCTGTAGCTAAGCAATATCAAAACCAAGGTTTAACTTTACCAGATTTAATTAATGAAGGTAATCTTGGTCTTATAAAAGCTGCTAAGAGGTTTGACGAAACTAGAGGATTTAAATTCATTTCTTATGCAGTATGGTGGATTCGTCAATCTATCCTACAAGCATTAGCAGAACAGTCAAGAATTGTTAGACTTCCATTAAATAAAATTGGCTCAATAAACAAAATTAATAAAATGTATGCTTTTTTAGAGCAGGCAAACGAAAGAGTTCCCTCTGCTGAAGAGATTGCAAAAGAATTAGACATGACTATTTCTGATGTAAAAGAATCAATGAAGAATTCTGGAAGACACGTTTCAATGGATGCTCCTCTAGTTGAAGGAGAAGATTCAAATTTATATGATGTTTTAAGAAGTGGAGAATCTCCAAACCCAGACAGAAACTTATTACATGAATCATTAAGAACTGAAATTGAAAGGGCGCTTGAGACATTAACTCCTCGTGAAGCGGATGTTGTTAGATTATATTTTGGATTAGGAGAAAAGCACGCTATGACATTAGAGGAAATTGGGGAAACATTTGATTTAACTAGAGAAAGAGTTAGACAAATTAAAGAAAAAGCAATTAGAAGGCTAAAACATACTTCAAGGAGTAAAATTTTAAAAACCTACTTAGGCTAAAATGAAATTAATAGCACCCTCAATGCTTGCTTGTGACTTTGGTAATCTAAATAGTGAAATTACAATGGTTAACAATAGTAAAGCAGACTGGTTACATATAGACGTAATGGATGGTGTTTTTGTTCCCAATATTTCTTTTGGAACTCCAATCATGAATATTTTAAAAAAAAATGCAAAAAAACCATTAGATGTACATCTAATGATCGTAAATCCAGATAATTATATTGAGAAATTCGCAGAACTAGGAAGCAGCGTGTTAACAGTTCATTTTGAAGCTTGCACTCACCTTCATAGAACTATTCAAAGAATAAAGAGTCTTAACATGAAAGCTGGAGTAGCAATCAATCCACATACCCCCGTTTCTTCTTTAGAAGCAATTATTAAAGAAATAGACATAGTTTGTATTATGAGTGTAAACCCTGGTTTTGGAGGACAAACATTTATTGAAACAACTTATCAAAAAATAGAAGATCTTAAATTACTAATTAGTAAGCATAATTCAAATGCATTAATTGAAATAGACGGAGGAGTAACTTCTAATAATGCTAAAAAATTAGTTGAAAAAGGAGCAGATGTATTGGTGGCTGGAAGTTTCGTTTTTAAATCTGATAACCCAACTAACACAATTAGTACGCTTTCTACTTTAATCAATTAGTATCTCGTGAATTTTATTTAAATACATAAATTTATGTATAACGATTCAATAAATGTAATCGGCTTAATGAGTGGGACTTCCTTAGATGGTTTAGACATTTGTTATGTTTCATTTAAAAAATCTAATTACTCAATTTATAACATTGTAAAGTCTAAAACTTATAGTTATAATGAAAAATGGATTAAAAAATTAAAAGGAAGTATTTTCTTAAACAAACAAGAATTAATAAAAATAGATATTGAATACGGAACTCTACTTAGCGACTATTTAAAAGAATTTATTAGTGAGTTTTCAATCGACAAGGTAGATCTAATTTCATCTCATGGTCACACTGTTTTTCATGAACCAAATAAAGGAAAAACTCTTCAGATAGGAGATGGGGAAATAATTAGTAAAATTATTAAAACTGATGTAGTTTGCGATTTTAGAACTCAAGATATAAAGTATGAAGGACAAGGAGCTCCGTTGGTCCCTATTGGTGATCTTGATCTCTTCTCTAAATATAGAATATGTCTAAATCTAGGAGGTTTTTCAAACGTATCAATTAAGGGTGACAATACAATTAAAGCTTTTGACATATGTCCTGTCAATACAGTTTTAAATCATTACTCTAATAAGATGGGACATGCTTTTGATAAAGATGGAGTATTATCAAAAAAAGGAATTATTCATTTAGACCTACTAAATCAATTAAATCAAATGAGTTTCTATAATAAATCAGGTCCAAAATCTCTAGGAATTGAATTTGTAAAATCTAAAGTCATACCATTAATCGATTCTTATATTTTAAACTCTACAGATATCCTAAGAACCTATATAGAACATATCTCAGACCAAATTAATAAATCTATTGGTAGTTATTGTAATGAAAGAATTTTAGTAACAGGTGGAGGTGCTTATAATAATACCCTAATCGAAACCATTAAAAATAAAGTAAAATCAAAAGTCATAATTCCTGATTCTCAAATTATAGATTATAAAGAAGCTCTGATATTTGCTTACTTAGGACTATTAAGAAGTAAAGAAAAAGTAAACTGTTTAAAAAGTGTCACTGGTGCTATAAAAGATCACTGTTCAGGAAAAATATTTAAAAAGTAAAATCAATATCTAATTTTTTAAATTCGTGGATTTTAATATTTTTCCACTTAACCTTTATCCCTCCCCCATCATGAATTTGTAATGCAATTCTTCCATTTGCCTTTCCAATTTTTTTATCTGAATAAGTGATCATTTGTTCTCCGTTAAGAAAAGTAGTTACAGAATCACCATAAACCTTAATAGTTAATTTATTCCATTCATCCATTTTAAGAGAAGAGTCCTTGCCTTCACTGGGCTTTATAAGCCATCCTCTACCATAAGATTCATATACTCCTGCTGTAAACATTCCTGGTGGTGCCACTTCGACTTGCCAACCACTTACTTTAGTGCCATCAACTGTTGATCTAAAAAACACTCCACTGTTTCCGTTAGCTTCTTGCTTAAATTCAAGGTTTAATATGAAATTTTTATAATAACCTTCTGTGCCTAAATAACCATATTGAGCATCTGGTCCACTTTCACACACTAGAAGTCCATCTTCAATATACCATTTCTCAGTACCATAAACAATCCAGCCACTTAAATCTACTCCGTTAAACAATTCTTTATAGTCTAATTTCTCTCCAGTTATCTTTGTTTTGGTGTCTTCGTTAGTATAATGATTGTGGGTTTCAGGTGAAAATATAGACAAAGATGCGCAAGAATTAAAGGATAAAAACACTAATAAAAGATATATGTAATAATTTTTTTTCATTTTATAAATATAATTTCATCGAAAATAATTAAATTTTTCTTAATTTAAAATAAATCAAGTTTTAAGTTTCATAAAAATGAACATTAAATTAATTACACTTATAGTTATTTTTACAATATCTAGTTTAGTAACTAATGCTCAATTTGAAGCAGGACTATTAAACCCTTTAGAAGCAGTTTATCCAGATTCAAACAATGTAAAATTTAAAAATACTTTCATAACAAATATTGCCAAAAATACAGCTGCTGAAGTCCATATATTAATTAAATCTGAAATTGGAAACTTAATATCTTTTAGCACTCAATCCAAAAAAAATAATAATGTTAACTGGAGCGTTGTTGAACCAGTACCAGTTGAACAAAATACAGGCATAGATAGTAGAACAGAGCAGTTTTTAGGAGTAATCAATCCACATGTAATTAGACGTGCCCCATTCAAGGTTTATGAAATAATACACCCTTTAAAGGAAAGAAGTATTAAAACTAAATATAGATATTCACTTATAAGACTTACTGTTAATTCTGAAAATTTTAAATCTAATAAAGATTATATAATAAACATTTATATTAGTGATAAGTTAAAGAATTTGAAAAAACTCAAATTCAAAATAAAAGTTCATTCCGTGATAATTCCCGATTTAATCGACAGTAATTTCTTTTACACAAACTGGTTTAATCTGCAAAAAATGGAAGAAAAGTATAATATTAAAAGATGGTCAAAGAAATGGTATAAGATGTTGGATAAATATGCTCAACTAATGGCAAAAGGGAGACAAAATTGTATTATTATTCCTAAAGAGTTGATTAGTCTAAAAAACAATAAAATTATTTTAGATGAAAAAAAAATGATTTCATTTATTGAAATTTTCAAAAAACATGGATTTACTTATTTTGAGTCTCCTCATTTATTAGGAAGAGGTGAAAATGATAATTGGGGAAACCCTGAATTAATAACCTCTCTTAGAAAAAAGGGATATTACTCTTCCGAAGGAAAAAAAGAAATTGATACTATAATCCATAAAATAAAAAAATTTACTTCAAAATATAATTTAAAAAATCAATGGCTTCAACATATTTCAGATGAGCCTACTAATATAAATGCTAAATGCTATCAAGATGCAGCTAAACAAATAAAATCTATTTATCCTGAAATAAAGATTATGGAGGCAACAAATGCAAAAGAGTCTTTATCAGGCTCTATTGATCTTTGGTGTCCTTTAATTAATGACTTTCAAGAAAATGAAGAGTTTTTCAGGAATAGAGAAAAAAAAGGTGAAAAAGTATTAATTTATACATGTCTAGTGCCAGGTGGAAAATGGTTAAATCGAACTCTAGATATGGAAAGAATTAGACAAGTATATTTTGGTTGGGCTGGGTCAAAATATAATACATTTGGATATCTTCACTGGGGTTTAAATCAATACAAAGCAAATCCTTTTACACAAAGTGTAGTTAAACACCCATCGCCTGCTGCATCTAGTAACAATTATTTACCAGCTGGGGATACTCATATTATCTACCCTGGTGAAAATGGTCCATTATCTTCAATAAGATTTGAATCTCACAGACTTGGAATAGAGGATTATGAAATTCTTGAAATTTTAAAGTCAATAAACCCTTCTAAACATTCAAGATTTATACAAAAATTATTTATAAATTACACAAACTATTCCTTATCTATAAATAAGTACATGAGAATTAAAAGAAGAGTGTTAAAATCTATTTAAAAGAAATTTATGAAAAAATTAACTATTTTATTTTTTATACACATAGCATTAGTAAATTATTCACAAACACGTAAGGTGTTTTTTTTAAGCCCTTCGGACACCTATATTATATCTTCTGATCTTCATATTCATACCGTATTCTCAGATGGTGAGGTGTGGCCAAGTATAAGGATCAAGGAAGCTAGAAAAGATAGCCTTGATTTAATTTCAATGACTGAGCATCTAGAATATTTAAGTTATAAAAAAGATGTGATTATAACAGATAGAAACAGGTCTTATAATATTTCTAAAGCAATACTGACAAAAGATGAACCCTTAATGATTGTAAATGGATCCGAAATAACCAAACCAATGCCCCCTGGACATTTTAATGCAATTTTTGTTAGAGACGTTAATCCATTATTAAATCCAGATGGAGAAAAATCAATGATTGAAGCTAATAAACAAGGTGCTTTTGTGTTTTGGAATCATCCTAATTGGGTTGAGAATAGAGATGATGGAATAGCTCGATTAGATAAAATGCATGAAAGGTTATTAGAAAAAAAACTATTCCATGGAATTGAGGTTGTCAATGAGCATACTTATTCTGAAGAGGCATTAGCCTTAGCTTTAGAAAATAATTTAACAATCATGGGAACAAGTGATATTCATGGATTAATAGATTGGACTTTCGATAAAGAAAAAGAACAGCACAGACCAGTTACATTCATATTATCTAAAAACAGAACTATAAAAAGTATAAGAGATGCTTTATTTGATCAAAAAACTTTTGTCTGGCATAGAGACATGTTAATCGGAAAAAAAGAAAATATTTCTCCAGTTGTTACTGAAAATTTAAAAATATCCAGCTTAGGATATTATAAAAAGATAGTTACTATAAAAATACAAAACAAAAGCGTAGTCCCTTTTAAATTAAGATACCTTGGTGACTATACTTTCCATAGTAATAGTTCAATTTTAGAAATACCTTCAAGAGGAGAATTATTGGTAACTATCAAAACAAAAGAAATTTTAAGTTCAATTGAGATGTCATTTGAAGTTTTGAATGTTATAACGGCTCCAAATAAAAATCTTGTAATTAAAAAGAATATAAATCTATAAAATAGATCTTAGTATAATTTTTAAACTACTATCATTTATTAACTCAAAAGAAGCTTCGTTAAATTTAGGTCTTCTTAAATTTCCCATCTCATTATTTGAAAACCCATATTGTTCCTTTGGAATTCCAAGGAAATTATAATCTAATTTATTGTTAAAATTACTATCTAAATAGACGGATATTAAATACACACCCTTAGGCAAAATAATTGATTTTTTAAAAATACCCAGACCTACTCTTTCTTTATAACCAATAAAGATATTAGTCTTTGCATTTGCATCCTTCCTGTTAAAATCATTAAAAGCAACAGAGCTATTCCAAATTGCTATAAATAAATTTCCGGGTTTTAAAATTTCAACTACCTCAATATCTAGAATGAATTCATTTGTGAGAAATAATTTTGATTCCTTATTTTCAATTTGATTTTGAGCATCAATTATAAATGGAGATATTAATAACACGATAGTTAAAATTATATTTTTCATATAATACTTGTGAAATAATTTTAATATATAAAGTGACCCAGAGAGGATTCGAACCTCCAACCGTCAGAGCCGAAATCTGATATTCTATCCAGTTGAACTACTGGGCCATTTTATTAATTAAGTTTAGCTCTAACTATATTAGAAATAGTTTTTCCATCTGCTTTACCAGATAATTTTGAAGATGCCATTCCCATTACCTTGCCCATATCTTTCATTCCTTCAGCATCAATCTCATTGATGATATCAGAAATTATTTTTTCTATTTCTTGAGAGCTAATCTGTTCAGGTAAAAACTCCTCAATTATTTTAGCTTGATTAATTTCAATTTCAGCTAAATCTTTTCGGTTCTGAGAAATATAAATATCTGCACTTTCTTTTCTTTGCTTAACTAATTTTTGAAGAATTTTAATCTCATCTTCCTTAGCAATGTCTGATGAAGCTCCTTTTTGAGTTTGCGCTAAAAGAAGAGCTGATTTAATTGCTCTTAGTGATTCTAAAGCTTGAACGTTTTTAGCTTTCATAGAAGTCTTAATAGACTCTGAAATTTCATTAATTAATCCCATAAATTATATTATTTAGTTTTAATCTACATTATCATGTAGAAATGAATTATTAGTTCTTAAGTTTATTTCTCCGTTAGAATCTTCACTAACACTTGTCCTAGAAGCTTTAACAGATTCGATATCATCTAAACTTATACCAGCTCTTTTAAAAGCAGGTTCATTTTCCATTGAATTAACGCTGTTTGCTTTTGAAAAATTATAGTTGTATTCTTTAAGCTTAACTTTTCTTTCTTCAGTTCTTCTTGAAAGACCTTCAGAAATAGAACTATTCATTGGATTGAAATTTCTTTCTTTCTCATTTTCTAAACTCTTAACAGAACTTTCAGTAAAATCTATATGAGATTTTTCGTAATCATCAACTCCAGATTTATTTGAACCAGAAACATTAATTTCTGTAACTGGAATAATATGAACTGGATCATTTACTTCAATTTCATTAACATCTTCGATGAGTTCGTGTATGATTTTATTCGAAAAATCACTTTTATCATTGTTTAATGGCATATCAAAATCCAAAGAAACTTGATCGATTGAATTAACATAAACTGGTTCCACAACTTCTAATTCATTGATTTTTAAACTTAAATCATCTATTACAATTTCATCCTCTTTAATATCTTTATCAAAACTTGTTTCATCGGAAGAGAGATCAACATCATTCAATAATTTTTTTTCATTATCAGAATCAATTAAATCTGAATCTAATAGGTTTGAAACTTGCTTGTTTTCAGTGTTTTTAAAATCTATATTATTTGATGTGATATCAAATTGAATTGGAGTTTTAAATGATTCTTTTTTGTTTTCAAAAGTTTGAATAATTTCACTACTACTATTTAAGTTATGAATGATTTTTTTGGGTTCAGAATGAACAATTTCCTCTTGTTGATTTGGATCAAATCCAGTAGCTATGACAGTCACAGAGATAGAACTTTCAAGTTTCGAATCTTCTCCTATCCCCATTATAATATTAGCGCTATGACCTGCTCTTTCCTGAATATAATCATTAATTAATCCTATTTCGTCAATAGTAATTTCTTCTTTTCCTGAAACAATTAAAAGTAATACATTTTTTGCACCAGTTATTCTATTATCATTTAACAAGGGTGAATCTAAGGCTGAAGAAATTGCTTCAATTGACCTTTTAGAACCAGCTGCAACTGCGGAGCCCATTATTGCATTACCACTATTAGACAATACTGTTTTAGCATCTTTTAAATCAATATTTTGAGTGTAATGATGAGTTATTACCTCAGCTATTCCTCTTGAGGCTGTGGCTAGCACTTCGTCTGCTTTTGCAAACCCTTCTTTAAACCCTAAATTTCCATATATATCTCTTAATTTATTATTATTAATAACAATAAGAGCATCTACTTGTTTTCTTAATTTATCAATACCTTTTTTAGCCTGTTCCGCTCTAATTTTTCCTTCAAAATTAAAAGGCATGGTTACAATTCCTACTGTGAGAATATCCATTTCTTTAGCAAGTTTTGAAATTACCGGAGCTGCACCTGTTCCGGTACCTCCTCCCATTCCTGCTGTGATAAAAACCATTTTGGTATTAGTTTCTAACATTTTTCTTAAATCATCAAAACTTTCTACAGCTGCTTGTTCTCCAACATCAGGATTGGCGCCAGCACCTAAACCTTCCGTCAGGCTTATTCCGAGTTGAATTTTGTTTTCAACAGAACTACTTTCTAAAGCTTGAGAATCTGTATTACAAACCACAAAGTCTACTCCTTTAATTCCTTGTGAATGCATATAATTAATAGCATTACTTCCTCCGCCACCAACGCCAATTACTTTAATTACATTACTTTGATTTTTAGGTAAATCAAAAGGAAGATTATTAATTTCTGGTTTTAATTGCATAATTATTTTTTTATTCAGCGTTATCTAAAAAGTTTTTTATTGAATCAGTAAATTTTTCAAAAACAGTTAGTCTTTCTGTTTTTACTGAATCATCTTGATTGATTTTTAAATCAATGTTTTCTTTATTTTCTTCTTCTTTAACTTCGTTTTTCTTACTTACTTTAGTCGAATTCATTACTAACCCAACTGCGGTTGCATACATTGGACTTGATATCTCTATAGAATTATTCCCCGCCAAATGTTCACTAGGGTAACCAAGTCTGGTATCCATTCCTGTTATGTATTCTACTAGCTGTTTGAGATGTTTTAATTGACTTCCGCCACCTGTTAAAACAATACCTGCTATCAATTTCTTTTTTTGATCTTCGTGACCATAATTTTTAATTTCTATATATACTTGTTCGATAATCTCCACTACTCTAGCATGAATGATTTTAGATAAATTTTTGAGTGTTATCTCTTTTGGTTCTCTCCCTCTTAATCCTGGGATTGATACGATCTCATTATCTTTATTTTCACCAGGCCATGCCGATCCAAATTTAATTTTCAACAACTCAGCTTGTTTTTCAATTATAGAACATCCTTCTTTAATGTCTTCAGTAATAATATTTCCACCAAAAGGGATTACAGACGTATGACGAATAATTCCATCTTTAAAAATTGCTAAATCAGTAGTCCCTCCACCAATATCTATTAAAGCCACGCCAGCTTCCTTTTCTTCATTATTCAAAACAGCATCTGCTGAAGCAATTGGTTCTAAAGTAATACCTTCAAAGTCTATCCCAGCACTCTTAATGCATCTTGCTATATTTTTGATAGAAGAAACTTGACCAACGACCACATGAAAATTAGCTTCTAATCTTCCTCCAAACATTCCGATAGGTTCTTTAATTTCACCTTGACCATCAACTTTATATTCTTGTGGAAGAACATGAATGATTTCTTCACCGGGAAGCATAACAAGTTTATAAACTTGATTAATTAATTTATCAAGATCATCTTCATCAATAACTTGATCAGAATTCACCCTAGTAATGTAATCACTATGCTGTAAACTTCTAATGTGCTGACCAGCAATACCAACAATGACTTTATCAATTTTTTCTGAGGAATTTAATTCAGCTTCAGAGACAGCAGACTGTATTGATTGAATTGTTTGAGTAATATTGTTAACAACTCCTCTGTGAACCCCAAGACTTTTTGATTTTCCAATTCCAATAATTTTTAATTTATTATACTCATTTAAAGAACCAATTAATGCTACAATTTTTGTGGTTCCTATATCTAGTCCGACAAACAAATTATTAATTTCCATTTTATTTTTTTTGCAAAATTATTTGGTTTTTGAAATTCAAATTAATTGACTTTATACTATCTAATAATCCTTCATTATAAACTGATCTAAAAAAAAATTCATAATTTTTAAATTTTAATTTATAATCATCAAATCCTTTAATTTTTATTGAATATGGAAACCCTTTAACATAAAAAAAAAGATCATTTTCAACAAGTTCTACAGCACTAATATGTTTACTTAAAAACACATTTTTTTTAACGTAATTCCCTAACAAACTTAAATCATTGAAGTTGGTAGGGTCAACATTATTCAATAGCAATGGAACTCGTTTTGAAAAAATATTAGAAATAGGCATTTTATTCCCTTTGGAATCAATGTAATAATTACCATTTAAAACTCTAAAAACAGGATCTTTTTCTTTTAAAATAATCCCTAATTGTCCATTTAGATTTAAAGAAACCTCAGCAAAATTTATAAAAACATTGTCTAATATTATTTTTTCTATTTCTTTCAAATTTAAATCACTTTTTAAAATATTATTTGATAATAAATCACTTTGTTTTAACATTTTATTAACCGAGTCTAGAGATATAAATTTAAGATCAGAATTAATAAAATTAATACTTTCAATATTTATATTTCTACTGTCGTTTTTAATAAAACTAAAAGCGGTCAAAAAACCGACTAACAACATTAAAATCAATATTTTAAATAAGTTTTTTTTCATATTAACTTAGAATACTCTCTTTAATTTTACTTATTTCTTCAGAAATATCCCCCGCACCCATAACAA
The DNA here is from genome assembly GCA_905181625.1 of uncultured Flavobacteriaceae bacterium. Classification (GTDB taxonomy): domain Bacteria; phylum Bacteroidota; class Bacteroidia; order Flavobacteriales; family Flavobacteriaceae; genus MAG-121220-bin8. The sequence continues at coordinate 310,037 of CAJIYJ010000007.1, forward strand.
CAAAAACATCAGAATTTGATTCTTTTATCAAACATGTTAACTCTGACTTATTAACTAAACTTTTACTATTAACATTAATTCGTTTTAAAAGTTCCATAGAATTAACTCCTTCAATAGCCTTTTCTCTTGCTGGATAAATGTCTAGCAATGCAACTTTGTCAAATTTTGATAAAATCTGAGCAAATTGATCCATAAAATCCCTTGTTCTGGTATACAAGTGAGGTTGAAAGATTGCCATTATATTTTTATCAGGATATAAGTATTTTACTGATTCATAAATAGCTTTAATCTCATTTGGATGATGAGCGTAGTCATCAATTAATATTTTTGGAGACTTCAATATAAAACTAAACCTTCTTTTAACCCCTTTAAAGGTGTTTAAAGAATTCGCTATATCTATTTCATTAATTTGCATTGAACGCCCAATTGCAAAAGCAACTAATGCATTACATGCATTATGTCTTCCAGGCATCCTAAACTTCACGCTAATACTTTTTACTTTGTCATAAATTATATCAAATGAGGAGAAATCTTCATCTTTTTTATAATTTATTATAGAGTATTCGGCATTTTTATCAAACCCATAATTAATGCCATCAATTAGTATATCATGATGTTTAAACAATATACCGTTAGCCTTTAAATTACAAGCAAATTCATTGAAAGATTTTTGTAATTCATAATTAGAGTTGTAAATATCTAGATGATCCATATCTACAGATGTTATACAAGCAATATCAGGTCTTAACGTTAAGAATGATCTGTCAAATTCATCAGCTTCAACTAAAATCACATCACTACCATTTTGAATTAAATTACTATTGTAGTTTTCAGAAATTCCGCCAATAAACGAAGTGAAATTAATATTATTATCAAGTAAAATATGTGATAAAATTGTAGAAGTAGTTGTTTTCCCGTGAGTTCCAGCAATAGCTATACAGAACTTATCTCTTGAAATTTCACCTAATATCTCAGACCTTTTTAAAACATTAAAATCATTATCATAAAAATAATTTAACAAAGTATTATCTTTAGGAATAGCAGGCGTATAAATTATTAAAGTCTCTTTATTGTCTAAAAATTCTTTAGGAATTTTTAAAACACTTGAATCAAATTGAATATTTGCTCCAAACTCTGAAAGTTTTGAAGTTAATTCAGTTTTAGTTAAATCGTATCCTGCTACTTGTTTTCCAATATTAATGAAATACAAAGCTATTGAAGACATACCAATACCACCAATTCCAATAAAATATATTTTATTATAATTAATATTCATTTCTTAATACTTTATCTATAAGTTTAACTATATCTATTGTTGCATCAGGCTTTTCTAATGACTTTATTGTCTTTGACAAATTCTTAACATGTTCATTATTTTCCAATAAATTTTTAAAAACAGTGAAAAAATCTTTTTCTAAATACTTTTCTTCAATCATTTCTGCAGCATTTTTGTTTTTAATAAAAAGTGCATTTTTAGTTTGATGATCTTCTGCCAAATTTGGAGATGGAATAAAAATTACAGGTTTTCCAACAATACATAATTCAGAAATAACACTAGCTCCTGATCTTGAGACAATAATATCAGCGGCACAGTAGGCCGAATTCATATCTTTAATAAATGGTAATACATTAATTACACTAGAATTGTGTTTTTTGTAGTGATTATAATAAATTTTTCCACATTGCCATATAACTTGAATTTTCATTAATTTAAAAAAATCAATATTATTTGAAATAAAATCATTTATCTTTTGAGCACCTAAACTTCCTCCTAAAACCAATAAAGTTTTAATTGAAGTGCTCATTTTAAATAATTCTAAAGACTCCTTTTTAGATTTAGAAAAGTTCTTGATTTCTTTCCGAACAGGATTTCCAGTTAAAATAATTTTATTTTTTGGAAAATATTGATCCATATTTGAATAAGCAACACAGATAGTATCAACTGTTTGTGATAATATTCTATTTGTCAGCCCGGGATACGAATTTTGTTCTTGGATTAAAGTTGGAATATTCAATTTTGATGCAACAAACAATAAAGGACCACTTGCAAACCCTCCGGTACCAATCACAAAATCAGGTTTAAATTTATTTATAATCAAAAATGATTTTATTAAACTAAAAACAACTTTAATAGGAATTAATAAATTAGATAAATGTATTTTCCTCTTAAATCCACTAATCCAAAGTCCTTTAATCTTATACCCATTTTCTGGTATTTTTTGCATTTCCATTCTTTGACTAGATCCTACAAACAGAATTTCTGAAGAAGAGAAATTTTTACGTAATTCGTCTGCTATAGAAATAGCAGGGAAAATATGTCCCCCTGTTCCTCCTCCTGACAATAAAAACTTATTCTGTTTCACTCAAGATATTTAAAGGATTACTCTGATCGAAATTTTCGTCATTTATTCTATTTACACTGACACTTAATAATATTCCCAGGGCTAAAAAAGTCATCCAAATTGAAGTTCCACCAGTACTGATTAACGGCAATGGTTGTCCAGTTACAGGGAAAAGCTGAACAGCTACACCCATATTTATAAAAGCTTGAAAAATAATAGGCAATCCAACTCCTAAAGCCAACAACTGACCAAAAACTGTTTGAGACTTATAAGAAACTATTATGATCCTAAAAAGCAACAACGTGTAGAGTAACAGAATAGAAATGGCTCCTACCGTTCCATATTCTTCTGTAATTATGGCATATATAAAATCCGATGTGCTTTGTGGTAATAAGTTTTTCATAGCACTTTTACCAGCGCCAACTCCAAATACAGAACCAGTTGCTATAGCTGATTTAGCTCTGATTATTTGATAATTTGATTCTGAGCTTCCTTCACCTAAAAAGTTGTCAATCCTATTTGTCCATGTATCAATTCTATTTGGCATCAAATCAGGATAGCTTTTAGCTACCAGAATAAACATTGACAAACAAAATACGCCAGAAAAAATAATGCCTAATAAATATTTTAACGGATACCTTCCTATAAAAATCAAGGTTAATATCATCATAAAAATCATTGCTGCGGTTGAGAAATTTGAAGGAAGAATTAATAAAATAATTATTAAAATTGGTGTCCAAAGAGGTAAAATTGACTGTTTAAAACTTGTTTGTTTGTTGTAATTTTTAGATAAATAAAAAGATGTATAAACCATCAGGATTACAATAGCCATTGAAGAGGGTTGAAAAGACAATCCAACAACCGGAAGTTTAATCCACCTACTAGCATTAGCGCCTTCAATCACATTTCCTTGTAGAGCAGTAAAAAATAAAAGTAGAATAATAATGGGCAGACAAATAATTGACAAGCCTTTAAAGTATCTATATGGTATTAAATGAGTAGCGTACATTATTAACATTCCAATAAAAACTATGGCTATATGCTTAATTATGTTAGATAAAATAAAATCATTGCCAAAATTTGAACTAGCACTATAAACTGGCAAAAATGAAAACAAGGCTAGCAATGAAACTATTGTCCATATAATTTTATCACCCCGAATTTTATCTAAAATTGATTTCATTATAGTTTTCTAACTGCTTCTTTAAATTGATTTCCTCTATCCTCATAGTTTTTGAATAAATCAAAACTTGAGCAAGCTGGAGAAAGTAAAACTGAATCACTTGGATTAGCTATTTTATAAGCCATCTTAACTGCCTCAACCATGCTTGTAGTTTCAACAATTATTTCAGTAACAGATGAAAAAGTTTCTAGCAGCTTACTGTTTTCTAAACCCAAACAGATTATAGCTTTAACTTTCTCTCTTACTAAAGGCAATAATTCTTCATAATTGTTTCCTTTATCAATACCACCAGCTATCCAAACAGTTGAATTTTTCATAGAATCAAGAGCATAAAAAACAGCATTAACATTTGTTGCTTTTGAGTCATTAATATATTTGACTTTTTGTATTGTCAAAACGTATTCTAACCTATGACTAATAGATTGAAAATTTCCTAATGATTCTCTTAGTTCTTCGTTAGAAATTTTAAGTAACTGAGCTACGGTTGTAGCTGCCATACTGTTTTGTACATTGTGATTTCCTTTAAGAGACAAACTTTCTATTGGTATCATAAATTTATTTTTATTTATTTCTGATTTAATTATATTTTTTTCAATGTATACTTGATTATTAAAATTTGTTTTTGAAAACGAAAATGGAATTTTAATAGAATGTATTTTTCGTCTAATTAATTCACTAACTATTTTAACATCATCCGAATTATAAATTAGATAATCTGTATTTACTTGGTTTAAAACCAAATTGAACTTAGAGTTTATATAGTTCTCAAAATTATCTTTATAACGTTCTAAATGATCTGGGCTAAGGTTAGTGATAATAGCTATATGAGGTTTAAAAGTCAATACACCATCTAATTGAAAACTACTCAGTTCTAAAACAATGTATTCAAAGTCGGTATTAGCTATTAAAAAAGAAAAACTATTTCCAATATTCCCTGCAACACCAACATTAAAACCAGAAGACTTAAGTATATGATAAATCAGGCTTGTTGTTGTTGTTTTTCCATTTGAGCCTGTAATTCCAATAATCTTTGCGTTTGTAAATCTTGACGCAAATTCAATTTCTGAAATAATAGGAATATTATTACGTCTAATTTCGTTTATTAAATTTGAGGAATCTGGAATACCAGGGCTTTTAACTATCTCTGTAGCGCTTAACAATTTATCTAGACTGTGATCACCCTCTTCAAAATCTATATTATTTTCAGTTAGTATTTTTTTATATTTTTTATCTATCATTTTTTTTTCAGACAAGAACACTTTAATGCCTTTTTTATTAGCTAAATAAGCTGCTCCTATCCCACTTTCACCTCCGCCTAAGACAACTAAATTATCATTCATAACTATCTGATTTTAAGAGTTATTAATGACAGAATCGCTAACAGAATTCCAATTATCCAAAACCTAACAACTATTTTACTTTCATGATATCCTTGTTTTTGAAAATGATGATGAAGTGGAGACATTAGAAAAATCCGTCTTCCTATTCCGTTCTTCTTTTTTGTATACTTAAAAAAGCCAACTTGAATTATGACAGATAATGTTTCTATTAAAAATATCCCGCAAATTAATGGAAGAAGCAATTCTTTTCTCACGATAATTGCAATCACAGATATAATTCCTCCAATAGTCAAACTACCAGTGTCCCCCATAAAAATTTGAGCAGGGAAGGCATTATACCATAAAAATCCTATAAGGCCACCAATAAAAGCAGAAATAAAAATTACAATTTCACTGACTCGTGGTATGTACATAATATTTAAGTATTCAGAGAATATTATATTCCCTGAAACCCATGCAAAAATTGCTAACGTAAGAGTTATTATTACTGATGAACCTGCAGCTAAACCATCTATTCCATCGGATAAATTTGCTCCATTAGAGACTGAAGTGATAATTAAAATAACAAAAAAAATAAATGCAATTAAACTTAACGTTTCAGATTCATCTGAAATCCATGAAATAAAATAAGAATAATCCAATTCATTATCTTTTAGAAATGGTACGGTAGTCTTAGTTGACTTATATTCAATATTATTTATTTGACTATTCAATGAAGACTGATCTTTAATAGTTACATCAGGATGGAAATAAAGCGTTAACCCCACAATTAAGCCTAATAAAGTTTGACCAATTATTTTAAACTTTCCTTTTAATCCATTTTTATTCTTTTTAAACACTTTTATATAATCGTCTAGGAAGCCTATGAGCCCAAGCCATAATGTTGTAAATAATAATATTATTATATAGATATTATTAAACTTTGAAAATAATATTACTGGAACAATTGTTGCAATAATAATTATTAAACCTCCCATTGTTGGAGTCCCCTCTTTTTCTTTTTGGCCATCTAAACCCAAATCCCTTACCGTTTCCCCTATTTGTTTCTTTTTCAAGAAATTAATTATATTTTTTCCATATTTAACAGAAAGCATTAAAGAAAACACAAATGCTAAAGCAGATCTAAATGATAAATATTTAAATAAACTTGCGCCAGGAATTTGATACTCTAGTTCTAAATATTCAAATAAGAAATAAAACATATTGTTATTTAATTTTTAATGATTTTATCAAGGTTTCTTTATCATCAAATGCTTCTTTAACATTTCCTTTAACTTGATACTTTTCATGACCTTTTCCTGCAACTAAAATGACATCATTTTCTTTAGCGATTTGACAAGCAAATTCAATTGCCTTTCTACGGTCAATAATTTTCAAAACCTTACTCATGTCGTTTTCATCAACACCTGTTTCCATTTGAACAATAATCGATTCTGGATCTTCGAATCTTGGATTATCAGATGTAAAAATAACCGTATCACTTAGGGAAGCAGCAATTTTCCCCATCAAAGGTCTTTTTGCTTTATCTCTATCTCCGCCACATCCAATCACAGTTATTAATTGTTCTTTTTTGTTTTTTAAATCATTTAGCGTTTCCAGTATTTTTTGAATTGAGTCTGGACTATGAGCGTAATCAATAACCCCTATATTATTTTTATAAGAAATTTTCTCAAACCTTCCGTCTACAGAAACAAGAGAACTAATTTTGCTCAAAATTAGTTCATCAGAATAATTGAGTGCTCTTGATAAACTATATGTAGCTAAAATATTATAAGCATTAAATTCTCCAATTAATTTTGACCAAACTTCAAATCCATTAATTAACAACTTCATTCCATTAAAATCTTTTTCTAAAATTTTTAAAGAAAAATCAGAACTAGATTTTAATGCGTATCTAAAAGTTTTTGCTTTTGTATTCTGAGTCATATACACTCCATTTTTATCATCTACATTAATTAGTGCTATAGAATCTCCAGACAGCGAATTGATGAATTTCTTTTTAACGTCTCTATATTCTTTAAAAGAATTGTGATAATCCAAATGATCATGAGAAAGATTTGTAAATACTCCAACATCAAAACATAAACCGTGTATTCTTTTTTGATCAATTGCATGTGAAGAAACTTCCATAAAGCAAAATTCAACTCCATCTTCTACCATTCTACTAAATATTTTATTTAAACTCAATGGATCTGGAGTTGTGTGAGTTGATTCTATAACGTTATTATTTATTAAAATCTTATTGGTGGAAATTAGCCCTACTTTACTGTTTAAAAGGAGAAAAAGCTGATACATTAATGTTGTGGTGGTAGTCTTGCCATTTGTACCTGTTACACCTATTAATTTAAATTTTGATGTCGGATTATCATAATAATTTGATGAAATAATTGCTAAAGCAGCTCTACTGTCTCTTACAATCACATAAGTAACGTCTTTAGTTAATTTGGTCACTAAATCTTCACTCAAAATAATTTTTGCTCCATTTTCAATAGCATCTGATATATACATGTTTCCATCAACTCTATTGCCTTTGATCGCAATGAATAAATCATTTTTAGAAATTTTATTAGAATTAAATTCTATCTTATTGAAATTAATTTCAGTAGATCCAGAAACTGAAACTATATTAACTCCGTAAAGAATATCTCTTAATAATTTCATGATAATTCTAAAATAATTTTTTTGCTTGATGCGCCTTCAATTATCGTGTGCTTTTTAACTACCAACCCTGTTCCTTTAAATTCAACTGAAAAGCCTAAATTTTCTAAATAAGGTAAAATGTCAGAAAAGTTCTTTCCATTTATTTCTAATTTTTTAGAAACATTAATATCATTCAATTCATTAAATAAAAAATCGTTTAACTTTTGATCATCTAATAAATTTGTTTCTTTATACTCAGGTGTTAAAGAATATAACTTATCAGCTATTTTTTTAAACACAGGTGCAGCAACAGTTGATCCATAGTAACCTAATTTCTTGTTTGGTCTATGAATAACAACTATACATGAATACTTTGGTTTATCAGAGGGGAAATATCCAACAAAACTTGAAATATATTGTACATTATCAGTATTATAATCAACTTGGCCTGTTCCAGTTTTTCCAGCTATTTTATATTTTTTAGATCTAATATTATAAGCAGTTCCACCTTTATCATTAACTACATTTTCCAACATAACTCTTACTTTATTTAAAGTTTGTTCAGAGCAAATAGAGGGGTTTAATACAACTTTTTTCATTTCCATAGTTTGATTAGAAAATGTATTTACTTCACTCAAAAAAATAGGCTTTACCATCTCGCCATTATTTGCTACTGAATTATAAAAAGTTAAAATTTGAAGAGGGGTTAACAAAACCCCATAACCATATGCCATCCATGGCAATGATAAACCACTCCAGTCTTTATCTTTAGGATGAGGAATTTTAGGACTAGCTTCGCCAAGAATAGAAAGCCCAAGCTTGTTGTTTAAACCCATGTTATATAACCTATTGGAAAAAACTTCTGGACTAATTGAATATCCATCATTAATAATTTTAACTATTCCTGTATTAGAAGAAAATTTAAAAACATCGTTAACAGAGATTTTACCATATCCTCCTTTTTTAGAGTCTCTAACGGTACTCCCATAGAATGAAAGTAAACCATTTTTAGTGTCTACAATTGTTGAGGTATCTACAATGCCATCTTCTAAGGCAGCTATCATAGCCATTAGTTTAAAAGTAGATCCTGGCTCAAAATGTTCACCGACAGCATAATTTAATTTTTCATAATATTTACCATCTGTTGTTCTGCCTAAATTTGAAATAGCTTTTATAGCTCCGGTTTCTGTTTCCATTACCACAACAGTACCGTGATCTGCTTCAAACTTCTCCAATTGACCTAAAAGCGAATGATGAGCAATATCTTGAAATCCTACATTAATGGTAGTTACTATGTCTGAACCTGACCTAGGTTCTACCCTATTCTCAGTATATATTGGCTTCCATTTTCCATTAGAAATTTTCTGCATAAGCTGTGAGCCGTTTTTTCCTCTTAAAACTGAACCAAAAGCATGCTCAAGACCGACCCCTTTAAATTCATTTTTTTTATTTATTCTCTCATATCCAATAGTTCTTTCAGCAATTTTATTTAAAGGATACTCTCTAGAATTCTTTTTTTCAACTATTAATCCGCCCTTTACACCACCCAATTTAAATAATGGCATTTTTTTTATTTCATTCAATTGATTTATAGAAATATTTCTAGCAATTAAATGATACCTTCTACTTTGATTCTTTGCAATATTAAAAGAGTTTAAATAATATTCGTAAGGCTTATTAAGGGTTTGTGATAAAGCCTTAGAAAGTTGACTTATGTTTTTGTCAAAATTATTTTTTGATACTGTAACGGCATCAAAAAAAACATCATAGCTAGTAGATGAAGATGCTAACAAGCTGCCATCATAGGAGTATATATTCCCTCTTTTAGGTGTAATTTTAAAACTTTGTATAGTTTTTTCAATAGCTATTTTTCTATACTTATCACCTTCAATAAATTGGATATGAAAAATTTTATATCCAATGCCTAAACCTAAAACAACCAGTATACTAGCAACAAAATAGAGCCTGTATAAGAATTGTTTTTGATTAGTTAGCATTAGTTTATTATTATTATTTTGGGTGGACTGGTTGAGCTTTTAATTTTTTTGTCAATCATAACAGAAGCTACATTAGATTCCATTTTTAATTTCATTACTTTTTTTCTATTATCAATGAATTCACTTTGTAAAACAGAAACTTCATTTTTTACATCACTAATTAATATTATTTTTTTATCAATTGAATGAGAAGAATAAATCATTACAATGCATAATAAAAAAAGGAATATTACGAACCTTAAATTTTTCTTGGAACCTTCTTCAACTAAAAAAGTTCCTAATAATATTTTTTTTAAATTATTACTCATAATCTTATTGCCGATCTTAACTTCGCACTTCTAGCTCTATTGTTTAATTTAACTTCCTGAATTGAAGGCACCTTGAACTTAAATGATTTTTTAAACGGTAAATTCAATTTTCCAAAATCATCTTTTACAGGTTCAGATTCAAAACAACCATTTTGAATGAATCTTTTCACTAATCTATCTTCTATAGAATGGTATGTAATTAAAACTATTTTGCCACCTTTTTTAACTACATCAGGCAGTTGAGATAACATCTCTTTTAAGGCATCTATTTCACTGTTAACTTCGATTCTTAAAGACTGATATATTTTAGCTAAAACTTTATTCTCATATCCTTTTGGTAAAAATGAACTCATCAAATCATTAAATTGTTTCGTTGTTTTAATTTGATTATCAGATCTAAAATCTACAATATGTTTAGCAATAGCTCTTGAATTTCTTAAATCTGCATAATCATAAAAAATTTTAGCTAAGGAAGATTCTGGATAATTATTTAAAACATCTGATGCTTTTAATTCAGCATTTTTATTCATCCTCATATCTAAATTTGCATCATACCTAATAGAAAAACCTCTTTCAGGTTGATCAAATTGAAAAGAAGAAACACCAAGATCTACTAAAACCCCATCTACTTCTTTGAATCCGTAATAATTTAAATTTTGCTTTAAATGTTTGAAGTTCTGATTAATCAATAGCAACCTTTCGTCATCAATTTTATTATTTATGGCATCGACATCTTGATCAAAAGCCACCAATTTTCCTTTTTTACTTAAAAATTTTAAAATTCCACTGGAATGTCCTCCTCCTCCAAAGGTTAAGTCGACATAAATTCCACTTTCTTTAATACATAAATTTTCTAGAGACTCATCAAGCATTACTGGTTTATGATACATCGCTATTTGAATTACCCATTACACTTTCTGACAATTTTCCAAAATCGAGTTTAGGATCATTTATTATTTTTTCATATGATTGCTTATCCCATATTTCAATAATATTAATTGCAGATGTAAGCACTAACTCATTTTTTGAAAAATAAGATTTAAGTAAATCTTTTGGAATTAATATTCTGCCACTATTATCAAGTTCAACAATTCTTACCCCTGCCGTATACCGCCTAATGAAATCATTGTTTTTTTTTATAAATCTATTAAGCGTGTTTACTTTATCCATGGTAAGCTTCCATTCAACTATAGGATGAAGCTCTAAACATGGTTGAAAAACAGATCTTTTTAGAATAAAACTTTCATTTAAGTTAACGCCCAATTGCTTTTTTAATGCAACAGGAAGCATCAGACGTCCTTTGACATCTGCCTTACATTCATATGTTCCAATTAAATTAATCAACTATTAAATTTTGGTTTAACTCAAATATATTGAAATTTTACCACTTTTTACCACTTTTTACCACTTTGTTGATAATTTTATTCAAGAATATATATTTCATTATAAATATCTTATTGTCAATGGTTTAATAGCGTTAATTAACCTGAATATTATGCTTTTTAATAAAAAATTTATAAAAACTAATTACCTATATTTGTAATTAAAATTTTTGTTTACATGAAATTTAAACAACAAATTGAAGGAGGTGGTTTCAAATATATAAAAGAGGGAGAGGGCAAGCCAATTATCATATTACACGGTCTTATGGGTGGTCTTGGAAATTTTGAAGGGTTTATATCTCATTTTCCAAAAACAGGTTACCAGGTCTTCATGCCTGAATTACCTATTTACACAGCATCTCTTTTAGACACTAATGTTAAGTACTTTGCAAAATTTATAAATAATTTTATCAAGCACTTAAAACTAGATCAAGTTATTTTAGTCGGAAATTCTCTTGGAGGACATGTTGGTCTAATTCACTCCAAACTATTTCCAGAAAACACCAAAGGCTTAGTTCTAACTGGAAGTTCTGGTCTATATGAAAATGCCATGGGAGACACCTATCCCAAAAGAGGAGATTATGAGTTTATTAAAAAGAAAACAGAAGATGTTTTTTACTCACCTAAAGTAGCAACAAAAGAAGTGGTAGATGAGGTTTTTGAATCTGTTAACAATAGAAGAAAAGTTATAAAAATACTAGCAATGGCTAAAAGTGCAATTAGACATAATATGGCTAATGATCTTCCAAAATTAAATATTCCCACAGCTTTAATTTGGGGTGAAAACGACAAGGTAACTCCTCCACAAGTTGCCAATGAATTTCACAAACTTCTTCCTGATTCTACCCTTTACTGGGTGAAAAAATGTGGTCATGCTCCCATGATGGAACATCCAGATGAATTTAACACTATCGTAGAAAAGTGGTTTTCTGAAAAGAATTTCTAAGATGAAAATCAAATCATCTGTTTTTATAAAAAGTAGTTCTGAAACAAAAGATTGCCCATCTGGAAAATTCTCAGAATTTGCATTTATAGGAAGATCAAATGTTGGAAAATCTTCATTGATAAACATGCTTACCCAAAATAAAAAACTAGCTAAGATTTCCGGAACGCCCGGAAAGACATTGTTAATTAATCATTTTTTAATTAATAAAAATTGGTTTCTAGTTGACTTACCAGGTTATGGGTATGCAAAGACCTCAAAAAAAGAAAAAAGAAAAATTGAAAATATAATAGTAGATTATTTTACAAACAGAAATCCTATCACACTAACTTTCGTTCTAATAGATATCCGACTAGACCCACAAAAAATTGACATTGAATTCATGAACTGGTTATTCAAAAATAATATACTTTTTAAAATAATTTTCACTAAAACCGATAAGCTTAGAAAAACTGAAAAAGAAGAAAAACCTAATAAATACATCAATGAAATCAACAGTACAATTAAAACTTCTCCAGAGTACATAGTAAGTTCTTCTAAAGACAAAACTGGCAGAAAAGAAATACTACAGCAAATTCAAGATTTTAATTTGGAGGTAATTTAATTTTTAGGTTTTCTGCAAAATAATCGCAAAATTGCTTGAACGAGTCTGTCATTTTTTCATTTTGAGTAGCTCTTAAAAATGTATCACTCATGCTAACTAAAGTTTGATGAAAAAATACATTCATTTGATCTAACGGCATGTCTTTTGTCCAAAGATCTATTTTTAATGTTTCTTGAGATGCATGATTCCAAACTGATAGAAAAACTGCTTTGGATTCTTCATCACTAACTCCTCCATCTGATGCTGACCAAGAGATTTTTTCAGGTATTTTATTTTCATCTAACTCGACATCAAAAGAGATTTGTGTTTTTTTCATTATTTTTTTGGTTTATATTTTGATTTTTTATAGATTTTATAATTATTTGTCTTAATCAATTCCTCAATACTAACTTTGTTGTATTTCATATAAGAACTAACTATATTAAAGCCAATCCACTTTCCAATACTACCTGGTGAATCCTTATCTATATCAAGATTAAATTTAGAATAAGGAGCAGAAGAAATAAATCTTAAACTCAAGTCTTGACTAGTATTAAATAGATACTCCTTTTCACTAAAAAAAGCCCATATATTTTTTTCATTAACGCTAGCCCATTTAATTTTTTCCTCAGAAGAATGAAATAATATATAGTCTTGACCTTCAGGAAACAACAATCTGCTAATAAATAATATTTTTCCGTGGTATATCATTTCTGAAAGTAAAGTTCTATTGGGATCTTTTACGATATAACTAGAAACAATACTTATAGCTAAATCAGTAGACAAAAATTCTTTACTCATTTTATGAGAAATGTAATTAGGCAATTCTGGATAATAATTTTTACCTAAATAAGAATCTAAAGAAATAAATAACAAAGAATCTGCATAAATAATTCTATCTGAATATTCAGATTGAGAATTTAAAGTAAAAACTTTTGGTGAAAAAAATTTAGGAAATAAACTTTTTGAATTATTAAAAATTAACTCTATTTCTTTAGCAATAGGTTTAAAATCTTTAAACACTTGCATGGTTTCGTTATATATTTCTAATTTAACTGAGTCCTTTAAAAACTGATTCCAAGTAGACATTGGATATTCTTTTGGAAAAAGAAACGGATACTTATTAATCAATTCAGGGAGAGACTGTTCGTTTGAATTGAAAAATTCTTTTTCAAAACGAATTATATCCAAACTAGCTTTTTTGTGTATTTGAGAGCAAGCAAGTGTATTTAATAAAAAAACAAATAAAATAACTTTGTAAATTTTAAAATAACTCATAAAACCACTAATTTTACGTTTAAAATCATAAGATGATCAAAACTAGTACAAACTAAATCAATAATTCTAAATCATTTAAAATATATTTAAATTAATGAACTCAACAAAAATTTCAGAAAATATTATTGACTGGTTAAAGAAATATATTAAAAATTCTAATACAAAAGGATTTGTTATTGGAATTTCTGGCGGTATAGACTCCGCATTAACTTCTACACTTTGTGCTAAAACAGGTTTACCTATATTATGTTTAGATATGCCTATTTTTCAAAATACTAATGAACAAATCAGAGCAACAAATCACATTAAATGGTTGTCTTCAAGTTTTAAAAATGTTTCCTCAAAAACAATAGACTTAAGTAATGTATTTGATTCATTCAGAAACTCAATTGATGGGTTAAATGAAAAAAATCACTTGCTGTCGCTAGCTAATTCTAGATCTAGATTAAGAATGACTACACTATATTATTTCGCTAGTGTTAACAATTATTTAGTTGCTGGAACGGGAAATAAAGTAGAAGATTTTGGAGTGGGTTTTTACACCAAATATGGAGATGGAGGCGTAGACATCAGCCCAATTGCTGACCTCTATAAAACTGAAGTTTTTAAATTAGCAAAATATCTCAACATTAATAAAGAAATTATAGCTGCAGAACCTACTGATGGACTTTGGGATGATGAAAGAACAGATGAACATCAAATTGGCGCATCATACAGCGAACTAGAATGGGCTATGAAACAAAAAGATTTAGGAAAAAATTCATTGGATTTCAAAGGAAGAAAAAAAGAGGTTTTTGATATCTTAAGTAAACTAAATAAGCAAAATCTTCATAAGATGAACCCTATTCCAATTTATCTAATCCCTGAAGAATTAAGATAAATTAAATAACCCTGTTTAGTTTATTAGAAAGAAGTGATTTTAACTTATAATAATCATTAATTTCTTTAAGAATTTCAGAGTTATCTGTGTTATTTTGCTTGGTCTGAAACTGTAACTCCTTAACCTTTTCATTGATCAAGTAAGTTCTTAAACTAAGAATAGTTTCAGTAACAAGCTGGCCTACGACCTTATCTTTATCTTTTACTAAAATATCTTTACTTAACCAGTCATGTAATTGATATTGATCTTCACTCATTAATATAGAAGTCACTTGATTAGACAAGTCAATATCCATGGTGTTTAAAAAAACATCTAATATTAATTTTTCATTTTCATGATATTCCTGAATAATTTTACTATAAATTATTTTGAAAGAATCATTAGTAAATTCTATTTCGTCTTGTTGTAGGTCTAAAAAAATCTTTTTATGAACTAATGAGTTGACTATTGTTGGCTCTAACAAAATATTGCCTTTTTCATCATTTTTCAATATAAGCTCTTCAAACTGTTCCTCCCTATTCCCGTACAATAATAAAATTTCGATTATTTTTCGTTCTAGTTCAAATAGAATATCAATTTTCTGAAGCTTTAAAGTCTTTTCAATTTTAATGATTCTTTTTTTAGATAGAACGGGGATTTCATTTTTACTACGTTGGGCTAAAGAATTAAATAAAACTTCCTCGGAAACATCCATTATTCTAGAACAATGCTTTATATAAATTTCTTGTTTTATTCTATCAGGAATTATAGAAATACTATTTATTATTTCATTAATTGTTTTAGCTTTTAAAATAGGATCATTTTTACTTTTTTCTATTAAAATAGAGGCTTTAAACTGAATAAAATCCTGAGAATTTTGAGTTAAAAAGTCATTAACTTCTTCGTAGCTTCGATTTTGAGTATAACTATCAGGATCTTCTCCATCTGGAAAAGCACAAACATTAACATTGAGCCCTGCTGACAATATCAAATCAATTCCTCTTAAAGTAGCATTTACCCCTGCCTTATCTCCGTCGAACAACATAGTGATATTAGAGGTTAATCTCCTGATTAAAGTAACTTGATCTATTGTTAATGCTGTCCCTGAAGACGAAACTACATTTTTAATTCCCCTTTGATGAAGCTGAATTACATCAGTATAACCTTCTACGATATAACAATTATCTAGCTTTGCAATTTCTTGTTTAGCAAAATAAATTCCATAAAGAATTTTACTTTTATTATATATTAAGCTTTCAGGTGAATTTAAATATTTTGCTGTTTTAATCTCTGTGTTTAATATTCTTCCTCCAAATCCTAAGATCCTTCCAGACATACTGTGAATTGGAAAAACAACTCTTCCTCTAAACCTATCTATAGATTTAGAATTTTGAAAAATTGTTAAACCAGATTTTTCTAAAAAATCTTTATTATAACCTTTTTCTATAGCTGAATTTGAAAAGTAACCTATTTCATTTGGAGAAAAACCAAGATCAAACTTTTCAATTGTTTCCTTAACAAACCCCCTCTCTTTAAAATATGAAAGACCTATTGCTTTTCCCTGATTAGAGTTGTTTAATGTGGTCTTATAGAAATCTTTAGCATATTCCGAAACAATATATAAACTTTCCCTTTCACTAGCTTTTTCTTTATCCAGAGAATTTAATTGAGTTTCTTCAATTTCTATATTATATTTTCTAGCTAAATATTTTATGGCTTCTGGATAAGTAAAATGCTCATGCTCCATTAAAAAAGCAACAGAATTACCTCCTTTTCCACTACTAAAATCTTTCCATATTTGCTTTACTGGAGAAACAACAAAACTTGGTGTTTTTTCATTTGAAAAAGGACTTAAACCTTTGAAATTTGATCCTGCTTTTTTTAACTGAACAAAATCTCCAACCACCTCTTCTACCAGAGATTGTTCGAAAACTTTGTCAATTGTTGTTTTAGATATCAATTTGTTGATTTTATATAAACAATTTAAATAAAAAATAATGAATTAGGAAAACAATACGTATTAAATTGAAAGTCTAATACTCTCTCTCAATGACATAGTTTATAAGTTTAATAAGACTTTCCTTGTAAACACTTTCATCTAATTCTTTTAGGTCATTTAAAGCTGATTGATGAATCAAATTAAGTTTGTTATTAGCATACTCTAATCCCCCAACTGCCTTCACATAATCTATAACTTCTTTAATAACTTTAGTATTCTTGTTTTGATTTTTTATAGAATTAATTAACCATTTTTTTTTTGATTTCGATGAGTTATTAATAGCATAAATTACCGGAAGAGTTAATTTTTTTTCTTTTAAATCTACACCAACTGGCTTTCCTATTTTTTTGTCACCATAATCAAACAAATCATCTTTTAACTGAAAAGCTATTCCAACTTTTTCTCCCAATTTTCTAAAAAATTCAATTTGATCTTTTGATCCATTAGAAGCAGCGGCTCCTAAGGCACAACATGAAGCGATAAGTGATGCTGTTTTTTTTGTTATAATTTTAAAATAGGTTTGCTCATCAATATCTAATCTTCTAGCTTTTTCTATCTGTAACAACTCCCCTTCACTCATATCTTTCACAGAACTAGATATGATCTTAAGAAGATCAAAATCATTATTATCAATACACAGTAACATTCCTTTAGACAATAAAAAGTCCCCAACTAAAACTGCAATTTTGTTTTTCCAAAGAGCATTCAAAGAGAAAAAACCTCTTCTCATGTTACTTGAATCAATAACGTCATCATGAATTAAAGTGGCCGTGTGTATTAGTTCAATTATCGAAGCTGCTCTATAAACTTTTTCAGAACTAACTTCACTAGAAATTAATTTAGAGCTTAAAAAAACAAACATAGGTCTCATTTGCTTGCCTTTTCTATTAACCACATAATGAGTGATTCTGTTAAGCAATGAAACGTTAGAAATCATTAGATTAGAAAACTTTTTTTCAAAAAGCTCCATCTCTTTTTTAATTGGTAATTTGATTAACTCTACCGTTTTCATATAATAATTATACAATTCAAATAAATAATTTTTATTGCTTTAATTTATTAGCCAATTGTCCGCAAGCTGCATCAATATCTTTTCCTCTAGACTTTCTAATAGTAACAGGAATTCTATTACTCTCAAGTTTTTCAATATACTTGTTAATTATACTATCATCAGCAGGAACGAAAAAATCATTGTCAGTTTTATTATACTCTATTATGTTTACTTTTGATGGAGAATATTTACAGAATTCAACTAAAGCATCTATATGTTTCGAATCATCATTAATTCCTTTCCAAACAATATATTCATAAGTTACTATTTTTTGAGTTTTGTCATTCCAATACTTAATAGCTTCTTGTAAATCAGTTAAGGGGAATTTTATTGAAAAAGGCATTATTTTATTTCGTGTCTCCTCAATAGCAGAATGTAAGGAAACCGCTAAATTAAATTTCACGTTTTCATCTGCCATCTTAATAATTATTTTAGAAATTCCAGATGTAGATACTGTTATTCTTTTTGGAGACATCCCTAAACCTTCTTTACTAGTTATCTTTTCAATGCCCATCATTAAGTTTTTATAATTAAGTAATGGCTCCCCCATACCCATAAAAACTATATTAGAAATAGGCCTATTATAATAGAGCTTACTTTGTAGGTTTATAGTTGAGGCTTGATCGAAAATTTCATCAGGGTTAAGGTTTCTAATTCTTTTTAATTTAGAAGTGGCACAAAACTCACAATCTAAACTACATCCAACTTGACTTGAAATACAGGCAGTTGTCCTGTTTTTGACAGGAATTAAAACAGACTCAACTAAAAGATCATCAAAAAGTTTTACAGCATTTTTAATAGTACCATCATTGCTTTTTTGAATTTCATCTATTTTAATGTGGTTAATAACGAAGTCCTTTTTTAAAACCTCTCTTAAATCCAAAGATAGATTTGTCATTTCGTCAAAAGAAAAACAGGATTTATTCCATAACCAATTATAAACTTGATTACCTCTAAAGGCAGGATAATTATTAGTTTCAAAAAAAGAACATAACTCTCTTAGACTTAAAGAACGTATGTCTTTTTTAACTATCATAAATAACTTTCTATATTATTAACATTGCATCACCATAAGAATAAAAATTATATTTTTCTTTAATAGCAATATTATAAGCTTCCTTAATAAAGTCAGGTCCAGCAAAAGCTGATGCCATCATCAATAATGTTGATTTAGGAGTATGAAAGTTTGTAATCAAAGAGTCTGCAATTCTAAAATTGTAAGGAGGGAAAACAAATTTATGAGTCCAACCACTATACGGATTTAAAGTATTAAAAGATGAAACTGATGATTCTAATCCTTTCATAGATGTAGTACCTATAGCACATATTCTTTTTTTATTTTTCTTAGTAGTATTAATAATATCACAAGCCTTTTGATCAATAAAAAGTTCCTCAGAATCCATTTTGTGCTTAGATAAATCCTCTACTTCAACGGGGTTAAAAGTACCTAAACCTACATGTAATGTCAATTCAGCAATATTAACACCCTTAATCTCTAACTTTTTAAGCAAATGTTTTGAAAAGTGCATTCCAGCACTTGGGGCAGCTACTGCTCCCTCATGTTTTGCATATATAGTTTGAAATCTTTCTTTATCTAATTCTTCTTCTTCTCTTTGAATAAACTTAGGTAAAGGAGTTTGGCCTAGCTCAAAAAGTGCTTTACGAAACTCTTCATAAGATCCATCAAATAAAAACCTAAGTGTTCTTCCTCTTGATGTAGTGTTATCTATTACTTCAGCAACCAAGCTGTCATCTTCTGAAAAATAAAGCTTATTTCCAATTCTGATTTTTCTAGCAGGATCAACTAACACGTCCCAAAGTCTTTGCTCAGCACTTAACTCTCTTAAAAGAAAAACTTCAATTCTAGCGCCTGTTTTTTCTTTATTACCCATAAGTCTAGCAGGAAAAACTTTAGTGTTATTCATAACAAAAGTGTCTCCGTCGTCAAAATAATTGACAACATCTTTAAAAACTTTATGCTCAATTGTTTCTTTTTTTCTGTCTAAAACCATTAATCTAGACTCATCCCTATGATCTGAAGGATATTCTGCCAAACGTTCGGTTGGTAAATCAAAGTGAAATTGCGATAGTTTCATGTATATAAATTTAGAAGGTGCAAATATACACTCCTGAAGCTAGCAAAGTCAAGTTTATTGGCACTTAATTAAATTAAATTTTTGAAATTATAAAATTCATTCCTTTTAAATGAGTCCAAAAATCAGGAAATGATTTTGAAACTACATCAGGATTATTAATACTTATTGGCTTACAAATCGCTAAAGGAGCAAATGCCATCGCCATTCTATGATCATTATAAGTTTCTATGGTAACATTTGATTTTATTTCGACAACCTTCTTTAGATGAAAACTATCTTTTGTAATGTCAACAACTCCCCCAAGTTTAGTTAATTCGATTTTCATAGCTTCAAGTCTATCTGTTTCTTTAATTTTTAAAGTATTTAACCCATATAAGTCACATGACAATCCTAAACCAAAACAAGTTACAGCAATTGTTTGCGCAATATCTGGTGTATCAGATAAATTTAATTCCAAAGAGCCTAAAGAGTCTGATGAATTAATATTATTAATAGAAATAATATCATTTTCAAATACAGTTTCAACTCCAAGTTTACTATAAATGTCAATTAATTTTTTATCTCCTTGAATTGAATTAATATTATAACTACCGATTTTTAATTTTGATCCTTTAGACAATGCTACAATACTATAAAAATATGAAAGTGAGCTCCAATCGGATTCAACTTTCTGAATACTTTTATTAATTGATTTAGTTGATTGAATTAAAATTTTATTTCCAACAAACTCACATCTAACTCCTACTCTATTTAAAATACTTGAAGTCATTTCAATGTATGGTTTAGAAGTAACAGATCCTTCTAAATTAATGATTAATCCTTTTTTTAAGGAAGAAGCAATAAGCATTAGAGCAGTAATGTACTGACTACTAACTTCAGAACTCAAAGAAATTTCACCACCTTCAAGTGTTTTACCACTAATGTCTAAAGGAGGATATCCTGATTTATTTAAATATTTAATATCGGCACCTAATTCATTTAACGCCTCAACTAAAATTTTTATTGGCCTATTCCGCATTCTTTGTGACCCAGTAATTTGAAAAGAATTATTGTTTTTAATTGATAAATAAGCCGTCAAGAACCGCATGGCAGTTCCAGCATGATGTACATCAATAAAATTAGATTCTTTGTTTAAAAAACTCTCTAAAACTTTAGTGTCATCTGAATTAGAGATGTTTTCGATATTAATATTCTTAAATATATGTTTTAGAATAAGTAATCTATTAGATTCACTTTTTGAACCCGAAATATTAAAGGAATGACTAATTCGAGAATTGGTGTGTTCAACTAAAAAATTCATTCTTATTTTTTTAGTTTTGGATTATTCTTATGTCTAAGATGGTCTCTCTTTGTTTTAAGTTTTATTTTTTCGTCAAAAGCTTTTTCTAAATCTAAACCAGTTTGATTAGCTAAGCACAATACAACAAATATAACATCGGAAAGTTCTTCTGCAAGGTCTTTCTTTTTGTCAGATTCCTTTTCTGACTGCTCACCATATCTTCTCGCTATAATTCGAGCAACTTCTCCAACTTCTTCAGAAAGTTGAGCCATATTTGTTAATGGGTCAAAATAACGAACACCATGTTCCTTAATCCAAACATCCACCTCCTTTTGTAATTTTTTTAGTCCCATCGCACTCTTATTCTTTGTTTTTTGAATCAATAAAGATAGTCACAGGTCCATCATTTTCAATTTTAACTAACATATCTGCGCCAAAAATTCCTGAGAATGGTTTTTTATTAATTTTATTTTCAATTGAAATTAAAAAATCTTTATAAATCTTATTGGCAAAATCACTTTTAGAAGCCTTAATATATGAGGGCCTGTTTCCTTTTTTTGTAGAGGCATGAAGAGTAAATTGACTAATTACTATTATATCTCCTTTAACGTCTATAAGAGAATTATTCATAACCTTATTTTTATCGTTAAAAATCCTTAATTGAGATATTTTAGATGTCAACCACTCAATATCAATTGAATTATCTTCATTTTCAATTCCTAATAAAATCACTAAACCACTATTAATTGAAGAAACAGTTAAGCTATCAACTTCAACACTCGCTTTTTTTACTCTTTGAATTAATACTCTCATTTATTCCCAATAATCTGTCCTATAGTTACTTTCATCATTTACTAGTAAACTTAAATAACTTTTATATCTAGATACAGAAATAGTGCCATTTTCAACTGCATTTTTTATAGCGCAGTTGGGCTCTTTTTGATGAAGACAATTATTAAATTTACAATTTGATTTATATAAATTAAATTCCAAGAAAAAATCTCCTAATTCATTTTTTTCAATATCGATTAGACCAAACCCTTTGATTCCAGGACTATCTATAATAGAAGCACCAAAATTTAAATCAAACATTTCTGCAAATGTTGTAGTATGCTGACCCTGTTCATTTATTTTAGATATTTCTTTCGTTTTTAGTAATAAACTTGGATCTAATGCATTTACAAGACTTGTTTTTCCAACTCCACTGTGGCCAGTGAAAATTGAAATTTTATTTGACATAATATCTTTAACAGCCTGAATATTAAGTTCTTTTAAAGCAGAAATCTTTAATGACTTATACCCCACTTGATCATAAACATCTTTTAAACGTTCTACTTCTTTTATATCATTTTCTGAATAAGCATCTACTTTATTAAACAAAATTACAGTTTCAATTCCAAAAGACTTAGTAGCAACTAAAACTCTATCAATAAATACTGATGAAGTAACGGGACTATTTGGTGTTACAATTAAAAAACAGCAGTCGATGTTAGAAGCTATTATATGAGATTGTTTAGAGAGATTAACAGATTTTCTGATTATATAATTTTCTCTTTTTTCAATTTCATAAATAACCCCTTTCAACTCTTCTCTGTTAGTTACTTCAAAGTTTACAATATCTCCAACGGCAATTGGATTAGTGCTTTTAATTCCCAAAGACCTAAATTTTCCTTTCATATTACATTTATAAATCTCCATAGATTCCGTATGAACAGAATACCAATTTCCAGTTGATTTATAAACTCGTCCTCTCATATAATTATTTACTGTTTATAACTTTTTCTTGATGATTAATCGACTCTTGATGTACAGCTTTAAACATTCTTAATACAAACTCTTCACTCAAACCTTTCTGTTCTCCCTCTAAAATCATTTTTCCTAAAATCTCATTCCATCTTTTAGTTTGTAAAACTGCAACATTTTTTTTCTTTTTAAGCTCTCCAATCTTAATAGCAACCTTCATCCTTTTACCAAGAGTATCTAATAATCCGTGATCAATGACATCTATCTGGGTTCTAAGTGTATTTAATTTGTTATTATAATCAACCTCTTCATTAGTGACTTTTCTTATTTTCAAATCTTGCATCATTTTAACAAGCGTTTTTGGAGTGATTTGCTGTGCAGCATCGCTCCATGCATTATCAGGATCTGTATGGGTTTCTATCATTAATCCATCAAAGTTTAAATCTAAAGCTGTCTGAGAAATATCTTGAAGAATATCTCTTCTACCTGCAATATGAGAAGGATCACAAATCAATGGCAAGTCTGGAAATCTATTTTGTAGTTCAATTGGCAATTGCCACTCTGGATTATTCCTGTAAGTAGTTTTTTCATATGTTGAAAATCCTCTATGAATAACTCCAAGTTTCTTGATATTGGCAGAATACAATCTTTCTACTCCTCCAAGCCATAAAGATAAATCTGGGTTTACAGGATTTTTAACCAATACAATTTTGTCTGTTCCGTTTAAAGCATCGGCAATCTCTTGCACAATAAAAGGACTTACTGTTGATCTAGCTCCAATCCATAAAATATCAATATCATACTCTAATGCCAATTTAACATGACTTGCATTAGCTACTTCTGTAGCGATTAGTAGTCCAGTTTCCTTTTTTACTTTTTTAAGCCATTTTAATCCAATCGCTCCAACTCCTTCAAACATACCAGGCCTTGTTCTTGGCTTCCAAATCCCTGCTCTAAAAACTGACACATCAGTCTTTTTTAAATCATGAGCAATCTTCAACACTTGATCTTCTGTTTCAGCACTACAAGGTCCAGCAATCACTAATGGATGATTTAGCTTAAAGTCTTTAAGCCAATTTCTCATTTCTTTTTTATTTTCCATTTTCTAATTTATTACTTAATATTTCTTTAATTCTATTTGTATCATTTAATATTGATGAAAGTTTTTGTTCATCATTATTTTGAATTATTTTCTTTAAATCATTTAAATTTGAAACATATTCTTCAATGGCTATAATTAAATTATTTTTGTTTTGTAAAAAAATAGGGGTCCATGTTTCTGGTAGACTTTTTGCTAACCTTACAGTTGACTCAAAACCACTACCCGCAAGATCAAAAATATTTTTTTCATTTTTTTCTTTTTCAATAACCGTCTTTCCAAGCATAAAAGAACTAATATGAGATAAATGAGAAACATATGCTATATGAACATCATGAGATTTTGGATCCATATAAATAATCTTCATGTTTAATTTGTCAAAAAGATATAATGCGAATTCTCTCAATTTAAGATCTGTTTTTTCAAATTCACACAAAATATTTGTCTTACCTAAATACAATCCTTTATGGGCAGCTTTTGGACCAGAAAATTCGGTTCCAGCCATTGGGTGAGCCGCTAAAAAATTAGATCTTTTAGGATGGTTTTTTAACACTTCACATATAGTTTCCTTAGTTGAACCAACATCAAAAACCAAAGCGTCATCATTTATTTTATCTAGCACCATTGGAGTTACGATTAAAGAATGACTTACTGGAATTGCGATTAAGACTAGGTCCATTTTAAAAAGATCGTTGTAGGAAATAGCTTGATCAATTAGCCCTAATTCTAACGCATTACTAAGATTTAAATCAGAACTATCAATACCATAAATTATAGAATTTGAAATAACTGATTTCACGTCTAAAGCAAAAGATCCTCCCATTAAACCTAAACCTATTATTGCTATATTCATTTTTTACACCTTTTAATTGCTTCAATAATTTTATCTTCTTCTATACATAATGAAAACCTTATGTAGCCTTCTCCTTTAGAGCCGAAAATTGTTCCAGGAGCTATAAATATTTTTTTTTCTTTTAAAATTTGATCAATAAATTTTTCTGAACTTTTAATTCCAACAGGAAGTTTTGCCCAAACAAACAAGCCTTTTGAACTTCTATCAAACTCACATTCTATAGAACTAGCTAATTCCCAAATAAGCTCTCTTCTTTTGACGTATTTAAGGTTTAACGATTTAAACCATGTTTCCTTTAGACTTAAAGCTTTAATAGCTCCTTTTTGAATGCCATAAAACATTCCAGAATCCATATTGCTTTTCACTTTTAAAACTTTAGATATATTATCTTTTGAACCAATTAACATTCCCACTCTCCATCCCGATAAATTAAAGGATTTACTGAGCGAGTTTAATTCCATAGCAAATTCCATAGAATCATTAACTGACAATAGACTTACAAAATCATTGTTTAAAATAAAGCTATATGGATTGTCATTAATTAATAATATTTTATTTTTTTTTGCAAATACAATTAATTCTTCAAATTGCTGTAGACTTGCTGAAGCTCCAGTTGGCATGTGAGGATAATTAATCCACATGATTTTTACTTTTGAAAGATCTTGATTTTCTAATTTTTTTAAATCTGGAAACCAGTTATTTTTTTTTGATAAATTATAAAATATAGGCTTTGCTTCCACTAGTTTAGTCACTGATAAATAAGTAGGATATCCAGGATTTGGAATTAAGACCTCATCTCCAGCATTTAAAAAAGCTAAGGAAATATGCATGATTCCCTCTTTAGATCCCATTAAAGGTAAAACTTCATTGTCTGGATTACAATCGACTTTAAAAAATCTAAAATAAAAATCTGAGATTGCTTTACGAAGTTCTTTAAGTCCTTGATAACTTTGATATTTGTGAGCAAACTGATCGTTTAAACTTAAAGACAATGCTTCAATTACTTTTTTGGAAGGAAATAAATCTGGTGATCCAATTCCCATGTTAATAATATTTTCACCTGAACTAATTAATTCCGAAACTTCTCTAAGTTTTTTTGAAAAATAATATTCCTCGACAGTATTTAGTCTATTAGCCTGCTCTATCATTTTATTTTATTTTTATAAACTCCTAAAATTTTTATCAGTTCAGCTTTCTTCTCAATATGTTTCAAAGATTTATTTAAATCACTAACTGATTTGAATGTGATATCAATAAAAAAAGAATATTTCCATGGAATTTCAATTATTGGTAAAGATTGTATTTTGGTTAAGTTTAAATCAAATTCATTTAAGGTATTTAGAACCGAAGCTAAACTTCCTGTTTCATGACTTAAAGAAAATTTAATAGATGCTTTATTCAATTCTAAATCTTTTGATAATGGATTTTTTGAAATAACTACAAATCTTGTTTCATTATTCTTAATTGTTTGAATATTTTTTGAAAGTATCTCTAAGCCATAAAGCTCTGAAGCATATACACTTGCTATGGCTCCTGTGTTTTTAATTTTATTTTCAGATATTCTCTTAGCAACTTCTGCTGTGTCTTTATCTTCAACCAAAGTTATGTTATAAAAATTTTTAAAAAAATCTTTACACTGTAATAAAGCCATTGGGTGAGAAGCAACCACCTTTAGATCATCTATACTAGAGCCTGGCAAGGCCATAAGCTGATGATTTATATTTATAAAATATTCACCAACAATATTTAAATTTAAACCGTCAATTAATGCATAATTTGGTATTATAGAGCCTGCAATTGAATTTTCGATCGCCATAATTCCTAATTCACATATTTCGTTTGAAACAGAGTTTGCAACTTCATCAAAAGACAAAAATTCAATAATTTTAACAGAATCATTAAAGTACTCTTTAGCCACTTGGTAGTGATAAGATCCTTTTATTCCTTGAATTGCTACTTTCTTCATATTTAATCAAAAAAAAAGGTCCTGATTTAATCAGGACCTTTAATTATATATTTTAATAGTATCTTATATATACAAAAGTCCTTTTTCAGCTTCAAAATAGAAGTAGAAGTAAAATTTTTGACGATAATAAGATAAATTTATCATTATTGTAATAAAAAAAGTAAAAGTAGTATTAGTTATTGATAAAACAAAAATCAATTAAAAAAAAATTAAATTTTTTGGAGAGTCCTCAACAATGAAGCCTTCTCTTTTATAAATATGTCCGACAACAGATCCTTTAACTGATCAAATTCAATTAAAAAGGCATCATGGCCATGAATAGACTTTATAGGCCTATAAAAAACATTGTCTTTTACTCTACAGGCTTTATAAAAAGTGTTTCTACTATGATAATCTGTAAAAAATAAATCTGAATCAACAGAAACAATATATATATTACCCTTAATTCTTGTAATAATATCAGATAAATTTATTTCATCAGCTCTAGTTATGTCGATTGAAGAAAGTAAATGATTCATTAGTTTATAAGCATATAACTGAAATCGATTTTGCAGTTTTTCTCCATGATGAAGAAGCCAACTTTCAACATTAAAAACATTTAAAATTTCATTTTTTGATCTATTAAATTTTAAATCAAAAGATTTAGGAGATCTATAACACAACATAGCATGTATTCTAGCATCATGAATCGGTCTTGATGAATTATTTAAGATTTGATGTTGTAATCTTGTGTTAGCGATAAGCCAATCAGAAGACTTCCAATCACATGCTATAGGGATATAATTTTGGGCTAAACCAGGAGCTAGAGCAGCCATTTCCCAAACTAAGCCTCCTCCAATAGAACCTCCAATTATTGCAAATAATGATTCTATTTTTAGTTTATGCAATCCTATTAAAAAAATTTTGGCAATATCACGTAAAATTAGATCCTTATAATTTTCAATTAAATTCCCATCATATCCATTTCCTGGAAAATTAAAAGCTACAACTGAGTATTTCTGTGTGTCAATTAATTTTTCTTCTCCAATTATTGGATTCCACCAACCACCTTCTCCAACTACATTTGAATTACCTGTTAAGGCGTGGTTAACCAACACAATTGGCGCATCTCCCATAGGTAATCCGAAAGTTTGGTAAGAAAGCTCCATATCAAAGTTTGTTCCATTAAATGAAACATAATTAAAAATATTGAGCTTATTTAAATCTGTCATATAAATAATTTATACTAAAACTTTTGAATCAATTTTTGAAAAAGCTAACTCTAAATCTTTTTTTAAGTCTCCTATGTCTTCCAATCCAACAGAAAGCCTAATCAAGTCACTTGTAACTCCTGTAGAAGCTTGGTCTTCAGACCCTAGTTGTTGATGAGTTGTGCTGGCTGGATGAATGATTAAAGATTTAGTATCTCCAATATTTGCTAATAGAGAGAAAATAGTCGTTTTATCAGCAACTGTTTTAGCAGATTCATAACCTCCTTTAACTCCAAAAGTAATAAGTCCACTTTGTCCTTTTGGAAGGTATTTTTTTGCCAGAGTTTTGTACTTACTTGAATTTAGTCCTGGATAATTCACCCATTCTACTTCGTTTCTGTTTTCTAACCATTCAGCTAATTCTAGTGCATTTTCACTATGCTTTTTAATTCTAATTTCTAAAGTCTCTAATCCTTGGATAATTTGAAATGCATTAAACGGACTCAAAGCACCCCCTAAATCTCTAAGACCTTCTATTCTAACTTTAGCAATAAATGCTGCAGCACCAATCGCATCATGATATACAAGTCCGTGATAACCAGCAGAAGGTTCTGTAAATTCGGGAAATTTTCCGCTAGACCAATCGAAAGTACCTGCATCAATTATAGCTCCTCCTAGAGCTGTTCCATTTCCGTTAATATATTTAGTTAAAGAATGAATAACAATATTTGCTCCATGTTCAATTGGATTTAGTAGAGCTGGAGATGCTACAGTGTTATCAACAATAAACGGAACCTTTGATGCCTTAGCATGGTTTGAAATTTCTTTCAAATCCAATACATCTAATTTTGGATTCCCTAAAGACTCTACAAAAAAGACTCTAGTATTTTCTTGAACGGCGTCAGCAAAATTCTGTGGATCATCCGGATCTACAAAGGTAGTAGTAATACCTAATCTTGGAAGGGTTACATTTAGCAAGTTAAATGTTCCTCCATATAAACTACTAGAAGCTACAATATGATCTCCTGCTCTTAATAAAACTAGTAAAGCCGTAGAAACTGCAGCTGTTCCAGATGCAGTCACAACAGATCCAATCCCTCCTTCAAGGGCTGCTAATCTTTGTTCCAAAACATCATTTGTCGGATTGTTTAATCTTGTGTAAATATACCCTGGCTCAGCTAGTGCAAATAAATTTGCAGCATGATCAGAATCATTAAAAACATAAGATGTTGATTGGTAAATAGGAACAGCTCTTGTTCCTTGTGTTAAGCTTGTGTCATGCCCTGCATGTAAAGCTTTAGTTGATAATTTTTGTTCACTCATTTTTATATATTTAATTAATTAATAATTAAATTTATAATTAGATGTGATTTGACGGTTAAAATGGTGTGAAGCATACGCTTTAGCACTTTTTTAAAGAGGTTGCAATCAGTCAAATCGATCCTCTAACAATAAATTAGACTACAAATATATATATATTTATTTATTTATTTAAAAAAATTATCTAAAATTTACTGATATCCCAGCAGAAAGAGTATTGTACTCTTGGAAAGTAAAATCTACAAAGGCACTAAAAATTAAAAATTTGAACTTAGCTCCTATTGTGGTTTGAAATCCTGAAACGTTAAAGTTCATATCAATTGGGTCTTTCAAAGACCTAGTGACTGGGATGTTTGATTCGGTTTTATACTCTAAATCATATTGACCTAGCATATTAAATGAAGAATTTCCTCCACTTAAACCAAAACCAGTGTAAAAATTAACAACCATAAGGTCTAAAGAAGCAAGTAGCAACAAATTATAATTATTAAGACTAAATTGGGCTACTTGTCCAGAACCATTAATAGAGCTAAAAGACTGAATATCATAATCTATTTTCATTTTAGAAAATGAAGCTAAAGCTGAAACATTTAATGGAAGCTTATCAATAGGACCAAAATATTGTAATAGATTATGCTTAATACCAATTCCTTTTAACGACATATCAATTCCTTTTCTATGATATTCTGGGCTGTACCTGATAATTATTTCAGTATCAAAAGGAATTCCTATCCCTAATTGTAGAACTGGAGCAGGAACAGCTCCAAGAGGCAACTTACTTCTAATTCCCCTAGGAGCTTTAATAGTAGTCTTCATTTCTGGTAAAATTCCATTCGAAGGTATTGTTATTATTAAATCTTCTTGTCTATTAGATCCTATAATTGTAGGCAAGTCATCTACCTTTGATGTTATGTATTCTAAATTTGAGATTGAAAAAACTTGATCAGCTGAAGGTACAAAGGAAGCATTTAACCTCAAACTTAAATCAACACCTAGCTTCTTATGAACTTTAGCAGAGTTAAACCAACCTCCATTTGAACTATAAATCGCTCCTTTCATTAAAGGAGACATGTAGCCTTGAAATAATTTTTTTGAATCACTTTCAACAGCCAATAATATGGATTCAAATCCAGATTGAGACCAACAAAAAAATGGAAAAATTAAAAAAAATAATAATGATTTGAAATTCAATTAAAGTGATTTTTATTTATCAATAAAGATAAAACCCTTTAAAGAAAGAAAAAATTAAAAATTAAATAGATGTTAACGTTTTTTAAACCATTTTAACTTCCGCCACCATAAGAGGTTAAATCGTACTTTAATCTAAAAACTGTATATCTGGGTTGAATTAAATAAGATCTAGTTTGGCTATACAGCTGATTAAAGCTATCTCTATTTACAGATGTATCATTGAACAGGTTAGTAACTCCTAATCCAAATTCCCATTTAGAACCTTTTTTATTATAAGATAGATCTGCTTCCAAAAATCTATATTTATTTAAAGTCACCTCTTCATTTCTGTAATAGTTATAAGTATAGTTTGCAGTAAAGACAAATCCTTTTCCAAAATAAGCATCTACTCTAGCGTAGGGAGAGTCAGTAAAGAAATAATTTTTTGATCTACCAGTATCATACTCCCTTTTATTATAACTATAACCTATTTCAAGATTAGGCTTATTTCTAAAATTAGTTGCAAGACTTGCTTTATAGCTTTGAGTGAAATTGATTGAAGTTATTGGATTACCATTTATTATATTATTAAAATCACTATAATTAAAATTCATATTAAATCCAGCTTTAAAATTTTTAAATCTTTTATCTATTCTACCTGAAGCTGAATATGATTCTCTAGGAAAATTTGAATTAACTGCAGATCTAACACTACTAATTCCACTTATTAATGTTTTGTTTTGAATTGAATTACTTCTTTTAGAATAACTAAATCTCGCAAATACATTAGTAAAAGTAAAAATATTAATACTTTGATAATTTAAATTATAACTATAAAATTTCGCCGCTTCAAGATTAGGATTTCCTTGAAAAAAAGAATTATAATTATTGAAAACATACCCTAAAGCTAAATTATTTACATCAGTGAATTGTGTTGTAGTTCTGTAGGTAAATCTTAAACTCTCAGAATCTTTAAATTTCATAAAAATTCTCATATCCGGTCTTATATCAGAATACGAATCAGAAGCCAAGTTTCCTAATTGAGTGTTTTCAGTTTTATAGGAATGTATAGTAATTCCCGGGTCAAAAGTAAAAATTCCAGTGATAAATCTGTAGTGCATAGACAAATAACTGTCAGTAAATTTGAAATCCACATCATTTCCTAAAACAGGATCATCAAATTTTTTATTTGAATTATTATCTAAAATTTGGAAAATACTTGAATTAAATTTTTGGCTCACATCAGTAACCCCAAACGTAAAATTAAGGTTTGACTTAGGAGTTAAAATATAGTAATAATCTAATTTTCCTTCAATTTTGTTAGTATTTGTCTTTCTTACTTGATTAATGTTAAATTTTGATTGATCCGTGTCTAGAGAAATTATATCTCTAAAAGGTTGCAACTCCTTAATCGCTCTATAAAAAGGGTCTTCATCTTGAGATAAATGCTGCGCTTCAAAAGAAAAAATATGATTTTCATTCAATGTATAATAAGCTTTTAATTCTTGGTTAATTGAACTAGGCTTATCAGATCTTAAAAGGTTTATTTCATCAGTTTCAATAGGTTGTATTGTAGGACCGCTACTTGAGTCCATGTATGATGAAGATATTAAGTCAGTATTTTCTTCATTATCTGCTGATTTAATCAGCAAATTGTATTCTGTTTGTAGCCTTTCGTTAGGTTTAAATTCTGCGGTAAACTTATAAAGTTGTTGACTATTATCTTGAACCACATAATCGCTAGTTTCTTCAATAGTACTAGTAACTGTGTAATTTCTTTTAACTTTTTCTTCAACAATATTTTTAGTTTTTGCCATAATAGCAAAACCACTTATTTCCCACGAATCATTAGGAGAATGACTAAAATTATAGGCACCTAATTGTGCATCGATAGATTTTGCTTGATTATTTTGAAGATTTCCAATTCCAGAACCATCTGATGAAATATTTATAGAAGTTCCGTTTTGAGCATTTAAATTACCAAACCCTCCACCAAATTTATAAAAGTCTCTTCTTGAAAGCACCGGCTCTCCTATATTATTAGTGTTACCCAAAACACTCATGCTTAAATCTTTTGCATAATAAAATATTTTTGGGGCAGCCAGAACTCTATCTGCATTTCCTGTTCCAGCTAAAATTTCACCAAACCAAAATTTATCCTTACCACTTTTAAGTTTAATGTTAATAGCTATATTATCTTCATTATTTGTAACATTTCTAAGCTGACCAACTTCAGTAAAATTTCTTAGTACTTCAATTTTTCCTACTGCATTAGCAGGTAAATTCTGAGTAGCCAATTTAGAATCACCATCAAAAAAATCTTTTCCTTCAACAGTAATTTTAGTTATCTCTTTACCCTCTACCTCAATACTTCCATCCTCATTTATTTCTATTCCAGGTAAATTCTTTAAGACATCACCTAATTTTTTTTCAGTACCTGTATTGAAAGAATCTGCATTATATACTATTGTATCTCCTTTTATAGTCACAGGCATTTCATAAACTATTTCAACTTCATCTAATGCTTCAGCTTGTTCTTCTAAAATTATATTTTTTTCAAAAGCTTCACTAATATTTAACTCAAACTCAACCTGTTGAAAACCTATAAAAGAAACTTTGATTTGATAATCTGTATTTTTCTTTAAAGAAACTCTATAAAACCCCGTATCACTTGAGATTCCAAATCCGTCTAAAATCTTTGATTCTTTCTCAATAGCAATAACATTAGCCCCCATGATAGTGTTACCCATAGAATCAGTAACAACTCCTTCAAACCTTACTTGAGAGTACACAACAGAATTAAAAAGTATAACTATAAGTAAAAGTATTTTTTTCATTAAAATTGATTTTTATTAATAAATAATTGTTTAGTTTCTAATTACCCTAGTTGATCTTCCTCCTCTTCCTCCTTGATACATTTCTTGCATTTCTTTAGCTTTATCCTCTGAAATTTGTTCAAATTCACTTTTGGTAACAACTTTTCCTTTTTTGGGTACCTTAATTTTAATTTTTTCTTTAGGGTTTAAAATTACTTTAGTACAAAGAATTGTAGTTCTATCGTCATTAATTTCTAAAATTAGTCCTGGAAGACCACCGTACATGGAAGGTCCAGTAGATACCGGTATTTCAGGTGTAAACCATGCGCTCATCACTACTTCTCTCATTTTTGGAGCTTCTGGTTCCTTATCTTCTTCCTCACTAGAGTTTGAAGAAGGACGACGTCCAAAATTAAATGCTCTTTCTTCCACTTCTTTTGTTATGGTAGCTTTATAAGCATTATATATACCTATTTGCTTGGTTTCTCCTGTCATAACCCACTTTCTAGGAATAATACTGTCTTTTACTAAAAATACTTTTCCAAAAAGTTCCTTTTTATTAGTATAAATTTTAGACTGCAAATCTTTATGCAAAGAACCTCCTTCAGGCCCAGTAACAAACTGCATCCAATTAAACCCTCTTCCACTACCTTGACCTGCTTCTAACACTTCTTCTTCTTCAAAAAAAGATGAATTACTATTAAACTCTAAAGTATAATTTTTTTCAAGTGCTTTTTTCATCATACCCTTTATACGCTCAGCTCTATCTGGTGGCATATTTTTAGTAAAATCTGTATTTACATTAGATTTAGACATATAATAAGCTCTTCCCTGAAAATCTTGTGAAAAACCATTAATGCTAATAATTAAAAAAAGTGTTAAAAATTTTTTCATAATTTATGTTTTATTATAAGCGCAATATTATTCATTTTATAATGAATAGACAATTGAGAGAGAAAAAAGTTTAATTTGATTTATTTTTTAAAAATATATTCTAAATTAGGGGTCATTGTAAAAATTAAAATATGCATATAGCTATTGCTGGTAACATTGGAGCGGGTAAAACAACGTTAACAAAACTTCTTTCGAAACACTATAAATTTGAAGGTCATTATGAAGATGTAGTGAAAAATCCTTATTTAGACGATTTTTACGATGAAATGGAAAGATGGTCATTTAATCTTCAAATCTATTTTTTAAACAGTCGATTTCGACAAATAATGGACTTTATTAAAAATGGAAAAAAAATAATTCAAGACAGAACAATCTATGAAGATGCTTTTATTTTTGCTCCAAATTTAAAAGCAATGGGACTTATGACTAACAGAGATTTCGAAAACTACAAATCTATTTTTGATCTCATGGAATCCTTTGTAAAAGCTCCAGATCTTTTGATTTATTTAAGAAGTGGCATACCCAATTTAGTCGACCAAATACATAAAAGAGGAAGAGATTACGAAAACTCTATTAGTATTGACTATTTAAGTCGACTTAATGAAAGATATGAAGCTTGGACACAAACTTATAATAAAGGAAAAATACTCGTAATTGATGTAGATGATTTGGACTTTGTTAAAAATAAAGAAGACCTCAAACTAATTATCAGTAAAGTTGATAATAGTTTAAAAGGTCTTAATTAATAATTCTTTTAAATTTATTTTTTTTCAATCTGACCCATAGCTGCTATTCCTATATTATCAGCTTGCTTCATAACTTCTTCTTTAGTTCCAGTAATAACTTTAGATGTTTTTACTCCATTTTCTTGATATGTACGAGTCATAGTCCAAACATCATTCTCTGATTCAATCATTACTTCCGTCTTGATTTCGTGATCAGCAGAAGCATGATTTGGTTCTAAAGAGTGACCTCCTAAAATTGGAGCAATAACCAAACCTATTAAACAAGTAAGCTTAATCAATATATTCATTGAAGGACCAGATGTGTCTTTAAAAGGATCTCCTACAGTATCTCCAGTTACAGCAGCTTTATGTGCTTCAGAACCTTTATAGGTCATCACTCCGTTAATTTCAACACCAGCTTCAAAAGATTTTTTAGCATTATCCCATGCACCTCCTGCGTTATTTTGGAAGATTGCCCAAAGAACCCCACTCACAGTAACACCAGCCATATAACCACCTAGCATTTCGGCAACTAACATGTTGTTATCTTGGTAAACTAATTTACCTACTAAAACAACTAGTATTGGGAAGCCAATTGTTAATATACCTGGTAACATCATTTCCTTTAAAGATGCTTTAGTAGAGATATCAACACATTTATCATATTCTGGTTTTCCAGTACCTTCCATAATCCCTGGAATTTCTTTAAACTGTCTAACTACTTCATTCACCATTTCCATGGCAGCTTTACCAACAGCATTCATAGCTAAGGCAGAGAATACAACCGGAATCATACCTCCAACAAATAGCATTGCTAAAACAGGTGCTTTAAAGATGTTAATTCCGTCAATTCCTGTAAATGTTACATAAGCAGCGAATAAAGCTAATGAAGTTAATGCAGCAGAAGCAATGGCAAAACCTTTACCAGTTGCAGCAGTTGTATTACCAACAGCATCTAAAATATCCGTTCTTTCTCTTACAATTGGATCTTGTTCACTCATTTCAGCAATCCCTCCAGCATTATCAGCAATTGGCCCAAAAGCATCAATTGCTAGTTGCATAGCTGTTGTTGCCATCATTGCAGAAGCAGCAAGTGCAACTCCGTAAAATCCAGCCAAAGCATATGAAGACCATATTGCTGCAGCAAATAATAATACAGAAGAGAACGTAGAAATCATTCCAGTTGCTAATCCAGCAATAATATTTGTTCCTGCACCTGTACTTGATTGTTGTACGATTTTTAAAACTGGTTTCGAACCTAATCCTGTATAGTATTCAGTAAATGCTGAAATTCCAGCACCAACAACTAAACCAACTAAACAAGCATAAAACACTCTTATTGAAGAAATATCTTGAAGACCTTCACCAAAGAAATCCATTTGCATAGTTTCTGGCAACATCCAAGTAACTAAGCCATAACATGCAGCAGCAACCATTGCTATCGAGGCCCAGTTCCCAATGTTTAAGGCTTTTTGAACGTCCTTTTCTTTTGCATCGTTTGATGAAATTTTAACTAATAAAGTTCCTATAAGAGATATGATAATTCCAGCTCCTGCGATAGACATTGGTAATAATATTGGTCCAATTCCGCCAAAGGCATCTTGAATTACACCACCCATATCTTTAATAACATAGTTACCTAAAACCATGGCAGCTAAAACAGTAGCAACATAAGAACCAAACAAATCTGCTCCCATGCCTGCAACATCACCAACATTATCCCCAACATTATCTGCAATTGTAGCAGGATTTCTTGGGTCATCTTCAGGAATATCAGCTTGTACTTTACCAGCTAAATCAGCACCAACATCTGCAGCTTTAGTATAAATACCACCACCAACTCTTGCAAATAAAGCAATAGATTCAGCTCCTAAAGAGAAACCGGCTAACGCTTCTAAAACAATAGTCATCTGATCGGTATTTGTCCATTCACTACCCATAAAATATTCATAGAATATAATGAAGAACATAGTTAAACCTAATACAGCTAATCCAGCAACTCCAAGTCCCATAACAGTTCCTCCTCCAAAGGATACTTTAAGTGCATTTGGCAAACTAGTTTTTGCAGCTTGAGTTGTTCTAACATTTGTTTTGGTTGCAATTTTCATCCCCATATTTCCAGCAAAGGCAGAAAATATAGCGCCTATTATAAATGCCACTACAATTAAATAAGTACTGTCCATATAAAAAGCAATTGCAGCTAATACAATACTTGCTCCAAATACAAAAATTGTTAGTAATCGATATTCAGCATTTAAAAATGCTAAAGCACCTTCATAGATGTGATCAGAAATTTCTTTCATTTTTCCATCTCCAGCGTCTTGTTTCATTACCCAGGATTTTTTTACTAGCATGTATGCTAGACCTAACAAAGCCATTGCAATTGGCATCCAAATCATCATTGATTCCATATGTTGTTTTTTTAGTATTTTTTAATTTAGCTGGCAAAAGTAACGAAATCAGTTTTAATTAAAAAACTTTATAGATTCATAGCTTAAACCAGGATTCTTATTTTCTGTATAGAACTTTTTTTACAGCCTTTATAACATCCTGACTATTAGGAATCCATTCAGCAAGTAAAACAGGTGAATAGGGAGCTGGGGTATCAGCAGTATTAATTTTTTCAATTGGAGCATCCAAGTAATCGAAAATTTGATTTTGAATTTGGTAAGTGATTTCAGTTGAAATATTTCCATAAGGCCATGACTCTTCAAGAATTACTAATCTGTTTGTTTTTTTAACAGATTCAATAATTGTGTCTATATCAAGAGGACGAATTGTTCTTAAATCAATAAGCTCAACTTCAACTCCATCTTTTTTTAATAGGTCAATAGCTTTGACCGCTTCTTTTAATATTTTTCCAAAAGATACTATCGTCACATCTTTGCCGATTATTTTTACCTCAGCCTTACCAATAGGTATTAAGTATTCTTCTTCAGGAACCTCACCCTTGTCACCATACATTTGCTCAGATTCCATGAAAATCACAGGGTCATTATCTCTAATCGCTGATTTCAATAATCCTTTCGCATCATATGGATTGGAGGGAACAATCACTTTTAAGCCAGGACAGTTAGCGTACCAACTTTCAAAAGCTTGAGAATGAGTTGCGCCTAATTGACCTGCAGAACCAGTAGGCCCTCTAAAAACTATAGGACAAGGGAATTGACCACCAGACATTTGTCTTATTTTAGCTGCATTATTTATTATCTGATCAATACCAACAAGTGCAAAGTTAAAAGTCATAAATTCAATTACAGGTCTATTACCTGTCATTGTTGATCCAACTCCTATTCCTGAAAAACCTAACTCAGAAATAGGTGTATCTATAACTCTTTTATCTCCAAATTCATCTAGCATTCCTTTAGATGCTTTATAAGCTCCATTATATTCTGCCACTTCTTCACCCATTAAAAAAATAGTCTCGTCCAACCTCATTTCTTCAGACATAGCTTCACATATAGCTTCTCTAAATTGAATAATTCTCATAAATATAATTTTGTTGAAATAAATTTTTTGTAAAAATATATAAATATTTATAGACTTATGAGAATTTTAATTCAAAATAATTACTATGCATGCATAGTAATTAGTCAATTTTATTTTATATTTGTTTAAATAATTTTAATTAAATATGAAAGTATTAGTTTGTATAAGTCACGTTCCGGACACAACATCAAAAATTAACTTTACTGATGGAGACACTGTTTTTGACAGCCAAGGGGTTCAGTTTGTTATTAATCCAAATGATGAATTTGGGCTAACAAGAGCGATGTGGTTTAAAGAAAAGCAAAATGCGACGATTGACGTAATTAATGTTGGCAGCTCAAACACAGAACCTACTTTAAGAAAAGCTTTAGCTATTGGTGCTGATAAAGCTATAAGAATAGATTCTGAACCAATCGACGGTATGTTTGTCTCTAAAGAGATTGCAGAGTATATAAAGTCTAATCATTATGATTTAATTATTGCTGGAAGAGAGTCTATTGACTATAACGGCGGAATGGTCCCTGGATTAATTGCTGGATTATTACAAATTAACTTTGTTACAAACTGCACTAAATTAGAAATAGAAGGAACCAAAGCAACATTTGAAAGAGAAATTGATGGAGGGAAAGAAATTTTAAGCTGTGATCTTCCTCTAATTATAGGAGGTCAAAAAGGCTTAGTAGAAGAAAGTGACCTCAGGATACCTAATATGAGAGGGATTATGCAAGCAAGGCAAAAGCCTTTAGAAGTTATCCCACCCTCTACTTCAAGTTCAAAAACTAAATCAATAAAGTTCTATAAACCAGCTCCAAGAGAAGAGGTTAAATTGGTTTCACCTGATAACCTAGATCAACTAATCGACTTGCTTCACAACGAAGCTAAAGTCCTATAAAATCATACAAATGTCTGTACTAGCTTACGTAGAATCCTTTAAAGGAAAAATCAAAAAAAATGCTCTTGAAATAGTTTCTTATTCCAGAGAATTAGCAATAAAACTAGATACGAATTTAGTTACTATTGTATTAAATGTTGATGACACAAGTGAACTTAATAAGCACGGAGCATCTAAAGTTTTAAAAGTTACCAATTCTGAACTGGAAAGTTTTGACGCCAAGTTATATGCAAATGTTATTGCTCAAGCGGCTAAAGCTAATAACTCAAATTATATCGTCCTAAGCAGCAGCCTAGACACAAGATACTTGGCTCCACTATTGTCGATAGAACTAGAAGCAGGTTATATAAGTAATGTTGTTGAACTCCCAAGTTCATTAAACCCCTTTACCATAAAAAGAACTTCTTTTACAAATAAAGCATTTTGCGACTCAACTATTGATTCTGATATTAAAATTATTGGGTTATCAAGTAATGCTTTTGGGATTTCTGAAAACAACACTGAAGGCTTATTAGAAGACTTCAATCCAACTTTAAGTGAAAAGAAAATAACTATAAATTCTACCGAAAAAGTGTCAGGAAAAATATCTATTGCTGACGCTGACATAGTAGTTTCTGCTGGAAGAGGGTTAAAAGGTCCTGAAAACTGGAATATTATAGAAGAACTAGCTGAAACATTAGGGGCTGCTACAGCATGCTCAAAACCAGTTTCTGACATGGGTTGGAGACCACACAGTGAACACGTTGGTCAAACTGGAAAGCCAGTAGCGACTAACTTATATATTGCCATTGGTATTTCTGGAGCTATTCAACATTTAGCAGGAATTAATTCATCAAAAATAAAAGTTGTTATTAATAATGATCCGGAAGCTCCATTTTTTAAAGCGGCAGATTACGGAGTTGTTGGAGACGCTTTTGATGTTGTTCCAAGGTTAACTGAAAAACTCAAAGCATTTAAAGCCTAAACTCTTGTTTTTTTTATTATTTTAGAAAGATATTATATCTCCTAAATTATATGAGTTTAATTCGCCTTACAATTAACCGTATTTCTTATAGTCAAACTCATAATGGAGCATATGCTCTTCTATTGAATGAAAAAAATGGTGAAAGAAAATTGCCAGTTGTTATTGGTGGTTTTGAAGCACAGTCAATTGCTGTTGCGCTAGAAAAAGAAATAAAACCTCCAAGACCATTAACTCATGATTTGTTTAAAAATTTTTCTGATTGTTTTGAAATCAAAATAAAGCAAGTCATAATCCACAAAATAGTAGATGGAGTGTTTTTCTCAAGCTTAATTTGTGTAAGAGATAAGATCGAAGAAATAATAGATTCCAGAACATCTGATGCGATTGCATTAGCAATAAGGTTTAATTCTCCAATTTTCACCTATGAAAATGTATTAGATAAGGCGGGTATTATAATCAAAGCTGAAGAAACTGAAAAAATCAAAAAAGAGGTTTCAAATAAAAATCCAAAAACAAAAAAAATAGATTACTCTAAACTTTCTTTGATTCAATTAGAAAAAGCAGTTGCTATTGCCGTTAAAAATGAAGATTATGAATTAGCTGCTTTTTTAAGAGATGAAATAAATAGAAAAAAATAATAAAATGACATTACTTTCTCAATTATACCTGAGCATTTTTTCTTTACCATTAGTTGAACAGAACAGAGAATTAATTGCCAGTCAAGGTTTTTCAATTGAAAGTATTTTAAGAGGAATTATAGGAATGGTTTTTTTAGTTTTTGTAGCATATCTATTTAGTAGTAATCGAAAAGCAATAAATTGGAAAACCACCCTAATTGGATTGGCTACACAGTTGATTTTAGCAATACTTGTTCTTAAAGTTGAATTTGTTCAGAAAATATTTGAATTTTTCGGAAAAATATTTGTTAAAACTTTAGATTTCACAATGGAAGGAAGTAAATTTCTTCTTGGCGACATGGTTAATGTTGAAAGTTTTGGTTATGTGTTTTTATTTCAAGTTCTTCCAACTATAATATTCTTTTCAGCACTTACATCAGTATTATTTTACTTAGGAATTATTCAA
The DNA here is from genome assembly GCA_905181625.1 of uncultured Flavobacteriaceae bacterium. GTDB lineage: Bacteria > Bacteroidota > Bacteroidia > Flavobacteriales > Flavobacteriaceae > MAG-121220-bin8. The sequence continues at coordinate 351,521 of CAJIYJ010000007.1, forward strand.
AAAGTTGTAAAAATCTTAGCACTGAGCTTAAGTAAACTTTTAAATATTTCAGGGGCTGAAAGCTTAAGTGTTGCAGGAAATATTTTTCTTGGTCAAACTGAAGCTCCATTAATGATAAAGGCTTATTTAGATAAAATGACTAAATCTGAAATTCTTCTTGTTATGATTGGAGGAATGGCTACGGTAGCTGGAGGAGTTTTAGCCGCATATATCGGATTTTTAGGAGGTGAAGATGAAGTTCTAAAACTTTTTTACGCTAAACATTTACTAACTGCATCTGTAATGGCGGCACCTGGCGCAATAGTAATTGCAAAAATATTACTTCCTCAAACAGATTCAGTTAATACAGATGTCTCAGTTTCCCAGGATAAAATTGGCACAAACTTATTAGATGCGATAGCAAATGGAACCACTGAAGGTTTAAAATTAGCAGCAAATGTTGGAGCAATGCTATTGGTGTTTATAGCTTTTATAGCCATGATTAATTTTGGTTTCGAAAAAGCCGGATCTATTTCTGGATTAAATTATTGGATAAATGAAAATACAGCCTACACATTTCTTTCAATAGAATTTATTCTAGGTTATGCATTTTCACCAATAATGTGGATAATTGGAGTTGCAAAACAAGACATGGCTTTAATGGGTCAGCTCTTAGGAATCAAATTAGCTGCCAGTGAATTTATAGGCTATATGCAATTAGCTGAGCTTAAAGATATTTCAAATGAAGTGCATTTACAATACGAAAAATCAATTATTATGGCTACATACATGTTGTGTGGATTTGCCAATTTTGCTTCGATTGGAATTCAAATTGGCGGAATTGGATCTTTAGCTCCTAGCCAAAGAACTAACTTGTCAAAATTTGGAATGATTGCAGTTCTAGGAGGAACTTTAGCATCATTATTATCTGCAACTATCGCAGGAATGATTATTGGTTAATATTTTTTTAATAAGTTAAAGAATATTTTTATGTTCAATTTTAGTTAATTTATATTTTTGAATTTTATAATTAGATGAAACAATATTTAGACTTAGTAAAGCATGTTCTTGAAAATGGCAACGAAAAATCTGACAGAACAGGCACTGGCACTAAAAGTGTATTTGGATATCAAATGCGTTTTGATCTTTCAAAAGGATTTCCAATGGTAACAACAAAAAAACTTCACTTAAAATCTATAATTTATGAATTGTTGTGGTTTTTAAAAGGTGACACCAATATCGATTATCTCAAAAAAAATGGAGTTAAAATATGGGACGCATGGGCAGCTAAGCTAACGGAGATTTAGGCCCAGTTTACGGACACCAATGGAGGAATTGGAATAGTGACGGAATTGATCAAATAAAAGAAGTAATCTCAACTCTAAAAAACAGTCCTAATAGCAGAAGAATGCTAGTGACAGCTTGGAATCCTGGTGTTTTACCTGATACTGGCATAAGTTTTGAAGAAAACGTGAAACAAGGTAAAGCTGCATTACCACCGTGTCATGCTTTTTTTCAATTTTATGTTCATGACAATAAATTATCTTGTCAACTCTATCAAAGAAGTGCAGATATATTTTTAGGGGTTCCATTTAACATTGCGTCTTACGCTTTACTTACAGAAATGGTAGCACATGTCTGTGGCTATAAAGCTGGAGACTTTGTACATACATTCGGAGACGCTCACATTTACAATAATCATTTAGACCAATTAAGCCTTCAATCATCTAGAGAACCTAAAACTCTTCCAAAACTAAAAATCAACAAAAGCATTACAAATATTTTGGATTTTGATTTTGATGATTTTGAAATACTTAATTATGACCCACATCCTCACATAAAAGGAAAAGTTGCTGTTTAGATTTATTTTAATTAAAATTTCATAAATTTATAACCATAAATTAAAAATAAATGTTAAAAAATCGTAAGTATATTCTATTAATATTTTCCTCTTTAATGATGCTATTTTTGTTCAATTTCGAGACAATTTCTACATCAATTACAAGATCTATTCATAAAGAAAATTTAAAAAAAAGTCGTTCAAGTAAAACTTACGGAATATCAAGAACTGAAAGGAAAAACCTACAACTTCCTCCAAATCAGTATAATGAACAAATTCGGATGCTTTCTATGGATCCAATAAAAGGCATGGTACTTACAGAAGAATTATATAAACTTCAAGATAAATTAAGAGCAGCCAGAAATTCTGAACAACTAATAAATACCGTTCCAGGTCAATCGATAGCTTCCAGTTGGAATGAAAGAGGACCAAATAATGTTGGAGGAAGAACAAAAGCTATGATGTTTGACCCAAACGATAATACAGGAGAAACAGTTTTTGCAGGAGGAGTCAGTGGCGGATTATTTAAAAACACTAAAATTTCAGATGAAAATTCAGAATGGGAACTTATAACCGAAAGTATTCCAGAAAATATTTCTGTATCTGCCATTACTTATGATCCAAATAATCTAAATATTTTTTATGTAGGAACAGGAGAATCGTACACAAATTCACTGCCAGGAAATGGTTTATGGAAATCCTCTGATGGCGGCGCTACTTGGAATAAAATTTTTGGTGGCTTTGGAGCTTCAAGTGAGGTAATCTTTATAAATGATGTTGTTGTAAGAGATAACGCAGGAAGTTCTGAAGTTTATGTAGCAGCAGGCTTTTCCTTTTTAGAAAATTCTTGGCTTGGAGATAAAGACTATGGTTTATATAAATCGACTGACGGTACTAATTTTACTCGAATAAAAACCGTAATACCAGGGACAGGTTCAGGCCGTTGGTATCAGCCAATGGATTTAGAAATTTCTCCATCAACAAATAAAGTGTGGTACTCTACAACGGGAAGAGGACAAGGAGTAGGAGGAGGCACAATGTTAGTTGGCAACGCGGATGTGTCAGCTTTTGAAGTGAAGTATGAAAATTTATCTGATGGCAGTGCTAGTAGAAGAATGGAGATGGAAATCACAAAAGATGGAACTATCTATGCTTTTGCTGCTACAAGCGCTCCTATTAAAATAATAAAATCTAGTGATGAGTTTGCTACAGAAGCCACTACACTTACCCTTCCAAATCCAGTTGATACTGGTCAACCGGATAATGATTTTACCAGAAATCAATCATTTTATGATTTATTAATTGAATCAGATCCTAATAATCCTGAAAACATATATACAGGTGGAATAGATTTATATAGGTCTACCAACGCCGCAGTTACTGTTGGAGAGACCAATCCATGGTCTCAAATTTCTAAATGGTCTAACAACAATGAATTAAGAGATTTAGAGGTTAGCTATGCTCATGCAGATCAACATGGATTAGTGTTTTCAGAAAAGAATTCCAAGGTGAAATTATTTGGAAATGATGGAGGTATTTTTTATAGCTTAACAGCCGATGACGGTTCAGAGTCAATGGATTCCAGAAATAAAAATTATAATGTTACTCAAAACTACACTATTGGAGTAGCACCAACAGAAATGTTTAAAGATTTAACAAAAGTTGTCCCTGGCTATGACATTGCCGATGGATATGCTTGGTTTCCTATAACTATATCCGGATTGACAGATGTTGTCATTAGCGGACTTCAAGACAATGGTAGTCAACTAATCGTAAATAACTCTAACACAGTAAGTGCTTCAAGTATGGTTAAAGGTGGTGATGGTGCTGCCTCTATGTTTTCTCAAAACCTAGATAAAAAATATTTTGTTGCTAATTACACTTTTAACAACTCTATTAGTGCTTATGATTTTGAGTCAGAAAATTGGTGGACTATTAATAACGAAGGCGAACGAAATGGCGACTTCATTAATGTAAATGCTTTAGACTCTAACAAAGGTTACCTTTATGCAAACTATACTAATAGCAATTATCAAATTGCTCTTTTTTCAGGTTGGGATGACTTTAAAGGAAATGTAGTAAAAACATTATTAAAAGATGATTTACTTGACTCAAATATAACGGCTTTAACAGTTTCTCCACATGAAAAAAACAATTCAAATTTAATGGTTGGACTAGCTAATGGGAAAGTTTTAAAAGCAGTTGTTAAAAGTCCTTCAGATATCACATGGTCTGAAATATCTGGCTCCGGTTTTTCCGGCAGTGTTTCTGATATTGAATTTGGTAAAACTGAAAATGATATTCTAATTACTTTTCATAATTACGGAGTTAAAAGTGTTTTTTATTCAGCTGATGGAGGTTCGCAATGGATAGATAAAGAAGGTAATCTGCCTAATATACCCATTAGATGTATTTTACAAAATCCACTAATTGCTGACGAAGTAATTGTAGGGACTGAACTAGGAGTCTGGTATTCAAAAAACTTTCTGTCAGGTTCTCCAACATGGGCTCAAGCAAATAATGGAATGACAGAAGTTAGAGTTACAGACTTAGACATGAGAGATGATTTTAAAGTTTTTGCAGCTACTTATGGAAGAGGCGTGTTTTCCTCTGAGTTCTCCTCTGAAGACCCTTTACTCTACTTAAAAACACCTTCTCCTTCATCAATAGATGTTAAACAAGGGAAAACCGGCACCTTTAAAGTAAAATATAAAGTATATGGTGGATATAATAAAGAAACTGAATTCGATATTTCAGGATATCCTGATGGTACAACTATTACTTATTCTCCCTCTAAAAAAAGCACTTTGAGTTCAAATGGAGAAATATCATTCGAACTAACAATCCCTATTACAGCAGTAGTTAAAACATATCCTTTATTAATTACAGCTACTGCTACTGACAGTACAATTAATACGGTTGGAATTGATTTAAATGTCATATTAAATGATGAAGCAGATACCACAGCTCCAACTATAGAAATAAGTAGTACAACTAGTGGTGTCACTAATGGAAGTACCACAAGTGATTCTAGTATCGCCTTGGCTTTTACAATCAGTGAATCTGTTTCTAATTTTACAAAGGAAGATGTAACTGTTACCAACGGAACACTTAGTTCGTTTATTTCAGTAAGTGAAACTAGTTACACAGCTACTTTTACCCCAACTGAATCAGGAGCTTGTACTATAGATGTTGCAGCGGAAACTTTTACAGATGCTGCTTCTAATAATAATACTGCAGCCACTCAATTTAGTTGGACTTACCTTGACAATATAGCGCCGACAGTTACTAATGTTTCTTCCTCTGCTGAAGATGGAACTTACGGGAAATTGGCTGAAATTCCAGTGATTGTGACTTTTAGTGAGCCAGTAACAGTAACGGGCACACCTCAAATCACTCTTGAAACTGGTGATTCGGATGCCGTAGTGAATTACTCTAGTGGAACAGGAACAACTGCTTTAACTTTTAATTATACAGTAGCAGCTGGTCATGTATCTGCAGATTTAGATTATGAAACAACTTCATCTCTTGCTTTAAACTCAGGAAGTATTAAAGACACTGCCCTAAATGTGGCTACGCTAACTTTAGCTAGTCCGGGAGCTGCCGGCTCTCTAGGAGCTAATAAAGCATTAATTATAGATTCCACTATACTTACTATCTCTATAACAAGCACAACTAGCGGCGTTACAGATGGAAGTAGCACTAGTGACTCTTCAATCGAGTTGACCTTTACAGCTAGTGATTCCACATCTGATTTTACTAAAGAAGATATCACTGTTACTAATGGGACTCTTAGCTCTTTCACTGGAAATGGAACTAGTTACAACGCTACTTTCACACCAACTGCAACGGGAGCTTGTACTATAGATGTTGCAGCCGCTACTTTTACAGACGTTGACTCCAATGATAATAGTGCTGCCTCTCAATTTAACTGGACTTATGATAATGTTGGACCAACAGTTACTAACGTAACTTCCACCATTCCAGATGGGGCTTACGGAAAACCATGTGAATTTCAGATTAATGTTGCTTTTAGTGAAGTGATTAATGTAACGGGCACACCTCAAATCACTCTTGAAACAGGAAGCACGGATGGAGTGGGGAATTATGAAAGTGGAACAGGAACCAATACCTTAACTTTTTATTATATAGTAGCTGATGGTCATACGTCTAGTGATTTAGATTACGTAGACTCAAGCTCTTTAGCGCTAAATTCTGGAACTATTAAAGATGCTGCATCCAACGATGCAACTCTTACTTTAGCTAGTCCAGGAGCTGCCGGTTCTCTAGGAGCTAATAAAGCATTAGTAGTAGATACTACACCACCAACAATTACTATAACAAGTACAACTAGTGGCGTTTCAGATAATAGTATGACAAACGACACCACAATTGCACTATCCTTTACAATTAGTGAAAATGCGAATAAGTTTACAAAAGAAGATGTTACTGTTTCTAATGGGACTCTTAGTTCTTTTACTGGAACCGGAACTAGCTACAGAGCAATTTTCACTCCCAACGGCCAAGGAGACTGTACTATAGATGTTGCAGCCGATGCTTTTAGTGATGGTGTTGAATGTGGGAATTGGAATATTGCTGCTTCTCAGTTTAACTGGAATTATGATATGGATGGAGATGGAATTAAGTTCGGAATAGACAATTGTCCTACTGTAGCTAATGCGGATCAAAAGGATTACGATAAAGATGATTTAGGAGATGCCTGCGATCCCAATCCTATTCCGTTGGACACGTTCTCTTTTAGAGCATACAGATGAGACTTGTAGGAGCTCGGATAATGGTTCAGTCAAATTAACTATTAAAGGTGATTTCAGCCTCCCTTTCACAGTAGCTGTTACTGGTGGTCCAACTGGATTTACTCACACCCCAGAACCAATATCAGGATCTGATTGGTCTTTAGGAAGTTTAAAAGCTGCTAATTACAAAGTGTGCTTAACTTCGGATTCTTTTCCTACCTTAATCAGTGTTATCAACGTGAACAGTTAAGAGCCTGAAGACCTTAGTGTTCTATCTACGATAAATAGAGAAGATAAATTAGCTTCATTGAAACTTGCAGGGGGAACTAAATACAAGGTTGTATTAAATGGTAATTTAATTACTACTTATGATAATGCAATTGACCTAGTATTAAGCCCAGGAATAAATACTATAAAAGTCACAACTAATTTAGAATGTCAAGGAGTTTATGAAGAAACAATATTTGTTTCTGAAGACATTCTACTTAGTCCAAACCCAGCTAACTCAACATCAAAATTATGGGTTGGTGGTAATGATGAAGATGTTAATATAACGCTATTTGATATTACAGGAAGAGTCATTTGGACTAAAAATGATAAAGTGCCCTATTCAAGGTCTGTGAATGTATCTTTCTCAAGTATTAAATCTGGACTTTATATTCTAAAAGTGAACTCAGAAACAATTAATAAAACAATTAAAGTAATAAGAGAATGAAAAAAATAATAATACTAAGCTTTTTTGTTTTTTCAATAGCACTAGCCTCTTGTTCAGATAGTCAATATGAATACAGAGTTCCACAGGATCCAGAAGCAACTATACTTTTAAAACCTGATAACAACACAGAATGTTTAGAAGTTGAGGCTGTTAAATTTGAATGGAGTAAATCTGTTAATACAGATATCTATACAATAGTGGTTACTAATTTGCTTTCTAAAGAAATAATCACACAAACATCAACCTCTCCAACAAAAGAAATTACTCTTGTAAAAGGAAAACCGTATTCTTGGCAAGTCACATCAAGTAATAGCATGGTTTCAAAAAAAGCTAAAAGTGAAATTTGGAAATTTTACTTATCTGGTGAAGCATTATTTAATCACGCACCATTTCCAGCGGAAATTTTGGCCCCGCTCTATGATGCTTCAGTCTCTAAAGGGGCCATAGAACTATCTTGGTCTTATTCTGATGTTGACTCCGCTGACACTCATACTTTTGATATTTACTTAGATCAAACTGATGCCTCTACATTAAACACTGCTGACTATTCTTCTACGAAAAAATCAGTTACTTTAAGTAGTTTAGGCACTTACTATTGGAGAATTATCACAAAAGATAATTACGGAAACAATTCAGATTCTGGAATTTTTAAATTTACTGTTACAGAATAAATTTTATTTTTAGGAGTCTTTAAGAAGAGATATTACTTATTAGTATAAAGATACTAATAAGTATGTTTTTTTAGATACATCTAATCTATTATATTTGCGGAAATCAGAATTAAAAGATGTTCAAAACTTCAAATAAAAAAAAATTAATAGTACTAATTTCTTCCGTTTTAGGCTTGTTAGTGTATCTTAATTACAACACTTATTCTACAACAATTAAGAGAATTATTCATACAGAAAATTTAGAAAATAGTCCTTTTAAAGAAACTTACAATTTATCTAAGATTGAAAGAAAAAAAATAGACCTTCCCCCAAATAAGTATTCTGAAAAAATGTGGGAACTTTCAATGAATCCAATTGAGGGTAGACCAAATATTGAGAAATTATTTGAACTTCAATATAATCTTAAAAAGAACAGAATCGAGTCGGCTAAATCAAATTCCGTTCCTGGAGAGTCTGATGAAATGAAATGGATCTCAAGAGGTCCAGGTAATGTTGGAGGTAGAACTAAAGGGATGATGTTCGATCCTAATGATAGTTCCGATGAAACAGTCTTTGCTGGAGGAGTAAGTGGTGGATTATTTAAAAATACTAGTATTTCTGATCAAAACTCAGAATGGGTACATATTACTGATGGGATTCCAAGCAACATTCCCGTGTCATCTATAACATACGATCCGAACGACACTAAAGTTATTTATGTTGGAACTGGAGAATCTTACACAGGAGCAGAAGCGATAGGAAATGGGCTTTGGAAATCATCGGATAGTGGTGTAACATGGTCAAATATTTTTGGTGGAAAATCTGATTCTGAACTAGTATACGTTAGTGAAGGGAATTCTATAAAAGTTACCAATATTGAAAATGTTGGTCCATTTAACTACGTAGCTGCAGCCTTTGGTCCGTCGCTTACTAAAGACCCTATTACAGCTGACTTAATACTAGCGGATGATGGTGATGCATCAGGAGATGATTCTGATGGAATTGGAGGTACTAATTCTGATGCCTGTCAAGGTCTTACATCAGCTAATGCTGCAAGTATGAATGGTAAAATTGCTTTAATAGAGAGAGGGGATTGTTCGTTTATTAGTAAAGTTAAAGTAGCACAAGATGCAGGAGCTAAAGCTGTAATAGTGATTAACAGAAATGATGGATCAAATGCAGATTGGACCCAAGCAGCAATAGTTATGGGTGGAACTGAAGGTGCCGGTGATATTACAATTCCTTCAGTGATGGTTTCAACTAACGATGGAACTAAGATCAAAAATAATTTAAAAAATGGAACAGTTACCGTTTCTCTTTCTCAACAAAATCTTACTAATAAAGGAACTACAGTTATTCCTGGAGTTTTTTATATAAATGATGTTGTTGTAAGAGATAATGATGGTGATTCTGAGATATTTATTGCCGCTGGAGTCTCTAGTCACAGAGATGCTGCTAGTCATATTTTTGGTGTAGATGATTATGGAATTTGGAAATCTCTAGACCAAGGTACAACATGGATTAAAGTTCCAGTATATTTAGAGGGATCCACTACTCTTTATCAGCCTATGGATTTAGAATTAGATCCTAGTACTAATAAGCTATGGTTTTCTACTACAAACAATTTCAAAGGTACAGGTGGAGGAACTATATTTGCCTCCAACTCTGGTGTTACAGGTTTTATAAAAAAATACACTATTGAAGGAGCTAGAAGAACTGAACTAGAGATAGCTTCAAATGGCACAATTTACGCACTAGCTGCTGAAAATCCTGTTACAATTATAAAATCAACAGATCGATTTAACTCAGCTCCCACTGTAGTTACATTACCTAGTGATGCTGATGGGAATATAACAGCAGACGATTTTACTAGAGGCCAATCATTTTACGATTTATTAATTGAGTCGGATCCAAACAATCCTAATGCTATTTTTGCTGGAGGAATTGACTTGTTTAAATCAACTACTGGTGCAGAAAATGGATCTGGAGCAAATCCTTGGAACCAGTTATCTCATTGGTATGCTGGATTTGGACAGGCTTACGCACACGCTGATCAACATGGAGTTGCATTCGGAAATTCTGATTCTTCAAAAAAAGTGTTTGGAAACGATGGAGGAGTTTATTTTAGTAAAACTCAATCTGATGGAAGTGAACTGATATCTTCCAGAGTAAAAAACTACGTAACCAGTCAGTTCTATACAGTCGGAGTTGCCCCATCTGAAATGTTTAAAGATTCAACAGAGCAAGTTTCTGGAAACGATTTATCGACTAGGTTACAAAGTACATTAACAATAAACGGGATAACAGATGTGTTCTTAGCAGGTGCTCAAGATAATGGAACTCAATTATTATCTAATAAAAATAATTCTATTAGTAGAGGACATGATGTTTCTGGAGGAGATGGAGCTGCTTCTATGTTTTCTCAAAACTTAAACAAAAGATATTTTGTAACAAACTATGTGTACAATCAATATGTAGACGTATATAGCTTTGACACTAATCAACTTTTTCAAATTAACAGTGAAAGCACATCTAATGGAGATTTCATAACAGTTCAAGCTTTAGATTCAAAACTCGGTGTAATTTATTCTAATTATACTAACTCAGGTAATTATGAAATTGCTGCATATTATGGTTGGGATGACTTTAAACAAGCAGACAGAAATACTAACGCACCAAAAATTATTTTAACAAGTGCTCAAATGCTTGCAAATGTATCTGCATTGACTGTTTCACCATTTGGAACGGACACTTCCACTCTTATGGTAGGGCTTGAAAACGGAAGTGTATTTAGAGTTGAAAACGCTAATTCAAACGCTGCTAAATGGACTAATATTTCAGGAAATGAATTTCTGGGAAGTGTTTCAGATATTGAATTTGGAATTAATGAAAATGAGATATTTGTAACGTTCCATAATTATGCGGTTAAAAATATATTCTATTCTTCAGACGGAGGAAAAACTTGGTCAAACAAAGAAGGTGATCTTCCTGATTTACCCGTAAGAAGTGTTTTACAAAATCCTATCGTTCTAAATGAAGTGATTATAGGTACAGATCTAGGTATTTGGTACACTAAAAATTTCAAAGATGAATCTCCAACTTGGATTCAAGGATTTAATGGAATGAGTGATGTAAGAATAACTGACTTAGATTTAAGAGATGATTATGCTGTATTTGCTGCAACCTATGGAAGGGGAATATATTCTTCCTATTTTTCATCAGATGGACCTATGCTCCAACTAAATTCACCAGAATCTAGCATAAAAATAGCTCAAGGTGAAGAAGGTTCTTTTAAAGTTAAATACAAAGTTTTTTCAGCATACAACGCTGAAACTGAATTCTCAATTACTGGTTTACCTGTTGATACTTCAATAGAATATATTCCTTCTAAAAAAATTGAAATAAATGAAAGTGGCGAAATTTCATTTAAAATAACTTTAGACGAAAACGCTGTAGCCAAAACTTATCCACTACAAATAATTGCAACTGCAGCAGGACAATCAATAGATCCTGTTGGAATAAGCCTCGAAGTTCTTTCAAATGATTACGATAATGATGGAATTAAAAATGCTGAAGACAACTGCCCTAATACTGCAAATGCTGATCAAAAAGATTTTGATGGAGACGGGTTTGGCGATGTTTGTGACCCTAACCCTATTCCTAGTGATACATTTAGCTTAGAGCATACAGATGAGACTTGTAGGAGCTCGGATAATGGTTCAGTCAAATTAACTATTAAAGGTGATTTCAGCCTCCCTTTCACAGTAGCTGTTACTGGTGGTCCAACTGGATTTACTCACACCCCAGAACCAATATCAGGATCTGATTGGTCTTTAGGAAGTTTAAAAGCTGCTAATTACAAAGTGTGCTTAACTACTGATGCATTTCCAAACTTAAATCAATGTTTCAACGTTACCATTGAAGAGCCAGTTGATCTAAGCGTTCTATCTACAATAAATAGAGAAGATAAATTAGCTTCATTGAAACTTGCAGGGGGAACTAAATACAAGGTTGTATTAAATGGTAATTTAATTACTACTTATGATAATGCAATTGACCTAGTATTAAGCCCAGGAATAAATACTATAAAAGTCACAACTAATTTAGAATGTCAAGGAGTTTATGAAGAAACAATATTTGTTTCTGAAGACATTCTACTTAGTCCAAACCCAGCTAACTCAACATCAAAATTATGGGTTGGTGGTAATGATGAAGATGTTAATATAACGCTATTTGATATTACAGGAAGAGTCATTTGGACTAAAAATGATAAAGTGCCCTATTCAAGGTCTGTGAATGTATCTTTCTCAAGTATTAAATCTGGACTTTATATTCTAAAAGTGAACTCAGAAACAATTAATAAAACAATTAAAGTAATAAGAGAATGAAAAAAATAATAATACTAAGCTTTTTTGTTTTTTCAATAGCACTAGCCTCTTGTTCAGGTAGTGCAGACGGAGGGAATAATGGCGGTGGAGACACACCAGGTCCAACAGGACCAGTAGCACCAAAAGCAGCAACACTATCTAAACCTGCAAATAATTCAGAATGTTTAGAGGTTGAAGCCGTTAAATTTGAATGGAATAAATCAGATGACACTACTTCTTATACTTTAACAATTAAAAATCTACTTAACTCTGAATTTATTTCTCAAACTACTACTTCAACAAGTGCAGAAGTTACTCTAAGTAAAGGGAATCCATACTCATGGTATATCATTTCTACTAATACTGGTACAGCAACTGCAACTAGTAATAAGTGGAAATTTTATTTGTCTGGAGAGGCTCAAAAAAACCATGCCCCATTCCCTGCTGACATTTTAGCTCCAAAACCAGGTGTGACAGTCAACGCAGGAGCAATACAGTTTTCATGGTCATTTTCAGACATTGACACTAGTGACACCCACACTTTTGACATTTATTTAGACACAAAAGATGGGTCATCAGTGTATGCTTCTAATTATACAGCAACAAAAAGAACAATTAATTTAAGTGATCCTGGAACTTATTATTGGAAAATTGTAACGAAAGATAATCATGGGAGTACTTCAGATTCTGGGGTTTCTACTTTTATAGTAATAGAATAAAATTTATTAAAAAAAACTCAAAAGGTAATCTATCTCTTCTTTTTTGTTATAAAAATTAAGACTGACTCTTATTCCATCTCCCCTTTGAGAGCATAGAATCTTGTTTTCAATTAACTTCTTAAACAAAAGTTCATCTCCTTTTAAGTTAAATATATTGGAGTGACTGACTCTTTTAACTGTCTGATTATCCAACAACCCTTTATCAATAAATTTCTGTTTAGCATAAACAGAAAGTTCTTTTATGGATTTTTCGATATTATTTAAGCCATACTTAGATAATTTATTTAATGAAAACAATAGACTCCCAAAATTAAAGGTGTCATAATGACCTGGTTCTAAAATCTGATTAACAAAAACACTCTTATGATTTGTAAAAAAATCTTTAGGGGTATTATTTCTTGTTAACACAAACCCATTACCATAACCGCCTAATAGCCATTTGTATCCACTTGAAATTAAAACATCAATTTTAGAATTATTAAAATTAAATTCACTTGTACCACAATACTGAGTTCCATCTGTAATAATTAAAAGGCTAGGAAATAAAATTTTAATTTTTTTAATAAATTCTAAATCTAACAAAGTTCCATTTATATACTGAACAATTGAAAGTACTAGCACATTTGGTTTATATTTTTCAATTCCATTTAAAATTTGTTTCTCAAGGTCAAAAGAATTTTCAATAAAAAAGTGCTTAAATCCTGACATTTGAACCTGATTGATTATTGAGGGGTAATCATTCTTAACTAATAAAAAAGTGTGATTTAAATCAATAAGGTTTAACAATGATTTAAAACCCAAAGAAAAGTTTTGTGTCAAGTAAACAGAATGATTATCAGCATTGAAAAAACGACCTAACTCAACTTTTAACTCATCAAGTAAATTTTCATGGTTTAGACTAAACTGGCTACCTTGTTGAAGGAATTTTAAATCATGATTTTTTCTCCAGGATAAAAGCTCATCATATAACAGACCTGATCTAGCAGTGTCTAAATAAGTGAAATTTTTAAGAGCGGGAAAATTCATTTTTTAAAAAATACTAGATTAATTAATTTGTTTTAAAAATACTATTTTTACCAATAAATATTTTCAAACTAGTTATGCTGTTTAAAGGTAAAAGTAATCCCAATATAGATGAAGAACAAATCAAGCTTGTAGAAAATGCTCAAAAAAGAGTGAAACAAAAAAAAAGATTGTTTTACCATTTCTCCATAATGTTATTTGGAATTGCCGTTCTATTAATTACTAATATTCTATTTGGGATTAAAAATGATATTAAGCCTTTTAACTACCCTTGGTCTTATTGGATTAGTATATTCTGGTTTTTAATTCTAGTAGCTCATATTTATAATGTCTACATAACTAGTCGCTTTATGGGAAAAGAATGGGAAAAAGAAGAGGTAAAAAAATTAGTTCTAAAACAAGAACTTGAAATTTCAAAAATAAAAATTGAAGTTGAAAAAGAAGCTAGAATTAAAGCAGAATCACAGTTATTTAATCAAAATAACCGTAAAAATTTAATCACCATAATAGCAGCTGCTAGCGAAAACAATGTAATAGGGAAAAACAATAAGCTTATTTGGTACCTTTCAGACGACTTAAAACACTTTAAAAATCAAACTAAGGGCCATTCAGTAATAATGGGTAGAAAAACATTTGAATCAATGCCTAAAGCTTTGCCTAATAGAACTAATATCATTATAACTAGAAAAACTGATTATATGGTTAAAGATGCCATTGTAGTAAATTCACTAAATCAAGCCCTAGAAAAAGCGGCAGACGATAATCAACCATTTATTATTGGAGGAGGTGAAATTTATAAACTAGCTATTAAAATAGCTGACAGAATAGAGTTGACAAGGGTTCATACGGGAATAGAAGGTGACACCTATTTTCCAGAAATAGATCATAATCTTTGGGAGGAAGTTTCCAGAGAGAAAAGATTAAAAGATGAAAAGCACGACTACGACTTCTCCTTTATTAGATACAATAAAAAATAATTAAATGAAATCATATGTATTTCCTGGTCAGGGTTCACAATTCTCTGGAATGTGTCTTGACCTTTATCAAAAATACCGTGAACTTAAAGAAATATTTGAAAAAGCTGAAGAAGTTTTAAAATTCAATATTTCTAAAATAATGTTCAACGGAAGCCCTGAAGAGTTAACTCAAACTAAAGTAACTCAGCCAGCTATTTTTATTCATTCTATGGCTATTTTAAGCGTCCTTAAAGATTCTTTTAAACCAGATCAAGTTGCTGGCCATTCTCTTGGAGAATTTTCTGCTCTTGTAGCTGCTGGAGTTTTAAGTTTTGAAGATGGACTAAGACTTGTTTCGACTAGAGCAAAGGCAATGCAAAAATCATGTGAAAACACTAATGGAACCATGGCAGCTATTTTAGGTTTAGAAAATGATTTAATTGAAAATATTTGCACAAAAACAAATGGAATTGTTGTTGCTGCAAACTACAATTGCCCTGGTCAAGTGGTTATTTCAGGGGAAGTAAAAGCTGTTGAAGAAGCTTGTTCTAAGCTGTCAGACGCAGGCGCCAGAAGAACTCTAATTCTCCCTGTTAGTGGAGCATTTCACTCTCCTTTAATGGAAGATGCTAAAGCAGAATTATCAATTGCAATAAATAACTCTAATTTCAATGAACCAATCTGCCCTATATATCAAAATGTAAATGGAATTGGAGAAACTTCATTAGTTAAAATAAAAGAAAATTTAATTTCACAATTGACTTCACCCGTTAAATGGACGCATAGTGTTAATCAAATGATTAAAGATGGTGCAACAGATTTTACTGAAATTGGTCCAGGAAAAGTTCTGCAAGGTTTAATAAAAAAAATTGACAGGAGTTCGACAACTAGCTGTCCTGATCTTTAAAAAACTTATTTATTTTTTCACAAATAAAATCAATTTGATCTTCTTCCAATTCAGAATGCATTGGCAATGATATTACTTGTTCACTCATTAAATTAGAAGTTTTAAAATCATTTTCATTATACCTTATATCGATATAAGCTTTTTGTCTATGTAATGGAATTGGGTAGTAAATTCCAAAAGGAATCTTTAGCTCTGACAAATAATCTGCTAAAGCATCCCTCATTCCATTAATAACTCTTAAAGTGTATTGATGAAAGACATGAGATTGACAATTTCCTTTCACAATTGGTGTTATTAAATATTGATTACTTTCAAATCTTTTTGAGTAAAATAAAGAAGCCTGTTTTCTTCTTTCATTATAAAAATCTAAAAGGGGGAGTTTAGTGTTTAAAACAGCGGCTTGTATACTGTCTAGTCTTGAATTCACTCCAACAACATCGTGATGATACCTTTTATACATTCCGTGGTTTACAATACCACGAATAGTATGTGCTAAATCATCATCATTGGTAAAAATAGCGCCACCATCTCCAAAGCACCCAAGATTTTTTGAAGGAAAAAAGGAAGTTGTTCCTATATCTCCTATAGCTCCAGATTTAACTTTAGTATTATTTAAAAATTCATATGTTGAACCAATTCCTTGCGCATTATCTTCAATTAAGAAGAGTTTATGAGTTTTAGCTATACTCATTAACTTTTCCATGTTAGCTACTTGACCAAACAAATGAACAGGTATTATGGCTTTAGTTTTTGAAGTTATTGCTTTAACAACCTTATCACAATCAATATTAAAAGTATCGATATCAACATCAACTAAAACTGGTGTCAAACTTAATAAAGCGATTACTTCAACAGTTGCAGCAAAAGTAAAATCAGATGTGATTATTTCATCTCCAGGTTTTAGCTCTAAACTCATTAATGCAATTTGTAGAGCATCGGTACCATTTGCACAAGGTATAACATGCTTAACGTTTAAATAAGATTCTAAATTACTTTGAAACTCTGAAACTGAAGGACCATTAATGAATGTTCCGTTCTTCATTACCTCTAAAACTGAATTATCCACTTTATCTTTTATAAACTCATATTGAGTCTGTAAATCCACCATTTGGATTTTTTTCATATAATGATTTTTTGTAAAAATAATAAAATCCAGAGTTTAAAATTAAATATCTTTACAAAATACTACTTTAGTAGAGTATTAAATCATATGAATATCGTTTATAATTTATTGATGATTAAAGTAGAGATAATGTTATCTATACTTAAATTCTTTAATATAAAAATTAAACAATTCTTTAATGAAAGGAAAAATGTTATTCAAATACTTGAAAAAGAAATTTCTGAAAACGAAAAATACATTTGGATTCATGTAGCTTCTTTAGGTGAATATGAGCAAGGACTCCCTGTTTTTAAGCACATTAAGTCTTTATATAAAAATCATAAAATTGTACTTTCCTTTTTCTCTTCTTCTGGATATAACGCTAGGAAAAATAATCAAATTAGTGATATAACTGTTTATCTTCCACTAGACACAAATAAAAATGTAAATAAGTTTTTAGATATAATCAATCCAGAGATGGCTTTCTTTGTTAAATACGAATTTTGGCCAAATTATTTAAAATCTTTATATAAAAGAAATACGCCTACATACTTAATTTCAGGTGTATTTAGAGAAAGTCATTGGTTTTTTAAATTTTATGGATTCTGGATGAGAAAAGTGCTACGTTCATTTACTCATTTTTTTGTTCAGAATAATAGTTCTAAAGAAATACTTTGCAAATTTAATATCAATAATTGTTCAGTAATGGGTGATTCTAGGTATGATAGAGTTATGGAGTTATTAAATGAAAATAATGAAGTTCCATTTTTAAAAGATTTTAAAAATAATAAAATCTGTATAGTAGCAGGTAGCACCTGGAAAGAAGATAATGATTTAATAATAAAATTTATAAATTCTTGTGCATCAACTAACACTTGCTGGATCATAGCTCCTCACCAAATTAATTTAAAATATATAAAGGAACTTCAAAATAAAATTGAATTAAATTCAATATTATTATCGGAATTAAACTTTGAGAATTTTAAAAATATTAATTTAATTATTGTTGATAGCATAGGTCAACTCACTAAGTTATATTCTTATGCAGACATTTCATATGTTGGAGGGGGAATGGGCACTTCTGGATTACACAATACCTTAGAACCTGCAGTTCATAAAATACCAATAATAATTGGAAAAAATTTTAAAAATTTCCCAGAAGTATCTGAATTAATCAATTTAAATGGAATTAAAACTGTCAATAATTTCGATTCTTTTGAAACTGAAATCATTGAATTAATTCAGTCCAATGATAAAAGAAATAAAATGGGTGAAATTAATTTTGAATATATAAAACGTAATCTTGGAGCATCAGATAAAGTAATCTCCTATTTAAATGAAATAAAATGAAAAAAACACTCTTATTATTGATTTTTACTCAATTATCAATTAGCATTAATGCGCAAAGTTTTGTTGGTGCATGGGAAAGGTATCATAATTCGGAAAAAGGTGAAGAACTAAAGAGTATAGTTATTTTTTCAGATGGCTATCAAGCAATTAGTACTTACAATGCAAAAACCGGAAAGTTTATTTACTCAAATGGAGGTACATGGAAATTAATTGGTAATAGCATTACAGAAAAAGTTGAATTTGATACTGATAATCCTGAACGTGTAGGCTCAGAAGTCACTTTTAAAGTTGAAATTACTGATTCTAGCATGAGAATTGTTGGAAGTGAAATGGAATTTCAAAGAGTTGATAATGGAAAGCCAGGTGAACTTAATGGTGCATGGCTTATGTCAGGAAGAATAAGAGATGGCGAAAAACAATTGAGAGATACAGATAGACCAAGAAAAACAATGAAAATTTTATCTGGAACTCGATTTCAGTGGATTGCTTACAATACAGAGACAAAGAAATTCATGGGGACTGGTGGCGGCACCTATACAACTACAGATGGAAAGTACTCTGAGAATATAGAATTCTTCTCTAAAGATGGCTCAAAAGCAGGGCTTAGTTTGGAATTTAATTATGAACTCATAAATAATGAATGGCGTCACAAAGGGCTTAGCAGTAAAGGAGATACAATTAATGAAACATGGACTCTAAGGTAAATTCTTATGGTCTAATCTTTTCAGTACTTTTAATAAAATTTAAAAATGTCTAAAAAACCTCTAATATTAGTAACGAACGATGATGGAATTACAGCGCCAGGAATAAGAGCTTTAATATCTGTCATGAATGAATTAGGAGACGTCATAGTAGTAGCGCCTGACAGTCCTCAGTCCGCTATGGGCCACGCAATAACTATCAATTCTACATTACATTGTGATTCAATAAAAATAGATGAAGGACCACAAATTGAATATTCCTGTTCGGGCACACCTGCTGACTGTATTAAAATGGGAATTAATGAAATTTTAAAAAGGAAACCCGATATCTGTGTTTCTGGAGTAAATCATGGATCAAATTCGTCAATTAATGTCATTTATTCAGGAACAATGAGTGCTGCCTTAGAGGCCAGTATTGAGGGGATTCCTGCCATAGGATTTTCATTATTAGATTATAGATGGAATGCTGATTTTGATGTAATAAAACCATTTATAAAAAAAATAACTAAAGCAGCCATTAAGGAAGGGATTCCCAAAGGAAATGCTTTAAATGTTAATTTTCCAAAATTAAAAGAAAGCGAAATAAAAGGAATTAAAATCTGTAGACAAGCAAAAGCACATTGGGTTGAAAAATTTGATAAAAGAAAAAGTCCACAAGGAAAAGAATACTATTGGTTGACAGGTGAGTTTATAAATCAAGATGAAGGAGAAGACTCAGACGAATGGGCTTTGAAAAATGGGTATATCTCACTAGTTCCTGTTAAATTTGATATGACAGATTATTCTAATATTAAAAAGTTAAATAATTGGAAAATATAAATTAAACATGAAGTATTATATAATAGCTGGCGAAGCGTCTGGTGACTTACATGGTTCCAATTTGATTAGCGAAATAATCAAAGTTGATTCAGAAGCAAAAATTAGAGGATGGGGAGGAAATAAAATGGAAAAAGCTGGTGCTAATATTGTAAAACATTATAGCGATTTAGCATTCATGGGGTTTTACGAGGTAATTATTAACTTAAAAAGCATTCTAAATAACATTAAATTTTGCAAAGAAGATATATTAAAGTTCAACCCTGATAAGATTATATTTATTGATTATCCTGGTTTCAATCTAAGAATTGCTAAATGGGCCAAATCAAAAAAAAACAACTTTAAAACATACTATTATATAGCTCCCCAAATCTGGGCCTGGAATGAGAAGAGAATTCATGAAATAAAAAAAAATATTGATCATTTATATGTAATTCTTCCCTTTGAAAAAGAATTTTTTGAAAATAAACATAATTATAAAGTCAATTATTTAGGTCATCCTTTGTTAGATAGTATAAGTGATTTTAAAAAAAATGTAAAAGAAAACTTTATTAAAAAAAATAATTTAAACAATAGTAAACCTATTATTGCAATCCTTCCAGGAAGCAGAAAACAAGAGATAAAAAAAATATTATCTGTGATGATTGAAGTTGTTGATGACTTTAAGGATTATCAATTTGTTATAGCGGCGGCCCCTAATATAAGTTCAGAATTTTTTAATAAATCAATTAAAAATAAAAATGTTAAAATTATAAGCAATAAGACCTATCAAATTTTATCAATATCTAAGGCAGCAATAGTAACAAGTGGAACTGCAACTCTAGAAACCGCAATTTTAAAAGTCCCACAAGTTGTGTGTTATAAGACTAGTTTTTTTAGTTATTTTTTAGCAAAAATATTTGTAAATATAAAATTCATATCATTGGTTAATTTAATAATGAATGAAGAAATTGTTAAGGAATTAATTCAAAGTGATTGCTGTAAAAAAAGTATAAGTAATGAATTAAAAAATATATTAGATAATAATAAAAGAAAAAATCTATTGCTTAAATATGATGAATTAATTAGTAAATTAGGGACTGCTGGTTCAAGTAAAAGAGTTGCGAATGATATTATTTTAAATAAATAAGATTTGAGAATTGATGGTATAGATAAAAAAATTCTTTTTGAATTAATAAATAATTCAAGAATGCCAATTTTAGAAATTTCTAGAAAAATTGGTATTTCGGGTGCTGCTATACATCAAAGGTTAAGAAAACTTGAGAGATCTGATCTAATTTCAGGACATCATTTAAAATTAAATCCTAAAGCTCTTGGCTACTTAACCTTAGCATTTATTGGAGTATATTTTGACAAAGCTGAAAAAAATAAAGAAGCTATAAAGGCAATGAAAAAAATACCTGAGATACTTGAATGTCATTACACAACTGGGAATTGGAGTGTCTTAATAAAGGTGTTGTGCAAAGACAATGAACATCTTATGTCATTATTAAATAAACAAATTCAATCAATTGAAGGTGTTTCAAGAACAGAAACGTTTATATCATTAGAACAGCAAATCGATAGACAGATTACCATTAATTAGACCATTTAGATCTTAATAAAAAATAAAGAATTATAAGAGTCAGTACAATTGTAACTGCATTACCAATAATCATTGGCAAGCTATTTATAATTAACCCATAAACTAGCCATAACAATACACCACAAAAAAATATTAAATACATTGTCAATGACATGCCAGAAACAGATTTTGTTTGCCAAACTTTATAAACTTGAGGAATAAAAGCCACTGTCGTTAAAATAGCTGCTATAAATCCTATCAATTCAATATTAAAACTCATAATTAGCAAACTATATTAATGATTTTTCCTGGAACAATAATGATTTTTTTTATTTCACGACCATCTAAAAAATTATTAGTTCTTTGATCGCTAATAACGTTTTGTTTTATTTGATCAATAACCAATGAAGATTCTTGAATTAATTTAAACTTAAGCTTCCCGTTAAACGAAACAGGGTACTCAATATTATCTTCTTTTATATAATCTGAATTATACTCTGGATATTTGACAAAAGAAATTGTTTCCTTATGGCCTAGTTTACTCCAAATTTCTTCACAAATATGTGGAGCAAATGGAGATAATAAAACGGTTAAAGATTCTAAAACTGATCTATTATTACATTTTATTGCACTCAAACTATTAACACAAATCATAAACGCGCTAACTGACGTGTTAAAAGAAAAGTTCTCAATATCTTTATTAACTTTCTTTATAGTTTTATGTAAAATTTTCAAGCTTTCACTAGATGGTTTATCAATAACTACATTGAAATTTTCATTTTCATGAAATAAATTCCAAAACTTTTTTAGAAACGAAAAAGTCCCAGTTATTCCTGCTGTATTCCAAGGTTTAGCCTGATCAATAGGACCTAAAAACATTTCATATAATCTTAAAGTATCAGCCCCATACTTTTCACATATTTCATCAGGGCTTACTACATTGTATTTAGATTTAGACATTTTTTCTACCTCTCTTTTGACAAAAAACTTATCGTTCTCAAATTCAAATTTTGCTTCTTTAAACTGTGGCTGCCATTTTCTTAGACTTTCTAAATCTAGCTCATCATTAGAATTAACATACCTAATGTCAACATGAATTAATTGAACATGTTGCCTATTTATAAGTTCTTTAGAAATATAAGTATTGGTGCCATTTAATCTATAAACAAAAGCGCTATTACCAAGAATCATTCCTTGATTAATTAATTTTTTTGCATAATCTTTTACTGGAACTAAGCCTAAATCATATAAAAAATATTGCCAAAACCTAGAGTATAATAAATGTCCTGTAGCATGTTCACTTCCTCCAATATACAGATCCACTTCTTTCCAATAATCTAAAGATTTTTTTGATGCAAATTCATCTTTATTAGTTGGGTCCATATACCTATTAAAGTACCATGAGCTTCCAGCCCATCCAGGCATAGTATTAAGTTCCATTCTAAAAACAATCTCATTGTCAATAAGGTTGTTGCTTACAATTATATTATTTAAAGTATCCCAAGCCCAATTAGAGGAATTTCCTAGTGGAGGCTTTCCATCTTCTGTAGGTAGATATTTATCGACATCTGGAAGCTCTATAGGTAAATACTTTTCAGAAATCATTACGGGCATATTATTCCTATAATAAACAGGAAATGGCTCTCCCCAATATCTTTGTCTACTAAAGACAGCGTCTCTTAACTTATAATTTATTTCGTGTGATCCTTTATCTAATTTTTCTAATTTTTTAAGGGCTAATAGACATCCTTTTTTAAAATCTAATCCGTTTAATTCTTCTGAATTTGTTAAAACAAAATTATCTTTTTCCTTAAAAGCTTCTTTTGAAATATCTATGTCTTTAAAAACATTGACTATAGGAAGGTCAAAAAAATTAGCAAAATTATAATCTCTTTGATCACCACAAGGAACGGCCATTACTGCTCCAGTTCCATAACCTGCTAAAACATAATCTGATATCCAAATAGGAATTTTATTATTTGTTAAAGGATGTAAAGCATAAGCTCCCGTAAACACTCCACTTATAGATTTAACATCAGACATTCTATCTCTTTCTGTTTTTTTACTAGATTCTAAAATATAGTTGTTTACAGAATTTTTATTTTCGCCTTTTGTAATTAGCTCTACTAATGAGTGTTCAGGTGCAAGGGTAACAAAAGTTACCCCATAAATTGTGTCTGGTCTAGTTGTAAAAGCTTCAATTTGGTTGTCAAAATTTAAAATATCGAATTTAACTAATGACCCCTCTGATTTTCCTATCCAATTTCTTTGCATTTCCTTTAATGGATCAGGCCAATCTATATCATTTAAACCAGAGAGTAAACGATCAGAATAAGCAGAAATTCTAATACTCCATTGAGTCATTTTTTTTCTAATTACTTCATAACCTCCTCTTTCTGACAATCCATCAATTATTTCATCATTTGCCAATACAGTTCCTAATTTAGAACACCAATTCACTTCGGTTTCTGATAGAAAAGCCATTCTATAATCTAATAGGATTTTTTCTTTTTTTTGATCAGAAAAACTATTCCAACGCTTAGAATTAAATTCTTCAGAAGACTCGTTTTTGGAAGCGCTAAGTTCATAATTCCCGTTTTTTTCAAAAACAGAAATCAATTCATCAATTGACCTAGCTTTATTTGATTTTAAGTCAAACCAAGAATTATAAAGTTTAATAAACATCCATTGTGTCCATTTGTAATAATCTTTATTTGAAGTCCTAATTTCTCTAGACCAATCAAATGAAAATCCTAATCTATCCAATTGCTTTCTATATCTTAAAATATTTTCTTTAGTTGTCTCTGATGGATGTCTTCCAGTCTGAATTGCATACTGTTCAGCAGGCAATCCGAACGAGTCATAACCTTGTGGGTGTAAAACATTAAATCCTTTATGTCTTTTAAACCTGGAGTATATGTCACTGGCTATATAGCCAAGAGGGTGTCCAACATGAAGTCCAGCTCCAGATGGATATGGAAACATATCCATAACATAATACTTAGGAAGAGTACTGTTGTTATAAGCTTTAAAAACCTTATTTCCTGACCAGTACTTTTGCCACTTTTCTTCAATATTTATAAAATCGTAAGACATCTTTATTAATAATCACAAAAATACATTTATTGTATGAACTAGGAAATGTTTAAATGAGTTAACAACAATTAAAAAGGTTTCTTATTTTTACAATTCATTAAATAAAAAATTTTGATTAAAAACAGAAGATTACTTTCGTCATATTTTTTTGTTACCATTAGTATATCTATTGTATTGTATATTATGGGAGCATTTTTTTTAATTGCATTTAATGCGAGAAAAATATCAAATGACTTTAAAGAAAAAATTCCTATTACAATTTATTTTAAGAATAATGCAAAAAAAATTGAAACTATTCAGTTACAAAAAAAATTAAATCTAAAGTCTTATACCAAGTCTATTAATTATATCTCAAAAGAAAAAGGAGCAGAAATATTAATAGATGAAATAGGAGAGAATTTTTTAAGTTTTTACGGAAGCAACCCTTTACTTAATTCAATTGATGTTTTTTTGAAATTTAGCTTCGTTAACTCATCCATATTTAAAGAAATTTCTCAAGAATTTTCGGAATTAGAATTCATTGATGAAATATCTTACGATGCGCCACTTGTTTCTTTAATAAATGATAATCTACTTAAAATTAAATTCTGGGTTTTAGTATTGGCATCATTTTTCTTAATAGTATCAATAATTATAATAAATGGATCAATTAGACTTTCTATATATTCTAATAGAATGACTATTAAAACCATGCAGTTAGTTGGTGCAACAAAGAGTTTCATAAGAAGACCTTTTATTTCTACTCATATAAATCTTGGATTAATTGGGTCATTAATAGCAATAATATCTCTTTCTTTTTCGATATATTATATTGAAAATTTATATCAAGAATTAAACTTGATTAGTGATATTACTTTAATAATCTCTTTATTTGCATCAATATTAATTTTCAGTATTCTAATAACCTCTATATGTACCTACTTTGCTACACAAAAGTTTTTGAAACTAAAAATTGAACAATTATACTAATGAAAAAAACTAATCAAACAAAAGAAGGTTTCATTTTTGAGAAAAAAAACTATTTAGTCATGTTAATAGGGCTTTGTTTTATTGCCTTAGGTTTTCTTTTAATGTCTGGTGGAGGAAGTGACGATCCAAATGTTTTTAATCCTGAAATTTATAATTTTAGAAGAATCAGACTAGCACCTACTCTAGTTTTAATTGGATTTGCAATTCAAGTTTATGCTATTCTTTTAAATCCAAAAAAATAAATGGACTATTTTGAAGCCTTTTTATTAGGCATAGTACAAGGTTTAACTGAGTTTTTACCAATATCATCAAGTGGACATATTGAAATATCAAAAGTAATTTTAGGAAGTTCTTTTGATAAAAACGAGGGATTATTGTTTACTATTATTTTACATTTTGCAACGTCATTAAGTACTATGTTTTTTTTCAGAAAAGACATAATAGATATTTTTAAAGGCTTGCTTACAAAAAAATGGAATGAATCTAAGAAATTCTCGCTATCCATACTAATTTCTATGATTCCTGCTGTTTTTATTGGACTACTTTATGAGGATTTTATAAATTCTTTATTTAATGGAAGTTTAATATTAGTAGCAGCGATGTTATATATTACTGGTTTACTTTTATTTCTTTCTGATTTTTTAAAACTAAAAAAGAAAGAAATTACTTATAAGAATAGTTTTATAATTGGATTAGCCCAAGCAATTGCAATATTGCCTGGCATTTCAAGAAGTGGCGCAACAATAGCTACATCAGTTATAATGGGGATAGACAGAGAAAAAGCTGCTCGTTTTTCATTTATCATGGTAATTCCTTTAATTTTTGGAAGCATGTTTAAATCAATGATTGATTACGACTTTAATCTTGAGAGTTTTAATATTCTTAGTCTTTTAATAGGGTTTATTTCTGCTTTTATAACTGGACTATTTGCTTGTAAATGGATGATAAGGCTTGTTAAAAGCAGTAAATTATATTACTTCTCTATTTATTGCTGGATTGTTGGATCTATTATTGTTGCCTATTCTTTGAATTAATGGATTATAATAAAAATTCATTTATTGAAGGAAAGATGTTGCTAATTAATAAGCCTGTTGGGTGGACTTCTTTTCAAATAGTTAATAAAGTGAGGTGGTTAATAAAATCCCAATACGATTTAAAAAAAATCAAAGTTGGTCATGCTGGAACATTAGATCCTTTAGCTGAGGGTTTATTAATACTATGCACTGGAAAGTGGACTAAAAAAATAGATGAATTTCAAGGTCAGGACAAGGTGTACTCTGGAATATTTCATCTTGGAGCTACTACTCCATCGTTCGATTTAGAGACAGAAATTAATTCAAGGCAATCGATTGAACATATTGATAAAAATATTTTATTAGAATCTACAAATAAATTTATTGGAGATCAATTCCAAATTCCACCTATTTATTCTGCAATTAAACAAAACGGCAAAAAACTCTATGAATATGCTAGAAATGGGGAAACTATTGAATTAAAAAAAAGAAAAATAAATATTTCAGAATTTAAAATCACTAAAATAGAATTACCCAAAGTTCACTTTAAAGTAAAATGTGGTAAAGGGACCTACATAAGATCTCTGGCGAATGATTATGGTTTAGAGTTAAAAAGTGGTGCCTATCTGTATAAGTTAAAACGAGAAAGGATTGGAGGTTTTAATATAAAAGATGCATTAAGTATTGTAGAGTTTGAAAAAATTATTAATAAAAAATTAGGACAAGTATTTTAAAAAGTCTGATCTAGAAATCTCTTCAGCACCTAAACTCTTAAGGTGAGCACTAGGAACTTGACAATCAATTAATTTATAGCCATTTTTAACTAACTCTTTTACTAAAAAAATAAATCCAATCTTACTAGCATTGTTGGCTTTAGTAAACATACTTTCACCACAAAAAACATCACCAAGATCAATGCCATAAAGCCCTCCAACTAATTCATAATCTTTCCAAACTTCTACAGAGAAAGCATGACCTTGTTTATGCAGTGTGTTGAAAGATTTTTTCAAACCACTTGTAATCCAAGTAGCATCTTGACCAAATCTTTTAACTTTGGCACAGGCATTAACTACCTCATTAAAAGATCTATTAAATGTAATTTTAAAAGGATTGTCTTTTAGAATTTTTTTAGTTGATTTTGAGATTATTAATTTTTCAGGAATCAGAACCATTCTTGGGTCTGGACTCCACCAAGCTAAAAAATCATCATTTTCGAACCAAGGAAATATACCGTTTTTATAAGCAATTAAAATTCTTTCAGGACTTAAGTCACCTCCTACAGCAACAACACCTTCTTTATTAGCAGACAATGCAGAAGGAAAAACATGTTGACTGGTTAATTGGTACATTTTATTTAAAATGGCAGATCATCAGGCTCATTTTCATTGATTTTATCAGCAGGTTGAAAAGCTTCAGCTGGTGGAACAGGGGGAATTCCGTCAGTTCCAGAGTCCGGAACTAATTTTTCAATCCTCCACCCTTGAACCGAATTGAAATATTTTATTTCTTTTTGAGGACTCTCCCATTCTCTTCCTCTTAAATTTATATCAATTTTTACAGAATCTCCTACTTTGTAAGAATTTAATAAATCACATTTATCTTGAATAAATTCAATTAAAAGATCTTGCGGATATTGTTCTTCTGTTGTAACGACAACCTCTCGTTTTCTAAATCCATTACTTCCGTACTCTTTAGTCTCGTTAACCAATTTTAATTTTCCTGATATGTCCATGTTATAATAATTATTATCTAAAAATAAATAATTTTTTGAGCTTAAGTAAAGGAAAAAAAACTTTTATATTAGATAATATTAACAAATTGTGATAAACAACAAATCTAACGGAAAAGTAATTAGAATTATTCTTTTAATTGGACTAATAATTGGTGTTTCCCTAATTTTAATCAATACAATTAAGATTATAGATTTTACTAAGGAAGAAGAGAGAAAAAAAATTGAATTATGGGCTATTGCTCAACAAAATTTTATTGAAAATAAAAATCTGGAAGATAACTTAGGAGAGTTAGCGTTTATGATTTTAACTAAGAATTTTGAAAATCCTATCATTCAAGTTGATAGTAAAGGTAAAATCTTGTCACATAAAAATATTTTTCAAGATGCCACTAAATCTATAGATTCAAATCGACTGAAGTCTGTATTAAGTAAAATTTCAAAAGAAAATCAACCAATTGAAGTTCAGTTTAATAACACAATAAGTCAAAAATTATATTATGGTAATTCTTCAACTTATAATAAATTAAAGTATTACCCCATAGCTCTTTTAATTGTTGGAATATTGTTTTTACTAATAACATTAAATTACTTTAAATCAACTGTAGAGTCCAACAATAATAAAGTTTGGGCTTCTTTTGCTAAAGAAACAGCTCATCAAATTGCTACGCCGCTGTCATCTTTATTGGGTTGGTTAACTATTCTTAAAGATGAAAAAGTAAAAAACAGTATTACTATAGAAATCGAAAAAGATTTAGATAAACTAAAGAAAATTACAAATAGATTTTCTGAAATTGGGAATAAAGCAATTCTAAAAGAAGAAGATGTTAATGAAATCTTAGAAAAAATCATTAATTATTTAAAAAAAAGAAATTCTTCATTAATAAGATTTGAATTTAATCCAATTAATGACAGTGTAAAGAGCCTAATAAACAAAACGCTTTTTGATTGGGTTATTGAAAATTTAGTTAAAAACAGTATTGATTCTATGAAGGGAAAAGGAACTATTAAATTTACTATACTAAAATCAAAAGATAAAGTTGACATTTCCATTAAAGACAATGGAACAGGAATAAATGAAAATTACAAAAAGAAAATATTTAATTCTGGTTTCTCTACTAAAAA
The DNA here is from genome assembly GCA_905181625.1 of uncultured Flavobacteriaceae bacterium. GTDB lineage: Bacteria > Bacteroidota > Bacteroidia > Flavobacteriales > Flavobacteriaceae > MAG-121220-bin8. The sequence goes on from CAJIYJ010000007.1 coordinate 380,896, forward strand.
TAAAGGTTGGGGTTTAGGATTGTCTTTAGCTAAAAGAATAATTACAAAACAACATAATGGAGAAATTTATTTAAAAAAATCTGGAATTAACAAAGGAACTGAAATAGTAATTAGTATTCCTCTAATTTAAAAACTAGCCTTTATTTTTTCTGCAATTTCTTTAAATTCAGTTTCAGAAAATTTTTTTTTATTTACAAAAGTAACATCTTTCATTTCATTAATTGGAATCAAATGAATATGGGCATGTGGCACCTCTAAACCAATAACTGACATTGCTATTCTTTCACATGGAACAGCTTTTTTTAAAGCCTTTGCAACTTTTTTAGAAAACAACATTAATTCATTGTACAACTCTGTATCTAAATCAAATATATTGTCTATTTCTTTTTTAGGAATACATAATGTGTGTCCTTCTGCATTTGGATTAATATCCAGAAAAGCTAAACAATTTTCAGTTTCAGCTACTTTATAGCAGGGAATTTCTTTATTAATAATTTTAGTAAAAATTGAGGCCAAAACTTTATCTATCTATTGAAATTATTTCAAACTTTAATATGCCATTAGGAACAGTAACTTCTGCAATTTCTCCTATTTTTTTTCCTAACAATCCTTTTCCTATTGGCGAATTAACAGAAATTTTTCCTGATTTTAAGTCAGCTTCACTCTCTGCAACCAAAGTGTAATTCATTTGCATTCGATTATTCAGGTTTTTGATCACAACTTTAGAAAGAACTAAAACTTTTGAAGTATCAAGTTTTGATTCATCTATCAATCTAGCATTTGACATAAATTCTTCCATTTTAGAAATTTTCATTTCTAACATTCCTTGAGCTTCTTTAGCGGCATCGTATTCAGCATTCTCACTTAAATCGCCTTTGTCTCTTGCCTCTCCAATTGCATTAGAGGCATTAGGGCGTTCAACGTCTTTAAGATAACTTAATTCATCTTTAAGTTTTTTTAAACCTTCTTTCGTATAATAAGAAACATCACTCATCGTTATATATTTAAAACAAAAAATCCCTCATAATTGGGATATAAAACAAATATACAAAATTATTAAGTGTATTAATTTTTGCTTATTTTCATCAAGTAATGAATTACTATAGGTTTTTATTATTATTAATATTTTTTGGGACATCCTCTTGTTCAAAAAATCAATTAAACAACAACCCTTATCTCCAAGATATCTCTTTTGAAAAAGTAATAAATTTAAACCTTCCTCAGTATGATAACCTAAAGTATAGTGGAGGTTCTATTTATTTACAATCAGGAGGAATAAAGGGCTTATTACTTTTTAATATTAATGAGCAAATCATGGCTTGGGAGGCAAGCTGTCCAAATCATTTCCCCTCAGATTGCTCAACTATGGACATTAAGGGAGTACTGTCTTCTTGTAAATGCGAAAACTTCAATTATAGTTTAGCAACTGGACAAATCCTGTCAGTTGGAAATGGAAACAATTACCCAATGCTTTCTTATTTTTCAGAAAAAAATGGCAATTCAATTCGAATATCCAATTGAGTTAATAATTCACATTAATATTAATCATTATATTTCTACCCAAATCGTGTGAATAATTACGCATACGGTTAAGATAGTTTTTATATGATTTATCTAACAAGTTATTTATGCTAAGTCCTATTTTTATTTTTGATTTATTCTCTGTACTTAGTTCAATAGTAGATCTGAAATTTAATAAATGGTAAGCTTCAGGAGATGAACTAACATCTACTAATTCCATTTTTCCGGTAGTAGGAACAAATACTTCAAAGTTATTATTAGGAAATTCATTTTGTTTAAAAATGTAATCACTTTGAATTGAAAGAATTAAATTATGAAACTTTGAATTTTTATATAAAATTTCATTTTTCAAATTTAAAGGAGGCATATTAATCAAGGGGATATCATTAGATGTATCAATCCCTCTTAAAAAAGATATTTGATTTTTTAAAGTAAATTTTTCAATAAAATCATAACTTATATCGCTATCAATTCCCCAAATACGAGCATTAGTTTGCATGTATTCCCAAACTTGAAAACTTCCTCTAACTGTTTGTTGAATTTCTATTGGATTGATAAAGATAAAGTCAACAATTGAATTTATGTATGGATTAAATGTGATCCTTATATTATTCTTTGTGTGTGATAGCGTCAATCCTACTTTGTGGCTTTTTTCAGAACTAAAACTTAAGTCACCAAGTTCTATTCTAGCGGACGAATGATGTAATCCTTCGCTAAAAAGTTCGGAGGGATTAGGAGCCCTAGATCCAATTGAATAATTTAGTAATACACTATTAAATATGTTTACTTTTTTTGATAATCCAATCGTGGCAGAGAAATTATTAAAATTTCGTTTTGGATTAGTCAACACTTGATTACTTAATTCTTTAACAACTATATCTTGATATATCTTGTTATAGTTTCTAGATTCCCAAAACGATTTTCTATAATACTTTAATGCATCAATTTTGGAATAATCAAATCTTATACCACCCTCCAACAACCAATTTTTATTTAATTTTATATTGGATATGACATAACTTCCAAAATCATATTTATCATAATCAGGAATTATTCTTTTAACTCCTGTCTCCGGATTTGGGAAATTATTTTGAAATTCTCCTTTTATCCCAAATTTAAAATAAAATTTATCTGAAAAACTAGAGTCAAAATCTATTATCAACGTATGTGTTTTAAGTCTCAAATCAGTTGATGCTGTATTTTTATTAATTCCTCTTCTAATATCAAATTCTAATCTCTTGTTATTTTGAAAATGATATTGTAAAGTTGCTTTTCCAAATCCTTGAAATCTTTTGTAAACTTTAGACTTAATCAAGTTATGAGTTACCTTTTGCTTAGGAGCATTTATTTTATAAGTAAAATCATCAACATACAAAATAGAGTCACTATTTATTGCTCTAATTTGATCCCCAGCAGTATGTAAATGAGAGGCTTGTAAAATTCCTATTTCATTATTTATGGAAGATAAAAAAAATTCAAAACCATAATTAAAACGGTTTAATCCAATTTGAAAAGAGGCACTTTTATCAATAAATCCCGTATTACTCATTATATAATCTGGAGCATTAAAATCTCCAAATCTTTTTAAAGTTCCTTGTAATGTAGAGAACCATCCACTTTCATAAGTTCTTGTTAATTTAGATACAATTGAGCCACCTTCACCATTACTTCCCCCATAAATTAAAGTTTTTCCATATAAACTATCTATTAAAAAAGTTTTCGACGGTTCAGCTATAACAATACCACCAATTGCACTACCACTATATTGAAGAGCTCCAGCACCTTTAATTACATATATATTTCCTGCAGAATTAATATCTATACTTGGAGCATGTTCAATACCCCATTGTTGGTCCTGTATATTAACTTCGTTATTTAATATATCAACTCGACTACCGTACAAACCGTTAATAATTGGCTTTACAATGGAATTTCCTGAATTAATGGATGAAATTCCAGAAACATTTTTTAAAATATCACCAAGATTAGAATTAAAATTATCGTCAATTATTTCTTTAGAAATTTTATTTTCATAAATGGTTTTTGATCTTTTATTTGAGTCTCCTAAAACAATCACTTCGTTGAGCTCATTTATATGATGTTCTAATTTTATAACTTTTTCCAGATTACCATTAAGGTTAATTGATAGTGATTTAGATTTACATTTTAGATGAGAAATTGTAATTTTGTAGTTTTCCTGACAAAGTCCAACAAATTCAAAAAACCCGTTTTCATCACTTAAAATATTTTGATCTAATCCCTCAATACTTATAACAGCATTTGAAAGTGGAGATTCATCATGTAAGTCCATAACAGTTCCACTAAAATTATAACTACAATTTTGAGAATGAATTTCTAGAGATGAAAGCACTAGAAAGTAAAATATTAGAAAAGGTAATTTTAATTTCATATTTAAATTAAAATTACCTTTTCTAAAATTAATAAAATTTGACATGTATATTAAGATAGAATAACTCTATAAAAAATGGCTGTTATTCTATAACTATATCAAAAGTAGCTTCAATATCTGTATCTCCACCAGCATCAGCTAAACCTGTATTTGGTTTTTTTGGCTTGTGTCTTAAAGTAAATGTTAACTTTCCAGAACTTGCTGAAAGACTTTTAACATCAAATTTAGTTCCTAAAGGATTGCCATTTGAATCATTATTAGTAGATGCAACTCCCATTGTTAAGCCAGAACCTACAGTGTAAAATAATTGATGGTCATCAGCTTCTTCCTCAACTTCTAATGTGATATCTTCAGCAGGAGTTTCAGTTTCGTTTAGAAATTTAACACTACCTGAGTAGGTAAGGGATGCTTTTAAATCGCCTGAAACAGTAACAACTGGTGCGTTTGGACCATCTCCATCTAGATCTTGAGTTTTTAGAGTGACATTGGTAGACGCATCGCTTGGAACAAGTGTTACAATCATAGTAGTTATAACTTCCTCTTCGTTTACAGCTATTGGATCGTCCTTAGAGCAGGAAGAGAATAAAAGTAATGCCACTACAGCATATGTATATAATTTTTTCATTATTATTTATTTAATTTGTATTTATTTGAACTATTTTGATACTTATGAAAACAAATAATTTGAGGGTGGTCCTCTTAAATAAAAACAATTAATGAAAGAAAAAGAGGTTGTCTCTTTTTGAACAATTATAACTTCTTTAGAAAAAAATAATTGATTGTATGAATATTTAAATTCATTTGAGCTATAATCAAAATTTAATCTTAAAAAATCGCAAGTAGAACATTCTATTTCTTTCTCATGAAAATGAGTTTTTTGATCGTGACAAACAATATGATCCTCAGAAATAACATGATTTAAGCCAAATAAGGTAGGTAGGCTTAAAATGCATAAAAGAAATAAGCTTATTGTTTTTTTCAAGAGTGTAAAAATATAACTTTATTTATTAAAAATACTCTAGTATTTTAAAATTTTAGTGTCAAACCAAGTAAAAAGTTCCTTGTTGCCTGAGGATAGTAACCTGCACCATCTAATGTTTTAACTTGTCCAGGGCTAGACCATGTGTCATCGTAAGTATAATAATATCCATTAGAGATGTATTCAACATCAAAAATATTATTAACTAATCCTGAAATTACTATGGCTTTAAAAATGCGATTTGGATTTATTTCGTATGAAATATTAAAATCATTTACAAAATAACTTTCAAGTTTTGAATTAATCGCATCTGTATTTCCCATATACTGATCACCAACATATTTTGATAAAATACTTAGGGTAAAATTATCTTTAGGGCTAAATATAATTGAGCTTGAAGTCATAAGTTCTGGTGAAAATGAGATGTTTGTTTTACCAAAATCAAAAATTTTACCATTTTTTCGAGATAAAATTTGTTTATTCTTGTTTGAACTAAGTGTCATATTAGAATTAACAGTAAAAAAATCCGACAACTTTATATTTAGATCAGCCTCTATACCAATTCTATAACTTGAACCAGTGTTTTCTCTTATCGGAGTTCCGACATCATCTAACGCTCCTGTAAGCACTAACTGCTCATTATACAGCATGTAATAAGAGTTTAAATTCAATTTTAATCCATTTTTCCTATAACGCCATCCTAATTCAAAGTCATTTAACTGTTCTGGCTTTATATTAGGATTGCTCTCGTAATCACTTCTACTTGGCTCTCTATTCGCTCTTGAATAAGATCCATAAAGAATAGAGTCTGAGTTTAGTTTGAATGACAAACCAAACTTTGGATTAAAAAAACTATAAGACCGATCAATAACCATATTAACTAAATCTGAGGTTAATCCAATAGTTTTGTAACCAACATTTCTAAGTTGAAGATCACCATAAAGTTCTGTTTTTTCGTTCAATAAATAAGATGCTTTTGTAAAAATACTGAAATCTGTTTTCCTTCCATTTCCCTCATAATAACGATCTCTTATTGATGCGTTTTTTCCAAATTGACGAGCCCATATTACTTCACCAAAATGATCTCCACTGTAAGTGCTATATAAGCTACTGAAAGTCATATTTAAATCAGTGCTTTGGTAATTTACTGATGCGTTTAATACATAGAAATTATTGTCAAGCCAACGTCTTCTTATCAGATCCGTTGTCTCTGTTTTAAGTCCATTAGCATCTAAATCCGATTCTACAATTCCACCATATGTTTTAATAGAATCGTCTTTTCTGAATTGTTCAAAATATCCACGACCATAAGTATAATTTAAACCAATATTAGTTGACCAACTTTGATTTAACTTTTCGTTCCAATGAAATTGGTAATGATCTTGTTTATAATTGTCAATTTCATTTTCATAAGTGTAAGGATTCTGACGTCTATTTTCTAAAATTTGATCTTTTGAAACACCATTCCAAGATTGATATGTTTTCTCGTGACCTCCAAATGCCAAAGCTTTTATAAATGTGGAGCCCTTGAGATAAGATCCTTGCAAGAAATAAGATTTTAAATCTGAAAATGCTCTGTCAATATATCCATCAGAATCAATTTTAGATAATCTTCCTGAAAGTTCAAAAGCATTATTTAATTTTCCTGAACTAAATTTAACTGTGTTTTTATAAGTATCGTAGCTGCCAACAGAATTCGAAATCTCTGCATATGCATCTTCAGAAACAGCATCTGTTAATATGTTGATACTCGCTCCAAATGCGCCTGAACCATTTGTTGATGTGCCTACGCCTCTTTGAACTTGTAAACTCTCAATGGATGAAGTAAAATCTGGTAAATTTACCCAATAAGTTCCTAGAGATTCTGTATCATTAAAAGGAATACCGTTAATAGTAATGTTTGTAGACTGAGCACTTACTCCCCTAATACGAATTCCTGTGTATCCAATACCCGCTCCTGCATCTGATGTTGTAACTACAGAAGGTAAAAAATTTAATAAAATTGGCAAATCTTGACCTAGGTTTTTTAAAGATAATTCAGTTTTAGAAATATTAGAATGACTAAATGGTGCGGAATATTTGACACGAATAGATTCAACAATAACTTCATCTAAGTTTTGTTTAGTTCCTTGCAGAGTATCCAATATTTTTTCTTGAGAAAATAAATTAAAAGATATTATTAATGATAAAAAGTATATGGAATTTTTCATATTTAAATTTGTTATAAAAAATAGGATATACTTTGTGTAGATAACAATTTCCCTTTCCAGCATTACATGGCAGGTTCGTTGGGTATAATCTCAGCCTTAGCACCCCATTCAATTTAAACTCAAATATACGTTAAAAAGAAATAGATTTAAATATTATTTAATAATTTATCTATTTCTTTTGTTGAAGTTTGGATTCTATTATTTAGATCTCCAGAAACTAAAATATAAGGTCTTTTATATTTAATTAAAGCTTCTTTAAAGGAATTAAACATCTCTTTTCTATTGTTTGGTCTGTCTCTTAGATCATCTTTAAACCAAGGAATATCTATGTCAGTTAAAATATATAAATCATATTTATTCTGAATTGCATGTTTTTCTAAAAGAGGGTCACAGAATCCATTGTAATAGGTTTCAGAATAAACTTTAGTTTCTAATAAATCTGTGTCACAGATTAAAAGATTGTTGGCTTTTTTTGAAAATTTATTTTCTAAATTAATTTGTCCATAAGCAATCGGAATAATATCTTTTAATTCACATGTTTTTTTTTCTTTATCCCATTTATTCTGCAGGTAATCACGAGCATATTCTTCGACCCAATAAGAGTTATAATAATTAGCTAATTCTCTAGAAAGGGTGGTTTTTCCAGAGGATTCAGGGCCAAAAAGAACTACTTTTAGGCAGTTTGATGAGATTTGTTTAAGGTTTTTTTCCATGAATAATAGCCTGCAATTGCGATAAAAGTAAAGATTAAATACTGTAAGCTTGTAAAAGTTAATCCTTTATAGAAATATAGAGGAACTGAAATAATATCTCCGACAATCCAAAAAATCCAATTTTCAATTTTTCTTTTGGCCATCAACCACATTCCTACAAAAAATATTGCCGTTGTTAAATTATCTATATAAGCTGTAACACTGTCCCACTTATCAAAATATACATAAACTAAATAAATAAACATTAGAGATGACACGAAAATAATAATGGATACTTTCTTTTCTTTAGAGTTTATAGATGTAATTTGGGTTACAGAATTATCTTTTTTTCTAGTCCATATATACCAGCCATAAATACTCATGACAAAATAATATGCATTAATAATCATATCACCTAAAAGAACCCATTTATAAAGCAAATAAATAAAAATAGCAGTTGATATCATGCCTGTTGGAAATACAAGAATATTATTGTTTTTTGAAAACCAAACACTGGAAATTCCTAAAAAAACAGCAATAATCTCTAAGGCAATATCTATAGATTGATATTGAGAATACTGTTCGAACATTAAGTTTAAAAAATCATACATCGATTATGTTGATTGAATCGCAACGGAGCAAATGTATTGCGAAAAATTAAAGATCTCTATATTATATGATTCAAATTCATCATCAATATTAATTTTAACAAAAGCTTTAGTAAATCTTTTATTAATAGATTCTATAGCTATATTTTTTTTAAAATCAATACCACTAAAACCAAAGGCCTTATAAACAGCTTCTTTAATTGTCCAAACTTTAGTTAAATTTTCAATAGATTGATCTCCAATTAAATTTATTTCATTGGCACTTATAAATTTATGTGAAATTTTTGAAATTTTTGATCTAAATTTCTCAACATCAACACCAACTTTTTTGTCAGAAACAGTAACTGCAGAGTAATCAAACGAATGAGACAAGGAAATATATCTATTTTCAAGTTCTGGCTTACCGTTTACGTTATAGTCTAAATCTTCAAAAGATATATTCTTGAGCTTCATCAACTGAAGATTACTTAAAAATTGTAATTTATGAGAATTACTTTTTAGATGACTTAATTTAAGAGTAAGTTGATTGATGTTTTTTAAATTTTTTATCAACATGTTTTTAGTCTCCGTAATTTCCCAAATTAGTAGAAATGTATTAGGAATAATTTCAGAGTGTTTATATAAAGGCATAGCTCAAGTTATTAAACTAATATGATCTTTAATAAATACATTCGATATGAATTAGAATAAAGTCTTAAGCTTCGAAAGGAACAATAGAAACAAAAGATTTGTTGTCTTTCTTTTTAGTAAATTTAACGATACCATCAACTCTAGCATGTAAAGTGTGGTCTTTACTAACATAAACATTCTCACCTGGTTTATGAGGAGTTCCTCTTTGGCGTAAAATAATATTTCCAGCTATAGCAGCTTGACCACCGAAAATTTTGACACCTAGTCTTTTCGATTCTGATTCTCTACCATTTTTTGAACTACCTACACCTTTTTTATGAGCCATTTTATAATATTTTAATTAAGCTTTTTTCACTGTCTTTTTTGCAACTACTTTTTTAGCAGCTGGTTTCTTAGCAACTGGTTTTTTTACAGCTGTTTTTTTAGCAGGAGCCTTTTCAGTTTTAGAAGCAACAGTTTTTGTTTCAGAAATTTTCACTTCTTCTTTAGCTTTCGTTTGAGTCTTTTTTGATTTTTCTAAAATATTTTCAATCATGATTTCAGTCAAAAGTTGACGATGACCATTCTTTACTTTATATCCTTTTCTTCGTTTTTTCTTAAAAACAATTACTTTATCGTCTTTTAAATGCTTTAAAATTTTTGCCTCTACACTTGCACCCTTTAAAGAAGGATCACCTAAAGCAATTTTCCCAGCATTGTCTAGCAATAATATATTGTCAAAAGTAACTTTCGAACCTTCTTTTCCCTCAAGTCTATTTACAAAGACTTTTTGATCTTTCTCAACTTTAAATTGTTGACCGGCTATTTCTACTATTGCGTACATAATTTATTTTTTTAATCAAAAACGTGTGCAAATATACAAGGATTCATCTTATATAACAATAAATTTATAAATAATAATATGTGTGCTTCAATAAAAAAAGATTAGGAGCTTAAAAATAGGGTAGATTATTGTGGTAATAATATAATTTATAGATTTGTTGTTCAAAATTTTTTAAAATGAAAAATCTTATTTTTTTATCACTTTTAAGCTTAGCCTATATAAGTAACTCTTTTTCTCAATCTGTAGAATTTGAAAAATACACTTTAGAGAATGGATTAGATGTAATTTTACATCAAGACAATTCAACTCCCGTTATTACAACTTCAGTAATGTATCATATAGGAGCTAAAGATGAGAGTCCGGGTAAAACTGGGTTCGCTCATTTTTTCGAACATTTACTTTTTGAAGGTTCCGAAAATATTGAAAGAGGACAATGGGATGTTATAGTTAATTCCAATGGAGGATTTTTTAACGCTAACACAACAGCTGACAGAACTTATTATTACGTTGTCTTCCCTTCAAATAATTTAGAATTATCTCTATGGCTTGAATCTGAAAGAATGTTAAACTCAGTGATAAATCAAATTGGAATAGATACGCAAAAAGAAGTAGTAAAAGAAGAAAAAAGAAGAGGAGAAAATCGCCCATATGCAAAGCTTTTTGATATAATTCAAGAAGAAATATTTAAGGTACACCCATACAAAGGCACCGTTATTGGAGAAATGGATCATTTAGATTCTGCTACTCTTGAAGATTTTGAAGCATTCAATAAAAAATTCCATGTACCAAACAATGCTGTGTTAGTAATTGCTGGGGATTTCGAAATCGCTCAAACAAAATTATTAATAAAAAAATATTTTAGTAGTATTAAACGTGGTAATGAAATTAAAAGAGATTTCCCAGAAGAAAATCCTATTACAAAAACAATATTCAGTGAAGCATTTGATGAAAATATACAGATTCCAGCTAAAATTCTTGCTTACAGAATCCCGTCAATGAAAACAAGAGAATCAAGAGTTTTAGATATGATTTCAACTTATTTAAGCAATGGCGAAAGCTCAGTTCTTTATAAAAAATTAGTTGATGATAAGAAAATGGCTCTTCAGGTATTTGCTTCCAATAATTCTCAAGAAGATTACGGAATTTATCTGATTGGAGGCTTGCCTCTTGGAGAAACTAGCCTGTCTGATATGACTTTAGAAATTGACGAAGAAATAGATAAAATAAAAAGTGCATTAATTTCAGAAAGAGATTTTCAAAAACTTCAAAACATTTTTGAAAGCCAGTATGTGAGTTCTAATTCTACAATCAGTGGGATTGCAAACTCTTTAGCCAGATACCATATGTTATATGAAAATGTTAATTTAATTAATAGTGAAATTGAAATTTACAAATCAATTACTAGAAAAGAAATACAAAAAGTCGCCAACAAGTATTTAAATAAAAATCAAAGATTAGAATTAAAATATTTGCCTAAAAAAAACAATCAATAACATGAAAAAATTATATTTAAACATCTCATTATTATTATTCTTTTCTATCGCATTTAGTCAAGTCGATCGATCTAAAATGCCTGTTTCGGGACCAACGCCTACCATAGAACTTGGAACCCCTATAGAATTTGAGTTGAAAAATGGCTTAAAAGTACTAATGGTTGAGAATCATAAACTTCCTAGAGTATCTGCAAGTCTCTTAATAGACAACCCGCCTAAGATTGGAAGTTCAAAAAACGGTATTTACTCCTTAACCTCTAGTATGCTTGGAAAAGGATCCCAATCAATTACAAAAGACACTTTTATTGAAGAAATAGATTTTCTTGGCGCAACATTAAGTGTAAATGCAGAAGGGGCCTATGCATCGTCATTATCAAGATTCTTTCCTAAAGTGCTAGAAATGATGGCTGATGGCGCTTTAAACCCTCTTTTTTCAGCTGAAGAATTTGATAAAGAAAAGACTAAAACTCTAGAAGGAATAAAATCAAATTCAAAAAGCGTAACCGCAATAGCCAGAAGAGTAGAAAGCGTGTTAGCTTATGGAAAAGATCATCCAAGCGGAAAATTCATTAGCGAAGAATCTATCAATAATATCTCTTTTGAAGATGTAAAAAAATATTATAAAGAAAACTTTATTCCTAACAATTCTTACTTGGTAATAATTGGTGATTTCAATCCTAATGAAACTAGGAAAATGATCAGAAATCTATTTTCTGGATGGAAGAAAGGAGAATTAAACACCTCAAATTGGAAAATACCATCAGATATCAATGAACTAAGTATAAACTTTATTGATGTATCAAATGCTATTCAATCTGAAATAGTTTATCAAAATTTAGTTGACATATCGATGAATCATCCTGATTATTTTCCTGTAATTGTATCCAATAAAATTTTGGGTGGAGGGCCTGAAAATAGATTAGAAAAGCAAATAAGAGAAACTAAAGGCTATACATATGCTGCTAGATCTTCAATTGGTTCAAGTAAATACACTAAATCTAGATTTAGAGCTTCTACATCTACTAGATTTCAAGTAACTGATAGCGCTGTAGTTGAATTATTGAATGAAATTAAAAAAATTAAAACTATTAATGTAAGCGATAAAGAGCTTTCGGATGTTAAAGCAAAATACGTCGGAAATTTTGTTTTATCTTCTGAAAGTCCATCAACAATAGCTAATTATGCTCTGAACATTAAAACACAAAGCTTAGATAAAGATTTTTATAAAAACTATTTATCAAACATTAATAAAGTTTCTAAAGAAGATATCATTAGAGTTTCAAAAAAATATTTTCAAATTGATAAAGGTCAAATTATAATCACAGGAAAAGGAAGTGAATTAATTAATAAACTTGAAAAAATTAGTTTTGAAAATAAAATTATACCAATCTTATTTTTTGATAAATATGGAAATCAAGTAGAGAAGCCTATTCTTAATAAAAAAATTAGCAAAGAGGTTAACGTAAAAACAATATTCGAAAACTATCTTAATGCTATTGGAGGGCTTGATGAAATAAATAAAATCAAAAGTATTTCTACTATTGCCACTGTGAAAATTCAAAACGCACCTTTTTCTCCTACAGCAGAAATTAAACAAAAACACCCTAATTTAAACTCATTAGTCATGACTGTTGAGGGAATGGGGACTTTAATGTCTCAAAAGTTTGATGGAGAAAATGGCTATATAGAACAAATGGGACAAAAAATTCCTTTTGAGGAAGATCAAATTAATTCAGAAAAAGAAAAATTAGGACTTTTTGAAGAAACTTATCTTGATTCAAATAAAATGGAAATAATTAGTTTGAATCCAATTGACGGAAAAGATTTATATAAAATCAAAGTAAATGGAAAGTCCTTTAGATACTATGATGCTGCAACTAATTTACTAATAATAAAAGAGGAGACTGTCAATGTAGCTGGCAATGAAATAACATCGATAACTAAATATTCTAATTACAAGGAAATAGAGGGGGTTTTATTTCCTTATAAAAGGGAAATAACATCCGGGCCTCAAACGGTTGTTTTTGAAATTTCATCTATAAAATTTAATGAGGAGATAGACGATAGTTTTTTTAAGTAGTCGTTGTCTTACGATTCGCTAAATAAACTCCAACTAAAATAATTGCCGTTGCTAATAATTGACGATTATTAATAGATTCTCCATCAAGATATCCCCACATTATAGCGACAATTGGAAGGGTGTAGGTTACTGAGGAAGCAAAAACTGGAGAAGCTATTTGAATAAATCTATTAAATAATACTTTAGCAAATGCACTACCAAATATTGCTAAAATTAAAATATAAAAAAGAGAGTTTTGCACTTCAGGACTTTCAGCGAAATTGATATTCAAAAAACCTGAACTAAAAAGTATGATTAAAGCTGGAGGAAGAATGCAAAGAAAATTACCTAAAGCAATAGAGATTGCAGGCACTTCTTGTAAATGAGCTTTTAAAATGTTTACAGATGAGGCATAACATATTGAAGCCGCTATAATGAACGCCACTAACAATAAATTTTGATCTGGATTAATTGTCGATCCTTCATAAATAAGCAAAAAAGAACCGATTAACCCAATTATAACTCCTACAATTTGCTTTGAATCTATAATAAATTTAAAAAATCCTAAACCAATTATAAGTGTAGCCAACGGAGTTAGTGAGTTTAAAATTGCTGCAACTCCACTATCAATTTCAGTTTGAGCAAAAGCAAATAAAAAAGAAGGAAAAAAAGAGCCAATATATCCGGTTAAAAAAATCCATTTCCATTTATTTTTAGGAATTTTTTTTAAGGATGAAAACCCTATGAATAGCAATATTATAGTGGTAAAAATAATTCTAAGACTTCCTAGTTGTAGAGGAGTCAACCCTATTAGCGTTTTTTTTATTAAAATATAAGAACTTCCCCAAACAAGAGAAAGAATAACTAAGTATAACCACTTTTTATTTCTATTTGACATTTAAAATCAATTCCATTTAAAGGTTTGAATGATTTTTTTAATATCATTATTCATATACTGAATTGATGGGAATAGTGAATCGTAGTTTGGTTTCGAATCAAAATAAAGTGATCCACTTATATAGTTCGATATTGAATCTGTGATGTAAAAATGAGTGTTAGAGGGATTATTTCCTATAAATGTAAAATACTTAGCATATACTTTTTTATTTACATCATTAAATTCACTAGATTTTATTACGCTAGATTTTAAAGAATTCTCTATTATTCTGTTATTAAAATCTAAACTAACTAACTCTAAATTATTGTCAATTTTTATATTGGTTAAAAATACTTCTGACTTTAATAAATCATATTTAATAACAGAATTACAATTTTCATCAAATTCCACTTGAGATAGTTTATTTACTTGAAAGCTATAAAAACAAGGATTATCTATATTACGGTTGGATAAAATTATATTACTATAGTTTGGAACGGAAAATTGATGAACAAAAAATCCTTTTTGTTTGGGCAAATAAACCTGTTCACATGCTGAAATTAAAAGCAATAATAAAAATAATTTTTTCATTATTTTTTTAAACTAACTTTAACTCTTTTAATTCTTTTTCTATCAACTTCATTTATAGTAAACTTGAGGCCATTAACTTTAATTGAATAGCCTTTTTTTGGAAAAAAACCAACTTGTTCAAGAATAAATCCTGCTAAAGTTTCGGAATCTCCTTTTTTGTTTTCAAAAACACTTTGATCATTGAGATCAAGTACTCTGTAAAGATCATTAAGGTTAGTCTTCCCTTCAAAAATATAACTATTCTTATCTATTTTAGAATATGAGATGTCGTCTTGATTTAAATTATCATTTATATCACCCACAATTTCTTCGACAATATCATCCATGGTTACAATTCCCGATGTTCCACCATACTCATCAACAACAACAGCTAGATGCATCTTAAGTTGTTGAAATTCTTTTAACAAATCATCTAATTTTTTGTTTTCAGGAATAAAATAAGGATCTCTAATTAACGAGTTCCAATTAAATTCATCTTTATTTAAATATGGAAATAAATCTTTTAAATAAATCACTCCAATTACTTTATCTATTTTTTTTTGGAAAACAGGAATTCGAGAATAATTATTTTGTTTGACAATTTTAATTAGTTCTATAAAACTAATGTCTTTTGAAACTGAAAAAACATCTATTCTAGGCTTCATTATTTGTTTAACCTCTAAACTCCCAAATGAGACTATTCCATTTAAGATTTTTTTTTCATCTTTTGAAGTTTCACTTTTATCAGTAAGCTCAAGAGCCTCGGATAATCTATCAACAGATAAGCTTGTCTTTCTGAAAGCTAATTTTTTCTGAATAAATTCGGTCATATTACTCATTGGAATAGTTAGAAAAAAGAAAATATATTTATCTAATATTTGAATTGGTAAAGCCATTTTTTTTGAAAACTCAATTGAATTTCTATGAGCATAGACTTTAGGGAGAATTTCACCAAACAGCAAAATAAGTAAGGTAATAAAGCCAACTTCTAAAATAAAATTTAACCAGGGAGGAAGTAAATAAAAATTGAAAAGCTCTCCTATTGAAGAAAGTAAAAGTACTATTGAAATATTTATAAAATTATTAGAAACTAGCAATACAGCTAAAAGTCTTCTTGGCTTGTTTCTTAACTCTGACATCAATTTTAAAGCTTTATTACTTGATTTAGAGGCTTTTTTGATGTCAGTATTAGAAAGTGAAAAAAAAGCCACTTCAGATCCGGAAATTAATGCAGAACCAAAGAGCAATAGCACAATTAATACTATTTTAATTAACAAAGAATAGGAATCAAATAATAGAGTTAAGTTGATTAGATTTATTAGAGTCTCCAATATTTATGTAATGGTTGATTTAAAACGGTAAATCATCCGCTTGATTAGTTTCATTTGATGATTCGCTCTGATGCTGATTATTATTTTTCAAAGAAGAGTCAGTGCTAGAGTCATTTTTAGTTGATAAAAAATTAAATTCAAATACGTGAATTTCAGTAGAATACCTTTGAACTCCATCTTCAGATTGCCATTTTTTAGTTTTAATTTTCCCTTCAACATAAATTTTATCTCCTTTTTTTAAATATTTTTCACAAACTTCAGCTGCTTTATTTTTAACAACAAGATTATGCCACTCTGTATTTGTAACCTTTTCACCTGTAGTTTTATTTGTATAGCTTTCATTAGTGGCAATAGGAAACCTTCCAATGCAACCTCCACCATCAAAGTGATGCATTTTAACTTCATCACCTAAATTGCCAATTAGCATTACTTTATTTAAAGATCCACTCATTTAAAAAATTATATATCAAATATATAAAAAACCAATCATTGTAAGTTAAAGATTGACAGGAAATTAGATATCGGCTTAGGAAAAGGAAAAGAATTAATTTTATTAAAACTTATAGAATTTGTATTTAAACTTTTGATCTTAATTATCCAAAAAGAAATAGAAATATTTTGATGAGAAAGTTTATGAACTATAGATTGATTTTTAAATAACTCAATAGATCCACTTTGGCTTGATATATATTCAAGAGATTCTACCTGCTTATTTATTTCAATTAAATCAACCAGCTGATAAGATTCAAAAAGGGGAAATTGATATAAATTTTGCCAAATTCCTTTTTTTGATCTCTTTTCGACAACTGTTAGACCATCTTCTGAAACAAAAACCAAATAATTAAAGAATCTGTTTATAGATTTTTTAGTTTTAAGTTTATATGGAAAGTCAAAAACCACATCATTTTTATAAGCATAGCATTGATCATTAAAGATGCAAACAGAACAAGAAGGGGTAGCTGGTTTACAAATCAAAGCACCAAACTCCATAATAGCTTGGTTAAAATCACTAGGATTGTCTTGTGAAATTAATTTCATGGTCACTTCTTTAAACTGTTTTAAGGATTTAGAAGTGTTTATAGGAGTGTTAATTCCAAAAAGTCTTGAAATAAATCGATAAACATTTCCATCAACAACTGAAACCAACTCATTATTAGAGAATGAGCTAATGGCACTAGCTGAATAATCACCAATGCCAGGAAGCTTTAATAATTCGAAGTATGTTAATGGAAATTTCCCGTCTAAGTCATTTGTGACAATTCTAGCAGTCTTGTGTAAGTTCCTTGCTCTACTGTAATAACCCAAGCCTTCCCACATTTTTAAAATATCATTTTCTGAAGCACTAGAAAGCGCTTTAACGTCGGGGTATTTTTCGATAAATCTTAAATAATATGGTAATCCGTGTTTAATCTGAGTTTGTTGTAATATTATTTCTGATAACCATATTTTATATGAATCTGTTGTATTTCTCCAAGGTAAATCTCTTTTGTTTTTAAAATACCAACTAAAAAGTATTATTGAAAAGGTATTAGTGATATTTTTTAATAAAATTCGATCCAAAATGATTATGATGTTTTAGAGTTGTATAAAGAATGAATTATGAATATAAATTTATATATTTGGCACCTTTAAAAGTAAACATAAAAAAAAATAAGATTATGACCAAAGCTGAGATTGTATCGAAAATTTCAAATAATTTAGGATTAGAAAAAAATGAAGTTTTAGCAACAGTTGAAAACTTAATGCAAGAAATAAAAGGATCCTTAAATAATGGAGAAAATGTTTACTTAAGAGGATTTGGAAGTTTTATAGTTAAAAAAAGAGCTGAAAAAACAGGTCGAAATATTTCAAAAAACACAACTATTAGAATACCAGAACATAATATTCCAGCTTTTAAACCTGCGAAAGTTTTTACTCAAGGTGTAAAAGATAACAACTAATATTTTAAAAATAAAAATTATGCCAAGTGGTAAAAAAAGAAAAAGGCACAAGGTAGCTACCCATAAGCGAAAAAAAAGAAGCCGTGCTAATCGTCACAAAAAGAAATAGTAATACTTTTTCTTAATGAATATTCAGTTCTTTGAAATGAGATCTCTCTAGTGTAATTCATCACTAAAAACATCTCGATGTATAAGTAAAAATCCTGTGTATAATAACATAACCCATTCATTCTTATATGAATATTAAAAATCAATATCATGAGTAAAGAAATAATTATTCGTTCAAATTCCTCAGCTGTTGATTTTGCCTTATTAAAAGACGGTAAATTAATTGAACTTCATAAACAAAAAGATGGAAACAAATTTAATGTTGGAGATATTTTTCTAGCTAAAACCAAAAAAACAATTTCTGGTTTGAATGCTGCATTTGTAAATGTAGGCTATGAAAAAGACGCATTTCTACATTATCACGATTTAGGACCAAGAATTCTATCATTAATTAAGTTCATTAAAGGTGTAAGCGCAGGTAAAATAAAAAATTTTTCACTTGACAAATTTCAATTTGAAACAGAAATTGACAAGCAAGGCAGTATCTCAGATGTTATAAGCCCTAATCAATCTGTATTGGTTCAAATCATAAAAGAACCAATTTCTACAAAAGGGCCTAGAATAAGTTCAGAATTATCATTCGCTGGACGATTTTTAGTTTTAGTTCCCTTTTCTAACCGAATATCTATTTCTCAAAAAATTGAGAGTAGAGAAGAAAAGAGCAGACTAAAAAGATTAGTTCAAAGTATCAAACCTAAAGGATTTGGCGTCATAGTAAGAACAGTAGCAAAAGATCAAAAAGTTGCTGAACTTGACAAAGACCTTCAAAATCTTCACGGTCATTGGACAGAACTTTGTAAAAAAATTCAAGGATCAGAAATTCCTGTAAAAGTACAAAGCGAATTAAACAGGTCTTCATCTATATTAAGAGATATATTTAACGACTCATTCACTGGAATATACGTGAATCAAAAATCCATGTATTCAGAAATAAAAGATTATTTACAACAGATTGCCCCGAATAAACAATCTATAGTAAAACTTCATAATTCTGACACACCTATTTTTGAAGAATACGGAATTGAGCGTCAAATAAAAACTGCTTTTGGTAGAACAGTAACAATGAGCAAAGGAGCTTATTTAATCATTGAGCACACAGAAGCTCTACATGTTATTGATGTCAACAGTGGAAACAGATCAACAAAAGCAAAAAATCAAGAAGAGTCTGCTCTTGAGGTCAACCTTGTTTCGGCAACTGAAATAGCCAGACAACTTAGACTTAGAGATATGGGTGGTATTATTGTTGTCGATTTTATTGACATGGCCACTGCTGAAAACAGAAAAAAACTCTTTGATCATTTCACAAATGAAATGAATTCTGACAGAGCAAAACACAAAATACTTCCTCCAAGTAAAATTGGATTAATTCAAATGACTCGTCAAAGAGTCAGATCGGAAATGGAAATAAAAACCGTGGAATTAAATCCAAATATTAATGGGACTGTTGAAGCTCCAATTGTTTTAATTGATAAAATTAATAGTAAACTTGAGAAGATTTTAAAAACAACTAAGTACAATAACGAAAAAATCGTTTTACACTTGCATCCATTTATTGCTGCATATGTGAAAAGTGGATATCCTTCCATAAGATTGAATTGGTATATTGAACATAAAAGATGGATTAAAATTATCCCAAGAGACGCATACACCTATTTACATTTTAGATTCTTTAACAAGAATGGTAAAATCATCAATGCATAAAAGCGGCTTTTGCCGCTTTTTTTTTGTCTTAAATTGTTTTAATTTTCAAGAATGAATAATGGAGATTTTACAATAAAAGAAGTAGAAACAAAACTACAATACTACTGCTCTTACCAGGACAGATGCCATAAAGAAGTTCATGAGAAATTAAGAACATTTAATATTATCCCTGATGGTGTCAACCAAATAATTTCAAATTTAATTAGCGAAAATTTTTTGAATGAAACCAGGTTTTCGAAAAGTTTTGTTAGAGGAAAATTCAAGATTAAAAATTGGGGAAAATTCAGAATAATTAATGAACTTAAAATGAGAAATATCTCTACTTATAATATGAATCAAGGGTTAAAAGAAATTGATGAAATAGAGTACCAAAATAAGTTTGAAGAAATATTTAATAAAAAATTATCATCTTTGAAGGGACTAGACCCAATAGTAAAAAAGAAAAAAATACTTTCATATTTACTATATAGAGGTTGGGAAAGCAGTTTGATTTATCCAAAAATATATGAAATTTAATTTCAAAATATTAATACTAATCTCTTTAATTTTTTTAGGATGTAAACCTGAAGTGGACCTTATTGTTTATAACGGAAACATATACACTGTTAATGAAGAATTTAAAGTGTCTAATGCTTTAGCAATTAAAGACGGTCTTTTTTATGAAATTGGAACAAATGATATTATCAATAAATATAATTCAAAAGAGTTAATAGATTTAAATGGTTCCACTGTACTTCCTGGTTTAATTGATGCACATTGCCATTTTTATGGCTTAGGCTTGAATCAACAAGTCATAGATTTAGTCGGTACTCAATCATTTAAAGAAGTCTTGTCAAGACTAGAATCTAACTCAAATATTAATAATTCAGTTATTAAAGGAAGAGGTTGGGACCAAAATGACTGGAAAGTAAAAAAGTTTCCAGAAAAAAGCGAGTTAGACAAGCTTTATCCTGATATTCCTGTTGTTTTAGAAAGAATTGATGGTCATGCCTATTTAGTTAATCAAAAAGCTCTTGATTTAGCTAAAATAACAAATGACACTAAATCCAGTAATGGAACCATTATAAAAAAGAATGGAAAGATAACTGGTGTATTAATCGATGGTCCAATGAGTTTAATTGATAATATTTTACCAGAATTATCAATTTACGAAAAAGAACAAGCTCTCTTAAATGCTCAAAAAATTTGTTTTAAAAATGGTCTAACTACAGTTGATGATGCTGGTTTATCTAAAGAAATAATTCTATTAGTAGACAGTCTACATAAAAAGAAAGAGTTAAAAATCAGAATTTACGCCATGATTAGTAATTCTAAAGATAATCTAGATTATTTTCTTAAAAAGGGTGCTATTAAAACACCACAATTAAATGTAAGTTCTGTAAAAGTATACGGAGATGGCGCATTAGGTTCAAGAGGAGCTACATTGAAAGAACCTTATCATGATGACCCCAATAACTACGGTAAATTAATCACAAACCCTGATGATCTAAAAAAGTTAGCCACTAGAATTGCTAAGGCTAATTTTCAAATGAACACACATGCCATTGGAGATTCAACAGTTAAGTTATTAATCGACACCTATTCAAAGGTTCTTGAAAACAAAGAAGACCCTAGATGGAGAATTGAACATTCTCAAATTATTGATTTAGAAGATATGGAAGGTTTCAATAATAAAATCCTGCCTTCTGTTCAGCCAACCCACGCTACAAGTGATATGTATTGGGCTGAGGACAGGGTTGGATCTAACAGAATAAATGGGGCTTATGCCTATAAAGCTCTATTAAATAAATCTAAAGTAATTGGACTAGGTACTGATTTTCCAGTTGAAAAAGTCAATCCATTTCATACTTTTTATGCAGCTATTTCTAGAAAAGATATGAATGGATATCCAGAAAATGGGTTTGAATCTAATAACGCCCTTTCTAGAGAAGAAACATTAAAAGGAATGACCATTTGGGCCGCCTATTTAAATTTTGAAGAAAATGAAAAGGGAAGTATTGAAAAAGGGAAGTTAGCTGACTTTATTGTAATTGATAGAGATATAATGCGTGTCAAAATTGATGAAACTCATAAAACCAAAGTTCTAAAAACGTTTGTTTCGGGTGATTTAGTTTATTCGATACAAGAGCCCTAACAATACGTTTCTCCCAGGCATAGGGACTAAATTGGTTTCTGAATAAACCACATCTAATATGTTATTTACGTTTATAAAAAAGGATTTGTAAAATACTTTAGAATCTAAAACCGAATAATTAGATCCGTCTGAACGCTGAGCATATTTAAAAACAGTAGAAAGAAATATCTTTTTATAATTAAGGTTAAGCTTAGAGATAAAGTGGTTTTTTAGAGAATTCAATGAATACCTAGAATAATTAATGTTACTCAAGTAGTTATCATCTTTAAGATTAGAGTAACCTAAACTAATTGAATTTGACGACAAATGTTTACTTAAAAATTTATATTCTAAATCTACTTCAAAACCAGTAGTATTTAAAGAGCCTATATTGACAGCTTCCCATAAATCATTTTCATTTTCTTTTACATAATCTATAATATTTTTAGATTTTCTTGAGAATAAAGCGGCAGACAAGTTAAACTTTGAATCATTGTATTTAAAACCAAATTCTGATGTAGTGGCTTGTTCAGGGTTCAAATTCTCGTTTCCAATCGTTGTTCTATCGCTATAGTATAAATCGGTATAAGTAGGTATTCTATAAGTTTTACCAATATTACTATAGAGTTTAAAATTTGAACTTAAATGATACCCTAAATCAATACCTGGAAAACTATGAAAAGATAAGTCTGAAAAATAACTAATAGCTAATCCAGGTGAAACACTTAAGTTATCATTAAAAAACTCGAAAGTGTGGTCTATAAAAGCATTGATTGTAGCCCTATTGTGTTCACCTAAATTATTACTTGTAATATTAACGCTAGATAGATCTAATCCGAATCCAGAAACTCCTAAATTTGAAAAATAAGAAGCACTTAATTCAACTGAGACCTTATTGGTTTTATGAAGATTTCTATAAACAGAAGGATTATCCCTTACATAAATGTACATGTCTTGACCTCGTTTCCAATAAAGTCTGGGTTTAATTATAAATTTTTCAGATTTAAAAACAGTAGAAATTCCTAACAAACTTGCTTGTGTTTCTTCATACTGTTCAGTAGCGCTAGGGCTTGCATAAAAACCATTTGCTCCAAATTTACGCTGTGAAAAAGAGCTAATTAAATCAATGGGATATTTTTTTGTTTTAAAGGACGTCTTGTTAAAATAATTCACATTTGAAAAATCAGTATTATGCCTATACCCATCAGATTTATTAGTAGAAAAACTAAAAATACTTTTAATTTTTTCTCTTAATATAGATGAAGATAAGGCAAGGTTCTTTTGACTATAAGAGCCAAAAGATAATTCACGAATACTAGTATTTTGCTTCCCTATTTCTCCTTCAATTTCTTTAGTCACAATATTAATAGCGCCATTAAAAGCATTTTGACCAAAAATTCTAGCCGCAGGGCCTTTAATTATTTCTATTCTTTCAATCAAATAAAGAGGAAGGATCATATTAAGAGTATGATGTCCAGTTTGAGCATCATCCATTTTCATGCCATCAATCAGTAGCAAAGTTTGGTCAAACCCTCCTCCTCTTATATATAAATCACCTTGAGTACCAGAAACTCCTCTTCTTCTAATATCGATTCCCGTAGTTTGCTGCAATAAGTCTGAGACATTAGTTGCAGTACTATTCGAAATTTCTTTAGAGCTAATAATTGTTATTGTTCTGAAATTTTTTGAAAATGGTAAATTTATTTTAGATGAAGAAACTACTACTTCATCTAAAATTTGACCATTAGTTGTTTGTTGAGATAGTGAAAATTGAATTGAGAAAAGAAGTAGTATATATATTTTTACTTTCATATAATTAACTGAAAACTAATGTAATATAACTATAAAAGCTAAATAAAGTTTTATTTCAATCAGTCAAAATAATTACTTTATTTTCTTTCATTTCAACAACACCCGATGTTATGTTTAAATGTGTTTCTCTTGAACTTACTTTAGAAAAAACTTCAGCTAATTCGATTGAATCACTAATTTCACCTAAAATTTTTACAGTTCCATTAATTAGAGTAGAAACTATAGGGGCATGATTATTTAACATTTGAAAAGACCCATCAGCTCCAGGAACTAACACAGAATCTACATCTCCATTAAATAAAGTCTTTTCTGGACTAACAATTTCTAAATACATATTTTATTCTTATGCTTCAGCTAGCATTTTTTCACCAGCTTCAATAGCTTCTTCAATAGTTCCTTTAAGGTTAAATGCCGATTCAGGAATGTGATCTAACTCACCGTCCATTATCATATTAAACCCTTTTATAGTGTCTTTAATATCAACTAAAACTCCTGGCATTCCAGTAAATTGTTCTGCAACATGAAAAGGTTGAGAAAGGAATCTTTGAACTTTTCTAGCTCTATATACAGAAAGCTTATCTTCTTCCGAGAGCTCTTCCATACCTAAAATAGCGATGATATCTTGAAGTTCTTTATATTTTTGCAAAAGTTCTTTAACTCTTTGTGCGCAGTTATAATGTTCATCTCCTATTATTTCTGGAGCAAGAATTCTTGAGGTAGAGTCTAAAGGATCAACCGCAGGATAAATACCAAGTTCAGCAATTTTTCTAGACAATACTGTAGTTGCATCTAAGTGAGCAAATGTAGTTGCTGGAGCAGGATCTGTTAAATCATCTGCAGGAACATATACTGCTTGTACAGATGTAATTGAGCCGTTTTTAGTAGAGGTAATTCTTTCTTGCATCGCTCCCATTTCAGTAGCCAAAGTTGGCTGATAACCTACTGCAGATGGCATTCTTCCTAAAAGAGCAGAAACTTCTGAACCAGCTTGCGTAAATCTAAAGATGTTGTCTACAAAAAACAAAACGTCTTTTCCTTGACCTTCTCCTGCACCATCTCTAAAATATTCTGCTACAGTAAGACCAGAAAGAGCGACTCTAGCTCTAGCTCCTGGAGGTTCATTCATCTGACCAAAAACAAAAGTTGCTTTTGACTCTTTTAAAGCATTTTTATCAACTTTACTTAAATCCCAACCACCTTCTTCCATGGATTTATCAAATTCTTCTCCGTACTTAATAATACCTGACTCTAACATCTCTCTTAAAAGATCGTTACCCTCTCTTGTTCTTTCTCCAACACCAGCAAAAACAGAAAGACCACCATGACCCTTAGCAATATTATTAATCAATTCTTGAATTAAAACAGTTTTACCAACACCAGCGCCACCAAAAAGTCCAATCTTACCACCTTTAGCATAAGGCTCAATAAGATCAATAACCTTAATCCCTGTAAATAAAACTTCTGTAGAAGTTGATAACTGATCAAAATCTGGAGCTTCTCTATGAATTGATAATCCGTCTTTTCCAGTTTTAGGTAAATTTCCTAAACCATCAATTGCATCTCCGATTACATTAAATAATCTTCCGTAAATATCTTCACCAACAGGCATTTTAATAGGATTTCCTGTGGCTAATACTTCTGCTCCTCTTTGAAGACCATCTGTAGAATCCATAGAAATAGTTCTAACCACATCTTCTCCAACATGAGATTGAACTTCTAAAACTAAAATAGAACCATCTACTTTTTTAATTTCTAGAGAATCATAAATTTTTGGCAGTGAGTTTGATGTAGTGTCAAAAATGACATCAACTACTGGTCCCATTATTTGCGAAACTTTACCTATTGAGTTTGACATTGTATATTATTTATTTTAAATGAATTCTTTAAACGAAAATTTAATGTGGCAAATATAAAATTTTATAGCTTAAATTCTTTTATTTTTTAAACAAAAAAAGGCGACCTAAGTCGCCTTTTATTAACATTTTTATAAATATTAAGGATTCAATGTAAATCCAACGTAGAACTGCTGTCCAACCATTCCTGAACCTGGCATTACTAAGTATTCACATCCACCTATGTTAGTACCACCAATTTTAATTCTAGAATCTAATTTAGGAATATCAAAATTCATAGAAGCATCAAATGTAGTATTAGTAGGTATTACACCATCAACAAACCCTGACTGTTGCCATAGGAAAGAATCATGGTATTTTGCTGATACATTAAACGAAAAGTTGTCAGCTATTTTTGTCGAACCTAAAGACATAACAATTCTAGTTTGAGGAGTATTAAACCCAGCTTCAAAATCAGTATTTGAATTGTCAAAATCCATTTTATTATAAGAGTAAGTCATGTTTAAATCAAACACTTTTAAAAACTGTGTTTCAATTCCAGCACTAACTCCTATTGTTTTCACGACTTGATCAGTATTTGAATCATAAGAAAAGACTTTATAATCTCCTTGAGATAAAGCTGCTAAACCTCCAAAAGTATTATACATCGGAGTAATCACATTTACAGCTGAAATAAAGTTATCCCATTTTGTAAAATAAGCATTAATATCAAACGCTGTTTTCTTTCCATTAATTCTGTATCCAAGGTCATAAGACTGCACATACTGAGCTTCAACATTTCCAAGGTTTCCAGCCTTAACAGGAGCACCAGCTAAAACAGATGCAAGGGTAAATGAATTTTGTTGAACTTGCTTACCAGTGATATAACCGGTGTAGCCAGAAAGACCTCTAAACTTCATGTTAAATCTATCAACATTATCAGGAGAACTACCCATTAAAACAGCCGCACCTGCGTCAAGGCCGATGTATTGATCTTGAGCTGATGGATTTTGGAATCCTGTTTGATAAGAAAATCTAATATTTTGATTCTCAGAAAGATTTACAAGAGCTCCTATTCTTGGAGTAATATGTCCATCAAAAAATTCACTTTTATCATATCTCATAGATCCTGTTAATTTCACAGCACCACCTAAAACTGATTTTTGAGCTTGTGCATACATTCCCATTTCATTATACTCAATTGGTGCATCATAATCTGTAAAAAGTGTTCCATTAGATCTTAAAATATAATCTCTGTATGAAGTTCCTATAACTATATCTACTCCACTTACTAAATCTTGAAGATTGTAATTAGCTTCAAAACTATTTGATTTTGAAGTATCTAAAATTCCTGCTCCGCCACCAAACACATCAATTCCATTTGTTAAAGCTACTTTATAAGCATCATTCCATGCTTTAGAACCAGGTCTTAGCATGTTAGCATCAGCAGCTTTTCTACCAGCAGCATGAGCAGCTAATCTTTGTTCTCCACTTAACAAGAAGGGAAGATCATATCCAGCTGCAGCATAGGCAGCCATTGTACCAAAACCAACAATCGGGTTAGGATCTATTAAATATGGAAGAGCTCCAAAATATCCATTAAAGTATTTAGCAAAGTATCCGTTTAATCCTCCTGGCTGCGCAATTCCCATTACCGCTCCAAGTGCAGAAACATCATGCGTATTTCCAGAGTTTTCAATAGAAGCGTAATACCTTAAATTTAAGTTTTTGTTATTATATTCAATTTTATGTTGTTGAAGTCCAAAGTTTTTTAACATGTTTCTATTAGTAGCGTGAAGCATGGTATTTCCTTGACCAATTTTTGAATTGAATATAATTTCAGAATCTTCCGTAGGCTTGTAATTTAAAGAAATATCTGTTTTAAAAGTTGAAGCAATGTTATCTACTAGATCAACTTCATTGTAACCACTTAAATTAATCACAGTAGATCCAAAAAAATCTGTATTCATTTGTCCAAAAATTGCAGCAAATTGACCACCTTGAGCAGGTGTAAAAGTTCCATTTGCTACAAGTGCAGGAAGAACCAAACCAGCAAAGACTTGTGTCATATCAAAATTCTGTCCGATGTCTCCATAAACATTTACCCCATCATAATCTGGGAAATCTCTTGGATTTTGAGCTTCAACTGATCCATCGACATAACGACCATCTAAACCATTTACATCTCTATAATCTACAGCATGCCAGTCAGTACCTCTTTTGTAACTCACTGTGATTTTAGCAGCAAATTTATCAGAAAATTTATTTGCAGCTCTAAAACCAAAATCATAATATGAGTTATCTCCAGCAGCTTTCTGAGAAGTTAAACCATGCTTATAGTAAGCACTCACCCCTTGAAAATCAAATGGATTTTTACTATTCATAAATAAAATACCTTTTGTTGCATTCGCTCCATAAAGAGCCGATGAAGCACCAGGCATTAATTCTACACTTTGTATATCTAATTCGTTTATCCCTAAAAGGTTACCCGCTGAAAAGTTTAATCCAGGAGCTTCATTATTCATTCCATCAACGAGTTGAACAAAACCATTGTTATAAATAGTTGAAAAGCCTCTTGTATTAACTTGCTGTAAGAAAAGCCCACCTGAATTAATTTGAACTCCTTTTAGTCCTTCTAAACTACTGTAAAAATCAGCTCCAGTAGACTGGGCGATATCTTTATAGTCAAATTTCTCTATAGTTACTGGAGACTCAAAAAGTCTTTCAGCAATTCTAGAAGCTGAAACTACAATTTCATCTAGTAAATTTTGAGAAGATTCTAATTTTACATCAAAATCTAGATTAGATACTGTCACGTTTAAAGTGGCAGAATCAAAACCAACACTTGAAACAGTTATTATAAATGGTGGCGTGTTTTGAACAGAAATAGTAAAATTACCGTCAAAATCTGCAACAGTACCATTCATAGAGTCAACAACAATAGTTGCTCCAGGAATTGGATCATTGTTATCATCAACTACAGTACCTGTAACGGTAGTTTGTGCGAAAATTATAGTACTAAATAGTACCGCAATCATAGACAAAATTCTTTTCATAATAGAGTTTGTTTTTAGTTTTTAAGTTGTAATGGTATTCATATAATTCAGCAAATATAAATAAAATTGTAAAACTATCAGTTTTTTAAGCTTTTATAGGTAATTTAATAATTCTAAAACCTGCTTTTTATAGAATATAAAAAATCAAACCAAGTTTAAATTGTTTTAAATTCTTTAATTCTTGATATTTTACAGTGAATTTATCATTAAATAAAGGATTAAGCCCTAGATAAAGGGCTAAATTCCAAGTATTATTGCCTGCATTAAGAGTAAATCCTGATTGAATCTTATTAAAAGGAAGACTTTTTAAGTCATAGTTCTCTATTGATGATTCGTGCTTAAACTTACTAGCAAATATATAAGTGGTCTTAACTCCAAAGTATACTCTCCAGAATTTATAATTTTCAGCAGATGAAGTCCTCCACCTAATTTCAAAAGGCATTTCAAGTTCATTAATAACCCATTTATTTTTACTAAATGAATCGGAGTCCTCAATTATCATCCCAGTAAAATCATTTCCATCAACGCTGAGTTTCAAATTATGATTATATGAGCTAGTGGACAAGCCTAATCCTAGACCTAGACCAAAATCCCTATTACTATTTAAAGGTAAGTCTCTAATAAAACCAAAGTTAATAGAACTAGAAAATTTATTCTGGCTAAAATCAGAGGGATCATCTATTAACGAGTTGTAATAAAATCCGAAATATATCTGGTCTTCTCTATACTTATCATCAATCTCTTTACTTTGAGAAAAAGAGCTAATGACAAAAAATAATGCGTAAAAAAGGATAATAGTTTTATGCATAACACAAATTTACTTTAATAAAAACAAAAAAGCACCCTATAAGGATGCTTTGAATTTTAAACTAAATGCTTGTTTTATCTATTTTGAGTATAATCACCAACTCTTGTTGTATAATTAATCTTTAAAGCATTTACTTTTCTAAGTTCCTGCTTGATGTCTGAAATAACACCCATATTAGTCTCGCCATCAACTTTTAAAGCAGTGGTAAGGACATTTTGTAATTCTTCTCTTTTAGTAGCTCTCTCAGCAAGTACATAGGCTCCAACATCAGAAACAACAGAAAACTTGTCATTCAACTGAATTCTTGCCTGATCACCATACTTAGATTCATACCTAGCACTTGGCTTTCCGGCATAAATATAAATCACACGATCTTTTTTATCTAATTTTTGAATTTGATCAGCAGCAGGAAGCTTGTTTTCTACCATTAAGGTATTATCACGCATAACTGTTGCAACCATAAAGAAAAATAAAAGCATAAAAACAATATCAGGTAAAGAAGCTGTATTTATTGCAGCTTGCCCATCATTTTTTTTCTTTTTAAACTTAGACATACTAATTGTTTTTAGTTGGTTCAGCCTCAGATAATTTTTGAGGATACATTTTCTTTAGAACACTAAGTTTAAGTTTAAGAGCTGCCTTAACTTTTACACTAGTTCTAGGGTCTGAATATTTTTTATCTGCTTCAACAAAACTCATTCTTTCGTTTGGATAAAGAGCTATAAACTCTCTATTTCTTAACTCATTATAAGCCGCTACAAGTTCGTTTTGAACTGATATGTATACTTTATAGTCTGTTTCTCTATCATTCTTTAATGAAATAATAGCTTTATCAGGATTATCAGAGGACGATCTATCTCTTTCACCTTTACAATAATCACAAGCTTCTTCACCAATTCCACCACCGTTATCTAGAAATTTAACAGCAGCTCTTCTAACATCACTTAGATCCATTAGTTTTTCTTCAACTAGAATCATGTTATTTTTATTAACTACAACGGTAAAAATATTTCTTTGTTTAATTACTGGAGGATCAACCACATCTTCCATCGGAGGAAGTTTTCTGTTAATTCCAGAATCAGTTTCTATAGTTGTAGTAACTAAAAAAAATATTAATAATAGAAAAGCAATGTCAGCCATTGAGCCTGCATTTACTTCTGGTGATTTTCTAGCCATCTATTTCTTGATTAATTTTCTTATCGAACCATAACTCATTGATGCTATAGCTATAACAGTTAAAAAGTAAAACATTCTAATTCCTGCCTCTACCCATCTAGCGCCATTAGCAGATAAAAATGCTCCATCTTGCATAGGCGTTTCTTCTCCTGATGAAAAAAGATAAGCAACTACAAGAACTAATAAAAAAGCTCCAATTGCCATTAAAGAGCTTTTAAGCTTTCCTTTATCTGAGGCTAAATTCTTAATAGAAAATACCACTGTAATTAAAATAGCTATTGCTAATATTATTTGAGCTAGAAGAATAATAGGTGTAACACTACCAAAATCTCCTTGCATAGCACTCATTTCTATTGCATCATCTCCTTTACCTACTATCATTAAAACGAAGACAGCTCCTAAAACACCCAGAGAGGTAACAATAATTGTAGTTATTTTTTGAATATTCATAAAATTTATTTTTTGTGAGCTACTAAAATATCTATTAAAGTAATTGATGCATCTTCCATGTCATTTACTATACTATCTATTTTAGCAACAATGTAATTATAAAAAATTTGAAGAATAATAGCGACTACAAGACCAAATACAGTTGTTAATAGAGCAACTTTAATACCACCCGCAACAAGTGAAGGTTGCATATCTCCAGCAGCTTGAATTTTATCAAATGCTTGAATCATTCCTATTACAGTACCCATGAAACCAAGCATTGGAGCAAGTGCAATAAACAAAGAAATCCAAGAAACATTTTTTTCTAATTGTCCCATTTGAACACCACCATAAGCTACAACAGCTTTTTCAGCGCTTTCAACTCCATCTCCTGCTCTATCTAATCCTTGATAAAAAATAGATGCAACCGGTCCTGAAGTATTTCTACAAATTTCTTTTGCAGCTTCAGTTCCTCCTGATTTTAATGCGCTTTCAACATCTTCTGTTAGTTTCTTAGAGTTAGTGGTTGCAAGATTTAAATAAATAATTCTTTCAATAGCAATTGCTAGTCCAAAAATAAGACAAGCAAGAACAATCCCCATAAATCCAGGACCCCCTTCAATAAAACGATTTTTTAATTCTTGAGTGAAACCTCTTTCAGCTGGAGCTTCTTCAGCCATAATTTCTTCAACCATAGTTTCTTCAACCATAGTTTCTTCAACCATAGTTTCTTCAACCATAGTTTCTTCTTGTGCATTTAACTGTCCAATGTTTGAGAAAAAAACAGCGCTTAATAGTAAAAGTGATAATAGTCTTTTCATTATTTAAGATTTATTCTATGTTATTTTGTTTAATTAAGTTGATAAATATATATAAAAAGTTGAAATAAAAATAATGTTTTTTTTTAGCACAAATGAACTAGTAACATCAGCGACAACATACGATCAAGAATGTTTAGTTGATCTGTTAATTTCTTTAATTCATCAGACAAAATATTAAGTTTAACAAAATCAGTCAATTAATAAAATCCCATACAATTAAAAATAAACATACCATGAAAATTGTTTTATATTATTTTTATTAAATTTATACCCATGAAAAAACTATACTCTTTAATATTATTATTGTCAATTTCTTTTGTTAATGGACAAAACAATCCTCCAATAGCTAATAATCAGACTATAACAACTGACCAATACACACCTGCTGTTGTATCGTTAGTTGCGACTGATGCGGATGATGATATTTTAACATACCTTATCAAATCTTTACCTACTAACGGAATCTTAAAAAACGGAGGGAGTGTTGTTACTTCTTCCGATCTTCCTTTAGCCTTATCAGGAAATAACATCACTTACACACCTTCTGTCAATTTTTCCGGAACAGATTCATTTACTTTTGTTGCCAGGGATCTATCTATTGCTTCTTTTGCAGCAGCTAGTGGTTTAAAATTAATTAGCAATAACGGTAAACCTGTTACTTTTGATAAACCTGACGGGGAAAACTTATTATTTAATTCAAATACTGCTACAAAAATGGATTGGCCTGATGCCAAAATTTTAACTGATTCTTTTGATGGAGCTAAAAGTTTGTTCCATTAAATGAAACAATGGGACAAACAGTTTATGATGCTCTTATCTCGATGAACAGGTTAGATGGACCCTTTTGGATGGGTCTGTATCAAGATAGAAATGCTAGTGATTATTCCGAACCCGGGGGAGGATGGATTTGGGTTGATGGAGTTAAATTAGAGGACCGATATACAAATTGGTATTCAAATGAGCCAAATAATGCAGGAAATGAAGATTATGGTCAATTTAATTTTGGAAATTTTGGAGTTAAATGGAACGATATGAGTGTTGGAAATGGTCAATCTTACGCATTATTTGAACTTAATGACACAATGGTTGATAGCAATATAGCTACCGTAACGATCAATGTTACTGGCGGTGGATTTAATCTTCAAGATGATAACAACAAGATTCAGGTAGGTAGTTGTACTTGTAATGGTAAAAATGATGGTACTATTGATTTATCAATTGAGGACTGCTAGATATGACTATACCATTTCTGTAAGTGGTCAATCAGCTCCTGTACTTATTACAGGGACTAACAAAACAGCTTCTGTTACAGGACTGGCTAAAGGAACCTATACTGTTTGCTTTAAAGTAGATGGTCAAGCTGGTTACGAACAATGCTTTGAAGCAGTTGTAGACCAGCCTAAAGGATTATAAAAAGACATTAAATATTAATACAATAAATATGAAAAGCATTTTAAAATATACTAGTTTTCTTTTTTTCTCTTTAACCTTCTTAATAAGTTGTGATTGTGATTGTGAGGATGCCCCTGTTGATGCGCAAGCAGGTATTCCAATTGCCACTAATCCAAATGCACCAACTTTAATATCACCTTCTAGTAGTAACTCCTGTGAAGTTGGAAAAAAAGTTAACGCTAATCAAAGTGAAGTAACCTTTTCTTGGGCTGCAACAGCCAACACTAAAAGTTACACACTTAGCTATACTAACTCAACGACTAATGTTACAAGCAACAAAACCTTATTAACAACTTCAACAACAGCTATCTTAAGTAGAGGAACTGTGTATTCTTGGAGAGTAACTGCTCACAATATAATGCCAAGCAAAACCGCTACAAGTGGAAGTAGAAAATTTTATGTTTCTGCTGAACCTATAGTTACCAACGTTCCTTTAGCAGCCGTACTTAAAACACCTAGTTCTAGTACTGGTGTGGCAAGCTTAGCTTGGGAAGGTAGTGATCCAGATGCTGGAGATACTTTAAGCTATACAGTCTATATAGACAAGGTAGATGGAAAACAAACTCCTATCTCAGCTTTAACTAATTTATCCTCTAAAACTGCAAGTGCTACACTAGAGGCTGGCTTAACTTACTTTTGGAGAGTTAAAACAACTGATCAAAACAAAAATAGTAGCTTCTCTCTGATCTCAACCTTTACAGCTAATTAACAAAACAGTTAATATATTATATAAAAAAAACCCCTTGTAATTTTTTACAAAGGGGTTTTTTATTTCCTATTTTCACCTTAATTATCAAATTATTATTTGATAATAATTTTAAGTTAACAAAATTTGTTATATTGAGCGTAGGATTACTAAACTCTTTTAATTAAAGTTAAAGATTATGAAAAAATTATATTCTATATTATTGTTAATGTCCTTTGCTTTTATTGCTGGACAAAACACAGCTCCAGTAGCTGATATCAAAGTGTTTCTACAGATCAATATTCTCCAGTCAATATTACTTTAACAGGCTCAGATCTGATCTGGCAACTGTCTTTACAGTTCATACTCAAAAAGGTTCTGCCTTAGAAAATTCTTTATCAGGATCCGGTTTTGGTGAATATATAGAATTATCAAGTGATGGAACAAGAATTGTTGTAGGAGGATGGCTTCATAATAATGTTCGTGTTTTTTCTTGGAATGGTTCTGAATGGGGACAGCTAGGACAAACTATTAATGGAGAATCTGGAGGGCAATTAGGAGAATTTGTCTCTATTTCTAACGATGGAAATAGAATTGCTGCCTATGATACAAATAAAAAAAAGGTATACACCTATAGCTGGAGTGGAAGTAGCTGGACTCAAAATTCACCAGTAATGTCGCTTACCGCAAACAGAGGACTTAATCTTTCAGGAGATGGAAATACACTAGCAGCTGTAGATTTTGCTGGAGGTAAAATAAATTTAAGAAAATGGGATGGTTCTGAATGGACATCACCCTACGCTGTTGTAACTATACAAGCTGGAGGAACAGAAGCACCTGGAATGGTCTCTCTTTCTAACGACGGAACAAGATTTGCAATAGGTACAAAAACAAATAATCAAGTCAATATATATGATTTAAGTGGAGGAGTATGGACTAAGAATATAACTATCGATGGAGGCTCAGGAGAAAAATTTGGACAAACTCTTAGACTAACACCTGACGGTCAAAAACTGATTGTTGGTGCTAATGGAATTGGAAGTGCCAGAGTTTATAATGTAAGTGGGTCAAATGCTACACAGATTGGATCTGACATTTATTATGGTTCGAACGCTGCTTGGAGAGCTATATCTATTTCAGATGATGGGAAAAGAGCAGCAATCCCAATATTTAATCAAAAAACAGGTTTATTTGATTGGGATGGGACAAACTGGAAACAATTAGGGAATGCAATAACGTCTCCTCCTTGGGGAGAATCTTTAGATATATCAGCAGATGGAAAAATTCTTGCGGTTGGTGGACATAATGGAATTATAAAAATTTATGATGTACTAAACTTAAAATATATCATAACATCTTATCCATCTAACGGAATATTAAAACAAGGTACTAACACATTAAGTTCTTCTGATCTGCCTTATACATTCACAGTAAAAGATCCTATAGTTACTTACACTGCTAATAATGGCTTTACAGGAACTGATAGTTTTAAGTTCAAACTTAATGACACAATGGTTGATAGCAATATAGCTACCGTAACGATCAATGTTACTGGCGGTGGATTTAATCTTCAAGATGATAACAACAAGATTCAGGTAGGTAGTTGTACTTGTAATGGTAAAAATGATGGTACTATTGATTTATCAGTTGAAGACAACAAATACGATTACACTATTACAGTAAGCGGACAAAGTAGTCCTTTTGTAATTAAAGGTGTAAACAAAACAGCTTCTGTTACAGGACTGGCTAAAGGAACCTATACTGTTTGCTTTAAAGTAGATGGTCAAGCTGGTTACGAACAATGCTTTGAAGCAGTTGTAGACCAGCCTAAAGGATTATAAAAAGACATTAAATATTAATACAATAAATATGAAAAGCATTTTAAAATATACTAGTTTTCTTTTTTTCTCTTTAACCTTCTTAATAAGTTGTGATTGTGATTGTGAGGATGCCCCTGTTGATGCGCAAGCAGGTATTCCAATTGCCACTAATCCAAATGCACCAACTTTAATATCACCTTCTAGTAGTAACTCCTGTGAAGTTGGAAAAAAAGTTAACGCTAATCAAAGTGAAGTAACCTTTTCTTGGGCTGCAACAGCCAACACTAAAAGTTACACACTTAGCTATACTAACTCAACGACTAATGTTACAAGCAACAAAACCTTATTAACAACTTCAACAACAGCTATCTTAAGTAGAGGAACTGTGTATTCTTGGAGAGTAACTGCTCACAATATAATGCCAAGCAAAACCGCTACAAGTGGAAGTAGAAAATTTTATGTTTCTGCTGAACCTATAGTTACCAACGTTCCTTTAGCAGCCGTACTTAAAACACCTAGTTCTAGTACTGGTGTGGCAAGCTTAGCTTGGGAAGGTAGTGATCCAGATGCTGGAGATACTTTAAGCTATACAGTCTATATAGACAAGGTAGATGGAAAACAAACTCCTATCTCAGCTTTAACTAATTTATCCTCTAAAACTGCAAGTGCTACACTAGAGGCTGGCTTAACTTACTTTTGGAGAGTTAAAACAACTGATCAAAACAAAAATAGTAGCTTCTCTCTGATCTCAACCTTTACAGCTAATTAACAAAACAGTTAATATATTATATAAAAAAAACCCCTTGTAATTTTTTACAAAGGGGTTTTTTTATTGCAGAGAGGATGGGATTCGAACCCACGATACACTTTTGGCGTATACACGCTTTCCAAGCGTGCGCCTTAAACCGCTCGGCCACCTCTCTTTTTTAAAGATTTCAAAAATAGGTATTTAAAAATTATAGATTGAATATTTTAATAGCATTTTTTGTAGTTGCCTTAGCTATCTCTATTTCACTTATCTCATAAAGTTCAGATAATTTACTTAACACATAAGTTATGTAAGAACTTTCATTTCTTTTTCCACGAAAAGGAACGGGTGATAAATAGGGAGCATCCGTCTCTAAGACAAGATGTTGTAAGTCAATTTGATTGATAAATTTATCTAAGCCTCCATTTTTAAAGGTGACTACACCTCCAATACCAAGTTTAAATCCTAATCTTATAGCTCTATTTGCTTGATCTAATGTACCTGTAAAGCAATGAAATACACCACGAAGTTTTGTGCATTTTTCAGCGTCTAAAATTTCAAATATCTCATCAAACCCTTCTCTACAATGTATAACAATCGGCAAATCATTAGAAATAGCAAGTCTAATTTGAAACTCAAAAGCCTCTTGTTGCTGTTTTAAAAAAGTTTTGTCCCAATATAAGTCAATTCCAATTTCTCCAATGGCCACATAGTTATGATTATCTAGATTTTGAACTACTAAGTCCAGCTCTTGCTTATAATTTTCTTTGACATATACTGGGTGAAGACCAGACATTAAATGAATATTTGAGGGGTATTTTTTTTGTAAAAAATGCATCTGCTTCATATGAGAAGAGTCAATGGCTGGAAAGATGAATTTATCAATCCCGCTATTAATTGATCTAGCTATTACCTTGTCGACATCATCATTAAACTGCTTAAGATATAAATGAGTGTGAGTATCTATTATTTGCATAGGGCTAAGTTAATGTTTTAGATTAATTTTGATTTTAATGACTCAAACAAGGCACTTCTTTTTAAAAGCTCAAGGTTACACTAGTATTAATCTTAAAAAAACAGTTACAAATCATTTATCACATAGAAGCGGTCAATAAATAATGTAGAAGGTTTATTTATACTAGATACTGGAGCTTCTAATACCTGTACAGATTTAACGCAATTAGAAAAATTCAAATTAATTTCAGAAACTAGTGAAATAAAAGCGTCCAGTGCTACGGATTTACATGCAAGAAACTCAAGGTGTCTAAAAAAAATACAATCCAAATTGGAACAATGGCTTAGTAAATCATCCGTTCAATCAGTGTTATTTAATATGAATCATATTAATAAGTCCTTAAGTGAGAGAGAAGTTCAAAAAGTAGATGGGATAATAGGAGCCGACATCTTAAATAAAGGGAAAGCCATTATAGATTATGAAAAAAATAGACTCTATCTAAAGCTCTAAGGCTTTTTTAACATTTCCATCCATTAGTTTTTCAATTGGATTTTCAAGGGCTTCTTTGATAGAGACTAAAAATCCTACAGATTCCTTGCCATCTATTATTCTATGATCATAAGAGAGTGCTAAATACATGATTGGATGAACTTCAACCTTTCCGCTTACTGCAATAGGACGCTCAATTATATTATGCATTCCTAAAATTGCAGATTGAGGAGGATTAATTATTGGAGTGGAAAGCATCGATCCAAACACTCCACCATTGGTTATAGTAAAAGTACCACCTGTCATTTCATCAACCGTAATTTCTCCATCTCTAGCTCTAATAGCCAGTCTTTTTATTTCTTTTTCAATACCTGAGAAAGTTAATTTTTGAGCATCTCTAACTACAGGTACCATGAGTCCTTTTGGTCCTGAAACAGCAATACTTATGTCAAAGAAATCATATTTAATCTGTTGATCTCCATCAATCATACTATTAACATCCGGAAATTCCTTTAAAGCTTGAACAGTCGCTTTTGTGAAAAAACTCATAAAACCAAGACCAACACCATGCTTTTCTTTAAACTCCTCTTTATATTGTTTTCTAAGTTCAAAAATTGGAGTCATGTTCACTTCATTAAAAGTAGTTAGCATCGCCGTTTGATTCTTAACAGCCACCAACCTTTGTGCTACTTTTCTTCTAAGCATTGAGAGCTTTTTAGACTCTATTTTTCGATTTTTTACTATGGCGTTTAAATCAACTTTTGGAAGTGCTTTAAGCGCATCGTCTTTTGTAATTCTTCCTCCCCTACCTGATCCAGAAACAGTAGATGCAGAAATCTTTTTTTCATCTAATATTTTTGCTGCAGCTGGTGAAGGTGTTCCACTAGCAAAACTACTTTCTTCTATTTTAGTTTCAATTGGCTCTGATTGTTTTTGAATTGTTTTTTCAACAATTTTTTCTGTTGGTTTTTATTATTCGAAATTGGGGCTTTAGCAGAAGTGTCAATTAAACATATGACCGCTCCTACGTCTACCGCATCTCCTTCATTCGCTTTTAACGTGATAACGCCACTTTCTTCCGCTGGAAGATCTAAAGTGGCCTTATCAGAATCTACTTCAGCAATCGTTTGATCTTTTTTAACGTAGTCTCCATCTTTTACAAGCCACTGAGCAATTTCAACTTCTGAAATTGATTCACCTGGTGACGGAACTTTCATTTCTAAAATCATACTATTTTATTTTTAAATAACTTTTTTCTTAAATTAAGAAAAAAATTAATACCTATAATATTCAGGCTTATATGGTCCATCGACTTTAACGCCTATATATTTTGCTTGATCATGAGTCAATTCCTCTAGCTCAACACCAAGTCTACTCAAGTGTAACTTGGCAACCTTTTCATCTAAATGTTTTGGCAGCATATGTACTTTATTATCATATTTATCTGTATTTAACCACAATTCTAATTGGGCCAAAGTTTGGTTGGTAAAAGAATTACTCATTACAAAGCTAGGGTGTCCGGTAGCACAACCTAAGTTAACAAGCCTGCCCTCTGCTAAAACAATAATATCTATACCATTAATATTATACAAATCGACTTGAGGCTTAATTTCATCTTTTGTATTTCCGTAATTTTTATTTAACCATTCCATATCAATTTCATTATCAAAGTGTCCTATATTACAAACTATTACCTTGTCTTTCATTAACCTAAAATGTTCTTCTTTTAAAATATCTTTATTTCCAGTTGCCGTTACAATTATATCAGCATTTCCAATTACTGTTTTCATTTTCTTTACTTCATGTCCATCCATCGAAGCTTGTAGGGCGCAAATTGGATCTACTTCAACAACAGTTACTATAGCTCCCGCTCCACTAAATGAGGCAACGGTACCTTTTCCAACATCTCCATACCCAGCCACAACCACTCTTTTTCCAGCAATCATTATATCAGTCGCTCTTCTTACGGCGTCTACTGCACTTTCTTGACATCCATATTTATTATCAAATTTTGATTTGGTAACAGAATCATTTACATTTATTGCAGGTATGGGTAAAGTTCCATTTTTCACTCTTTCATACAACCTGTGTACTCCAGTGGTTGTTTCTTCAGATAAACCTTTTATTCCTTTAACTAATTCTGGATAATGATCTAACACCAAATTTGTTAAATCTCCACCATCATCTAAAATCATATTTAACGGTTTTTTATCTTCTCCAAAAAATACTGTTTGTTCTATACACCATTCAAACTCTTCTTCATTCATACCTTTCCAGGCATAAACAGGTATACCTGCTGCTGCTATTGCTGCTGCTGCATGATCTTGAGTAGAAAAAATATTACATGAACTCCAAGTAACATCCGCGCCTAATTCAACTAAAGTCTCTATTAGAACTGCTGTTTGAATAGTCATATGAAGACAGCCTGCTATTCTAGCTCCTTTTAATGGTTTAGTTTCACCATACTCTTCTCTAAGTGACATAAGACCTGGCATTTCAGCTTCAGCAAGGTTGATTTCTTTTCTTCCCCAATCAGCTAAAGAAATATCTTTTACTTTGAATGGAATGTGTTTTGTATTACTCATTTATTATAGTTTTAATTTTAGTTTAATTTTATCTAGCATATCTAATTTTTCCCAAGTAAATAACTCAACTTCTAAAGTTTTTGATTCACCGTTTGGAGAGGTAAAAGTCTTAGTAACAAATTTTGATTTTCTCCCCATATGTCCATAGGCAGCAGTTTCCGTATAAATTGGATTCCTTAATTTTAATCTTTTTTCAATAAAATAAGGACGCATATCAAAAATTTCTTCAACAATTTTAGCTAATTCACTATCATTCATAGAAATTTTTGATGTTCCATAAGTATTAACAAAGATGCCCATTGGCTTAGCCACTCCAATAGCGTAACTAACTTGAACCAAACATTCATCAGCCACACCTGCAGCAACTAAATTTTTAGCGATATGTCTTGTCGCATATGCAGCACTTCTATCTACTTTACTAGGATCTTTTCCTGAAAAAGCACCTCCTCCATGTGCACCTTTTCCTCCATAAGTATCTACAATAATTTTTCTTCCTGTTAAACCGGTATCTCCGTGTGGGCCACCTATAACAAATTTTCCTGTTGGATTTATGTGATACTCTATTTCATTATTGAAAAAAGTTTTATAATCTGGATACTTATTTAATAATCTTGGTATTAGAATTGAAGTAATGTCCAGTTTAATTTTAGCTAACATTTTATCTTCAATATCAAAATCATCATGTTGAGTAGAAACTACTATAGCCACAATTTTTTCTGGCTTATTATCTTCAGAATATTGTAGTGTTACTTGGGATTTAGAATCAGGTCTTAAATAAGTTATTTCATTATTTTCTCTTCTTAATTCTGCTAATTCTATTAATATTTTATGGGATAAATCTAAAGCTAACGGCATATAGTCTTCTGTCTCATTACAAGCGTATCCAAACATCATTCCTTGATCTCCAGCACCTTGATCTTCTGGATTTTTTCTCTCTACACCTTGATTTATATCAGATGATTGTTCATGTATAGCAGAAAAAACACCACAAGAATTACCATCAAACATATATTCGCTTTTATTGTAGCCAATTTTGTTTATTACTCTTCTAGAAATTGCTTGAACATCAAGATAAGTATTAGATTTAACCTCTCCGGCTAAGACGACTTGCCCTGTTGTTACTAAAGTCTCACAGGCTACTTTTGAATTAGGATCAAAAGCTAAAAAATTATCAATTAGTGCATCACTAATTTGATCAGCAACTTTATCTGGATGCCCTTCACTAACTGATTCGGATGTAAAAAGGTAACTCATATTTTATTGAAAATTTTTAAATTAAATACTTAAAACAGTTTATTCAAATTATTGTTCAAAATTATTATTATTATTATTAATTAAGCCATATTATATAAATTAATTTTAGTTGTTAATTAAAATTTTATTTAACTAAAAAACTGATTGTGCAATCTTTTTAATATTAAGCGCTTTCCCCATTGAATAGTAGTGTAAAAAAGGAACGCCATGTTCTTTAAGTTCCTTGCTTTGCTGTATACACCACTCTATTCCAACCTGTTTAACTTGCGAGTTATCTTTGCATTTTATAACCTCTTTGATTAGAGTTTCAGGAAGGTCACAATGAAATCTATGCGGAAGAATATTAAGTTGTTTTTTTGTTGAAATAGGCTTTAACCCTGGAATAATTGGCACTTTGATACCTTCTTTTTTACAAATATTTTGAAATTCAAAGAACTTCTTATTGTCAAAAAACATTTGAGTTACTATATACTCAGCACCTAATTTAATTTTTTCTTTTAAAAAGTGAATATCACTTTCTAGACTTGGAGCTTCCATGTGTTTTTCAGGATAACCGGCCACTCCAATACAGAAATCAGTTTTAGAGGACACTTCAACTTCTTCCAAATATTTTCCTTTATTTAAATCAGATATTTGATTAACTAGCTCGCTTGCATAGGAATGCCCTTCTTTATTTGGTGTGAAATAAGTTTCTGACTTAATGGCATCTCCTCTTAAGGCTACAATATTATTTATTCCTAGAAAATCCAAGTCAATTAAAAGATTTTCCGTTACCTCTTTACTAAAACCTCCACACAGAATATGAGGAACCGCATCTACGTTATATTTGTTTTGAAGAGCAGCGCAAATACCAACTGTACCTGGACGTTTTCTTACTACTTTTTTTTGTAATAGTCCATTCCCTAAATCATTATAGACATGCTCTTCTCTATGGTAAGTGACATCAATAAAAGGAGGATTAAACTCCATCAAAGGATCAATATTATCAAAAATAGACTGTACATTATGACCTTTTACTGGTGGTAAAATTTCAAAAGTAAATTGAGTTTTTCCTTGAGCTTTTTTAATATGTTCTGTTACTTTCATTATTATTAATTCAAATTAGGACCAAGCCATTTTTTAGCTTTTTCAATTGAAATATCTCTTCTTTTAGCGTAATCTTCTAATTGGTCTTGATTAATATTTCCCAATCCAAAATATTTTGCTTTTTCAGATCCAAAATAATACCCTGATACTGAAGAAGCGGGCCACATAGCTAAACTTTCCGTTAATTTGACCCCTATTGATTCTTCTACTTTTAACAAATCCCAAATTGTACTCTTTTCTAAATGATCTGGACAAGCTGGATATCCCGGAGCTGGTCTTATTCCCTTATAAGACTCTTGAATTAATTCCTTATTGCTAAGTTTTTCATCAAAAGAATACCCCCACTTTTCCAGTCTTACATGCTTATGTAAGTATTCAGCATATGCTTCAGCGAATCTATCAGCTAAAGCCTTGACCATTATAGAACTATAATCGTCAATTTTGTCTTCATATTCCTTTGAAAGTTCATCTGATCCAAAACCAGTACTAACACAAAAACAACCTATATAATCGTCTATTCCAGAATCTTTTGGTGCAATAAAATCTGATAGAGCCATATTTGGTTCTCCTTCTTTCTTTTTTAATTGCTGTCTTAGAGTTAAAAACTTAGCGATAGTTTCTGTTTTTTCTGAATTATAGACTTCAATATCATCACCAATAGAATTAGCCGGAAATAATC
This sequence comes from uncultured Flavobacteriaceae bacterium, assembly GCA_905181625.1. Lineage (GTDB taxonomy): Bacteria > Bacteroidota > Bacteroidia > Flavobacteriales > Flavobacteriaceae > MAG-121220-bin8. The sequence goes on from CAJIYJ010000007.1 coordinate 424,648, forward strand.
CAAATATAGCTTTTGCAGTAAGAGATTTTTCTTTTAAAATTTTCTTTAGCATGATCTGCCCATCTTCAAATAATTCTTTTGCTTGTTTTCCTGTCAATTCGTAATCAAAAATATCTGGGTATTTGCCGTGAAGCCCCCATGTATTAAAAAATGGCGACCAATCAATATAAGGAACAAGGGTTTCTAGTGAAATCTCTTCAATTATCTCGATTCCTAATTGTCTAGGCTTAACTGGGCTATATTGATTAAAATCAATTTGAAAATTATTGTTTTTAGAAGTTTTGTAATCTATATATCTTTTTTCACTTTTTTTATTTAAAAACTTTACTCTAAAATCAGTGTATTCTTTTTTAATTCCATTCCAGTAATCTTCCTTTAAATCTTTATTAATTAAACTACTAGCAACCCCAACAGCCCTAGAAGCATCATTGACATGTACTACTGGCGAATCAATTTCAGGAAAAATTTTAACTGCTGTATGAGCTTTGGAGGTTGTTGCACCACCAATTAGAAGAGGTGTTCTAATATTTAATCTTTTAAGTTCTTGTGCCAGAAAAACCATCTCGTCTAATGACGGAGTAATTAATCCTGACAGACCTATAATATCTACATTTTCTTCAATAGCTGTTTTGATAATTTTTTCTGGAGGCACCATGACTCCTAAATCAATGATTTCAAAATTGTTACAAGCCAAAACAACACCCACTATGTTTTTACCTATATCATGAACATCCCCTTTTACTGTGGCCATTAAAATTTTTCCAGCAGAATTACTTGAACCATCTGTTTTAGAAGCTTCAATATATGGCAGTAAATAAGCAACCGCTTTTTTCATTACTCTAGCTGACTTTACAACCTGAGGTAAAAACATTTTTCCCTCTCCAAACAAATCTCCAACTACATTCATACCGTCCATTAAATGACCTTCAATAACCATTATTGGTCTTTCTACACTTAATCTAGCTAATTCTACATCATCTTCAATAAATTCATCTTTTCCATTAATTAATGAATAAGAAATTCTTTCTCGAAGCTCAAGGTTACGCCACTCTTTATTTACTGATTTTTTTTCTTTTTTATCACCCACAACACTTTCTGCGAAATCAAGTAATCTTTCAGTTGCATCCTCTCTTCTATCTAATAAAACATCTTCAACACGATCAAGTAAATCTTTAGGAATTTCATCATAAATTTCAAGCATATTAGGATTAACTATTCCCATATTCATACCATGTTTAATAGCATGATATAAAAATGCGGAATGCATGGCTTCCCTAACCGAATTATTTCCTCTAAATGAAAAGGAAACATTGCTAACTCCTCCACTAACACTAGCATAGGGTAAGTTAGTTCTAATCCATTTAGTGGCTAAAAAGAAATCTAATGCATTTTTACGATGCTCCTCCATTCCAGTAGCTACAGGGAAAATGTTCGGATCAAAAATTATGTCTTGAGGCTTAAAATTCACCTTATTAACTAATATATCATAGGATCTTTTACAAATCTCTATTCTTCTTTCTAAATTATCTGCTTGACCTTTTTCGTCAAAAGCCATAACAATAACAGCTGCTCCGTATCTTTTAACAAGGCTAGCGCGGGTTATAAACTCCTCTTCTCCTTCTTTTAAACTTATTGAATTAACAACACTTTTTCCTTGAACTGTTTTAAGACCTGCTTCAATTATTTCCCATTTTGAACTATCAATCATAATAGGGACTCTTGAAATATCAGGTTCAGAAGCAATTAGGTTTAAAAATTTAGTCATTGCCTCAACTCCGTCAATCATTCCTTCATCCATGTTGATGTCAATAATTTGAGCACCCCCCTCGACCTGATCTCTTGCAACTTCTAAAGCTTCTGAAAATTTATCTTCTTCAATTAATCTTAAAAACTTCTTAGACCCAGTTACATTGGTTCTTTCTCCAACATTAATAAAGTTTGATTTTTCTGAAACCACCAGTGGTTCTAATCCAGAAAGTATAAGATTTTTATCTGTCATAATTGCTCTATTATTCTAGGTGAAAAATTCTTTGTTTCTTCAGCAATAAGTTTAATATGTTCTGGCGTAGTTCCACAACAACCACCAATTATGTTCACGCATTTAGATTCTAAATACTCTCTAATCAAGACTCTCATTTCCTCAGCACTTTGGTCATATTCTCCAAAAGCATTCGGAAGACCTGCATTTGGGTGGGCTGATGTGTAGAATTCTGTAACCTTACTCAGTCTCTTCATATAAGGCAAAAGAAGGTCAGCCCCTAAAGCACAATTAAATCCTATACTCAAAAGTGGGATATGAGATAAAGAAGCTACAAAAGCTTCAACAGTTTGTCCTGAAAGAGTTCTTCCACTAGCATCGGTAATAGTTCCACTAACCATAATAGGCAACGAAATATTTCGCTCATTTAAAATAAGATCAATTGCAAATAAGGCCGCCTTAGCATTAAGCGTGTCAAAAACAGTTTCCACTAACAATATATCTACCTGACCATCGATAAGTGCATTAACCTGTTCTGAATAAGCTATAACCAAGTCATCAAAAGTAACCGCTCTATATCCTGGATCATTAACATCAGGAGACATGCTGGCTGTTCTATTGGTTGGTCCAATTGAGCCCGCAACAAACCTAGGCTTACTTGAATCAATTAAAGTATACTTATTAGCTGCTTCTTTAGCAATTTTTGCTGATTCATAATTTAAATCATAAACTATTGATTCCATGTCATAGTCTGACATTCCAATACTTGTGGATGAAAAAGTATTAGTTTCAATAATATCAGCACCAACCTCTAAATATTTTTCATGAATTGTTTTAATAGCCTCAGGTTGGGTTAAAGACAATAGATCATTATTCCCTTTAACGCTACTTGGGTAATTTTTAAAGCGCTCTCCCCTATAATCAGATTCGCTAAACTTGTACTGTTGTATCATGGTTCCCATAGCTCCATCGAGTACTAGTATCCTGCTTTTTAAAATTTCAAAAAGGTTTTGCATTAAAAATAAATTTAAATATTGATTGGTTTTTTATTAAGTTTTGACATTTCAAAGACTCCAAATAAAAATGATGAATAAAATAAAAAGCCTAATAATGTTCCTTTATAAAATGGAATTGCTAGGACAAAGCAACTAATCAAGCCGTTAATAGTTAAGGGATACATAGAGCCTGTCGCCCATACACCAAAATTTGTAATAACAAAAAAGACCAGACTTGATCCTATTGAAGTCATTAATACTTTTTTAAAGGTTATTTTTTTTAACAAAAAATAACCAAACAAAATAATTATTCCAAAAGAGGCATATTGCCAAATAAAACCAGGGTAAAACCAAGTAAATTGATCATAATAGTTTAAAATGAAATTATTTATGATAAGATCGCTAAACCACAGCGATAAAATTGGAATAATAAAAGCATGATATCTATTACTTAAATAAGCACCTCCAAACAAAGCCATGGCTCCAATTGGTGTGAAGTTAGGCATATGAGGAATAATTCTTGTAAAAGAGGCAAATAATATCAATAAGATAATTCCAATAAATGATAAATTTATTTTAGTCATATTTAATAAATTAAAAAAAGTAGTTGAGTTGGGTAAAAAATAGTAGGAAATGAATTCATATCTGTTTTAGCTTTTTTTATTGAGGTGGCAATCAGTCAAAATTTTCCTCTTATAATTAATGCAAATATATAAATTTTTATTAAACTATAAACTTAAATATTAGTTAGAAATAAATGATTTTAAACATATCATATTCTAAATACAATTATCTCATATTATTTTTAGTTTCATCAAATACATATTCAATAACTTCTTTATGTCTTTTGCCTGACCTCGCACTACTTCCAGAGGACGGTGAACCATAAAATCTTCGAGAGGCAACTCTAAAACTCATAGCTTTTGGCAGGTGCAGTAACAAATGACTCCAAGAACCCATGTTTCTAGGCTCTTCCTGTGCCCAAACTACATCATCAGCTTTAGAGTATTTTTTTAAAATTTGGTTAATTTCTTCAACTGGTAAAGGGAAAAGCTGCTCCAACCTAACTAAAGCTACTTGACTTATTTTGTTTTTCTCTAAATGGTCTAATAAATCGTAATAAAATTTTCCAGTACAAAAAACTACTTTTTTTATTTGATCAGAATTAAACGTATCCTGATCTATCAAGGGCATAAACTTTCCTTGACTGAAATCATCTACCTGGGAAACTGCTTTTGGATGTCTTAATAAACTTTTTGGAGTAAAAATTATAAGTGGTTTTCTAAAAGTAGTAACCAGCTGCCTTCTTAGTATATGGAACATGTTGGCAGGTGTTGTACAATTTGCAACATACATATTATCGTTTGCACACAAATGCAAATATCTTTCCATTCTAGCTGAAGAATGCTCAGCACCCTGCCCCTCATATCCATGGGGAAGAAGTAAAACAAGTCCATTTTGTATTTTCCATTTATCTTCAGCTGCCGATAAATATTGATCAATCATAATTTGCGCTCCATTACTAAAATCTCCAAACTGAGCTTCCCAAATACAAAGAGTTTTCGGACTAGTAAGTGCATAGCCATATTCATAACCCATCACTCCGTACTCAGACAAAGAAGAATTATAAATATTAAAGTTTCCTTGATCTTTACTTATGTTTTTTAAAAGAATAATTTCCTCTTCTGAATCTTCAGTCTTCAAAACAGCATGTCTGTGAGAAAATGTCCCTCTTTCGACATCTTGACCAGAAATTCTGACATTATATCCTTCTTTTAATAAAGAACCATAAGCAAGTAACTCACCCATAGCCCAATCTAATTTGTTAGATTCAAAAAACATTTTTTTCCTGTCTCCTATGAGTTTTTCTATTTTTCTTAAAAAATTAAAATCTTTAGGTAAAGAAGTTATCGTATTGACTATATCTGTTAAATTGGACTTTGATACTTTTGTTTCAAAATCATTTAACATTGTTTTTTCTTTTACCCTTTTGAATCCTTTCCACTCGTAATCCATGAAAGGGGTAATTACAATACTCTTGTCGTCTTTAGAACTTTCTAGTTTATCTTCTAATATTTTTTTATAATTATTTTCAATTAATTGAACCTCATCGTTAGAAACAACTCCTTCATTAATTAATTTTTGAGAATAAATTTCCAGTGGATTAAGGTGGGTAGAAATAGCCTTGTATAAGTTTGGTTGGGTAAATCGCGGTTCATCACCTTCATTATGTCCGTACTTTCTATATCCTAATAAGTCTATAAACACATCCCTTTGAAACTTCATTCTATAATCCAAAGCAAAAGTAACAGCATGCACAACAGCTTCAATATCATCAGAATTTACGTGTAATACTGGAGATAAAGTTGTTTTAGCTACATCAGTACAATAAGTAGAAGATCTGCCATCTAAATAATTTGTAGTGAATCCAACCTGATTATTAATTACAATATGGATGGTTCCTCCTGTTTTGAAACCTTTTAATCTTTCCATTTGAATCACTTCATAAACTACTCCTTGCCCCGCAATAGCAGCATCTCCATGGATAATAATTGGCAAAACATTTTCAATATTGTTCGGATGATATTTTTCTTGTTTCGCTCTTGCTATACCTTGAACAACTGGTCCTACCGCCTCTAAATGAGAAGGGTTTGGAGCAATATTCATATATACTTTTAAACCTGAGTCTGTTTTTCTTTCCGAAGTCCATCCCAAATGATATTTTACATCTCCGTCAAACACTTCTTCTTTATAATCTTTTCCATCAAACTCGTTAAAAATTCCTTCAACTGGTTTGCCAAAAATATTAGTAAGGACATTCAATCTTCCTCTATGAGCCATTCCTACAACATATTCTTTAACCCCATCTAAAGCTGCTTTTTCTATTAAGGCATCTAAAGCAGGTATCAAAGATTCTCCTCCTTCTAAAGAAAATCTTTTTTGCCCCACATACTTAGTATGCAAAAACTTTTCAAAAGTAACAGCCTCTATCGTTTTTCTTAGAATTTGCTTTTTTTGATCTTTCGAAAAATTAGGATGATTAGAGTTGATATTTAATTTTTCTTGAATCCAGTTTATTCTTTCTGGTGTTCTAATAAACATGTATTCTATTCCTATAGAATCACAGTAAATTGTCTCCAATTGAATTAAAATATTAGCGAGTGTTGTTGGACCTAATCCAACTATTTCTCCTGCATTAAACACCACTTCTAAATCATCTTTTTCTAAATCAAAATTTTCAATTTCTAAATTAGGCTCGTAAGTTCTTCTATCTCTTACGGGATTTGTTTTAGTAAACAAGTGTCCTCTTGTTCTATAAGCATTAATTAGTTTAACAACTTTAAACTCTTTAAGAATATTTTCAGGGATTTCAACTCCTTTAAAAGATGAATTTTCTTTTTTAGACTCTTCTATTCCAAATTCAAAACCTTGAAAAAAAGCACGCCAACTAGGCTCTACATCTTCGGGACTAATAAGATATTGGTCGTATAACTCTGCGAAATAAGCAGTATGCGCTGTGTTTAAAAAAGAATAAGGATCAATCAATTAGCTGTTATTAAACGTTATATAAAATTACAATATTATAAAAACTATAAAGTCTTTTTTTTAAATATTTTTATCTTCCAAAATCATCTTGAACTCTGACTATATCCTCCTCATTACTCGGATTATTTATATCTGTATGCTGCCATATTTCAGCCACTAAACAATAATCATCAAGTCCAATAAGTCTATGTCTTTCTCCTTGTTTTAATTTAATTTGATCACCTTCAACGTAAGTTTTCATTTCATTTTCCTTATCTGTCTTACTTCTTATTATACCACACTCTCCCTTATAAACTCTCCAAATCTCAGCTCTTCTGTGGTGATATTGCCATGATAATCTAGCATTAGGCTTTACTATTAATATTTTAGGAGATAATTTTTCGCTTATTTTTAAGCTATCTACATCAATCCCTTTAAAAAATTGATTAGAGAAATCTTGTGCTTGATTCTCCTCTATAACTAAAAACCCTCCCCACGGTCTTTCAAAATCTTTTGAAGTAATTTTAAAACCTTTTGATTTTATTAATTCTTCTGTTTGAGTGAAATAGTTCATTTTGTTAAAATTCAAATTTACGACAAGAATTGTTAAAAACTTTAATTACACAATAGATTGATTTAAAAATTTCTAAAATGTAGTTTTATAGAATGTTTGCACTGGTTGACTGTAACAATTTCTATGCTTCTTGTGAGAGAGTTTTTAATCCTAAATTGGATAAAAAACCCATTGTTATTCTATCAAATAATGATGGGTGTGTAATCTCTAGAAGTAATGAAGCTAAAGCTCTTGGAATACCTATGGGAGCACCTGCATTTAAATACGATCCTCTTTTTAAAAGAAATAAAGTTCATGTCTTTTCGTCAAATTTTCCTTTGTACGGCGACATGAGTAGTAGAGTAATGAATATACTAAGTAGCTACACGCCAAACATAGAAATCTACAGTATTGATGAAGCTTTTTTAGAGCTAAAAGGATTTGAAAATTATAATCTTGAAGAGTATGGAAAAGAAATTAGAAAAAAAATACTAAAGTGGACCGGAATTCCAGTTAGTATTGGGTTTGCACCCACTAAAGCACTAGCCAAAGTAGCCAATAGAATTTCTAAAAAATTTGATAAAAAAACTAAAGGCGTCTATGTAATAAGTTCAGAAGAAAAAAGAGAAAAAGCACTTAAGTGGCTTAAAATAGAAGATGTTTGGGGGATAGGCTATAAGCATAGTGAGCGGTTGAAAAATCATAATATCAATAAGGCTTATGATTTCATAAAACTACCTGACAATTGGGTAAGAAAACAAATGAGCGTGGTAGGTTTAAGACTAAAAAAAGAATTGGAAGGAGAATCAGTTCTATCTCTTGAGAAAAGAGGTCCCCTAAAAAAGCGATAGCGACAACAAGAAGTTTTGAAAAAAACTTGACATGCTTTGAAGATTTAAAAGAACGTATTTCTACTTTTTCTATTTGTTGCTCAGAAAAATTACGCTTTCAAAAAAGCAATTGTAATTCTATTTATGTCTTTATAAAAAGCAATAGACATCAAAAAAACAAATCACAATACCGAAATGGAATAGTAATGACTCTACCTTACGGATCTAACTCTAGTATAACAATAAGTAAATACGCTGTTGAAGGGTTAAAGAAAATTTATAAAAAAGGAATTGAATATAAAAAAGCTGGAGTCATAGTTTTAGGATTAGTCCCTAACAGCAGAGTGCAACTAAATATTTTCGAAAAAGAAAATCCCAAACATCAAATTCTTATGAAAACATTAGATTTTATAACAAAAAAAGAAGGTCCTAACAAAATAAAGTTAGCTAGCCAGGATCTTAAAAGAGTTTGGAAAATGAAGCAAACTAAATTATCTTCAAGGTACACTACGGAGTTAAATGAAATAATATCATTAAAATAAAAAGTTGAAACAAAAAAAGATTCTTAATTTTTTTATTCCCAAAAAAGAAAATGGGATAGGGCAATGGCTTGCTGAAGAAGGAATATCAGCGGGATTTCCATCACCTGCAGATGACTTTAAAGAAACTAGAATTAGTCTAGACAGAGAGTTAGTAAAAAACAAAGAGGCAACCTTTTACGCAAGAGTTAGTGGAGATTCAATGATTGGAGCAGGATTAGATGATGGAGATTTACTAGTAATAGACAGATCATTAGACCCCGAAAATGGGAAAATAGCAATTTGCTTAGTGGATGGAGAGTTTACTGTTAAAAGAATAAAAAAGGAAAAGAATAGACTTTATTTAATGCCCGAAAATAAAAAATATAAGCCTATTGAATTAAAAGAAGGAAATGAGTTGATCATTTGGGGAATTGTAGAGTATGTAATTAAAAAAGTTTAATTAATGTTTTACAACAATTAATTGTCCTGACTACAGTCCGTAGTCTTTTCAAAAATAAATCACTATAACTTACTTAAAATAAGCATTTTAACTATTTTATTTTAAATAAATAACGTATATTTAAATAATAAATCTTGTTAAATTTTAGTCATTATTTTGTTATATACTAAATATTTACAAGCTATATTTATGTTAAATAATTAAAATAACATACGTTAAATGCAAGTTAATTTTTACAAAAAACCACAAACAAAGGCTTCAAACACCCTCTCAAAAATAGAACATTCCGTTTTATTTTTAGATTATTTGGAGCATTTTATTTCCAATTCAGCCACAAAAAGAGTTCAAGGGTATGGAACGGTGGGCTTGGCACACAATACCGTTCGGACCTATAAATCTCTTTTGCGAATCGTAAAAATCTATGAATTTGAGAAATCTGAAAGACTCTATTTGAATTCCATCGATAAATATGTCGCAGAATCTTTTACCCGTTTTCTAAAAATTGAGAAGCAGTATAGTGATAATTACTGCGGTCAGCTCTTGAAATTATTGAAGATTATTCTGCGTGATGCTGAGAAAAGTGGTTTAGAAGTGCACCCTTATTCCAATTATATTGAGTCTTTTAAACAAAAGAGTTCAGATCGAATTCTTCATGTTTTAAATCCAGTGGAAATAAAGACACTAAAGGAATTACAGTATATTCCTGAAGCATATCAAGACAGCTATAAGTGGTTATTAATTGGACTATGCATTGGTCAGCGCGTATCAGATTTACTAAAGTTAACTCTTAATGATCTTAGAAAAGCACCTACTGGCTTGTATATAGACATTGTCCAACAGAAAACAAAAAAGGCTGTAACCGTTGGTGTGGCAGATCCATTGGTGATTCAACTATTAGAGAATAAATTCCCGAAAAGAGTTTCACAAGTGGTTTTTAATAAACAGATAAAAAGTCTTTGTAAAATGGCCGGAATAGATGGGTTGGTGAGTGGGTTTAAAAACAACCCGAAGACTCGAAGAAAAGAAGTTGTATCTGCGCCGAAGTATGAGTTTATAACCTCACACATTATGAGGCGTTCGTTTGCTTCTAATTATTATGGGAAAATAGAAACACCGCTGCTTATGAACATTACCGGGCATTCTAAAGAGAGTACTTTTCTAACCTATATTGGAACGCATCAAAATAAAGATGCACTAGCAGATTTGTTTATGCAACAGGCGGGAGTTATTTGGTAGGATCTGGATCTCTATCCATAAAACCTTGCTTATCTATTTTTTTTAATTGTTTAATCGTAAATTGATCTCGAACAGACTTTGTTTTTGGAAAGATGTAATTAGAGAGGGTTACAAAGAGTTTTACCCGTTCTGTTTTGGTGAGTTTTTCTTGGTTTACTAGCAGATCATCCAACACTTTTTCATAGAGCATTTCCATCTTTTCTTTAATGGAAGGTCCTTCTTTTTTTGCAGGTCCTCTTTTGGATTTTTTTCCTGCTTTCTTTGCTGAATTTGGATCGAATGGCATGTGTATTAAAATTAGATTCTAAACCAAATGTAACCAAAAAAGTTTACTTTTTTAGCAACCAACTGCTAGACTGTATTTTATCACCCAATCCATCAACTAGAGTAATTCCCATTTGATCACAGATAGGTCTTTCTGGAATGGTATTATTATTTTGATCTCCACCATTGGCAAAACTTAATTCATATTCTGAACCAAAATCTAAAGCAATTTTTTCAATGGTTTTACAAACGGTTCTGTCCTCATCAATTGATAAAATACAATGATCTACAGACTTTATATTTGAAACAATAAAAACACGCTCTGCTTCTTGCTGAAATTCTTTAGATCCTTTTAATGCTCTTTGATGATCATTATTTACAATCACAAATAATTCATCTGCCAATGCTTTTGCATTGTTAAAATACTCAATATGTCCTTTATGTATTGGATTAAAATATCCTGATACAATCATTCCTTTTTTCTTACTCATTTTCTTTTTTTATCTACCAAAATCGTCTGAATAAAACAAAACTTCATCTTCTTTTGTGTTTATAAACTCATGTTCTAAAGTTTTATCTAACCCTTCTCTTAATGAATAAGGTGCCTTAAAAATATTATGAACTTTACTCGAATCGAATTGTGTTGTTGCGCAAAACTTTTTGATTCTTACGGAACTGACTGATAATTTTTTTCTCGATAACAGAGAAATTAAATCAAATCCGTACCCCGCTAACATACCCATCCAAAAAGGAATTCTTTCTTTAGGTATTTTAATGTTCATTTTTTTTGCAGTTTTTATAATTCTACAAGCGATTTCTCCGCGATTAGCTATTAAAAACATTATAACCAAGTTCCATTTTTAATAATCTATCTTTTATTAGGGCAACAATGTTTCCAACATAAGCCATAGATTTTTTATTTTTTCCTTTACCAATCATGATAAATTTTCCAGACGAAATTTGCTTTAACAAATTATAAACATTCCCCCTGTTTCTTTCTCCAAAAATAACAGTAGGGCGAAGTATCGTTACTGATTTATTAGTAGAATCATTTTCATACCATTCTTTTATTACTAATTCAGCTTCCCATTTAGATTTACCGTAATGGTTGAATGGATCTTGATCATGATTTTCATCAGGATTATCTTTATTTAAACCATAAATAGCAACACTTGATGTAAATAATAGGTTATTTATATTAGACTCGGACATTACCTCCAAGATGTTTTTAGTTCCTTTAACATTAACGTCATAGTATAATTTTACTGGACTGACATCATCTCGATGTTCTGCCGCAAGTAAAACAACAGTTTCTACAGTGTTAGATCTTCTTTTTTTCTTATATTACCTATTGTAGTAATTTCATTAAAAAAAGGACTAGTGTTTTTATCTAAATTACTAACTTTAAAATCCTTTAATTCCTGTAACAAAAAAGAGCCAACAAAACCTGAACCTCCTATAACTTGAATCATGCCTTAATTATTTTGCATATATTTTCCACTTTTAATATTCTCATACATTCTTTATTATCTAAATACCATTGTACTGTTTTTTCAATGCCTTCCTCAAATTGTAACGATGGCTCCCAGCCTAATTCGTCCTTTAACTTCGAAGAATCAATTGCATAGCGTAAATCATGCCTGCTCTATCAGTAACATAAGTGATTAATTTATCAGAAGTACCTTCTTCTCTTCCGAGCATTCGATCTACCGTTTTAATCATCACTTTTATCAAGTCGATATTTTTCCATTCATTGAATCCACCGATATTATAGGTGTCTCCTAATTTTCCTTCATGAAAAATAACATCAATAGCTCTTGCATGATCATTTACAAACAACCAATCTCGTACATTTTCCCCTTTTCCATACACAGGTAGCGGTTTATTATTGACAATATTATTGATAAATAAAGGAATTAATTTCTCTGGAAACTGATACGAACCGTAATTATTAGAACAATTAGAAATTACTGTAGGTAATCCGTAGGTATCAGCAAAAGCTCTTACAAAATGATCTGAAGATGCTTTGGATGCAGAATATGGGGAGTGAGGATCATAGCTCGTCGTTTCTGTAAAGAACCCTTCTTCACCTAATGAACCATAGACCTCATCCGTAGAGACATGATAAAACAATTTATTTGTAAAGTTTCCCTTCCAATATCCTTTTGCCGCTTGCAATAAACTAAGTGTACCCATCACATTGGTCTGAGCAAAAGAGAAAGGGTCTTCAATTGATCGATCTACATGAGACTCTGCCGCTAAATGAATGACGGAGTCAATCTTATGATCTATAAAAACCTGTTTTACTTTTTCAATATCACAAATATCACACTTTACAAATGTGTAGTTTTCTTTGTCTCTATATCTTTTAAATTATCTAAATTACCCGCATAGGTTAATACATCCATGTTAACTAATGGTGTCTAATTCTGGGTATTTGATCTACCAAGTAATCTTACTAGATGTGAACCAATAAACCCAAGCACCACCAGTAATCGTAATCTATTTTTTTGCATATTCTTTTGCTATTTCTAAGCCCAATTGTCCGTCTAGCTCCAGTTACTAAAACTATTCATTCAGAATAAGGAGATTTTATAATCAAAAAAATTTGATCCATTTAAATTGGGAGCTTCTAAATCTTTTTCAGAGAGATATTAAGGCCTGTAGTACATCAAGGTTCCATTCTATTGACTTATCCTTGTCGTTCCATTAATTATTCCTGTATCAGTTTTCGGTTTGAATAAAAATTATCTACTTTATAATTAACAATAGCTGTTTCACTTAAAACCTGAAAACCATGAGCAAATCCCTTGGGAACAAATAATTGTTTATTATTTTCTGAAGATAACTCAATAGAAAAAGATTTGCCGTAAGTTTTTGAGTTTGTACGTAGATCTACTGCAACATCCAGAATATTTCCACTAACACATCTAACTAGTTTAGTTTGCTCAAAAGATGGGCTATGCCAATAGGACCTTGAAGGTTTTTAACGCTAATTTGGCCAGTAAATATCAAAGATATTGATTCTATTGATCCACGTATTATTTGGAGTGTTTTTAATGCACCAAACTTAATTGATTCAACAATACTAATTGATTTAATTGTAGGCGTAAAAGCTATTCCAGAAGAAACACCAATTGAAACTTCCTTTGATAGAGCGCCATTCCCAGACTGAAATTCTCTTACCCGAGGGAAAATTTTGAGGCTTATTTTTTTACCATTACGAATAACTGTCATCTCACGTTCAGCAGGTTCTGAAGCAAAAATGATTATTCTGAGCTGATTACAAGAATACTAACGTTTAGTTTTCCTAGTTTTAGGTATTCATTGTTGATGTCTGTAATTTCTAATTCCCCTCGATCACTTGGTTTCATCGTTGAAGCAATTTCTAGCACATGATTGTCGTAAAAATAGATTCCAGGTACCGCATAATTAGATTTTGGCTGTAGCGGCTTTTCTTCAATTGTCAATGCTTTTCCATGGTCGTCAAATTCAACAACACCATACCTTTCTGGATCATTTACATAATAGCCAAACACAGTAGACTTGCCTTTTTTAATATCTTGTCCTTTTGCATTTAATGCAGGGTTTCAGTAAATCCGCCTGGCCGTAAAATATATTATCCCCTAATACTAAGCAAACAGCAGCCGTTGCCTATAAATTTCGGCTCCTATAATAAATGCCTGCGCCAGGCCCTCGGGCCTTGCCTGTTGCTTTACTGCATGCTCACATGTAGGCGCTACGATGATCCTCTCCAGTACCCATAAGCTTTTCATAATTATGGCAAATCTGCTGGTGTTGAAATAATCAAAATTTCTTTTATGCCCGCAAAGCATTAATACCGATAGCGGATAATATATCATTGGTTTGTCATATACTGGCTATAGTTGCTTCGACTACCTCTCTTTTGTCATGGGATACAATCGCGTTCCACTGCCTCCTGCTAAAATTATTCCTTTCATATTTTCGCTATCATTATGGTAAATTTCCTCCTAGATAAAAATGACTATTCATCTAGATTCCTTCATATGTATCAACTGACGGAATTTGGTTTCCAATCTAAAGTTTTTCTTGCTTTCGAATCATCAAAAGTTAAGTCTGATACAATTTTATTTAACTTAAGGGAATTGAATAAATTAAGCCCCATACAATCTCCAATTTTAAATAATAATTGTGCAATAAATAAAGGCATATTTAAAATATATTTTTTATTTAATTGCTTAGCAATTGAGTAACATAATTGATTAAAGTCTGGAATTTTGTGTGACAAATCTATGTTATAGGTGCTTTTATTTCTTGACAAAGTGTCGATTTTATTATTTATAAATAAAGATTTATAAATATATTTTCCAAAAAATCCTGTAGAACCGGTTAATAATATTTTCATTAAAATTTATTATTTAAAATATTGGTAATCCATTTTTAAAATCCTTTTTAATGAATATAAATAAACAGGTTTCAAGTTATCTGGATTTTCTTCTTTTAAATTATTTCCTTCAATTATATTTACAAGGATATCTGTTGTTTTACTAGTGCTGACCTTTTTTTGCTATGTAATTATTAATAAACATTGTCTTACATTTATTAATTTCAAAAAATCTAAGCATTAAATCAAAATCAGCACAAAATTCATATTTTATATTAAATAATCCAAATTTATTATATATACTTTTTTTCACAAATAAAGAAGGATGGGGAGGATGCCAGCCAGACTTGAAACTTCCTTTCTTAAATGAATTTGACATCCAATTTCTTTTTACTTTTTTTAAAAATTTATCTGTTATTAATATATTTCCATAAGTTAAATCAATATCATTATTTACAAAATGACTGACAACATCTTTAATAGTATCATTATTAAAGTAAATATCATCAGAGTTTAATATTCCTACAACATCTCCTGAACTTAAATTAATGCCTTTATTCATAGCATCATATATTCCCTTGTCAGGCTCTGAAATAATTTTAACTACGTGTGTAAACTCTTTAACAATAGATAATGTATTGTCTTTAGAACCTCCATCAACAATTATATGTTCAATATTCTGATAACTCTGATTTTCTATACATTTTAAAGTATCTAAAATTGTATTTTGACTATTATAAGTCGCAGTAATTATACTAATTTTCATATTTTTTTTTAAACCAATTTGTAGTTTGAATAATAGCATCATTCAAATCATATGGAAGTGGACCTGTGATTTTAAGTAAATCATTATTGTTCACATACAGTAGTTGCTATGTTTTTAATATTATAGACAGAGACAGGGTGCTTTTTTTATGAGTTTTAAAAAATATAAAAATTTAAAAACCCATCCAATTAGAAGACTTAACTGAATTGGAATCTGAATAACTATTTTTATTATTTAAGATTAATTAGAAATATTTTTGGTCCAATTATGAACTTCTAAAGGTTTATTCACCTGATATGCATAAAAAGTTTTTTTATTTACCAAATCGGAATCAGGCGGAATTGAATGAGTACTTCTCCACTTGCCAACTTACAGATTTCCAATGTAAGAAAATGATTTAAAACTTTTTTCATTTGTTACATTAAAATATAAACCTCTACTTAATATATTTAAAAAAATTTATGTAGTGATTTCCCATTTTAGGAATCCCCAAACCGTTCTAGGCCTGACAATGATCCATTCTTGTTCAAGCAATTTTGGATCTTACTAATAATTCACCAATAACCTTACTCTCTCCATAAGTGGTGTTAGCTGTATAGTTTTCATAATTAATAAACTTATCTCCAAGCTTATTTACTAGCTGAGTTGAAGTGAAAATAACTCTTCGTAAATTCTTAACTTTATTTGAAGCAGTAATTAAGTTGTTAACCCCTAAGGTATTTGAAAAATATTTCCAACTAGGATCATTTGAAATATCAGTCCTTGCTGCTAAATGAATAATATAATCAGGTGAAATTTTTAAAACAATTTTCTCTAGTTCATCCAAAGACTTTATATTCTACTTTAAATTTATTTTTTGAGGCTGAACAAATTACAGTCAATACCAGATACATTAAATCCTTAATATTTTCTAAATAACCCCAAAGACTAGATCCAATAAAACCATCACAACCGGTAATTAAAACTTTTTTCATAAAAATTAAATATTTGGAAATCTGTAAACTGTTAAAAAAGAAAATGAGTTAACAAAAAGTCTAACAACAATTTTTAAATAATTTGGTAAATAAGACTTTTGTTCAATTTTTAATAATATTTTGGCAATACTTTTAAGATATACAACTCTATAGGAATATTCTCCAAATTTTAAAATTTCGAAATTTGATAATTCTTTAACTCTCTTATAAGAAATATCGCCAGATTTATTAAAATTATGCCATCTATATCCACAAATTGACGCATTAACTTCAAGCCAATTAAATAGCGAATAAGCTTGATAAAAGAAAACTGAGTCAAAAGAATATTCGAATTTTTCTTTAAATTTTATATTCTCATAGACCTTTCTTTTCCAAAAAGTTGCTGGTTGAATAACAGCAGTTCTATTTTTCATATTATCAATATTGTCAAGTGGATGATATCGTAAATTAATTTTTTTAATAATAGTTCCAGTTGAATCAACATAATAACCATCAAAGCTTATAATGCTAACTTCAGGATAGGATTTAAATGAATCGATTGCTAACTGAAATGCATTTTTATTTGTTAAAATATCATCAGAATTTAAAAAATAAAAAATTTCTCCTTCTGCAATTGAAAAAGCAAAATTTAAGGCATTGGATTGTCCGGAATCACTTTCACTAATTAAAGAAAACCTATTATCTAGTTTGCAGTATTTTTGTATAATTTCAAGAGAACCATCATTTGAACCTCCATCACAAATTAAAACTTCAAAATTAGAATAAGTTTGCTCTAAAATACTTTTTAAACAAGGTTCTATGTATTCATAATAATTATAAGATGGTACAGCAATTGAAATTTTCATAAAAACAATTCTTTAAAATTAAAAAATATTCCAGAAAAAGGAGATAAAGATTTTCCAGATGCTAAATAAGAAATTGCACCAACATTAGCAAAATATTCTGTAATTAAGATATAAGAACTTAAAATAAACAAAGTAGTAAAAATGACTAAATTAAATTTAGATTTAATTAATATTTTAACACTTTCAAGATTAAAACTAGAAATTATTAAAAAAATTGCCAAAAGAATAAATGAAAGACTATAAAATCTATCATATCTTATCATATATAAATTCTTTTAATTTCTTAGAAAATAATGATGCTATATAAAATAAAATATTTTTATTTTTTAAATTGGCTGATTTCTTATAAGTTGCCAAAATAATACTAAAAAAAACACTTCAACTATATCTGTTCAAAACGAAAAAATCAATTCTTTCAATATATTCTCCCAAAAACAATGCAATAGTATTGAAAAATAAAAAATAATTAATAATGAGATAATAATTTTTATATAGATACTTCTAATGAATTTATTTAAAAAAATATATCCGTAATAAAGTACAATATAATATAGACTAGATAAATGAATTAGGAAGCTAGAAGAAATTAAAATTATTCTACTATTCTTTTTAAAACTTAACACTCCAATTATAAATACTTCAAATGCCAAAAATTGTCTCCATAAATGTGTGGCATTATATAATGTAAATTGAAAAAATGTTAATAATAGTACAAAAACAAGCTCAGGATTTTTTGAAAATATTGATTTTGAAAATAAAAATAATAAATAAAATATTAAAAAATAATGTAAAAAAATAAAAACATCCGTGTTTCCTTGAAATATAAGATTAATAGGAAGCCAAATAAGATGCCATAAAGGTTCGTTTCCAGAAGGAAATATAATAAAATTATTTATAATATCCATATCCGTTTCAGTTGTATCAAAAATATCATCATAAAATACTTGATCATTAATATTGTCAGATAATAAATCATACTT
>CAJIYJ010000008.1 GCA_905181625.1 uncultured Flavobacteriaceae bacterium
CATCTATACATTACCAATTGAAGGAGGCAAAGCCAGTCGTATTACAAGAGGGCTAGCATTTGATTCTCATCCAAAATTTTCACCTGATGGAAAACAGTTATTAATGGTTTCTGACAGAACAGGAGGGCCAAATGCTTGGGTATTGGATTTGGAAAATGGTGATTCTATTCAAATAACTAAAGGAGATGATTATTTTATGGAAACTGCTGAGTGGACAAATGATGGAGAGTATATAATCAGTACAAAAGGTGGTAGAAATTCAAAATTATTTTTAAATCATAAATCTGGAGGAAAAGGAGTTGAATTAATCAAGGAGCCTGCTAATTTAAAGGTTAGTGATATAGCTGTAGGAAAAAACGACAGATATATTTGGTTCTAGCAAAACTAATGCTTGGCAATATAATGCAAATTTCCTCAATATCATTGCAAAATATGATAGAGAAACAGGAAAAGTAAAAAGGATAACATCTAGATATGGTTCAGCATTTACTCCAACCCTATCACCTGATGGAAAATGGCTGGTTTATGGATCTAGATGGAATGATCAAACTGGCTTAATGGCAAGAAACCTTGTAAATGGAGAAGAAAATTGGCTGGCATACCCTATTCAAAGAGATGATATAGAGTCTCAAAATACTTTAGGAACATTACCGGTTATGACGTTTACCCCCGACAGTAAATTTGTAATAGCATCCTATGGAGGAAAAATAAATAAAATTCCATATTGAAGGTAGGAGATGCAATAATATACCTTTTCAGTTAATGAGATATAGAATTAGGACCTAATTAAAGTTTAATTATCCAATTGAAGATAAAGAATTATGATCTGTTCAATCAAATTAGAAATCCAAAGTATCTCCGGATGGAAAAAAATTGCTTTATCTGCATTTCAAATAAATATATGTAAAACAGACTCCTAATGGAGAACCAACTAGGTTGACTCATTTAAGATTACACATGAAGAAATGCCAATTGGAGTCCCAGACGGCAAAAATAGTTTTTGTACATGGAATGATAAAAAGGTGGTGCTATTTATAAAAGTAGATTTAGAGTGGGAAAAAGAACAATCAAAAATTACAAGATAAATGGGGTTTATTCTTATCCAGCATGGAATAATGACTGGTATAAAATTGTTTTTATAAAGGCATCTGAAAGAATATTATAGAAGCTATGGAAGATCCTGGAGCTAGATCTCAAATTATGTGGGTTTCTTCAAAAGGAGGCAATTAATTTTATTGACTCAAAAGGAAGATCTTATCCTCATTTTGTAATAAATTCGAAAGAATTCATTTATATAGTGGATCTAACGGTCTAAGTTCGATTAGATGGGATGGAACTGATGAAAAAAATATTATTAAAAGTTACTGGAATACTTCTGATATGGTCTCCAGTACAAAAAACCATCACAGCATCATATTAATTAAATCTCCAGATGAGGAAAGGCTTTAGCGTAATAAATAACGATGTTTATACAGTTACTATTCCTTATACTGGAGTAGAAACGATTAACAATTAATGTTTCTAACACCTAAAGTTCATCGCTTTCCAGCTAAAAATTAACAAAGATTGGTGGCGAATTTGCATCTCTGGGGAAAAGATGGAGATAAACGTCTATTTCTTCTTTAGGAAATTCATTATTTAATTCATAACATTCTCAATAGCAAAGCTATAAAAAGAATAAAAAGAAAAAAGATAAAGAAAAGACAATAGACGACAAAGACAAAGAAAAACATATTTTCACTAGTGAAATTCAAATTAAAACTTTATGAAAAAACAAGCTAATTGGATCAAGTTTTTTATTAAATGCAGATAATACGCATGAAAGGAAAGAATTATACAAAAAGGAGTATCAACAAATAATAGAATTACAACAGTTGGAACTGGTGAAATTGAAAACAATAGTTCAATTAAAGAAATAGATTTTTCTGGAAAAACTATTATCCCTGGATTTGTTGATACTCATGCACATGTAAGAGTTTCTAGAGATGTTCATAGGACCGAAACTTGGTCGTTTGCAGCAAACTTGGCCTATGGAGTAACTACAATTAGAGATCCTCAAACGGGGACTACAGACATACTTTCATATGGAGATATGGTAAACGCAGGTTTAATGCATGGGCCTAGAATCTATTCAACTGGTCCAGGTGTAGGCTATTGGGGATATAATCTTAAAAGCTTGGATCATACCAAAGATGTTTTAAAACAATATTCCAAATATTACAATACCAAAACAATTAAAATGTATCGTACTGGAAACAGAAAACATAGACAATGGATTTTGATGGCTGCAAAAGAACAAAAACTAATGCCAACTACTGAAGGTGCACTACACATCAAATTAAACATGAACCAAATGTTAGATGGTTATCCGGGTCAAGAACATAATATTCCTATCTATCCTGTATATAAAGATTTGGTTGAAATAATGGCAAAGTCCAAAATGGCCTATACTCCTACTTTGTTAGTTTCTTATGGGGGCCCTTGGGCTGAAAATTATTACTATGCAACAGAAGATGTACAGGGAGATAAAAAGCTGAATTTCTTTACGCCTAAAGATCATCTTGACAATAAGTCAAGGAGAAGAAATGATGGTTGGTTTCATAAAGAAGAATACGTATTTGAAGAACAAGGTAAATTCATTAAAGATCTTGTAGAAAGTGGTGGAATTGTAGGGGTTGGTTCGCATGGACAGCTACAAGGACTAGGCTATCATTGGGAATTATGGAGTATGCAAGCGGGAGGACTTGATTTACACGATGCCTTAAGAGTGGCTACAATAATTGGTGCTGAAGCAATTGGATTAGAAAATGATATAGGAAGCATTGAGGAAGGCAAACTTGCTGACTTGGTGATACTAGAAAAAAACCCATTAGAGGATATTAGAAACTCTAATACAATTGAAAAAGTAATGATGGATGGGAAATTATACGATGCTAATAACTTAGACGAACTATACCCTTCGAAAAATAAAACTGAATTTAACTGGCATCAAGCAAAACCATTGAATTTACCAGGAATTAAAAAATAAATATTTGAAAATTATAAAATTAATTATTAGACTTTTAAAATGGAGTTTTATTTCAGTTAGCATTCTCATTGTTTTAATATTTGCATATTTTGAATACGAAGAAATTCCAATATATAATTTGAAAGTTGCTGCTAAATTTATTAATGGAAAAACAAATTATAAACCATATGAAGGGCTAGCAGAAAAGCTTGGTTACTCAAAAGGTGATAAACTTTTAATTATTCATGCTGATGATATTGGTCTCTCAAATTCTGTAAATCAGGCAAGTTTTAAAGCTTTAAAAAATGGCTATGTTAATTCTGGAAGCATAATGATGACATGTGACTATATTTCAGAAGTTGGTGAATTTGCAATTGAAAATCCTAGCATTGATTTAGGGCTTCACCTAACTGTTACTAGTGAATGGAAAAATTATAAATGGAACGGAGTTTTACAGCCTATTGATACTCCATCTCTAATTAATAAAAAAGGTGAATTATTTAAAAATATAAAAAAGTTTGTTTTAAATGCAGAGCCTTTAGAATTAAAAAATGAATTGCAAGCTCAAATAGATTTATCAAAATCAATTGGAATAAATCCAACTCATATAGATAGTCATGAAGGAGCATTGTTTTATGATCAAGACCTATTTAAAGTGTATCTAGAAATAGGAGAAAAAAATAAATTGCCCGTTTTTGTTCCAAAAATGGTTGCTGTTCATTTTGATAAAAATTTTCCAAAACCAGAAAATGTCGTTGTAATTGAAAACTTTTATATGGCTCGAAAAGGAATAGAACATCATGAATGGGAAACTTTTTACTTAGATATATTAAACAATCTTAATCCCGGATTAAGTCAACTAATTGTACACTTAGGTTATGACGACGACGAAATGAAGTCAATCGCTGTAGATCATCCAGATTTTGGATCTAAATGGAGGAATTTAGATTACGATATTGTTTCAAGTGATAAATTTATAAATGCTTTAAAAAACAATAAAATAAAATTAATAACATGGAAAGAAATTCAAAATATTATTTATTAAGTTTCTGTTTTTTTAAAAATTTTAAGCTAAAAATAGAAAGAAATAAAAATATTATACCTGAATATAGAAAAGGATAGTCAATAAATGAAAGGTTGTTGTACATTAAAAATAAAACAACAAAACTTAAAGTACTTAGAATTAAAAAAAGGGAAAACAAAACCCATCTCAATGTTTTCATTTCATAAATATAACACTAAACTAGTAAGCCATGAAGAAATTTATTTTATATTTTATTGTTTTAATTAGCTTTAATGCAATTGCTCAAGAAAAATATATTCCCTCTAAAGAAAATTTGGAAGCTAGAAAATGGTTTGAAGAAGCAAGGTTTGGGCTTTTTATTCATTGGGGAGTCTACAGTGTGTTAGGAGATGGTGAATGGGTTATGAATAATCAAGACATTTCTATTAAAGAATATGAGAAACTTCCATCTTTTTTCAACCCAACTGCATTTAACGCTAAAGAATGGGTAATGATGGCAAAAGATGCGGGAATGAAATACATAACAATTACTAGTAGACATCACGATGGGTTTTCAATGTTTGATTCTAATGCTACGGACTATACAATTGTTAAAAAATCTCCATACAAAAAAGATATTTTAAAGCTATTAGCTGAAGAATGTCACAAAGAAGGAATAAAATTATTCTTCTATTATTCGCAATTAGATTGGTATCGAGATGACTATTTTCCAAGAGGAAGAACTGGAAATGGGATAGAGGGAAGAAAGGAAGGGAAATGGGAAAATTATATCAGTTTTATGAAAGCCCAATTAACTGAACTTTTAACAAATTATGGTGAAATTGGAGGCATTTGGTTTGATGGACAATGGGATCAACATGAATGGGATGGAAAAAGATTTGGCAAATTAAATGCTGATTTCAAATTAGATGAAGTTTATAGTTTAATCCATAGGTTACAGCCTAAAGCTTTAATAGGAAGCAATCATCATTTAGCTCCAAATCCTGGAGAAGATTTTCAAATGTTTGAAAAAGATCTCCCAGGAAAAGGAACTAAAAATTTTGCTACCTCCTCAGATGCTATTGGAAATCTGCCACTTGAAGTTTGTGAGACGATCAATGGATCTTGGGGCTTTAATTTAAAAGACAGAAAACACAAATCAAAAAAAGAATTAATACAATATCTAGTTAAAGCCGCAGGTTATGGTAGTAATCTTCTTTTAAATGTAGGGCCAATGCCTAATGGCAAAATTCAAGAAGAGCATATCAAGTCTCTAAAAGAAATAGGAGTTTGGCTTTCAAAAAATGGACAAACTATTTATAAAACAAAAAAGGGTCCAATCGAAACTAGTGATGAAATAACATCAACTATTAGAGGAAATAAGATTTATATACATTTAATGAATTCTAACAGAGAAAGTTACTTTATTCCAAATTTTACATTTAAAATAAAAAGAGCAATCTATTTTGGAACAAATTCAAAAGTCACTTACAGTAATACTAAATCAGGATTAACGCTAAGTGTCAATAAAGAAAACAGAAATGATATCGATACAATAATCGAGATAGATGTTTTTTAATTAAAAAATATCGTTACAGGCTTCCATGTCACAGGATCTCCTGCTACATTTTTGGAAATACTTATTACTTCTAAACTTTTAGGTATAACTTTTATAAGCAAACTGTTTACATCTTTATAATGCGGGGTCCAAGAATCTTTCCAATACTTTTCTTTCAGCTCCTTATCATCAGACAATACTGAAAAACCCGAAACTGTAACATATGATTTTCCATCAAGACTTTGAAAACTCAAAACCACTCTGGAATCATTTTCTAATTCTTTAACTTTTCTGCTTAAAGAGTTGGTAATTAAATAAAAAATAAAGTCGTCATTTGGCATATAACTGTCCATTAACCTAGCTCTAGGGTTGCCTAAACTATCTAAGGATATAAACAAACAAGAGTTTGAATCTTTTACTATATCAATAGAAATTTTTTTTAATTGACTTTCAGAATATTCTTGAGATAAAATAAATTGTGAAAATAAAAGTAAAAGTAAAGATTGTATTATTCTAATAATCATATCATTAAGTAAGTTCAAGTTGTAATTATAATATAAAATAGGTAAAAAAGAGGTGATTTTTCTTTGTTAAAGCTCTGATTAAACATTACTTGTGAACAGTTTTAAAAATAATTTTCATTTTTTCTTCCTGAAACCCATCTAAAATAAGTTTTATAATTAAAAACACGTTACGTAAAAAATATTTATAATTAAAATGCTCATTATCAAGTATTTAAGTAATTAAATAGATGTTTATCTCTAAAGAGAGTCAACATTATATATTTATAATTATTAGGAAAAATAAATAAATAAAATTCAAACTAAAAAAAGTAATTAACAATTTTAGATTCCAGAGAGGAAAAAATAATTCCAGATAAGAATTTTTTTTTATAGATTAGTGTAAATTAACGTTTAACTTAATACTAAAATAATGGGATACAAACACACAAACAGTAAAGGAAAAAGTTACTTTTTAAATTCTAAAGATGTAGAATTAAAAGGTGGAAGAAATCAAACTATTTATTATTTTTCAAAAGATTCAAGACCTGAAGCTTGCGACCTTCCAGACAGCAAAGTAGTTGTTGAAAGTCCAAAAACAGGACTTCCATTTTGTAAGGGAAAATAATTTAGATTGTTTTACCGTAACATAAAAAACCTGCTTGAGTTTCAAGCAGGTTTTTTTTAAATAAGTTTTAAAATCATGAATCCTCTGAACAAGATTCATGTACGTCAGAAATAAGAGGCTTAATGTGAATATGTTCTTTAGGGATTAAATAACTAGCTGCTAACTCTAACAACATCGCAATAAAAGCAATAGAAGCTGTTATATAAGCTTCTTCATATAGTGCAGCAATAAGTTCTAATAAATGGAAAAAAGAATGCACTCTTAAACCAAGTCTTACAATTGTAATTAAATTTCTTTTCATTAATATATAATTAATTTGTAAAATTAATTACAATAAATGAATTTACAACTATGAATTAGAAAGAGTAATTTTCGCATGTACACTTTTCACAAGTACAGGCTGAACATTTTAATTTACTCATAATTTAAAATATTATAAACTAAAGTTAGTTAACTGTATCGACAAACTTTAAACTTCATTAAGTATAAGAAATATTTGTATTTTCATTCAAAATACCGAATGAAAAAATTATTGTTATTCTTACTTATCAGCCCTCTGATTTCTTGGGCTCAATTAGATTCTTCTAAAAAATATTCTATTAATACAGTCGCATTTTATAATGTTGAAAATTTATTTGATACTATAAATGATCCCAAAACTTTTGATGACGACAGAACTCCAAAAGGAAGAGACAAGTGGACAAGTATAATCTACAAAAAAAAATTGCAAAACATTGCAAAAGTAATTTCTGAAATTGGACGGGATATTTCTAATTCTGGACCATCAATTATTGGATTATGTGAAATAGAAAATAAAAATGTACTTATTGACTTAATAAATTCAGAAGAGTTGAAAAACAATAATTATGGAATTGCTCATTACGATTCTCCAGATGAAAGAGGAATCGATGTTGCTCTTTTATTTAACAGAACAAGGTTTAACCCTATTTCTTCAAAAGCTTATCCCCTGTATTTAAAAAGAAAAAATGGAGAGGCAGATTTTACAAGGGACCATTTGCTAGTTTCTGGATATTTAGATAATGAATTAATTCATTTTATTGTAAATCATTGGCCTTCAAGATCAGGAGGTCAAATGAGAAGTGAACCAAGCAGAATATTAGCTGGCAGATTAAATAAAAAAATTATTGATTCTATTATCTCTACAAACCCTCTTGCAAGAATAATAAATATGGGCGATTTTAACGATAACCCTCATGACAAGAGTATCAAACCTATTTTAAATACTGTTTTTAAAAAAACTAAGATTAAGGATAATCAATTATATAACCCAATGGAAGAGCTCTATAAAAAAGGGCATG
Organism: uncultured Flavobacteriaceae bacterium; assembly: GCA_905181625.1. GTDB lineage: Bacteria > Bacteroidota > Bacteroidia > Flavobacteriales > Flavobacteriaceae > MAG-121220-bin8. Next base: position 8,016 of record CAJIYJ010000008.1, read on the forward strand.
GATCTTATAGGTATAGAGGGAAGTGGGATATGATCGATCAATTTATGATTACCAAAAACTTAGCTAATAATGAAAATTCTTTATTCTTTTTAAAAGCAGCTGTTTTTAATAAAAAATATCTGATTAATTCTGATGGAAAATATGAGGGCTATCCCTTTAGAAGTTTTGCCGGTGGAAAATTTTTAAATGGATATAGTGATCATTTTCCTATATATATGTTTCTAGCTAAAGAGCTTAAGTAATTCAATTATCAAGAATTTTAAAAATTATAATGATTCAAATATTTATAACTGGCGGTACATTTGACAAGAGCTATAATTACATAAATGGAGAACTTTTTTTTGAAAAAACTCATCTCCCTGAAATGTTAAAACGAAGTCGATGTCAATTAGATTTAAAAATTGAGACTTTAATGATGATAGACAGTCTAGAAATGAATGATTCGCATTTCGAAAAAATAATTTCTAAATGTAAAAATTGTAATACTGATAAAATCATCATTACTCATGGGACAGACAGAATGGTTGAAACAGCAAAAGCAATTGCCCAATCTGAATTAAAGCATAAAACTATTATACTTACTGGAGCAATGATACCCTATGCGTTTGGCAGTTCATCTGATGGGTTTTTTAACTTAGGCTGTGCTCTCTCTTACGTTCAGACTTTAAATAAAGGAGTTTATATAACTATGCAGGGACAATATTTCAATTGGAACGAAGTAGCTAAAAATACTAATAAGGGAGTTTTTGAAAAAACTAAATCTTCTGATCTAATTTGAGATTTTCGATGTTAGAAAAATTACTTCCTCTAATTTTAACAAATTTAGATATCATTTCCTTTAGCTTTTCTGGTTCTTTTTTAGCAAGGTCATTTTTTTGTGAAGGATCGTCTTTTAGATTATATAGTTTAAAATCTTTTGAATTCCCTAATTCAATATTTACATTTTTACTAATTACATCCCCATCATATGGTGGAATCATTGCCCAATCTCCATTTCTATAAGCAGTTCTGGAACTTGCTTCTAAAATAAGTTCATCTCTTCCGTTTCCTTCGTTATTTAAAATTAAGTTAGAAAAATCTATACCATCTTTTGACTTATAGTCTGAGCCAACTATACTGGAAATGGAATTAAAAAGATCTATTTGAGAGATTATTTCATTTGAAACATTTGATTTTATTTTTCCTTTCCAATAGGCAATAAAAGGAACCTTTGCACCAGCTTCAAATAAACTATACTTTCCTCCTCTTAACCCACCAGAAGGGGTGTGGTCTCCAAGCTTTTCAACCGCATCATCATAATATCCATCATTTAGAACTGGTCCGTTATCACTAGAAAAAATGATCAACGTATTGTCTAAAATCCCTTCAGCTTTTAGCGTTTTATAAAATTCTCCAACACACCAATCTGCCTCAACAATTACATCTCCTCTGGGGCCCATTCCAGATTTACCTTCAAATCTAGGATGTGGTGTTCTTGGTACATGAGGTTGTTGTAGAGCATAATAGAGAAAGAAAGGATTGTCTTTATTTTCTTTGATATAATCTTGAGCTTTTCCTAAAAAATGATCCGCCATATCAATATCGCTCCACTTTGCTTTTTCTCCGCCTCTCATATATCCAATTCTAGGAACTCCATTTACAATAGACCCATTGTGACCATGTTCCCATTTCATTGTAGTTAATTCAGGGTTTTTTAACCCTGTTGGAAGACCGTAGTCATTATTTTCTTTTTGGTGAAAAAAGTTAACTTCTATAGGGTCATTTGGATCTAGATTTACTACATAACCATTTTCTATATAAACACTTGGAACTCGATCTTGCGTGTCTGCCATAATGTGGGAATAATCAAAACCTACTTGATTAGGGCCAGGTGATATATTAGAATTATAATCTATTTTACCTGAACCTAGACCTAGATGCCATTTGCCAACAATACCGGTGTGATATCCTTTAGTTTTTAATATCTTAGGTATGGTCATTTCTGTTGTGTCAATAATTAGTGAGGCTCCTGTTAATATTTTTGCTCTTGGATTTCTCCATGGATAAGTCCCTGTTAATAAAGCATATCGACTAGGGCTGCATGTTGCAGAAGAAGCATATCCGTTAGTAAACCTTATGCCACCATTAGCTAGTTTATCAATATTCGGGGTGTTTAAAGTCCCTTTATTGTAAGCACTTACGTCTCCATAACCTAAGTCATCTGTATAAATAACAATAATGTTAGGTTTGATTTCTTTATTGTTTTTTTCCTGAAGATCTTCACAACCTATAAATAATATAGAAAGTAACGCAATTTTGAGTGAGGAGAGTATTCTTTTAATCATTTTATAAATATTAAGTGTACCTTTTGTTCGATTTATGGGTCTTTTAACTCATTTTAGAGGTTATAACATTCATAAAAATAAAATAATATCTAGAATAATTATTATTAAATTAATAATCTATTATGAATTTTATAAAAATAATCTCAATTATAATTCTAATATCTATCATTTCTTGTAAAACTACTCAAAAACCAAATATTATTATTTTTTTGGTAGATGATATGGGTTGGCAAGACACTTCTGTGCCTTTTTGGAAAGAAAAAACAAATTTTAACAGAATATACAAAACTCCAAACATGGAGCGTTTAGCTTCAGAAGGAATGAAATTTACCCAGGCTTACGCTACGCCGGTTTGTACCCCTACTAGAGTTAGTTTAATTTCTGGAATGAATGCTGCAAGACATCGAGTGACTAATTGGACGTTAAGAAGAAATATTTCTATGGTAAAAGACCCAGTAGGTTTGCAAATCCCTATGTGGAATATGAATGGTGCTCAGCCAATAGATTCTATTGAAAATTCTATTCACATCACGCCTCTTCCACACATACTAAAAAACAACAACTACAAAACCATTCACGTTGGAAAAGCTCACTTTGGTGCCTTAACTACACCAGGAGCAAATCCATTAAATTTAGGGTTTGAAGTTAATATTGCTGGGCATGCAGCTGGTGCACCTGGAAGTTATTATGGTTTAAAAAAATTCCAAAACAAAAGAAGAAATGAAAAAATATGGGATGTCCCGGGATTAGAGAAATATCACGGTAAAGATATTTTTTTAAGTGAAGCTTTAACTAATGAAGCGATTTTAGAAATAGATAAAAGTATTGATGATAAAAAGCCCTTTTTTTTATATATGGCACATTATGCAGTCCATACCCCAATTCAAGGAGACTCACGATTTGAACAAAATTATTTAAATAAAGAATTAGATTCTATTGAAGCTAAATACGCTTCAATGATTGAAGGAATGGATAAAAGTCTTGGGGATTTAATGAATCATCTGAATAAAAAAGGAATTAGTGATAATACTATAATATTATTCATGTCTGATAATGGAGGATTAAGTGCTCATGCAAGAGGAGGAGAAAAACATACACATAACAAACCACTTAAAAGCGGAAAAGGTTCCTTATACGAAGGCGGAATAAGAGAACCAATGATAGTAAAATGGCCTGGAAAGACTAAAAAAGCAAGCACAACAAATAAACCTGTAATTATAGAAGATTTCTTTTCGACAGTTTTAGAGATGGCACAAATTAATGACTATAAAACCGTTCAGAATGTTGATGGTATAAGTTTTACTTCTTTATTAAAAGGGGAAATAGAAATTCCTAATAATAGATCATTTTTTTGGCACTACCCTAATAATTGGGGAGGAAATGGTCCTGGTATTGCAGCTGGAAGTGTTATAAGAAAAGGAGATTGGAAATTAATCTATTATCATTTAAACAGTAATTTCGAACTCTTCAATATTAATAAAGATATTGGTGAGTTTAAAAATTTAGTAAGTTCTGAAAGGGATAAATTGAAAGAATTATCAAAAGAGTTAGGGAATTATTTAAGAAAAGTAAATGCACAAATGCCTGTTCAAACATCTACAAACACTTTAGTCCCTTGGCCCGATGACAAGAAAATATTGAATGTATATTAAATTCGAATTGCTCATGGGACTGACAGAATGGTTGAAACAGTAAAAGCAATTGCCCAAACTGAATTAAAAAAAAAACTATTATACTCACTGGGGCAATTATACCTTATCCCTTTGGAAGTTCATCTGATGGGTTTTTCAAATTAGGTTGCGCTCTCTCATACGTTCAAAATTTACATAAAGGAGTTTACATCACTATGTAAGGACAATATTTTAATTGGAACGAAGTTGTGAAAAATTTAGAAAAAGGATGTTTCGAAAAAAGACAAAATTAATTATCTTTTAAATCAAACTCCTCACCAGCATAAGATATTTATTCACTAGTTTCAATTGTTTGTCCAATAAATTTTCCTTTTTATTTAAAGCTACTTGATTTTTTTAAATAATTTAAATTTGTCTAAAGATGTATCTGTTTTTAGTGAGTCAACTATTTCAAGTACGTCGTTTAAGATAGGATTTGTATTTTTTTTATTCCAAATAACTGAGAGAGTTGTTTTTTGTGAAATAGACGTTAATTCTATAAATTTAATTTTGTGACCTCGCTTTTGTGCTAACGATTTTGGTACAATAGAAATTCCAAAATTATTTTCTACTAACTTAAAAATTGAACTTGAGTGAATTGTATTATGAGAGCTTAACGGGGCAAAACCACAATCATCAAAAATTTGCATAACTTTCTCATGATAAGATGCACTATATTTTACATCAAAAAGAATAAAAGACTCCTCTTTAAACTGTGCTAAACTTATAAAGTTATCTTCATTTATCAAATGATCTTTTGGTAAAACCAAACAGAAATTTTCTTTTAAAATTGATTTAATTTCTAAAGCTCTAGGAACTCTTTCTAATCTTACAAAACCAATATCCAATGAAAAAGATAAAAGGTCTTCCAATTGATGTTGGTTATCAATTTCCTTTAAATTAAACAATATATTTGGATGATTTTTTTCAAAACGTAGCAATAAATCAGGGATAACATCCTGCATTGCAGAACCTACATATCCAATTTTTAATACCCCCTTCTTACCATTATGTAACATTTTTGCATTCTCTAAAGTATGTGAAAGTGTCTTTAATTGAATTGAAAATTCGATTTTTAAATATTCTCCAACTTTTGTTAAAACCACTTTTCGAGTATGCCTTTCAAACAAAGCAACGCCTAGTTCTTCTTCAAAAACTTTTATCTGCCTGCTAAGCCCTGGTTGAGAAATAAACAAACGTTCAGCTGCTTTTCTAAAATGTAATTCATCTGCAACTGCTAAAAAATATCTAATGTGTCTTAATTCTATTTGATAACTCATAATTATTAATTAATGTATTAAACGATATCAATAAGCATTAAAAATAAGAATAACTTAGTTAAGAAAATATAATAACTCAAAAGATGACCTTTAAATACGGAATAGATAAATTAACGGTATCAAAAATTATCGCTATTACTCAAGGAAAAATGCAGGCAGAGTTAACAACACAAACAATTCAAACAATAAATGAATGTAGAGCAAAAGTAGAGAAAATGGCAAATGGACCGAAAGCAGTGTATGGTATAAATACTGGTTTTGGACCTTTGTGTGATGTACAAATCACTTCTGACGAAACGAGCACATTACAAAAAAATCTGTTAATTACTCACGCTGTTGGTGTGGGTAAAAATATAGATAAACAGCTGTCCAAAATTATGATGATTTGTAAAGTGCATGCGCTGTGTCAAGGTTTTTCTGGTGTTCGATTAGCCTTAATAGAAAGGATTATTTATTTTATTGAGCATGATTTACTGCCAACAGTACCTAAACAAGGTTCTGTAGGAGCGTCAGGAGATCTAGCTCCGTTATCGCATTTATTCTTGCCAATAATCGGCGAAGGAGAGTTTTGGATAAACCAAGATATTGTTCCTGCAAAAGAAGTATTAGCGAACCATCAATTAGAAATAATTCAGTTAGAAGCAAAAGAGGGTTTAGGCTTGATAAACGGCACTCAATTTATTCTCGCACATACCATAACTGGTCTGATAAAAATGGAATACTTATTAGATTTAGCAGATATTTCCGGAGCAATGAGCATTGAAGGTTACAAAGGAAGTTCATCTCCTTTCAGAGAAGAATTACATACAATAAGACCCTTTAAAGGTAATATTAAAGTAGCTGAAAGAATGCGAAACTTGTTTAAAGACTCTCAAAATATTACTTCACATGAAAACTGTGAGCGTGTTCAAGATCCGTATTCAATGCGTTGTATTCCGCAAGTTCATGGCGCTTCTAGAAATGCATATTATCATTTATTAGAATTAGCCCAAATAGAAATGAATTCTGTCACAGACAATCCTATTGTCTTAAGCGACAGTGAAGCTATTTCTGGAGGTAATTTCCATGGGCAACCACTAGCAATGGCATTAGATTATTGCTCAATAGCAGCTTCAGAACTAGGAAATATTGCAGACAGACGTTGTTGTTTATTATTAGAAGGCAAATACGGTCTGCCTAGATTATTAACGAAAGATGGGGGATTAAATTCTGGGTTTATGATGCCACAATATACCACAGCTGCTTTGGTAACTGAAAATAAATCTTTATGCTTCCCTCCTTCTGCAGATAGCATTCCAACTGGGTTAGGTCAAGAAGATCACGTTTCTATGGGAAGTATTTCTGGACGTCAATTCAATCAAATTCTGGAGAATTTAGAAAAAATAATAGCCATTGAATTAATGTATGCAGCACAAGCTTTAGATTTTAGAAGACCCAACACGTTTTCAAAAATCATTGAGGAAAATCATAATATAATCAGGGAGAAAGTTGAAAAACTAGAAGATGATCGCCTATTAAAAGAGGATATAAAAAAAATAATTCAAATGGTAGAAACCAAAAAATTTATAGTAAAATATAATTAGATATGACATTTAAAGAACAAATTCTAGAGGGGATACCAAAAGCCTTACCCGCTAAAAAATTATACTCAAAAGATTCAAATAGAGCTCCAAAAAGAAAAGATATTTTGTCTGTTGAAGAAAAGAAATTGGCTATAAAAAATGCATTACGTTATTTCCCAAAAGAATGGCATCAAGAATTGTCTACCGAATTTGCATATGAATTAAATGAATTTGGTAGAATTTATATGCACCGATTCAAACCAACTTATAAAATTTTCGCAAGACCAATTTCAGAATATCCTGCCAAAACACAACAAGCCGCAGCAATTATATTGATGATACATAATAATTTGAATCCTGAAGTTGCACAACATCCAGAGGAATTAATAACATATGGAGGAAATGGTGCTGTTTTTCAGAATTGGGCTCAGTATCTTTTGGTTGTGCAATATTTGGCAATTATGACAGAAGAGCAAACCTTGCATTTGTATTCTGGTCATCCAATGGGTTTATTTCCATCATCTAAAAATGCACCGAGAGTCGTAGTCACCAACGGAATGATGATTCCTAATTATTCGAAACCGAACGACTGGGAAAAGTTTAATGCTTTAGGGGTTACTCAGTACGGTCAAATGACGGCAGGTTCATTTATGTATATCGGCCCGCAAGGTATTGTACATGGAACAACCATCACAGTAATGAATGCATTTAGAAAAATACTAAAACAAGGAGAGAGTCCAAATGGAAAAATATTTTTAACTTCTGGTTTAGGTGGCATGAGTGGTGCACAACCAAAAGCAGGAAATATTGCAGGGTGTATTACGATTTGTGCAGAATTAAATAGAAAAGCAGCTACAAAAAGACATCAACAAGGCTGGGTAGATATTTTAATTGATGATATCGATGTTTTAGTTAAAAAAACCCTTGAAGCTAAAAAAAATAACGAAGTAGTTTCTATCGCTTTTATTGGAAATATTATTGAAGTTTGGGAGCATTTTGACGAGAAAAATATCTTTATTCATATTGGCTCAGATCAAACCTCTCTTCATATCCCTTGGACTGGCGGGTATTACCCTGTAGACTTATCTTACGAGGAATCAAATATTTTAATTAGAGAAAATCCTAAGCTATTTAAAGAAAAAGTACAAGAATCTTTAAGAAGACATGCAAATTCAATTAATAAACATACCGAAAAAGGAACATATTTTTTTGATTATGGGAATGCCTTTTTATTAGAATCTTCAAGAGCTGGTGCAAATGTAATGGCAAAAAACAATATCGATTTCAAGTACCCTTCTTATGTTCAAGACATTTTAGGTCCTATGTGTTTCGATTATGGTTTTGGTCCTTTTAGATGGGTTTGTGCATCTGGAAATGGGGAAGATCTAGACAAAACAGATCAAATTGCTGCAAGCATTTTACAAAACTTAATGGAGAATTCTCCAACGGAAATTCGACTACAAATGCAAGATAATATCACTTGGATCAAAAATGCAAAATCTAATAATATGGTGGTTGGGTCTAAAGCGAGAATTTTATACGCAGATGCTGAAGGACGCATAAAAATTGCTGAAGCTTTTAACAATTCAATTGCAAAAGGCGAAATTGGTCCTATTATTTTAGGTAGAGATCATCATGATGTTAGCGGAACAGATTCTCCTTTTAGAGAAACTTCTAATATCTATGACGGAAGTAAATTCACAGCAGACATGTCTATTCATAATGTCATCGGAGATAGTTTTAGAGGGGCAACTTGGGTTTCTATTCACAATGGGGGTGGAGTTGGATGGGGGGAAGTCATAAACGGAGGTTTTGGAATGTTATTAGACGGAACTAAGGAATCTGAAAAAAAGCTGAAAAACATGCTTTTATACGATGTGAACAATGGAATTGCTAGAAGAAGTTGGGCAAGAAATAATGAAGCTATATTTGCCATTAAAAGAGAAATGGAGAGAACTCCTAATTTAAAAATCACTTTACCTAACTTGGTAGAAGAAACTATATTAAAAGACTTGTTTTAATGAACGTACTTTTTAAAAACATCAAAGAATTAGTTCAGGTTAGAGAAATTACTGTCGATTTTCTTTCTGGGAAAGAGATGAATATTTTACCTACCATTAAAAATGCTTTTTTATTAGTGGAAAATGGATTGATTTCAAATTTTGGTGTGATGGAAAATTGTCCGAAAACTGAATTAAAAATTATTGACGCTTCCGGAAAAATGATATTACCTTCTTGGTGCGATTCTCACACTCATATCGTGTATGCAGGTAATAGAGAAGGTGAATTCGTAGATAGAATTAACGGGCTTTCTTATAAGGAAATTGCAGATAATGGCGGTGGAATTTTAAACTCTGCTAAAAAATTACAAACAACTTCAGAGGCTGCTCTATACAGTCAAAGTAAAGTGCGTTTAGAAGAAATTATACATCTTAGGAACTGGAGCTGTAGAAATTAAATCTGGTTACGGATTAACTAAGAACGATGAGCTTAAAATGCTTCGCGTTATCAAAAAATTAAAAGAAAAGTACCCTATTGAAATAAAAGCTACTTTTTTAGGGGCACATGCAGTACCTTTCGAATATACAAAACAACAAAAGTGGTTATCTAAAAATGCTGATTGATGAGGTCCTCCCGGAAATAAAAAAAGAAAATTTAGCAGATTTTATTGATGTTTTTTGTGAAAAAGACTATTATTCTGTTGCTGATACAGAGCAACTTTTACAAGCTGGATTAAAACAGGGATTGGCTGGTAAAATTCATGTAAATCAATTTACTGCGATTGGAGGAATACAAGCCGGAATTGCAAATAATGTTTTGTCGGTAGATCATTTAGAAGAAATGAGAAGCGAAGATATTGAAGCTTTAAAAGGTACAAAAACAATGCCGGTTGCGTTACCAAGCTGTTCCTATTTTTTAAACATTCAATATACACCCGCAAGAAAAATGATAGATGAAGGTTTGCCATTGGCTTTAGCTTCAGATTATAATCCGGGCTCAACTCCCTCTGGGAATATGAATTTCGTAGTTGCTGCTGCTTGTATAAAAATGCAAATGACGCCTAAGGAAGCCATAAACGCTGCAACAATTAACGGAGCATATGCAATGAATTTATATAGTAAAGTAGGTTCTATAACAAAAGGTAAATTAGCAAATTTAATTTTAACGAAAAAAATCCCTTCTTATAACTTTATTCCATATTCTTTTGGAAATTCTTGCATTGAAAAAGTGTTTTTAAAAGGAGAAGAAATAAAATACAAAAAATGAATTTTTTTAAAGGCTTAAAGGTTGTTTATCAAGCTGGAAATAAAAAGTATTATTCAGTAAGAGAGTCTAAACTTAAAAATCAATATTGGAATCAAGAATTAACGGTCTCTAGTGTTGAAAAAATACAAAACAAAACCACCTCTACTATTGGTATCATTGGGTATGTTTGCGATGCAGGTGTGCAAAGAAATCAAGGTAGAATTGGTGCGCGAAAAGGACCAAAAATCATTCGTAATAAATTAGGAAAACTTCCGGTTCATTTCAAAAATAAAAAAATTATAGATTTTGGAGATGTGGTTTGTATTGATGATTATTTAGAAGATTGCCAGAGAGCATTATCTAAAAGCATTAGCACCTTAATTAAAAACACCATTTTTCCTATTGCCATTGGAGGTGGTCATGATATTGCTTATGCTAATTTTAACGGTGTTAAGGATGCGCTTAAAAACTCAACAAAAAACAAAATAGGAATTATAAATTTTGATGCACATTTTGATTTAAGAGCTGCTGAAACTCAACCAAATTCAGGAACTCCTTTCTATCAAATTTTAAGCGAAAACAAAACTACAACCTATTTTGCAATCGGAATTCAACAACAATCCAATACTAAAGAATTATTTGAAATTGCAAAAAAAAATGAAGTGTCTTATGTTTCAAATTTAGATTGTGAGACTTTTAGCGCAGTCTTAAAAAATAGACTTACTGCCTTCGTTAAAAAAGCAGACTATCTATACATAACTATAGATTTAGATGGATTTTCATCTGCTTTTGCACCTGGTGTAAGCGCTCCTTCACCGCTTGGTTTTAGCCCTAACTTTGTATATAAAGTTTTAGAGTTTTTATTCAAAAGTAAAAAAGTAATTTCCTGTGATATTGCGGAACTAAATCCAGATTTTGATATTGATGATAGCACTGCCAACTTAGGGGCTAGATTGGTAGATTGTATAGTTCAAAATACATAATAAAGTAATCTTCCCTAAATATTTAAACACTGATGTTTTCTTAAATTGTTTTACTAACTTTAGAAGACAACATTTAATTTTTAAATCATGAATAAATTAGATAAAAATCAAATCTCCAAATTAGGTCACAAAATTAATCAACTTAAAAAAAGAATATCCAGAACAGAAATAAGCGGGAACATGGAGAAAGTTGAATTTAGAAAAATGAGAATTAATAAAATAAAAAAGAAAATATTAGAGTTTTCAAAGAAAAAATAATAATTCAAAACATACATTTACAATGAAAAAAATATATTTAGTAATGTGCGTTTTAGGTTTAGCCTTACCTTATTACCATTTGATAAAATTTCTTAATCAAAATCAATGGTCTATGAATGGTTTTTGGGATGAAATATTTTACTCCTCTCATCCAGTTTCAATGATTTCCATGGATTTAAGTGTTGCTGCAAGTACATTTCTTGTTTTTTTAATTTATCAATTTAAATCGAAAAAAATAAACCCTATTAAATATATCGTTTGTCTATTTATTGTTGGCTTTTCATTGGCACTTCCTCTTTACCTTTATGACACACACGACAAGAAATAATTTTTATGAATTCATTTAAAGAATCTTTTGAGCATCTTAATAGAGATCCTGTTATGTCTTATTTAATAAAAAAAATTGGTGATAAAATATCCATTGAAGATAGGCATGAAGAAGACTTAGCAAAAGCCATTTCACAACTAATAATTGAACAACAAGTGAGCTTTAAAGCAGCTATTACTATAAAAAAAAGATTTAACAATCTTATTAAAGGATTATCCCATCAAGATGTGTTGAAAACAAGCAATAAAAATCTTCAGTCAATTGGAATCTCATTTAAAAAAGTGGAATATATTAAAAATGTTTACGATTACTTTTTAAAAAACAATTTAAATTATAAAGATTTTACTGATTCTGAAGTAACTAAAGAGTTGACAAAAATTAAAGGAATAGGAAAGTGGACTGCAGAAATGTTTTTAATCTTTATTCTTTTTAGAAAAAATATATTTTCAAATGGAGATTTAGCATTAATCAATAGTATTAAGGTTAATTATAATATTAATAATTTATCAAATAAAAAATTAGATACTTTAAAAAAAAGTTGGAGTCCACACAAAACAACAGCTTCCTTATTACTTTGGAAATCAATTGAAGAAAAAATATTTTTTCAAAAAGACAACTAGATTGTTTTTTTCTATACCATATAAAACTCAACTATACATATGCCAAGAAATTAAAATCAATACATGATCAAAAACAGTAAAAAGTGATCAAAAAGTGATCAAAAATAGCAAAAAATGGTTAAAAAGTGATAAAAAATAGCAAAAAATGAATAATTAATACATGATTAAAACAGTAAAAAATAAATAATTAATTCATGATCAAAAATAGTAAAAAATGATCCAAAAGTGATAAAAAACAGTTGAAAATGATTAAAAAGTGATAAAAAATGATTAAATAAACCAAAAAATGAATAATTAAAAGTTTATGGTAATTTATGACCTAGACTTTCTTCTAGCATTCTAAACCAGTCTACTTCACTTAACTCAATTTTTTGAGATTCAAAAGAAGCTTTAATCCTTTCTTTTTTTACAGTACCAATAACAGGATAAATTTTTGAGGGATGCTTTAATATCCATGATAGTAATAACTGATCTTTACTAGCTTTATATTTAATGGCTAGTTCGTCTAAGAGTAAGTGTATTCTCTGATTTTTTGAATTATCATTCTTGAATATACCCCCTAATGGACTCCATGCCATTGGCATGATTTTGTTAGTCATCATATGATCCAACGATGAATCAAAAAGAGGATTATTGTGTGTAAGTGAGAACTCAATTTGATTTACATATAATTCAGATTTATTTGAAATCAGTTCATACTGGCTATTTGTAAAATTTGACACCCCAAAAGATTTTATTTTTCCATGATTTAATAAAACCTCTACTGCTTTACTAATTTCATCAGGGTGCATCAAAGGACTTGGTCGATGCAAAAGAAAAACGTCTAAGTAATCTGCTTTTAAATCTTTTATAGATTTTTCAGCGCTATAAATAATATATTCCGCATCGTATTGATAATGTTTTAATTTGTTATCTCTTGTTTTTCCAACATATTGAATTCCACATTTAGAAATTAGCTGTATAGACTCTCTATTAATTCCTGAATTAGAAAAAGCCCTTCCAAATTCTTGCTCTGTAGTATAATCTCCGTATATATCTGCATGGTCAAATGAAGATATTCCGATTTCTAAATTATGATGTATCAAAGATTCCATCTCGTCTGCAGTTAATTTACTCCCCCACTGCCCCCAATTCATACAACCTTGAATTACTCTTGAAAGATTGTTTTTCATATAGCTTAAGTGTTTTAATTAATACAAGATTATTTTATTAAAATACTAATAATATCTAACTTACATTTGTTGAAAATTAAAAAATTGTTAAGCAATTACACAAAAGAATTTCGCTACAATCTAAAACTTTCCTTCCCAGTAATGTTGGGCATGCTTGGGCATACTTTTGTAGCTTTTGCTGACAATGTAATGGTTGGACAGTTGGGGACAGCTGAGCTAGCTGCAGTGTCACTAGGAAATAGCTTTGTTTTTATTGGGATGTCTTTAGGTATAGGATTTTCTACAGCAATAACTCCTCTTGTTGCAGAAGCTGATTCTTCAAATAACATAAAAGAAGGTAAAAATGTTTTTATTCATGGATTATTGCTTTGTACTATTCTAAGTGTAATCTTATTTGGAATTATCTTACTGTTAAAGCCTGTAATGTACTATATGGAGCAACCCAAAGAAGTTGTTGAATTAGCAATTCCTTATTTAAATTATGTAGCTCTCTCTTTAATTCCTTTAATTATTTTTCAAGCTATGAAGCAATTCTCAGATGGCCTGTCAAACACAAAATATCCTATGTATGCAACAATATTAGCCAACATAATTAATATCGCTCTAAACTATTTATTGATTTTTGGGACATTTGGATTTCCAAAACTTGGAATAACAGGTGCAGCAATAGGGACTTTAGTTTCAAGGGTTGTAATGGTGATTTTTTTATGGATAATTTTCAAATCAAAAGATAAATTTAAACCATACATCACCAACTTAAACTTTAGGAACATTAAAAGTTCCATAATTAATAAAATTGCAAACCTTGGATTCCCTTCAGCATTACAAATGTTTTTTGAAGTAGCTATATTCGTCTCTGCTATTTGGTTAAGTGGAATGCTTGGTAAAAATCCTCAAGCTGCAAATCAAATAGCGCTAAATTTATCAAGCATGACCTTTATGGTAGGTATAGGGCTAGGGGTAGCTGCTATGGTTAGAGTTGGAAATCAAAAAGGATTGTCTGATTTTGTTTCACTTAGACGAATTGCGTTTTCAATTCTTTTGCTAACCTTACTAATTGAAATTGTATTTGCTTCTTTATTTATTATTTTCAGAACTTGGCTTCCAACAGTTTATCTTGGCGACTCAGATTTATTAAATACTATTGATAATGCGGAAGTCATACTTATTGCTTCTAAAATATTGCTTGTTGCAGCGTTGTTTCAAATATTTGATGGGCTACAAGTTGTAATTTTAGGCGCTTTAAGAGGGTTACAAGATGTTAAAATTCCTGCGCTTATAACTTTTATAGCATACTGGATTATTGGATTTCCAGTATGTTTTTATTTGGGTCTTTATACTCCATTAAAAAGTGTTGGAATATGGATAGGCTTGTTTGTTGGACTTTTTTCAGCTGCAATTATGCTCTACCTAAGATTCGATTATCTAACAAAAAAACTTATTTTAAATAAAAATTAAATCCAAATGTCATTTTTTGCTGTTAAATTATTTGGCGCTAAATCTCCAGTATTCACAATTCCTTTAGGCTCAATTAACATTATTTCGACTTCTTCACTAGCGCTTGGCTTATGTTCAATTCCTTTGGGAACTACATACATTTCCCCCTTAGATAGATTAACATAACCATCTTTAAAATCAATTCGTAAATCTCCTTCAATAACCAAAAAGGCTTCATCAGAATCTTTGTGACTATGCCACTGAAAATCTCCTTTCAACTTTGCTAATTTAAACTGATAATTATTTATTTCAGCTATTACTTTAGGAGACCATTTATCATTAAAAAGATTGAATTTATTTTTTAAGTTTAGTGCTTTATATTCCATAGTCTGTTTATTTTTTAATGTATTATAAGTTTACAATTTAACATAAATGAATAACTAATTTTTATATAAATTTGTCGAAAATAATATATATGAGAAGTAGACATTTGTCATTTAGGTCAGGAAATCCAGCTTTAAGTTCTAAAACTTTTAAAAATACAACCCAAAGAAATCAGGGCGCTTTATTAAAAGATAATGTTATGACTATTAAAGGAACAGTTGATAAGACAGCCGTTTCATTAATCTTATTATTGGCGGCTGGTTATTTTTCATTTTCAGAAGAGATGTTTTTTTTAACTATTATCGGAGGAGTTGGCGGCTTTATAGTTGCTTTAATTACAATTTTTAAAAAAACATGGGCTCCAATTACAGTTCCTATTTATGCTATTTTTCAAGGACTATTATTGGGTGGTATTTCTTTTAAATACAGTCAATTATATGATGGTATCGTATTTAACGCTATAATGATTACTGTTTCCATTTTACTTTCATTACTTTTTGCATACAGGTCTGGAGTAATTAAAGCTACAGAAAATTTCAAATTAGGAGTATTTGCAGCTACTGGAGGAATCGCATTAGTGTATTTGTTTTCATTCGTTGCAAGTTTTTTTGGTGCTGGATTCTCAGTTATGAATCCAACTAATGGTTCGCTTATGAGTATTGGATTCAGTTTAGTTGTTGTAATTATTGCTTCGCTAAATTTAGTATTAGATTTTGATTTTATTGAAGAAGGAGCAGAAAAAGGAGCACCGAAATACATGGAGTGGTATGGTGCTTTTGGACTTTTAGTTACACTCGTTTGGTTGTATTTAGAAATTCTAAGGCTACTAGCAAAATTAAACTCGAGAAAATAATTTAAAATTTTAAAACTGCTCTAAATCTTAATTCATTATTTTCAAGTTTTTTAAAAGCTTTTTTAATTTCAGTAATATCAAACAATTCTATTATAGGCTTAACATTGTTAGTCGCCATGAAATTTAACATTTCTGCTATTTTCTTTTTACCTCCAATTGCACTACCTACCAGTTTTTTCTCACCCATTACTAATTGTAAATTAGAGATATTCATAGTTTCAGTTGATATTCCAACAAAACACAAACAGCCTAACGGCTTTAGTGCATTAATATAAGCTGTCCAATCAATATTTGATGAAACTGTTGAAAGAATAAAATCAAATGATCCAATTGCCTGCGCTAAGTCATCACCATTAGAACTATTTATAAAATTATCTGCTCCCAAACTTAATGCAAAATCTTTTTTAGAATCTGAATGAGAGATAGCTGTTACATTACAGCCCATAGCTTTAGCCGTTAATACTGCTAAATGACCTAGCCCTCCAATACCGACAATCGCTATATTCATTCCTTTTTTTGCATATTTTGACAATGGAGAGTAAACAGTAATTCCAGCGCACATTAAAGGAGCTGCTAGTTCAGGCTTCAAAGCTTCTGGGATTTTAAAAGCATAAGAACTGTCTACCTTTATATAATTTGCAAAACCACCATCTCTCCCTACAATTGTTTGAGTTGAAGAGGAACATAAATTATCATGATCTGACTCGCACATTTCACAACTATTACAGCTTTTAGATTGCCAACCTATACCAATCACATCCCCAGTCTTAATGTCTTTTACCTGGTCACCAATTTCTACTATTTTTCCAACAACTTCATGTCCTCCAACAAAAGGGAAAGTAGTCATCCCCCAGTCGTTTAAAGCCATATGTAAATCACTATGACAAATACCACAGTAATCTACTTTAACTAAAATTTCATTTGATAAAATTTTCTCAATTTTTTTTATATTTTTTTTAAAATCAAGAGAAGGATTGTCTAATATGTAAGAGTAGTTGTTCATTTAAATTTACCATATTAAAAGGTTAAAATCGATCAAGATTCATGACTTTAGACCATGCTGAAATAAAATCATTTACAAATTTTTCTTTGTTATCATCTTGAGCATAAACCTCAGAATAGGAACGAAGTATTGAATTAGATCCAAAGATTAGATCAACTGCAGATGCAGTCCACTTAATATCCCCTGATCTTCTGTCAATTATTTCATATTTATTGTTTTCGGCAACACTCCATTTATTATTCATATCAATTAAATTGACAAAAAAATCATTTGATAAAACACCTGATTGATTTGTGAAAACACCATCACCACTTCCTTTATAATTAGTGCCTAAAACTCTCATTCCACCAACAAGAACAGTCATTTCAGGTGCTGTTAAACCTAATAATTGAGTCCTATCTAGCATCATTTCCTCAGCATTATTTGAATATCCTTCCTTAATCCAATTTCTATAGCCATCAGCTAATGGTTCGAGGTTATTAAAAGAATTCTCATCTGTCATTTCTTGAGAAGCATCACCTCTACCTGCTTTAAATGGTACGTCAACATTATATCCAGCAGCTTTCGCAGCTTCTTCAACAGCGGAGTTTCCGGCCATAATAATAGTGTCTGCTAAACTAATTCCAAATTCAGAAGCAATTGGTTCTAATACAGATAAAGTTTTAGCTAAACGTGCAGGTTCATTTCCTTCCCAATTATTTTGTGGAGATAATCTAATTCTTGCTCCATTTGCTCCTCCTCTTAAATCTGAACCTCTAAAGGTCCTAGCACTATCCCAGGCCAATGTAATACGATCAGAAATAGAAAGCTCTGATTCTGAAATTTTAGTTTTTACATCCTCAACATTATAATCTAATTTTCCAACAGGAATTGGATCTTGCCATATCAATTCTTCAGAAGGAAAGTTTGGTCCAATATATCTGCTTTTTGAACCCATATCTCTGTGAGTTAATTTAAACCAAGCTCTAGCAAATGTTTCAGAAAAATATTCTTGGTCATCTTTAAATTTCAAGGAAATTTCTCTGTATATAGGATCTTCTTTCATCGCCATATCAGCATCAGTCATTATTGGATTTTGTCTGACTTCAGGATTATTTGCGTCAACAGGTTTTTTGTTTTCATCAATACCAATAGGTTCCCATTGCCATGCGCCAGCTGGGCTTTTTCTTAATTCCCATTCGTGATTAAAAAGCATATCGAAATAACCATTATCCCATTTTGTTGGATAAGTTGTCCATGCTCCTTCCAAACCGCTTGTTACTGTATCAGCTGCATTTCCTTTTCCTTTTGGATTAATCCAACCAAACCCTTGATTTTCAATACTAGCTCCTTCAGGTTCAGGACCTAAAACACTATCATCTCCATTTCCATGGGCTTTCCCTACGGTGTGACCACCAGCAGCAAGCGCAACGGTTTCTTCATCATTCATAGCCATTCTAGCAAAAGTTTCTCTGACGTGAAGGGCAGTTTTCAAAGGATCAGGTTTTCCATTAACGCCCTCAGGATTTACATAAATTAAGCCCATATGAGTAGCTCCTAGTGGTTGTTCTAATGTAGAGGCATCATTAAGGTTGGAATAACGCTCTTCACTAGGTGCTAAAAATTCTTTTTCAGAACCCCAATAGATATCTTTTTCTGGATGCCATATATCTGCTCTTCCATAAGAAAAACCAAACGTTTTAAGCCCCATACTTTCATAAGCTACATTTCCAGCCAGAATAAACAAATCAGCCCAGCTAATATTATTTCCATATTTTTTTTTGATAGGCCATAAAAGGCGTCTAGCTTTATCTAGATTGCCATTATCAGGCCAAGAGTTAAGAGGAGCAAATCTTAAATTTCCAGTTCCTGCACCACCTCTACCATCACCTGTTCTGTATGTTCCAGCTGAATGCCAAGCCATTCTAATCATTAACCCACCATAATGTCCCCAATCAGCAGGCCACCAATCTTGAGACTCAGTCATTAAATCATGCATGTCTTTTTCAAGAGATTTAAAATCTAATGTTTTCACAGATTCTCTGTAATTAAAATCATTTCCGTAAGGGTTCGATTTTGAATCATGTTGATGTAGAATATCTAGATTTAGTGATTTTGGCCACCATTTTGTAACTGAATTTTCTTGCGTAGTAGTTGCACCGTGCATAAATGGGCATTTTCCCGAACCGTTAGATTTATTTTCCATCTTTTTTATTTTAATAATACAAATTTAGATTAGGATAAAATACAATCCAAGAAAAAAATCATAATTATTTAGAGGAGCAGCACACCAAACACTCAGATATATTCGGCAATGGATTTAAAACAACTAAAGCTGCGCTAATAGCTAGCACTATATGCTATAAAGATGATTACATAACTTATGTAGACAAGCCTGGTGTATATCCGACCACTTACTTTGCAGGCAAAACATCAATAGGATGGACTGAAACTGTAGAATCATTATATTAGTATTGTGGATGAAATTTTATATTTAATTGCTTTTTTTGGTGTTTATTTTATTCAAGCATGGTGGAGGGAAGTTCAAAGAAAAAAAAGAAAAGAATATTACAACGAATATCTAAAGACTGAGGATTGGCAGAGAAAAAGATATGTAGTTCTAAAAAGAGACAATTGGACTTGTGTTAAATGTGGAGCTGATGCCACTCAGGTTCATCATAAGAAATATGCAAGGAATATTGGAAAAGAGCCTGTTAAATGGCTAATATCATTATGTAAGACTTGCCACGAAAAATTACATTCTAAGGTGAAATTTATACAGTAAAGATTAACTAAAATGGATATGAAAAAATGGTAATATCTAAGACATGATGCTAAGTGGAGTCAAGACGAATACGACAATTAGTTTTTGTACATTTAACTATGTCAGTAAAGATTTGTTTATTAATCATTTTATTTATTTGGGGAATACCAAGCACTTATTTTAGAAGTAAGTTCAGAAAAATCATTTATCAAACAGATGATTGGAAAATAAATATTAAGCCTTTTTTCAAAAAAGAAATTATAGGGTTATTCTCTAATATTTATCCAGAAAACAAAGATTATTTAAAAACTAGAAATCATTATAGATTCTATTTATTAATATATTTAATATTGTTTTTCTTCTACTCTTTTTCTAAATAACAAAAATATTCTCCCTTTATAGATGACAGTGTGTTTTACCACACTAAATAAATAGCTGCTCCAGAAATTAAAGTAATAATGATACGTAAAATGAATCCAGCCAAATGAGATTCTTTTGTTTTTTTATTATAAATAAAATCTTTGAAATTAATAATTAGATTGGTTTATGCTTAAAATTTAGTAAATGTTAGTTTAACCTACTTACGAGGATTAGAAATTACTGAATTTAAAAAAGAAGATATACTAATGAATTATTATTACTTACTTTAAAGAAAGTGTTATATTGTATAAAAAATTAAATAAACAGAACTATGAAAAAATTTATGAAATTTTGGGGAATTTATTATCCAATAGTATTAGCATTTCTTTCATTCCTGTACTCAGTCACACTTTGGTTTACAGGAAATCAGTTAGAAGGAATATTTGTAGGTATTTGGGTGCCCTCTATATTATCCGCCTCAGTAGCTATAAGACAAAGAAGAAGTGATTATCGAAATCAAAAAAGAAAATAATGGAAAATATAGGAATGTTTGTTATGGGTACTATCGTGTGTGGACTATATCTTACAGGTTATTTGTATATGATAAAATACGCTAACGATTCTCACGATAAAGATATGAAAAAAGATATTGAAATAGCTAAACGTAATCAATCAGAGTTTAGTGAAAAAGACGAAGAAAATAATAATTAGTTTTTCTACGATCTAAATACAGTCATTATCTAAACCTTATTTATCTAGTCCCTTTATAAAATTATGTTGTTTTCTTTAAGTTGTTGAATCTATAAAGAAGAGTATATGTTAATCGCCCGTTCAATTATACAATTATTATTCTTGCCTAATTTAAAGCCATATTGATTAAATCAATTGATATAATATTCAAATCATTTTTCATTTTTTTAAATCATTTTTAATATCATTTTTAACAATTTTTAGATATTTATCTCTAACTTTTTTTGAAACAAAAGGAACAGACCAAAACTGTCTCGTTTTAGTGAATAAAGAAATTCTCCATCCAAAAACAAAAGTATAAACACCCATTATAAGTCTTAATTTTACTGAATTTAGATAAAGAGTTAAAACTGGAAGAGCTGGTGCTCCGTGCGTTACATATGTCCTTACTTTTTTATTTTTTAAAAATGGTTTTGGGTATGCATATAATTTGGTGATGTTTACAAATTCATAGGCAAATCCTGGTACAAAAACTTCATCAAAAAATATTTCCATTCTTGGAGTTAGCCTAAACCACCAAACAGGGGAAATAAAATAAATACGTTCAGACCAAGTTACTAGATTTTGATATTTCTTTATTAACTTAACTCTTGGTCTTTTGAAACTATCTCTATATAAATCTATAACTTCAACTTCTTCTTTGTTTATTTTTAATTCTTCTGTTATAGTTCTGTAAATTCCATTATAACAAAATGATTCAACATTTGGATGTCCAATTATAATTAAGTTTTTCATAGCCGCAAAACTAAGCTAAACATTAAGATAAGGGTTGTTTTTTAAGAATTATTAAAACCTTAGTAATCTACTCCCTTTATAGAAGTTGCTGAATTGACAGTAGAAGATATGCCTATGGTTTAGTTTAATTTAAACATTGTATTTCTATCCTTAAAAAAAACTTCCTAAGAATAATCTTCTTCCTTAAAATTAAATATCATTTTACCTCCTTCACCATGCTCAAAATTTAAAACGTCGTGTCCAAGTTCATGATAAAGTATATACCACCTTTTAACAATTGATGCCCTTGACCATTTGCCTGGATCAACTTTTAAAAAGATATTAAAATCATCATAAATTCCATGTTTTTTACAATCCTCTAAAAAAAAATTATTCATTTTGTTATAATCTATACTATATGATTTCAATTGTTATCTTTTCTTATTTAACTAAATATCTTCGCATATTTTATTAATTTAGATTTATATAAATTATTTTAATATTTTGAATCTTTTAATTCTTTATGCTGTTTTAACAATAGCTCTCTCATTTTTTTGTTCAATCTTAGAAGCTGTTCTACTAAGTGTCAGTCCAACATTTTTAAAAATCAAGATTAGTGAAGGAAAAAAATATGCTTATGACCTTCAAAAAATGAAAAACAATATTGATGAACCTTTAATCATTATATTAACTTTAAATACGATTTCACACACTGTTGGAGCAATTCTTGTTGGAGTTCAAGCAAAGGAAATTTACTCTTCATTTAATAATAATACAATTGATGTTTTTGGAGTCTTTATCACAGAAGATTTAGTTGTTGGAATTGTTTCAAGTATTATGACCATACTTATTTTATTGGTTTCTGAGATTATTCCTAAAACATTAGGAGCAACATATTGGCATAAACTTGTAAGATCTACTTCAATTTTTTTAAAGACTATTATACCCCTATTTAAGTATTCGGGTATATTATTTTTACTTCAATTTTTTACCAGACTTATAAATAAGTCTAAAAAAAATAATATTTTTTCAAGAGAAGATTTCTCAACTATGGCTGAAATTGCTGAAGAAGAGGGGGTGATTGAAGAAAGTGAATCTGATATTATTAAAAATATGGTAAAATTTAAAGATGTTAAAATTAGAAATATAATGACTCCTTTTTCGGTTATGAAAATTGCTTCAGAAAACAATTCTATTATAGATTTCTATGATAAAAACCCTAATTTATCATTTTCAAGAATACCAATATATTCTGGTAAAATGGACAATATTACAGGGTATGTTTTAAAGGATAATATACTAGAGCAGATCGTTAAGAAAAAAGGAGATTCAAATCTTTCATCTATTAAAAGAAAATCTATCCTTTCAGATTACGAATCACCGATTCCTAAAACTTTTGATAAACTAATTAAAGAAAGAGAGCATATATCTATGGTAATTGATGAATATGGAACTGTAAGAGGACTAGTTACTATGGAAGATATAATTGAAACTCTTTTAGGACGTGAAATTATGGATGAAACTGATACGGTAAAGGATATGCAAGTTTTAGCAAAAGAACAAAACTCAAAATGATTTAGAAAATTAACTAATAACACTTTTGTGCTTATTCTTTAATTTATTCTTTTTTTAAATTAATTGTTTCATTATATCCAACAGGAATTTTAAGAAATTCATTTGAAATTTTTCCAATATATTGGTATGTTATGCCAAATGATGAAACTCCTGCATAGCTGCCTCCACTAAATGTTTTTATATCATATTCTGAGCCATTAAAGGACCACTGTAAATTCTTTGTTGAATCTAACACACATCCATATGGTGGGTTATTTGAATATATTACTTCCTGACCTTTCCCGTTTTTTAAAAAGAGGAAATATCCATTTTGCTTACACTCATCATAAACCGTATCTATATCATCTATAGTGGAACTATAGAAATGCCATTGTCCAACTATTTGATTAACAGGTTCAATTTCATCTTGGTCACTTGAAGAACAGGACACAATAAGCAAAACTGATAATAGTAGAATTAGTTTTTTCACAACCTAAATATAACAATTACCTAAAACTTATTAATCTACTCCCTTTATAGATGACTATGTTGTTGTATAGTAAAGGTCTTTTGTAACTTATTATTATAGCTTGTTTTACTTATTTTTAATATCATTATATTTAGATTATGAATAAATATTTTTCTAAAAAACAAATAACGATTGCAATTATAGTTCTTGTTATAATTAACATAATAATCGTGTTTTTTAGATAATTATGAAAAGGTTTTTGTTCGTTTTAATTTGTTTGACTTTTAATTTATCTATAAATGCTCAAACTTTCGTTAATATCGAGTCAGGAGTATTATTTACAGGCTTAAATAATATTCGTAATGGAACTAATGGAACGCTATTTTCTCTGAAGAATGATTTGTCGACTCCTCCAAGTCCCTTTTTAAGACTTCGTGTGGGTTTTTTATTAAATAATAAACACCACTTTTCAATTCTTTATGCTCCATTAAAAAGTTTAGTAACTGGAACAATTGATAGAAATATCCTTTTTGATGGGAAATATTTTAAAGCGAACATACCATTAGAAGCTGTTTATAAGTTTAATTCTTATAGACTTACTTATAATAGAAGAATCACAGATAATGATAAATTTAAATTTGGTCTTGGCCTTTCTGCAAAAATTAGAGATGCTGGAACCTCGTTGAAAAACAAAGAACTATTAAGTAAAAATTTCAGTGTTGGTTTCGTGCCACTAATAAACGTATTAGCCAATTGGAATATTTCTCAAAAAGCAGTTATAGATTTTTTAGGAGAAGGTATAATTGCAAGTAAAGGCAGAGCAATTGATCTTTCCTTATCTGGAAGATATAGTTTCACTAAAAGCCTACAAGGAAACATTGGTTATAGGTTACTTGAAGGTGGTGCGAACGGAACTAAGCGGTATAATTTTATTCAACTTCATTTTATTTTTGCAAGTTTGAACTTTTCATTTAAAAAAACAGTAAATAGTATTAAACGCTAATTAACTTTAATAGCTTTTTCTTTTAAACAACAGAAATAATACTACCTTCATTTAGTTCTGGAGGTTGTTCACTTACATTTGTAACTACTTACGAATAGCTTCATCTAACTCCTTTTCTGAATAATCTGTTAACCTATCTATAATTTCTATTTGAAAGTTCCTTGGTTTTTCTCTAACTTCTTTTGTTATTTTAACCTAATTACGAGGATTAGAAGTTGCTGAATTGACAGCTATGGATGTGCCTGTGGTTTTCTTAAATATAAATTAACCCTATAATTATTAAGATAATAGGAAAGAAAAGGATAATTTGACTGATAATTGTGCAAAATATAAATTCGCTCAGTTGAGGAATTCCTAATTTAGTATCATATTCTTTTTGGGTAATCTTTACTAATTGATTAAACTCCATTTGTATTAATTCAGACTTATTTAACCCTAAATCAATTATTCCAATATTGTTAAGGCCTTTTTTAAATCCTTTAAATACTGTTTTTGGATGTAGTAATAAGAAATATCCAAAAGCTAAAAAAATAATAATATTAATTGGAAAATGTTTGTAAAACCTTGTGCCTATTTCCCATCCAGCAATAAATGCTTCGCCTTTATTAGTAGTGTCACAATTATTCAAAATATGTTCAATATCGTGAATATGAGTAACATCTTTATGAAACTTTGGGTTTGGGAAAGGAATATTAATGAACCATACCTTGACATTAAAAGTGTTATTGGTAATTCCTCCATTTAAAGGTAATCCATTATTTAAGTAAAATTGATTTAATAATTTCTTTAATTTCATTAATAACTTTATTATTCTAAATATAAGAATTATATAAACCTTATTAACCTACTTGCAAGGATTAGAAGTTGCTGAATTAAAAGAGGATTAGAAGTTGCTGAATTGACAGAATCTGATATGCCTATGGTTTAGTTATTGTAAACTGAAAGTAATAGGAATACTAAAAGGAACTCTAACGAGTCTTCCCTTTTGTGTTCCAGGTTTCATTTTTGGAAGAAGTGAGATAATTCTATTAGCTTCTCTTTCCAATATAGAGTGAGGTCCTCGAGTTCTAATCCCACTAATGTCTCCATCCTTTCCTATCATAAATTGAACAAAAACTCTCCCTTGAATTCCCGTTTTTTGAGCAAATTCTGGGTATCTAAAGTTCTTATTAATATGTTTCATTATTTTCTCTTGAAAACATTTTCTTCTATCAGATTTAGCAACTCTTTCACAGCCTGGGAATATTGGTACCTCTTCAATTGAAGCAAATGGTATTTCCAACTCTAAATCATTTGTTTTTTCATCTTTTAGTTCAGCTATAGCATTTTTAAGCATATTAGACCCATTAGATTTTAACATATCTCTAAGCTCTTTAACTTTGTTTTCGAGTGATTCGTCCACAAACAACTCAACAGAATTACCTTTTAACTTAGTTGTTTTAAAACTTTTTTGTTCAAAACCTACATAAGACACTGATATAGTGTCTCCGATTAAGGCCTTGATAGTGAAATCTCCAGAGAAATCTGACAAAGATTGTTTTTTAGTCCTATTATTATAAATTGATGCGCCTGGTAGAGGGGCTTTATCAAAATATGCAACTACATTGCCTTTTAGAGTGTTCTGCCCAAAAGAAACAAGTGGAATAAACAGTAATAGTAGAATTAGTTTTTTCATTTTAATAAGATATTAAACATTCAATAAAGAACGTCTATATTTAGTTTATGGATAAACAAAAAATCGTAAAACTAACTTGGTCTGGCCTGAAAACCCTCTTAAAAAATCCAAATTTCCTCATCAATGTCATAATGATCCTGATTGCATTGGGCGTAATAATTCTTTGTATTGTAGAAGAAGAATGGTGGGAAGCAGGTTTTTCAGTTTTTCTGTTCTTCTATTTATTAACAGAGTTATGGCGAAGGCTAAAAAACTTTAAAAAAAAGAAATAAATCATAGTTTTAGCTAAAAACTCAGGTCATTATAGTGAACGTGAAATTCATTTCTTTTATGACATTTGGGATGCTACTAGACTCAAGCAACTGAAGGAAAAGTAAGGCAATTATTTCTTTTTTCTATTTTTAGTTTTATCACCTCTAGTTTTAGGTTTACTATACTTTTTAGCAATCTTAAACTTATAAGATCCCCCTAAATTATTTTTTCTGTTTTTTTCTTTTTTTTCTTGAAGATGATCTTTTCTCCAGTCCTTTTTTCTATTTTTTTCTTTTTCTTCTTTCATAAACGGTAGAAAGATACTAAATAGTGTCTATCTCAGCTTTAAGTGTTATGGAACAGCTTGATTTTACAGAGGGTGAACTAATAAAACTTAACGATGACTAGGTAAAACGTTAATAGGATGGAATTAAATAGCAAAAACAATCAATATTAATTTTCTTTCCTATATACTATCACTCTACGAATTTTACCATCAACAATAAACGAATCAGTAACGTCTTGAAAAACAATGTCTTGACCATCAACAGTATCTGTAATTTCCATGCCAGCAATAACCCATTCCCCGTTTTGACCATCAACTTTCATTGAGTAAGAAAAGAAAGTATTCCATTGAGGATTTCCTTCTTCAAACCATTGTTTTAAAAGTTCCAGATGCGCTTCATTTCCTTTAATATTTCTACCATCCCAAGTGTTAATAAGAATCGAATCATGATTCATACTAGCGATAGTTGCTAGATCTCTTTTGTTATGAGCATCAATATATTTTTCCCAAATTTCAAGATTAGCTGGATCAGCATTTCTTGCTGGAATTTTTGTACCATCAGCAGTTACTAGGTAACCTGGTGCTGGAGCATTATCTAATTTAACTTTTTCTGCGTTATCACAAGAAAAAATAAAAACAGTCATTAATGTAAGTAAGTAAAATTTATTCATAGTTATAAGTTAATTTACGAATATAAACATTCTTAATAGAAGGTACAATTAAAAAATAGATTTAAGCAAAGACCATAGATAACTATTATAAAAAAACTAATACTAATCTAATTCCCATAACCAAACTCGTCATCCAGAAATAGTAAAAAACCTAACGATAAAAGCGTAAGTGGAGCTACAATGTTTCGTATTATATATGCAGGAGGAGCTAATGTTTTTTTATTTGAGATTATTACTACCTTCATTATTAAATATGACTTTTCTTTTACTTTTTACAAAACTTGAATTGTCATATATCCAGGTTTCACTCATTAGCCTCAGTTTGTATTATCGTTGATTTTCCATACTTACCAAGTATTAATTCTTTGTGATTGAGTTTTATTTTTAAACTTAGGTTGATTTACTGTACCACAGCTAGTAAATAAAATTAATATTGCAAGTGAAAATGACAAATACTTTTTCATAAATCAAATATAAAAGAAAAAACCCCCAAATTAATGAGGGCTTAGTTAGAATGTATGGTGTAGCGGAATTATATTTATTATAAAGTTAATTAATTCTTTTAAACTCATAGCAATTAGCTTGATCAACTTCCAAGAGACATACAAAACATCCAATAAAGAATGTCTATATTTGAATTATGAAAAAAAACATAAAAATTAATTATCGCTATTGTTGCAGGTTTTCTTGCTGGAATAATTCCTT